>DATJUA010000047.1:0-4028 GCA_035502815.1 Solirubrobacteraceae bacterium
GTCAGCGCATAACCGAGGGCGCGGGGGTCGATCTCGGCGCGGTAGCCCGTGATGACGCCCGTCTGCTCGAGGCGCCGCACGCGTTCGGCCACGGCCGGCGGAGACAGGCTCACGCGACGGCCGAGCTCGGCGAACGAAATACGCCCATCAGAGGCCAGGGCGCCAATGATTCCGCGGTCGGTCTCGTCGAGGGCGACCTCTTTCATAAGTGGATGGATGCTAACGCCTTCGATTAGCTCTGTGCGAGACCGCCGGGCCGGAGCAGAATCGAGGAGATGCGCTCGAGGACTCTTCCGCCCCAGGCGTACTTCGCCGGGAGCGCCGTCTTCCACTACCTCGGGCCGGCGTTCGCGGTGCTGCTGTTTGCCCGGGTGGCGCCGGCCGGGGTGGCGTGGCTGCGGATCGTGAGCGCCGCCGTCGTGTTCGCCGCCTGGCGCCGGCCGTGGGTGCCGTTGCGGGGCGCGGATCGTGGCACGGTGAGGCTGGTCGTGGCCTTGGGCGTGGTGCTCGCGGTGATGAACGTGTGCTTCTACGAGGCGATCGCACGATTGCCGCTCGGGACGGTGTCGGCCATCGAGTTCCTTCCGGTGATCCTGCTCGCCGCGATCGGGATGCGCTCGGCACGCAACGTCGCCGCCTTGGGGCTGGCGGTGACCGGGGTGTACGTGCTCACTCGCGTCGAGCTGCGCGGGGCCGCGCTCGGGTTCGGCTTCGCCTTCGCCAACGCGGCGCTGTTCGCGCTGTACATCGTGCTCGCGCATCGCATCTCGCGATCGCGTTCCAATCTCCGCGGCATCGACGGCCTCGGCGCCGCGATGCTCGTCGCCGCGCTGGCCATCACCCCGCTCGGTGGCGCCGCGGTCTGGCCGCACCTGCTCGACCCCGTCGCGGTCGGCGCGGGGGTCGGTGTCGGGATCAGCTCGTCGGTGATCCCGTACGTGTGCGACCAGCTGGCGATGGCCCGCCTGCGCCGCGAGACGTACTCGCTGATGGTGTCGCTCCTGCCGGCGACCGCCACCGTGGTTGGGCTCGTCGTGCTCGGGCAGGTCCCGTCGCCGAGAGAGGTGGCCGGGGTGTGTCTTGTCGTCGCGGCGGTCGCGGTCCACCGCGACAAGGCGCCGCCGTCAGGCGCCGCCGACCCTCCCCAATCCACCGCTACAGCGGGCGACGCACCCCAACCTCGTCCAGGTGGGCGAGCAGGTCGAGTGGGTCCTCGTATACCCGGTACGCGCCCGAGTAGATGAGCTCCTCGCGACCGTAGCCGCCCGACAGAAACCCGACTCCGAGCCCCCGGGCGCGGCGCGCGGCGAGCAGATCCCACACGCTGTCGCCGACCACGATGCTGTCGCGGATGTCCACCCCGAGGCGCTCGGCCGCGGTCAGAAACAGATCCGGGTCGGGCTTGGCGTAGCGCACCTGATCGCGGGTGATGAACACCGTGTCGGCCGGCAACTGGAGCATCTCGCGAGCGAGGTGCGCGTAGCGCTCGACGCCGCTGGTGGCGATCGCCCACGGGACTCCGTGCTCGGTCAGCGTCGAGAGCAGCTCGGTGGCGCCGGGCAGGGGTTGGACGGTGTCGTAGTGGCGGATGAAGGCGTCCTCGTGAAGCTTGGGCAGCATGCGCAGGACCTCGGGATCGAGCGGCGTTTCGAGCTCGCGTGCCAGCGCCGCGACGAACAGCCCGCCGCTCATCCCGATGCGGCGGTGGATCTTCCACACAGACAGATTGATCCCCAGTCCGGCCAGCGCCTCGCGCCAGCCCAGCACGTGCTGGTAGACGCTGTCGATCAGGGTCCCGTCCAGGTCGAACAGGAAGGAGGGGTTACTCCGAGTCTCGGTTGCCATGTCCGGCATGATGACGCCATGATCAACGTGGAGGGTTTGGCGGCCCGGCTCGACGGGCTCGAGGAGATCGGCATCGAGCCGGACGGCGTGTGGCGGTTGGCCTGGACCGACGAGGACGCCGCGTCGCGGAGCTGGTTCGAGGCGCAGGCGGCGAGCGCGGGGCTGCGCGTCGTCCTCGATCCGGCCGGGAACCTGTGGGCATGCCCCGACGCCGAGCCGCCGTGGTGGGCGGTCGGGTCGCATCTGGACAGCGTGCGGGGCGGTGGCCGGTTCGACGGCCCGCTGGGCGTCGCGTGCGGGTTCGAGATCGCGGCAGACGGCTCCGGAGAGGTTGCGGTGCTGTCGCTCGCCGACGAGGAGGGCGCGCGTTTCAACACGCCGACGTTCGGGAGCAAGGCGCTGGCGGGCCGGCTCGACCTCCCCGCCGTGCTCGACCGGCGCGACGACGACGCGGTGTCGTTGCTCGAGGCGATGGTGCGCGCCGGCGTCGACCCGTCCAGGATCGCGGGGGCACCGAGCTGGTTGGAGAAACTGGCCGGCTTCCTCGAGATCCACATCGACCAGACGACCGAGCTCGCGCGGGCCGGTGAGCCGGTCGGGGTGGTCTCGTCGCTGGCCGCTCGGACGCGGCTCGAGTTGGTGCTGCGTGGCCGCGCCGACCACGCCGGAACGACGCCACCCGCCGAGCGCCGCGACGCGCTGGCGGCGGCGGCGCGCCTGATCGTGGGCGCCGAGGATCTAGCAGCTGAAGGGGAAAGGTCGGCGGGGCCTGGCGGCGGCGCCTTATCGCTCGATGGCGACCACGGCTCGCTAACCGTTACCGCATCAAAAATCATCAATAAACCCAACGCCCCGACTACGATCGCCGCCGAGGTGCGGCTATGGATCGATGCGCGGGCGCCGAGCTTCGCCGCGATCGATTCCTGGCGCACGGGGCTGGACTCACTGGTGAGCGAGCTGCACGAGCGCACGGGGGTGACGATCGACGTGACGACGGCATCGCGGTCGGACCCGCGCGAGTTCTCGGGTGAGCTGCGGGCCGCGCTGTCGCGCGCCAGCGAGGAGGTCGTCGGCCATGCGGCACCCGAGCTCGTGTGCTTCGCCGGCCACGACGCCGGCGTGCTGGCCGAGCGCGTGCCCGCGGCGATGCTGCTGGTTCGCAACCCGACGGGGGTCAGCCACTCGCCCGAGGAGGCGGTTTCCCTCGACGACGCGGCGATCGCGGCTCGCGTGGTCGAGCGGGCGCTGGAGCTGCTGGCATGAGCGCGGCGGCTGAATTTGGCGATCCGGGCGCGCGGGCGACGATCCCGGCCATGCCCAACGCCCACTCGCACGCGTTCCAGCGCGCGCTGCGCGGGCGCGCCGAGCGCCCGGGCGGCGAGGGACAGGACGACTTCTGGACGTGGCGGACCGAGATGTTCCGCCTGGCCGACGCGCTCGACCCCACGACGATGCGTCAGGTCGCGTTCGAGACCTACTCGGAGATGCGCGGTGCCGGCTACGGCGTGGTGGGCGAGTTCCACTACGTGCACCATCAGCCCGACGGCACCCCGTACCCACAGCCCAACGAGATGGCGCTCGCGGTCGCCGAGGCGGCGGCCGAGGCGCGCTTGCCGATCGTGCTGCTGCCCGCGGCCTACCACCGTGGCGGGTGGTCGCACGGCTCGGACCTGCCGCCGGCACCGGGTCAGCGCCGCTTCTGTGACCCGGACGTTTCGGTCTTTTTGGAGCGCGTCGAGGCCCTGCGATCGTGGGCGAGGCGCGAGCCGGGCGTCGAGGTTGGACTCGCCGCGCACAGCGTGCGGGCGGTCCCGAGCAGCTGGCTGGCGGCGATCGCGTCGTACTCCGAGCGCGAGGGGATCGTGCGCCACGTCCACGCCTCCGAGCAGCAACGCGAACTGGCCGAGTGTCAGGCGGAGCACGGCTGCTCGCCGATCGAACTGCTAGACCGGACTGGGTTTCTCGGCCCGCTCGCGAGCGTGATTCACGGCATCCACGTCTCTTCTGGGGACGTCGGGATCCTGGCTCGTACCGGGACGACGGTCGTCTCGTGTCCGACGACCGAGGGGAACCTGGGCGACGGGTACCTGCCCGCGATGGCCTATGCCCAGGCGGGTGTGCCGCTCGCGATCGGTAGCGACTCGCAGGTCCGGATCGATCCGTTCGAGGAGGCGCGCGAGCTG
>DATJUA010000048.1:0-98166 GCA_035502815.1 Solirubrobacteraceae bacterium
ACGCGGCGTGTGGCCGTGCCTCGTCCGCCGTGTCCTGGAGCTGTTTGAGCGCCGCGGACTCGATCTGCTTGACCCGCCCGCGGCTCATCCCCAGCCAATCCCCAACCTCCTGCAGCGTGTGTGGGCGCTGACCCAGCACCCCGAAACGCAAGACCACCACCGCCCGCTCGTAGGGATCGAGCGGTTCGAGCAGTGCCAGCAGGCCAGCGATGCGCTCTCGCGCCTCGGACTCATCCGCGCGACGGTCTGCGATGAACTCGCCGATCGTGCTCGACTCGCCGTCGAACACCGGCTGGTCTAACGACAACGGCTCCATTCCCGCCCGTCGAAGCCGCGTGACCTCCGAGGCGGAGATCCCCAAGTACTCGCCGATGTCCTCAGTCGTGGGCGACCGGCCAAGATCGCCGCTTAGGGATGCGTCAGCCAGGTCGATCTCCCGGAGCATCTCAGCAGCGTGAACCGGCAGCCGAACCGTGCGGCCCTTCTCAATCAGAGCTCGGGTCACCGCCTGACGGATCCACCACGTCGCATACGTCGAGAATTTGACCCCTCGCCGATAGTCAAACAACTCAACCGCCCGGACCAACCCGATCGCGCCCTCCTGAATCAAATCCAACAACGGCAGCCCCCGCCCCCGGTAGCGCTTGGCGATTGACACCACGAGCCGCAGATTGGCCTCGACCATTCGCCGCTTAGCCTCAAGATCGCCCCGCTCGACCCGCCGAGCCAAAACCCGCTCCTCATCCGGGCGCAACAGCCGCTCACGCCCCAACTTGGCCAAGAACGCCTCAAGCGCTCCAGCCAATTCAGACCGACCCTCCCCCCAGCCTCCCGGCTGCACCCCATTCCGCTCGAACGCTGAACTCACCAAAGGCCTCCACCGTCACGATTCAACTCACAGAGGCCATCAGCGGCACCACGCCGCAAGCAGAACGAGCCTCATCGCTCTTCACCAAAGTCTACCGCCGCCGACAGCTCGCTCCGCCAAACCATCGTCCGCCGGTGCGCAGACTCGATCACCTACCGCTCGGACGGTGTCGGCCCGATGCGCGGCACACTCCGCCATGACACCCTGGGTCTCGCCGCGGCGCTGAACCTCGCCCGGCAACCGGGCGCCGGCCATCATGCTCTGCCGGCCCACACCGTCGCTGGCGAGCGCACACCGCGTTGGACCTGCAGTGGCGCGGTGGTTGCAGCTCCCTCCCGGAGATGGCACCGAAGCCTGTGCTGGACACCCCGGCCAACATGCGGCAAGCCATCGAGGACGTCCACTTTCCTCGTCCGCGTACGCGCGAGTTCAAGAAAGCTTGGCCTTAGGCTCTTAGGCCGGCGAACCCATCCCAACCACGCCACCGCGGAAGCCGACTGGTGCTCCGCGTCGTGCGCCGCTACGTTTTCTGCGTGAAGTCGCCTCCGACCGCCGGGACCCGCGCGGCTCGATGCCGGGCTGGTTCGGGTTCGAACTGGACCGACGACCGGATCCGGGATGAACTCCGCCAGTTCCTGGGAAATCGGACCGAATGGCCGACCTATCGGGATTTCCAGCGCAGTGGTCTCAAGAGGCTTCGTGACGCGGTTACACGGACGGGCGGGGCGGAGCATTGGGCGCATGAACTGGGCGTGCGTTTCGTCAGGCACCGCCCTGGCTACCCGACGATATGGACAGAGGAACGGATCCGCCGTGACCTTCGCAAATACCTGCGGAGAAAAAAGGCGTGGCCATCTCGACAGGAGTTCGAGCAAGATGGACTGACCGAGCTGCGCAACGCTGTCAACCGCACCGGCGGCCCCGATCGGTGGGCTACGGAATTTGGGCTTCGACGCCGCGACAGGCGATCGGGCATCCGCCGGGGTTGGACTCCGGACATCATCGAGGCGCGCCTGAAGGAAGTGATCGGCGACTCTTCGAGGTGGCCGTCGGACCGTGAGTTCAAGCGAGCGGGGCTCCGTGGCATGCTCGGCGCGATCCGGATGCGGGAGGGACCGGGATACTGGGCTGATCGTCTGGGAGTTCAGCGTCGCCCGGGAGCGTCGCGACCCGGGCGCATCATGTGGACTGAAGAGCGGATTCGCGAGGAGCTCATGGCATTCTGCGCGGGGCGGGACGCTTGGCCTGGCGAGCGCGAGTTCCTCCAGTCCGGTCAAGGGCCGTTGTACCGGGCTGCCAGTCGCACCGGGGGCATCCCGTATTGGGCGGCACAGCTCGGTCTTCCGCGTCGTCGGACGAGTTGACCGCGCGGGCGCGACGCGTCCTTTATTCTTAGAGAGAGGCGATGAAGCTCGCCGTTGAACGCGCCTCCTGGTGCTGATGGCTTCTATGGCTGTCTTTCGAGACCGCCGAAAGCGATCAGGAGGTGATGAGCACGGATGTGACGCTGACCACGCGAGCTTCCTCGGTAGAGGTTGTGCTGGACGCGGCGCGACCCGCTCGCCCAGGCGCATCGACGGGCGTGCTTCCTAAGTTCGAGCGGCAACTGGCTGGGCCCAGACGTCCGGGGAGTCGCGATGCGCTCAGCAGGATCCCCTACGAGCGGCGGCGTGGGCTCTGTGTTCGGCGCGCGCGGCAGGTTCCGGAGAGCCCTGCCGGGCGCGTCGTTCGTCAGCCTGCCGATACTCGCCGGGCCCTCGCGCGGGAGGCACGCGACGCCCGGCGGAGATATGCGCGTGGGTTCAGGCACGCGACCGGCGGGCGGCAGCGAGACAGCCGGCTTCTCGGACACGCGCAGATCGACGGGGACCTGCTTGAGGGCCGGGGCAGCCCCTGCCGGCAAGCAGCCGACTGTTGTCAGCCAGAGCGAGATCTGAGGACACGTCGGTGACGGGAACGACTGACCGAGCGCTTGAGGAGGTGGCGGACCGGGCAGGCCGCGTCCTCGACGAGGTCGAACGGGCCGTGATCGGAAAGCGCGCGCCCCTCGAGCTGGCCTTGTGCGCGATGTTGGCCGACGGCCATGTGTTGATTGAAGACTATCCGGGCCTCGCCAAGACCCTGATTGCCCGGTCGTTCGCCACCGTGACCGGCACCAATTTCTCGCGCGTGCAGTTCACGCCGGACCTGATGCCGTCGGATGTCACGGGCGCGTCGATCTTCAACCAGCGCACGTCGGAGTTTGAGTTCCGGCCCGGGCCGGCGTTCACCAACGTGCTGCTGGCCGACGAGATCAACCGGGCGCCGCCGAAGACCCAGGCAGCCCTGCTGGAAGCGATGCAGGAGCGACAGGTCACCACCGAAGATCGCACGCGGCGGCTCGAGCGGCCTTTCCTGGTGCTTGCGACGCAGAACCCGATCGAGTACGAGGGCACTTACCCGTTGCCCGAGGCTCAGCTCGACCGGTTTTTGATCAGGATGCAGGTCGGCTATCCGTCCCCCGAGGACGAGTGGAACATCCTGGCCCAACGACTCGAACGGCGAGAGGACGAGACAGAGCTGCGAGCGGTCGTTGACCGTGACGAGCTACTGGGCATGCAACAGGCGGTGGAGTACGTGCACGTCGATGAGACCGTCGGTCGCTACATCGTCGCGCTGGTGTCGGCGACACGGACCAGCCCGAGCGTTCAGGTCGGCGCTAGCCCGCGTGGGACGTTGGCGCTGCTGAAGCTCGCGCGCGTCAAGGCGCTGCTCGACGGGCGCGACTTCGTCGTCCCCGACGACGTGAAAGGAGTGGCTGTACCTGCCCTTGCCCATCGACTGTCGTTGCGACCGGAGCTGTGGGTGCAGCGCATCCAGGCCGAAGACGTCGTGCGCGAGTGCATGAACACCGTGCCGGTACCGACCACCTCGGTGACGAGTTGACCGGAACCAAGAGAACCAGATCGCGCAGTGACTGGACGAAGGCGAGGGTCCGCCGAGAACTCGAGGAGTTCCTCGAGGGAGCGACGGAGTGGCCGTCTTATCGCGACTTTCAGCGAGCCGGTCGACAGGTGTTGCGCGACCAGGTGACCCGGATGGGTGGCGCGCGGCTCTGGGCCAAGCGTCTCAGCTTGCCTTACCCTGAGCGTAAGCCCGGGTACGCGCCTCGCTGGACGGAGGAGCGAGTCCGTCACGACCTGAGGGAGTTCCTGGCGGGTTGGAGCCAGTGGCCCAGCCGGCTCGAGTTTGAGGCGGCCGGTCGCACGGCGCTCCGCGACGCTGTCCGACGCCTGGGGGGTCCCGAGCGGTGGGCCGCCGAGTTCGAGCTTCCGCTCCAGAATCTGAAGTTCGGCTCAAAGCTCGCCTGGACCGACGAGCGGATCGAGGCGGAGCTGCACCGGCTACTCGACGGGCGGGACTCATGGCCTACTCGGAGCGAACTCGAACGGTTGGGCGCGGCCCCTCTGGCCGCCGCGATCTCGCACCGTCAAGGCGCGGAGTATTGGGCTCGCCGCCTCGGATTGCCTCCCCCCGCTCGCGCCGGGATATCGCGCCCCCGACTGTGGACTGATGAGCGGATCCGGGCCGAGCTCGAGGAGTTCTGCCAAGGCCGCACGTTATGGCCGACCGAGCGCGAGTTTCTCGAAGCGGGAAAGTCGCGGCTCTACGACGCTGCTTGTCAGTACCACGGGACGCGACACTGGGCAGCCCAGCTCGGGCTCGTGCGCGCGAGAAAGTATGGACCCGCCCCCGGGTTCCGCCGGCCCGTCCCGGACGGCGAGGCTTCACGATGAAGCTGCGCCGCCGCCTCGGGGGATGGGGCCGGCCGTCACCTCGGCCCAGCAGGCATGACTCGCGTCACACGCCATCGGGCGCGGTGACGAGCTGGCTTCGCCAAGGCCTCACCAATCGCATGTGTCCATTGTGCCGGGTGGCTCACAAGGCCGACCGGGAGTACATCTGGCATTTCTACGACGAGCAGAGCAACAACATGGAGGCGATCGAGGAAGTGCAGCACGCATACGGCTTCTGCACCGAGCACATCGAGATGCTCCGCCGCATCGACATCGAGAACATGAAGACAACCCTCAGCATCAGCGTCTTGTTTGCTGACACGTTCGCCGGCATCGTCGAACAGCTGGGAGCGCTCTCACCCGACGCGGCGTTCGAACCGTCACGGTGCCCGAGGTGCTCCAGCCGCGCCGACTACCTGGAGCGGAACGCCCGATACCTGCTCGACATGATCGCGACCAACCAGGGCTATCGAAACATGTTCGAATCATCTACCGGCCTGTGCTTTCCTCACTTTGAACTCGTGTGGCGACTCGCCAGCACGAGCAGCGATCGCGAGACGCTCCTCACGGTGCAGCGGACCGTAGCGACATCGTTGCTGCACGAGCTGAACGAGGACGTGCGCAAGCACGACAACAAATATCGGCACGAGCCGAAGGGGGCAGAGCAGGACTCATGGCTGCGGGCAATCCTGCTCACCACGGGCTGGCCTCCACCGGCCCAGTCCGCGGCCGAGCCGGAGCACCAGCGATGAAGGTAAAGGTGCGAGCCGTGATTGTCCACGACGGCAAGCTCGTCGTTTCGCGCGAACGACGGCAGGGCATAGAGCACGTACTGCTTCCTGGCGGCCGCGTCCAGAGCGGCGAATCGGTCCCCGACGCCCTGGTTCGCGAGGTGGCGGAGGAGACCGGTTTGGACGTCGTCCCAGTTCGACTGCTATACGTAGCTGAGGTCGTCGGCAGCTACGGCGCCCATGACGTCAACCTCATCTGGCTGGCGGAACTTACCGACGGTGAGAGTGCGATCGATTCCGACACGCTAGTCGCGCTGGACTCGCCGGAAGCGAGATCGATCATGCCTCCGATAATCGATCGGATCGCGGTGGACGCCGCTCGAGGGTGGCCTGAGCAGTTGCGATGGCTCGGGAACGTCCGACGCCCACCCGTCCGGCCGTCCACCCGCGAGCGCTCAGCCGAGTCTGGGCGCGATCAACAGTAGGGTCACAAATGCCAGTAGCAGGTACAGCAGGTATAGGCCTAGTGGCCCGGCCTGGATGCTTCGCACGATCCCGGCCAGACGCATGAATGTGGCCGTGACCGGGCGGTACAGCCAGCTGGCGTCGAAGATACGCGGCTCGGCTCGCATCATGCTCAGCCGCTCGGGGAAGCGCTGGTCCCCGATCGTGCGCAGTTGCGTGCGAACTCGGTACACCACGTTGAAGATGACCCGGACCATGTTCGAGTACCCGATCGATGTGTACTGCGCCCGCACGCCAGACACCACGACGCCCGAGGCCCATACGGGAACCCGCCGTGCGCGGCGGATGCTGGCCAGGTAGCGCAGGCAGGCCGCGCCGAGGGCAAAGCCCGTCAGCGTGAGAGCCAGCACGGTCGGGCTGATGCTGGCGAAGTTCGGATAGCCGGGTTCGATCAGCCAGCCGGGCTGGCTGATGTGCCCGATCGCAGCCGCACCGCCCACCGGCAGGGTGCCTTGCTGGAGCACCTTGACCACCCACGGGGCGCCTACCCCGATGGCCAGCGATGCGAAGGCGAGGAGGGCCATCCCCAGGCGCGGCCACGCCGGCTCGGGCCGGGGGACGATCGCTCGATTACGCGGGAGCCCGAGGAACGTCATGCCGATCGCGCGCACGAAAGCGAGCGCGGCCAGACCGGCGGTCAACGCCAAAATTGCGCCGGTTAACGCGATCGCCAAATGGGAGCCCGTGCCGCTCACGCGGAAGCCCTGCATCAGCCCTTCCAATCCGAGCCACTCGGACACGAAGCCGCTAAATGGCGGCAGCGCGGCCAGCGCAGCGCCGCCAGCCAGGCACGTGATCGCCGCCACCGGTAACTGTCGGTAGAGGCCACCCAACCGCTCCATGTCGCTGGTCCCCGTGCTGTGCTCCACGGCTGCGACGGCGGTGAACAGGCCCGCCTTGGCGAAGCTGTGCGCGGCGATCTGGAAGGTGGCCGCCACCAGCCCAAGGCCGACGAGCCCGGGCTGGTGCTGGGCCTTGCCCATCAACGCGATGCCGAGATCGGCCACGATCAGGCCCGCATTCTCAATCGACGAGTAGGCGACGAACACCCGCAACTCGCGCTGAAGGACTCCACCAAGAATTCCGATCAGCGCCGTGAGAGCACCGATCAGCAGCGCCAGGACCGACCACCAGACCGCTGGGTGGCCGAGAAAGCCAAACCAAACGCGGAGCATCGCGTAGAACGCCACGTTCAGGGCCACGGCCGCGACGAACCCGGAGCTGTCGGCGTCGGTCCCGGCATACGCCCCGGGAAGCCAGGTCTGGAGCGGGATCAGCGCCGCCTTGACGCCGAAACCGGCGAACAACAGCCCGAAGCAAACGCCGCGCACGGCCGACGCCATCAACGGCCCGGTGTGAGCCAGCTGCTCGAACGAGAAGCTGCCGCCCTTGACCGCGAGCAGGACCATCCCGGCCAGCACCGCGCCACCGCCGAGCTTGGCCAGCGTGAGCGTCAGCGCCGCGGCGCGCTCGGCGCGCGGATCGTCGTGGCGGACGCAGATCAGCGCATAGATCAGGACAACCGTCAGCTCGTACACGATCAGGAACTCGAACACGTTGTCGACCACGAACACGCCGACAACGCACAGCACGAGCAGCGGGCGCAGCGCCTGCGAGGTCCGGGGTCCGCGCGCCCGGGTGGCGAGGAACAGCGGGACGGAGACAAGCCCGGTGACGATTAGGAACAAGCCGGCCAGCTTGTCAACGTCGACGCCGCCGGTCCCCAGGGCAAACCAGTGAAACGGCCGCCACACGAGGTGCTCTTCGAACACGGCGATCACTCCCGCCGCGGCGAGCACGAGCGACGCGCCCGCCCCTATCGCAGTTGTCGCGCGGCGTGCGCCTCTAGTGGCCACCCCGCTGAGAAGCGCAGCCGCGACCAGACCGCCCGGTCCAGCGATCATCAACACGCCCAGCAGGGTCACACAGCACCTCCGACCCGATTGTGGTCGATGCCGCTTACCGCGCGTTCTCGACGCGGTGGAGAGACCTCGCCAACGCGGTCCGCCGCTAGCAGCAGCGCGTGAAGCAACGCGATCGGACTCGGCGGATCGCCCGGGACGTAAACGTCCACGGGAATCACTCGATCGACCCCGCCCTGTACGTCGGGCTCGGTCCAGACGCTGCCGCTGCAGGCGTCCGTGCCGGCCGCGATCACGACTCTCGGCTCGGGCATCGCGTCGTAGGTGCGTCGCAGTGGCTGCTCCATCGGCCGGGTGACCGGGCCGGTGACGAGCAGGACATCGGCGTGCCGCGGGCTCGCCGTGAAGAACAGCCCCAACCGGTGCATATCGTAGTACGGGTTCAGCAGGGCGGCGATCTCCTGCTCGATCGCGCCGTCGGATCCCGTGTCGACGTGGCGGATGTGCAGCGAGCGACGAAACGCACCGCCGAGCCGGGAAGGCGAAATGTCAGCCTCGCGCCCATCATCGCCCACGGCTAGCTGGCTGCGACTGGTCGCGGCGAGCTCGTAGCCGGGGTCGATCGCGATCGATCCGTCGTCGCATGCCTCTAGGCACAGCCCGCACCCGATGCACCGGCTCGCATCCAGGCGCAGACGACCGCCGCCGTCCAGCGTCAACGCACCGGGCAAGCATGCCTGCACGATGCGTTCCGCGTCCTGGGTCGCGACGTCGGGATCGAGCAGGGCTCGCGCGCGGAAGCCGGCCGGCGCAGGCTCTGGAGACCGAGGGAAGCGGGTCGTCAGGCGCCGATGGCTGACTCCCCGCAGGAACCACCTGATCACGCGTCACACCCCGCCGGCGAAAGACCGAGGCTGTGCTCGATGAAGGAGAAATCGGTCAGCACCTGCGAGTCGAACACCCGGTTGAAGATCCCGTAGTTGACGAACGACGCCGCGCGCAGCTTGCAGAACCGCAGGGTGTCGGGGCCGCCGGCCTCGAGCCAGTACAGGGTCTCCCCCCGCGCCGACTCGGCCGCGCCGAGCACCTCGCCTCTGACGAACGGACCGACCTCGTGGCGGATCGGTCCGTCCGCGAGCGAGCCGAGGGCCTCGCGGATCAGCTCGAGCGACGCGTCGATCTCCTGGAAACGAACCTCCATCCGTGCCATCGCATCCCCGTCGGTGTGGTGAGCCACCGGAAACTCACCGTAGCCGTCATATGGGAGGTCACGTCGCGCGTCGAGATCGATCCCGGAGCCGCGGGCGACGGGTCCGACGCACGCGAAGTCGCGGGCATCATGCTCAGCCAGCGGGCCGGCGCTGACCAGCCGATCCAGGAAGGAGTCGGTCTCGAGCAGCATCGACAGCACGCGCTTGTAGTCGCGCTCCCACCCGCGCAGGAGCTCCCCCGCCCTTTCCACCCCGTCGGGCGACAAGTCGATCCGTACTCCGCCGGGCACGACGGCACCGCGCAGGAAGCGGTTGCCGACGGTCTCCCCCGCGAGTCGGTGCAGCCGCTCCTTGAGCGCTGCGAACTGGGCCTGCGCGACCGACAGCGACGCGTCCTCGCACTCCCGGACGGCGACCTCGACGTGGTTGTACATCCGCTCGAGCTCCGCGAGCGTCCGGCGGATCGCCCGCGCGCGCGGCGGCACTTCGGTCTCGGACATCGCCTCGATCGCATGCGAGAACGCGAGCGCGTGGGCGACGCTCGACGTTCCGGACACGCGCTCGGCCACGAGCACCGCGAGCTCGAGCGGAACCTCGCAGATCCGTCGCTCCGCTCCTCGTCGTTTGAAGAACAGCCGCTGAGCGCAGTAGGCGACGTCCTCTCCGCCGGTCTGGACGAGGAACTGGGCCGCCTCGAACACGCCCGAGCGGACCGGGCCGTAGGGAAAGACGAACACGCCCGGCCCCGACAGGCGCTCGGCGCCCCGATGTGCCGCGCTGGCCTCGCCGTTGCCCGGAAGGGCGATCTCCGTCGGCTCGGGACCGTGGCGAACCAGCGGCTCGAGTCGGGGATGCCCCTCCGGCACATTTCCCCACAGGTCGTGGATCTCTCGCTCGAACCAGTGCGCAGCCGGGACCCGCGGCGTGACCGCGGGATAGGAGCGCCCAGTGAGTGGTGCGCGGAGGGCAAGCGTTCGGTCGCCGTCGCGGACGATGGCGCACAGCTCGCGGCCCGAGTCGCGGGCCGTGACGAACAGCAACATCAGTCGCCCCCCGATGCGCTCGAGCTCGGCCGCGATGTCGGCAGACCGACAGGTGCGCTCCTCGAGCTCGATCACGTGCGCCCCCCGATGACTCGGACCGCGCTGTGCAGCAGCTGGTCGAGTGGGCCTGGGATCCACAAGCCGAGCACCAGGACCACGGCCAGGCTGATCAGCATCGCGATCGCCATCAAGGGCTGCTCGGGCCGGCGCAGCCTCGCGGCATCATGACCGGCGCCCTCGCCGCGAGACAGCACCATGCGGTGGAAGGTCTGGTAGAGGCCGACAAACGCCACATTGGCGAACAGCACGAGCAGCCCGGCGAACACGAACTTCGAGCGTGAGAACCCGCCGGTGACGATCAACAGCTCGGAGCGGAAGATGCCGAACGGCGGTACGCCAGTGATCGCGAGCGCACCGAGCAGCACCATCACACCCGTGAACGGCGCGACCGATATGACATCACGCACATCGTCCACCTCCCGGCTCTCGTACCGACTGAGCAGCCCGCCCGCCCCGAAGAACGCGAGCGTCTTGGCCGCGGCGTGGACGACGACGTGGAAGAAGGCCCCGTAGGCGGCGATCGGCCCGCCGATGCCGATGCCCAGCGACACAATCCCCATGTGCTCGATCGACGAGTACGCGAGCAGCCGCTTGTAGTTCGTCTGCCGCAGCGTGAAGAACGCCGCGACCACGAGCGACAGCCCGCCGAAGGCCAACAGCAACGTGTGCACATAGGTCGGCCCGACGGCCAGCTCGGCGATCGCGCCGAGACGCAAGACCGCGTACAGCGCTCCGGCCAGCAAGGCTCCGGACAGCATCGCGCTGACCGGGCTCGGGCCCTCCGAGTGAGCGTCGGGCAGCCACGCGTGCATCGGCACCAACCCAACCTTGGTCCCGAACCCGACCAGCACGAAGCCGAAGCCAGCGTGCACCAGGGCACGGTTCAGGTGCGGACCGGCGTGCGCGAGGATCGTGTACGTAGGCGTGTAATGATCGCCCAAAGCCGGGACACCAGCGGCGTAGATCAAAACGATCCCGAGCAGACCTAGCCCCAGCCCGGCCGAGCCGAGCACGATGTACTTCCACCCCGCCTCGAGCGACTGATCCGATCCCTCGCTCGTCACCAGCAGCGCGCTCACCACCGTCGTGAGCTCGACCGACACCCACAGCACCCCGAGGTTCGCGACCATCGGCGTCGCCAACAGCGCGAGTCCGAACAGGTTCAACAGCGGCCAGTACACGCGGCGCAACCGCACGTGCCCGATGCCAGGCTTCAAATAACCGACCGAGTAGACCGCCACCACGGCGTACACGAACGCGACCGAGATCAGGAACACGCCGCTCAGGCCGTCAAGGAAGAAGGCGCCGCCAAGCGCGTGGCGGCCCTGGCTGACGTGGTATGCGAACACCGCCACCAGCGAGGCGGCGAAAGCCCCCACGGCGGCCCCGGCGGAGATCCAGCCGCTGGCAGCCCTGTCTCCGATGGCCAGCGTCGAGCAAGCCGCGGCTAGCGCCAGCCCGAGTGCGATCACGAGCCAGACCGCCATCAGCCGCGTAGCACCGCCATGTCCTCGATGCTGGTGGTCTTGGCCCGCGCGGCGATGAGCCGGGCGAACACGCCGTAGAAGAGAACCGCCGGCAGCAGGTCGAGGAGCAGCAGGAACCCGATCGCGAACGGGAGTCCGGGCGCGATCGCCACCGTGGCCAGGAACACGCCGTTCTCCAGCACCAGCAGCCCCACGATCTGGCTGATGACGTTCTGCCTGGTGATCATGAAGAAGAACCCGACGAGCACGAGCGCCAGCGGCATGCCGAGCGCCGGGGTCGGCAGCAGCGCGCCGTGGATCGGCAGGACCGATCCGGACCAGTAGGCCAGCCCGGCGAGCGCGACGCCGATCAGGAGCGACATGGGCACCTGTACCACGAGAGGAACCTCGTGCTCGGAGACCTGACGCGTGATCTGCCGATCGATCGAGACCGGAATCACGATCACCTTGATCACGGCCGTCCACACCGCAAGGACGATCAGCGCGACGTCCGCCCGATCGATCCCGACGAGCAGCGTGTAACCCGCAGCGAACACCGACTGCACGGCGTACACCCGCACCTGCTCGTGGACCTGCTTGACCGCCAGGAGGGCAAGCGCGCACAGCAGAAGGGAGATCGCGAGCAGCGCCGCGACAGCATGGACGAAGTCGTAGTGCGGCGCGGCGTGCATCGGATCAGCCGTTCGCCAGATAGAAGACGAGGATCGCCAGCACCGAGAGAACGAACCCGGCCCCCATGAAGTCGGGGATGCGGAACAGCCGCAGCTTGGCGAAGCTCGACTCGATCACCACCATCACCAGGCCCAACCCGATCATCTTCACAAGCAGCCAACCGAGCGCGACCGCCACCGCCCCCACCGTTCGGTTAGAGGCAAGGCCCCACGGCACGACGAGGACATTGAGGAACACGACGTAGAGCAAGAACTGCTTCATCGTCGAAGCCCACCGGAACAGCGCCAGCGCGGGCCCGGAATGCTCGAACAGCCGCGCCTCGTCGATCATCCCGAACTCGAGCGTCGAACCCTGGCTCTCGATCGGCACCCGACCCGTGTCCACCAGCAGCATCGCGAAGAACGCGGCGGCCGCGAGCAGGTGGCTGGGACGGAAATACTCCGAGCTCGAGTGCGCCAGCGTCGCATTCATCGCATACGGCAGATCGGTCCCGGTGACCAGCGCAATCGTGAAGAAGACGAAGATCAAGGTGGGCTCAACGAGCGTCGCCACCGACTGCGTCCGGCTCGAACCGAGCGCGGCGTACACCGACCCCGAATCCACGCCGGCCAAGGCGGTGACGAACCCGGCCAGACCGAACAGCAGCGCCCCGCCCAGAATGTCCCCCGCCGTGCCGAGCGGTAGCGGGAAGTTCGTCAAGACCGGGATCAGCAGCGCGATCGAGCAGTACGCCGCGAACGCGATCAACGGCGCGATCTCGAAGAACGGCGAAGCCGTCTCAGGCCGAACCGACTCCTTGCGAAAGAACTTCGCGATGTCGTAGTAGGGCTGGAAAATCGACGGTCCCGTCCGCCACTGCACCCGCGCCTCCGCCTTCGCAATCACGCCGCTGATCAGCGGCGAGAACACCAGCAGGGCCAGCACCTGGCAGGCCTGAATTACCCATGGCGGCAGCATGATTTCTTGAGCTGAGCTCCTACGCGGGCGTACAAAACGCTTGTGCGTAGGAGCCATCAGCCCGAAGGCGGTTCGGTCACCTGCCCGGCGAACTCCATCGCCGTATTGCAGCTCCAGGAAATATAGCGGGGTCAGCGGCGCTCGCGACGGCCGCCGGGAGTTGTTCACGACGGGATCCAGATCGGTACGATCGTGGCGAGCGATGAGGCTCGCTCGGACCGCAGTTGCGGCTGCTGATGGCCTCTACCGACACGAACCTAGTCCCGTGGAGGCGACATCGAGCCGGAAGCGATCCGCTCACCTACCCTGCTCACCGTCCGGCGAACCGCATGCTGACCAGGCGCTGGCTCGGGCTCTCGCTCGGGCTACTGGTGGTTCTCGTCCTGGCCGGGGTGATCGTCGCGCTGTCTCGGTCAGGAGGCCCCCAGCGTCGCGTCCCACGGCCGACAGCCCCGGCTCCCGCGCGGCCGGACATTGTGTTCGTTCTCACCGATGACCTGTCGATGGATCTGCTTCGGTTCATGCCGCACGTGCTGGCGATGGAACACGACGGGCTGTCGTTCAAGAACTACTACGTGTCGGACTCGCTGTGCTGCCCGTCCCGCGCGTCGATCTTCACCGGTGACTTTCCGCATGACACCGGCGTGTTCAGCAACTTCGGTCCCGGCGGTGGTTTCAACGCCTTCTACAAGCACCACGATGAGCTTCACACGTTTCCGATCGCCCTTCAGCGCGTGGGCTACGTAACCGCGATGATGGGCAAGTACCTGAACGGGTACCTCGAGTCCTCCGGAAATTCGGCCGACGGTCAGGTCGCCTCGGTGCCGAGCAGCTATGTGCCCCCGGGTTTTTCCGAGTGGGACGTGGCCGGCTGGGGCTACAACGAGTTTGACTACAACCTCAGCCAGAACGGCAAGATCCACTACTACGGCCATCGGCCCTCGGACTACCTGACCGACGTCATCGCGCGCGACGGCGTGCAGTTCATCAACCGCGCGGCGCGTAACCGAAAGCCGTTCTTCCTCGAGCTGGGCACCTTCGCCCCCCACTCCCCCTACGTTCCAGCGCCGCAAGACGCCCACGAGTTCCCTGGACTCAAGGCTCCGCGCCCTCCCAATTTCGATGTGCTGCCGACCGACCCACCCAGATGGCTGGCCGCCCATCGTCGCCCCCTAACCGGCCGCCAGGTGGCGAACATCAACCATGCGTTTCGCCTCCGGGCCCAGTCTGTCCAGGCGGTCGACCGCACGATCGGCGACATCGAGCAGGCACTGGCGGCGGACGGCGTCGCGCGCGATACCTACCTGATCTTCAGCTCCGATAACGGGCTACACACCGGCGAGTATCGACTGATGCCCGGAAAGCTGACCGCGTTCGACACCGACATCCACGTTCCGCTCGTGGTCGTGGGACCAGGGGTTCCGGCTGGGCGGACGACCGCTGCGATGGCCGAAAACATCGACCTGGCCAAGACGTTCACGGCAATTGGCGGCACGACGATCCGCTCCGACGGTCACAGCCTTCTCGGCCTCATGCACGGCCGGAACCCGACCGGCTGGCGCGACGCGATTCTGGTCGAGCACCACGGCGGACGCATGTCCGTGCTCGATCCCGACTACCAACCGTCGGCGAGCGGCAGCCCAACCACCTACGAGGCAATGCGCACTCCCTGGTTCCTGTACGTGGAGTACGCAGACGGCGAACGCGAGTTCTATGACCTACTGAGGGATCCGTTCGAGCTGCACAACCTCGCCGCCGACCTCACCTCGTCTCAGCTGGCGCTCCTGCACTCCGAGCTGACACGCCTCGAGCACTGCCACGGCGGCCGGCAGTGCTGGGCCGCGATGCACGTCAAGCGACCGTCCTCAATCAACGATCCCCCCGGGAGGACAACGTGAAGACCAATCACGAGATCGCCGCAGAGCGCGAGCCGATCCCGATCGAAGACCTCGCACGTCGAATCGGACTCGGGCGCGAAGAGATCGAACCGTACGGCCGCTACAAAGCCAAGATCGCGCTGTCGGCCATCGACCGCTTGCCGCCGGCGTCGGACACCAAGCTCGTCTGCGTCACCAGCATGACGCCCACCCGCGAAGGGGAGGGCAACACGACCACGGTGATCAGCCTCACCGACGCCCTGGGCAGGCTTGGCAGACGTCCTGTCGCCTGCCTACGCGAGGCCTCGCTCGGGCCGGTGTTCGGAGTCAAGGGAGGTGCTGCCGGGGGCGGGCGAGCCCAGATCGTCCCGGGTGAGGAACTGAGCCTTCATTTCACTGGCGACATCCACGCAATCGGCGCGGCGAACAACCTACTGGCGGCGATGATCGACGCGTCGATCCTCCACGGGAACCGTCACGACATCGACGCCCTGCGCATCCCGTGGCGCCGCGCGATCGACATGAACGACCGCACACTACGCAAGATCGCTATCGGCCTGCGAGGCCGCGCCAACGGCTACCCCCGCGAGACCGGCTTCGACATCACCGCCGCGTCCGAGGTAATGGCAATCACGGCAGTCGCCCGCGACCTCGCCGACCTTCGGCTGCGATTGGGGAGGATAACCGCCGGCTACGCGCGAGGTGACGGCAGTCCCGTGACCGCAGACGACCTCCAGGCCGCGGGCGCAATGACCGTATTACTAAAGGATGCCGTCAAGCCGAACCTGGTGCAGACAACCGAGGGTCAACCGGCACTCGTCCACTGCGGGCCTCTAGGGACAACCGACCACGGCAACAATTCGTTGGTCGCCGATTTGGTCGCCGCCAGACTAGGCGAGTATGTCGTCACCGAGTGTGGCTTCGGCGCCGACATGGGGATGGAGAAGTTCGTCGACGTCGTCTGTAAAGTCGGGCGACTTTCGCCGGCGACAGCGGTCCTCGTAGTTTCCATCCGGGCCCTCAAACATCACGGCGGGATCCCTGCGGACGCTCACGTCGATCGGCAAGCTAGCTTGAACGCGATCGAGATAGGAATGGCGAACGTGCGACGCCACATTCGGATCATCGAGACCTTCGGCCTTCCCGCGGTCGTCGCGGTGAACCGACGCACGGACGACACGAACGAACAGATCCAGCTTGTGAAGCGTCTGGCGCTCGAGGCCGGTGCCTTCGCCGCCTGCGCGAACAACGGTTTTGCACAGGGAGGGGCGGGCGCCCGCGAGCTGGCCTCCGCGGTCGTCGACGCGTGCGCGCGGCCCGCGAGGTTTCATTGCGTTTACGGCGACGGCGAGACTATTAAAGATAAGGTGGAAGCCGTCGCGAAGCGCGTCTACGGCGCAAGAAGCGTCTTCTTCTATCCCGAGGCCGAGGAGAAGATAAGCCAGTTTACGCGTGAGGAACTTTCCCAGCTTCCGGTGTGCATTGCGAAGACGCACCTCTCGCTATCGGCTGAGCCATCGCTGCTGAACGCACCGGAGGATTTCGTGTTACCAGTCCGCGACATTCGTGCGTACACAGGCGCCGGTTGGCTTGTGCCGCTGTGCGGAGATGTCACCCAGATGCCGGGGCTCGGCAAGGCGCCCGCGGCGCTTGGCATCGACATCGACGCCGATGGCAAGACCATCGGCGTCGGCTGACGTGGCTAACGAGGTTCAGTACGCGCAGCTCGGTACGTATCCGGCGTCACCCTCTCCACTGAATCTCTATCGACCATCGGCGAGCACTCAGAGCGCAACCTCGGCCACCTCCTCCCCCCATGTCGCTCCGCTCTCGAATGATTCCGGACCAGGAGCAGCGCCGCATGGGTGCTCGCTCGCGGGAAGGGGAACGAAGCCGACACAGCCGCCGACAAAGCGTCGGGTCCCGGGCAGGTACGCCCGGCCGATACAACCGCCAACGCGGCGGTGTTCCAGGTCGTCGCACCTGACAGCGCCCGTACAGCCACCCACGGACCGTCCATCCAGCAAGAAGAAGATCCGGCCAACAAGCCCACCGATCCGCATTGAACCAACCGGGTACGCCTCCATTACAAACCTCCACCAATCGGGTGAACACGTAACAGAGGCCATCAGCGGCATCCGACCGCACTTGAAGCGCGAGCCTCATCGCGCACAGTCCTGTATAGCAGACCATGCCTACCGCACAGCCACTTCGGGTTGCATGACGGCTACCGGCTTTTCTCACCTGCTCCTTTCGCGCCGAGCGCTTGCTCTGCCGTCTCGCGCACCATGAACGACTCGCTTCGGGCGAGCTCTTCGAGCCAGTCACGCAGTTCGTCGCATCCCGCGATCGCGATCGCCCCACGCAGGGCCGCGACGGCCAGGTACGGATCTCGATCCTGATCGACGGTCCTGCGAAGGGCCGGCAGGGCCGACCGAACTCGACGGGCTCCCAGCGTCTGCGCCGCCAACACCGCTCGGTCTCCATCCGGGTGGCCCAGCGCCCAAATTAGGCGGTCGTCATACGAGAGATCCCCCGGGCCTTGCACCGGGCGACCACACCGCACACACGGTCCGACGGCACGGGGGTTGACCGCATAGCAGAAATGGCACCAATGCATAGGGCTATCCCCTCAACGTGGCCGAGAGTGCCTTCGTGTCGAGCAGAAGATCGAGGGCGTCGACGGCCGACGCGCACACGACATCTGCGACGCGCAACGAGCCGGCACTAGCGCCTTCTGGGCCCACAACGACAAAGCCGATCGCAGCCGCCTCCAATATGAGCGCGTCGTTCGCTCCATTCCCGATCACCGCGCAGCGGTCACGGCCGAACATGTCGAGCGCCCGCAGCTTGTCGACGCCGCTCCCCACCCGCACGGGGGTGGCTTGGAGACGCTCGGCAATCGTGTCCAAGGTCCCAAACGTGTCGGCGGAGACCAACCGAACGTCGAGCACCTTGCGCAGGCTATCGATCCGCTCCTCGACGCCCTCGATCAGGACGCCCCGGTTCGTGATGGTCCCGTTCACGTCCAGCACCAGGTACTCGAGGGTCAGCTCCGGACGTTCGTGTATCGAGATCGAAAGGGTCACCGGAGCGCATCCCACTTGTCGGGATAGAAGGCGCTCAAGCCCGCGAACCTGGCCTCGGGCCCAAGCATCTCCTCAATCCGGAGTAGGCGGTTGTACTTAGCGACGCGCTCGCGCGACGGGGCGCCCGCCTTGATTTGCATGGACCCGGTGGCGACGGCGAGGTCGCAGATGCTCGTATCTTCCGTCTCTCCCGACCGCTGTGCCATCACCGTGCCGTATCCACCCGCCTGTGCCACCGCGACCGTTTCGAGCGTCTCGGTGAGCGTGCCGACCTGGTTAGGTTTGATCACGACCGCATTTGCCACCCCGCTCGTGATCCCATCTCGCAGTTGCTCGGCGCTTGTCACAAACAAGTCATCGCCCGCGAGCTCGATGCGCTGCCCGAGATGCGCGGTCAGCTCTTGCCACCCCTCCCAATCGTCCTGGTCCATCCCATCTTCAAGCAGCAGCAGTGGATACCGGTCGGCCAGCTCGTCGTAATAGGCGACGAGCTCGCGCGACGACAGCTGCCGGCCCTCATGGGCGAGCGGATATCCGTCCCCTTGCCGTAGCTGGCTGGCCGCGGCGTCAACGCCGATCCAGACATCCCAGCCGGGCTCGTAACCGGCACTTCTGATCGCCGCGACCAGCGTCTCGAGCGCACTCTCGTTCGATTCGAGGTCCGGCGCGAAACCGCCGTCGCCCCCCATCAACGCGCCGCGTCCGCGCGCCAGGAGCGTGTAGCGCAGCTCGTGGAACACCTCGACGCCGATCCGCAGCGCGTCCGAGAACGTCTCGGCGCCGGCGGGAATAATCATGAACTCCTCGAAGTCGAGGCGGTTCGCCGCGTGAACGCCACCGTTCAAGACGTCCAGCAGTGGCACAGGCAGCTGCACCGCTCGGCCTCGCGCAAGATAGCGCCACAACGGCTCCCGTCTTTCAGCGGCTGCCGCGCGGGCCACCGCAACAGACGTGGCCAGTATGGCGTTGGCCCCCAGCCGGGACTTGTCGCGGGTGCCGTCGAGCGCTAGCAGCGTCCGGTCGATCGCAGCCTGGTCGTCAGGATCGCGTCCCTGCAGCGCGGGTGCGATCTCGGCGCGTACGGCGTCCACCGCGGCGCCTACCCCCATCGAGGACCAGGCATCTCCACCGTCGCGAAGCTCGGCCGCCTCGCGTCGGCCCGTCGAGGAGCCGGTCGGCACTGCCGAACGCCCGACCTGGCCACCATCGAGTGTCACCTCGACCTCGACCGTGGGATAACCGCGGCTGTCCAGGATCTGCCGTGCATGGATCGTCGCGATGGGGCTCATCAGGGAGCCCCTGGCAGTCGAGGCTGCGTGGGTCGCTCCTCCGGCCACGCAAACAGTAGGCACAGCAGAGCGATCGCTGCGAGCTCGGACTCACGGACACCGCCCACTTCCCCGGCCGGCGAAGGTCGGTCATGCCCGCCCGGTTGCCGCGAAGCGTGTGCACGAGACTGCATCGGAACCTCCACATCGAACTGGTCGTAGAGGCCATTAGCGGGTTCCGCAGTCCGGAGCGAGCCTCATCGCTCTACCAAGCATTCTACCGGGTCCCCGTACAGCACACGGCGTCACGCGCCAGTCGCGCCGGCTCACGCGGCGTCCTCTCCTTTCCAAGCCGAATAGAACCGCTCGAACTCGCGGTGAAGCCGGATCGAGCGAGCCTGGGTCGAGTCCAGCGGGCGAACGCCGCCGCCGACCGGATACGTCTGCTCCAGGCACGTCGGACACCGGCCGTAGTCGTGCGGATCGGGCGGCCAGTCGACGCCACAGATCGAGCAACGCAACGCGCTCGTCGCATTCTGCTGCCTACCCGGCCTGGCATCACGAATCGCCAGGGCGAGCGCCGCCGCCGCGATTCCCGCCATCAACCCAACCAGAAACAAAGCCACACCGTCCATCGCGACGACCTCCATCGAAGAAATAGAGGCCGTCAGCGAGACGTTCTCCCGCGGTCTGAGCGAGCCTCATCGCTCAAGCAGAAGCCTACCTCACCGGTGGCCGGCTCCGGCTGATCGAGTCGCCCAGCTGGGATTAATCAGTGAACCGGATCGGCCAGCACGAACCTGCCCGCGTCGAGCACCGTGGCCCCATCGATCGTCAGGCTCGCCTCGCTGATCACGGCGTCGAGATGAATTGGAACCGACACCGTTCCTCCGATCGCCGCGCTCGCTCCAAACGCAACGTGGACCGTGCCGAGGATCTTCTCGTCCTCGAGCACGTTGCCGGTCAGCCTGGCTTTTTCATTGGTTCCAACCCCGAGCTCGGCCAGGTTCGTGCCGAGTGCTCCGTGGGCGCTCAGAAGCCGCATCAACTCGGGCCCCAAGCCACCCTCGGCCGCAAGCAGCCTGCCGTCGGTCAAGGTCAACGTCGCGGGCTCGTCCGAGAGGCCGAGCCTGGCGATGCTCCTGGCGATGAGCCGCCCCTCGCCGGACAGAGGCGCGATAAAGGCCTCTCCGCACGGGAGATTCCCGAAGGCGCCCGCCGCGGTCAGGTTCCCGTCGTCGGCAATACCGTCACGGTCATTGAGGTCAAACGTCGCGTTCGTCCCGCGAGGGCAGGTGACACGCGCAACCGAGCCTGCGCTCAGGAGGTCGGCGACAGCCCTTGATCGGGCGGCCATGCGGTCGAAATCGGCCGCCATCACCCGCGAGAGCATCTCGACGGTGACCCCCGGCATCGTGGCTCCGCGGACGCCGGCGTCGGTCGCTCCCTTTCGGGCGGACGTGTGACTTAGCGACCTGGTTGTCGCCGCGATGTACACGTCACATGCAGCAAGGGCACTGGCAATCGGCCGGGGCGGCTCGCTGCCATCCGTCTCACGCGCATCCATGATCGCCAACACCGCGTCCGCGCCGTGCTCCGCCGCGGCCCGGCGCAGTGACTCGCCGATCTCCATCGTGCCGGCGTCGACCACGACGAGCGCGTCCTCTCCGGGCTTGATGCCCAGGCAACGATCCACCACTGTCGCAATCGCATCTCGAGGCTGCATCATCTCGCTCATCCTATGTTGGGCAGGGCGAAAACGTCTCGCCGCCAGGACCGGTACCCACGCGCTGGGCAGGCATCCCCGGTCGGGCCTTGGTGCCGGAAGGGGCTGTGAGCTGCGGGGGTGACTCCGTCGGCCTCTGAACTTTGTGTGAGCGATGGTGATCGGGGATTCGATGTGGCCAGGCTACGCGCGGCGAGCGCGACGGCGATCTGAATGCACCCGCGGATGCTCGCCGGCAGGCTCGCCGACCGTGAGGTTCGTCCTGGCAAGCGAGCACCTCGAATCTGTCTGGCTCGGAGCGAGCAGACCAAATCGACGCGACGGCTCCGTGACACCCCGGCCGGGCCGGCCACGAGCGTGACGACGCCCACCTCTATCACATCGTTGTATGACACCTGGCTGCCTCTAGTCTCCCTGGTCGAGATGTCGAGCTCTGCCCAACCCGCCGCCGGAGAGCGCTGGACGATCTGCCGACTCGGTCACGTCCATTGGGGGGCCAACGGCGGTGCGGGGCTGCTCCTACGGCACGCCATCTCCGGCTCACAGCCCCGCTACCTGCTGGCACTGCGATCGCGCTGGGTGGACGAGCCTGCGACCTGGGGCATTCCGGGTGGGGCGATCCGAGCTGGCGAGTCGCCCGAAGCGGCCGCCCGCCGCGAGATGAGCGAGGAGATTGGTCACGTGCCCGTTTACCGGGTCACCGGCGAGCAGGTCCAGGACTGCGGTGGCGGCTGGCGATTCCATGTGTTTCTGGCCGACGTCGATGAGATGTTCGACGCCTACTCCGTGCTCGAGACCGACGCGACCGGATGGTTCACCACGCAGGAGATGCTGAACCTGCCCCTCCACCCGGGCGTCCGCCTCTGGCTGAGCGAACTCGAAGCGAGCAGCCGGCATGATCGGCCCGCTCCGACATCGCGCTGAAGACCCCTGCAGCGGCGTATGACCACCATCGGCTGAGGCTGCTTCAGTACACTCTGCCTCTGAGCGATGAGGCTCGCTCGGACTGCGGCTGCGGGGTCGCTGATGGCCTCTACGTCAACTGAACGCATCGACGTGGAGGTGACTTTGTGGCCACCGATGATTTGCAGCGCGCTTTCGAGGGGCTTTCCATTGAGCGGCTCCAGCGGCTCGTGGATCGCCTCGAGGAGGTCTCCGGCGGACGTACCGCACGACGCCGCGGCGTGCAGCTGCTTGTGCGCCGAGCCAATGCGGTGCTGGCCTACCGGAACGTTCGCCGGCGTGCCGATGACCGGCGCGCAGGCCCGCCGCAGAGCGCCGTGGAGCAGGAAGGAAGCCGCTCTTGAGCGTGGTCGAGCGCGTTCACGCCCGGCAGATCCTGGATAGCCGCGGCAATCCTACGGTCGAGGTCGACGTCCGGCTGAAGTCCGGAGCGACCGGGCGGGCGGCCGTCCCGTCGGGCGCGTCAACGGGTCAGCACGAGGCGGTGGAGCTACGCGATGGCGGTGAGGCGTTCGGCGGTAACGGCGTACTGCGCGCGGTCGGGAACGTCAACGGCGAGATCGCGGATGTCGTTGTCGGCAGGAATGCGGCCGATCAGGCCGGGCTCGACCGGACCATGATTGAGCTCGATGGCACCGAGAACAAATCGAACCTGGGAGCGAACGCGATCCTGGCAGTCTCACTCGCGGTGGCGCGGGCACGGGCCGCTGATATGGGCCTTCCGGTGTGGTCCTATTGGCAGCAGGACATCCCGCCGTTGCTACCGATGCCGATGCTGAACGTCCTCAACGGCGGTGTGCACGCGGATAACCCGGTCGACTTCCAGGAGTACATGATCGTGCCGGTCGGAGCTGACACGTTCTCTCGCGCGCTGCAGGCGGGTGCGGAGACCTACCAGCACCTTAAGTATCAGCTCCAGGCGCGGCAGCTCGGGACTGGGGTCGGTGACGAGGGAGGGTTCGCGCCCGGGCTGGACTCAAACGAGGCGCCCCTGGAGCTGCTCGTGGCGGCGATCGCGGGCGCCGGCTATGAGCCGGGCCGCGACGTCGCGATCGCACTGGATCCGGCCAGCAGCGAGTTCTATTCAGACGGCGCCTACCACCTCTCGGGCGAGGGGCGCGCCCTCTCGTCCGGTGACCTGATCGACTACTACGAGCAACTCGTCGACCGATACCCGATCGTGCTGCTCGAAGACGGGATGGCTGAGACCGACTGGGCGGGGTGGCGGCTCCTGACCGAGCGGCTGGGAGACCGCCTTCAGCTGGTTGGCGACGACATCTTCGTCACCAACCGGACAATCCTCCGCCGCGGAATCGACGAGCACGTCGCCAACTCGATACTGATCAAGCTCAATCAGATCGGCACCGTCACCGAGACTCTCGAGACGATCAAGCTCGCCCGCGACGCCGGATATCGGGCCGTGATCTCGCATCGCTCCGGTGAGACCGAGGACACGTCGATCGCAGACTTCGCCGTGGCCACCGCCGTCGGGCAGATCAAAACGGGAGCCCCGGCCCGCACTGAGCGCGTCGCCAAGTACAACCAGCTGCTGCGGATCGAGGAGGAGTTGGGGGAGCAGGCGACGTTCGCCGGCCGCGGGGCCGCTGAGCGGTGAGCAGCGCTGAGCACGCATCCGTGCTTGCAAGCTGATCGGCGCTCCGCGTTGCGTGTATATTGCCCGGTGCGATGAGGCTCGCTCGAGGAGCTGTACGGCTTCTCAAACCGCGGGATTCGCTAATGGCCTCTGTCTGCAGAGTCAGATCGAGCAGAAGAAGGAGGCCCGGGTACGGCGCAGCGCCCCTCATCGGTGCACTTTGCATGGACGCGGCTTGACAGCGCGCCCAGGCAGCGCCCACACCCACTCCTTCGACCCAGCCACGTCGCCGGGAGCGGTGACGACAGGTGTGGCACGGACAGCCCCAACACACAGGAGGAGTGATGGCAACCACCCCCGCGCAGCCGTCCGACCAGGCGACGATCGACCGAGAGCTGGCCGGCGCGTCGACGGGCCCATTGGCCGACCCCGGCGCCTGGGCAGTGCTCGCGTTCGCGACGACCTCGTTCATGCTGGGCCTCTACAACACCCATCTGATCGGCCAGGGCAGCCTCCCGATCGTGTTTCCCGTCGCCTTCTTCTTCGGCGGCCTGATCCAGATTCTCGTCGGGTTGCTCGAAATTGGCCGTGGCAACGTCTTTGGAGCGGTCGTCTTCGGTAGCTACGGGCCCTTCTGGGTGATCTTCGGGGCGATCCAGGTGTGGTTCGCCAAGATGTCAACGCCGAGCTCGGTCGATGCTGGCGTGGCGCTGTTTCTGGCCATGTGGGCCGTGCTCACCTTCTTCTTCTTCATCGCGTCGCTCAAGACCGACTGGGTGCTGGTCGCAGTGTTCGCGCTGATCTTCATCGGCCTGGTCCTGCTCGCGATCGGGTTCCAGAGCGGAACCCTCTCGTGGATCAAGGCGGGTGGCTGGGTCACGATCGCGTTCGCCGTCCTCGCGTGGTACCACGCCGCCGCCGACGTGATCAACTTCACGTTCGGCCGGCGGCTGCTCGCCGTCGGGAAGATCTCCTAATGACCGTGGCGGCGGTCTCGAACACGGACGTCGCTGTCCGCTGGTGCGAGGAGGATCGCGGTTGAGCCAGTGACCGCAAATGAGATCGACTGACGGCTGATGGCAACCTCTCGCGACCCGCCCGACGAGCTGTTCTGCAGCTTCTGCGGGAAGTTGCATGAGGAGGTCAGGTTTCTGATCGCGGGTCCTGGCGTTCACATCTGTGATGGGTGCCTCGGCGAGTGCAATGAGGCCCTCGATGACGGGCCCTCGCCTGCGGTCAAATACGAGCTCGAGGACCTGCCGAAGCCGCGGGAGATCTATGACCTTCTCAGTCGTTATGTCATCGGACAAGACGAGGCGAAGCGAACGTTGTCGGTCGCGGTGTACAACCATTACAAGCGTGTGCACTCAGCTGACGACGACATCGAACTCCAGAAGTCGAACGTCCTGCTGCTCGGGCCGACTGGGTGTGGCAAGACTCTTCTGGCGCAGACCCTGGCGAGGGTCCTCGACGTTCCGTTTGGGATTGCGGATGCCACCGCGCTGACCGAAGCCGGCTATGTCGGCGAGGACGTCGAGAGCGTTCTGCTTCCGCTGATCCGAGCCGCAGACCACGACATCGCAGAGGCTCAGACCGGGATCCTTTACCTGGACGAGGTGGACAAGATCGCGCGAAAGGCCGACGGCCCATCGATCACGCGCGACGTCTCCGGTGAAGGCGTGCAGCAGGCATTGCTCAAGCTGTTGGACGGGACGATCGCCTCCGTGGTCGCTCGCGTTGACCGTATGCCGCGAGCGGATGTACAGATCGACACCTCCAAGGTTCTCTTCATCTGCGGAGGGACATTTGATGGGCTCGATCATTTGATCGAGCGCCGCATCGGCCGTCAGGGCGTTGGCTTCGGCGCGGCGATCAGATCGGTGGACGAGCGTGATGTCGGCGAGCTCCTCGCGCACTGCCGACCGGAGGATTTCGTCGAATATGGACTGATCCCCGAGTTCATCGGTCGCTTACCGGTGATCTGTCCGATCCACCAGCTTGCCCGCGAGGACCTCGTGCGGGTGCTGATCGAGCCGCGCGGCGCACTGCTCAGACAGTTTCAGGAGTCGTTCCGCTTCGACGGGATCGAGTTGGTCTTCGCCGAGGAGGCACTCTGCGCCATCGCCGACAAGGCCATCCAGCGGCGGGCTGGAGCGCGTGGCTTACGCTCAATCCTGGAGGAGCTGTTGCTCGACCTCCAGTTCGAGCTTCCGTCTCGCGGTGACGTACGAAGGTGCGTGGTAACCCGGGAGACGGTGGACCACGGTGCTCCGCCGAGGCTAGAGTCGGTCGTCCCCGAGCTCGCGGCGGCGTAGCGCCTCAGGATCTCGACGCGATCGCGCCGGGCTCCTCGACGTGGAAGATCCGGCGGTAGGAGTCCTCGCCGTAGCTGGTTCGCAGTGGCTCGGCCTCGAGCAATTTGAATGTGCGCCGGCCGTCGGGATTCCGTTCGGCGCGCAGGAACAGCGCGTTGTCGAGCTGTTGGGCATGGAAGCTGTGGGCCAGGTCGTACATGTGGGTGACGAACAGCACCCGTATCTGCCTGTGAAGCATCGCGCGAACGACTCGGCGCGCTATCTCGGAGCCCTCCCGCTCGTTGGTCGAGGCGAACGACTCGTTGCACAGCAGGATTGAGTCGGGCTTGATCAGGTCGACGATCTCGCTCATCCGCCGAAGTTCCTCGTCGAGCTTGCCGCCTTCCATTCCGGCGTCCTCCTCGCGCTTGTAGTGTGTGAAGATGCCAGCGCAGATGCTCGCGCGGAACGCCTGCGCGCCAACGAACATGCCGCTCTGCATCATCAGCTGGGCGACGCCGAGGCTCCGCAACAGCGTCGATTTCCCGCCCTGGTTGGCCCCGGTGATCATCAGGAGCGACCTTCGATCGGCGTTGACTTCGTTGCCGACGACGACATCGTCGAGGTGCAGGCTGAGGCAGACGTCGTAGACGTCCCGGGCGTTCAGCGCGAGCTGGCGCGCGCTGGTCGGCTCCGGAAAGCAGGTGGGCTCGCCTTTGGCGTGAAGCCGGCGGTGGAGGTTCACGCATCCGAGGTAGAAGGCGAGTTCGAGACGGAGCGTGACAAAAAAGCTCTGCACGTGGTCGGCGGATTGCGCGACCGCGTCGGCCACTGAGTTCAGGCTCCGGCCTTTGATCTCCGCGAGGGCGCGAAAGCCCGCCTCGTCGCGGGGGTGAAGCTCGAAGCTGTAGCTGCCTGGCTGCTTGCCCGGCAGGAGCCGCTGGCGCCACGTCGCGTCGGGCGGGGGCTGGTGGAAGATGTAGCCTCTTCCTTTGTCGCCCTTACCCAGATCCGCGCTCTGCAGAACGCCTCGCCGCAGCTCGAGCTCACGGAGCTGATGCTCGACAGTCTGCAGGTAATCGTCGGCGAGTTCCTCGCTCACCATCTCGAAGAAGCGCCGGAACCCTTCCGAGCGGAAGCTCTGACCATGATCTTCGGCGATCAGTCGGAGCCGCCGGAGGATGTCGAGGAAGAGCTCGAGCAGCTGCACGGAGCGGCGGAGGATCCAATCGGGCATTGCCCCGCTCCAGAACGAGGTGACCTTTCGCTCACTGGCGAGGGCATCGATCGCGACTGCGTAGAGTTCGCTGACGACCTCCGTGTGCTCGATGCAGTCGGCCAGGACCTGCTGGCGGTAGCGGATCTCGTCGGGATCGGTCAACGATGAGAGCACCACACGCTTGGCGGTGTCGTAGATGAACTCGTCCCCGGCGGCCATCCCGTTCCACAGCGTCGCGAGCTCCAGATCGGCTATCAGCGCGTCGTATTTCCCCGGTGCCGGCGGGCGCGATGTAATTCTTTGCTGGCGCTCCATCTCGCGCTTGGCGTTCGCGATCGCGTACAGGTGCCCGCTTCGCATGGCGTCGAAGATCGGGTCGCGTAGGTCGGGCTCAATCTCCAGGTCACGATCCCGATGCAGGAGGTAGACCTTCACGCGCTTATCCGGTCGGCCACCCGGTCGTAGGTCAGGCCGTACTTCTCGGCGATTGCCCATGCGTAGGCGAGTCCGGCCGCAGGCTCCCGCAGCACCTTGAACGTGCGCTCGGCCGGGTTTTCCGGCAGGATCTGGGCGACCATGCTGACGGTCGCCTCGCTCAGCGACGCGAGCTCGTCGACGAAGGTCACGTACACGCCGAGACAGCCCAGCTTGAGAATCCGTCCCATGATCTCGGTCCCGACGAACAGCGCGTCGTTGAGCGTGGTCGAGTTGAAGCTCTCGTTCATCACGATCACGCTGCTTGAACTGGCCCGCTCGAGGACTGCGCGCACCCGGATCAGCTCGTCCTCGAATTTACCGTGCAGCGTCTCGATTTCCTCCTCACGTTCGAAATGTGTGTAGATACGGTCGGGGAGGAATGCGTGCACGTCCTGGCCGGGGACGGGCAGCCCGAGACTTGCCAGGTGGTGCAGCTGGCCGACCGTGCGCGCGAACGTGGTCTTGCCGCCGTTGTTGGGGCCGGTGACCACGAACATCCTTTCCGGCTCGGTGAGATAGAAGTCATTGACAATGACCGTGCGTCGCTCGGATATCAGCTTCGTCGCTAGGGCGAGATCGAAGGTGCCCGTCGCTCGGATCTCCTTGGACCGTGCCGACACCTGCGGATAGCTGCAGCGTAGACCGGAGTCCCGCAGCGGCCCGATGAGCTCGAGATAAGCGACGTAGAACTGCACCTCGCGGTCGAACCGGGCGACGGTGGCGTCGAGGTAGTCGCGATGCCGGGCGCAGAATTCGCTCCGTTGCCGGAAAGCCTCAGGGTGCAGCTCGGCTACACCGTCAAGGATCCGCGCCTCCACGTGATTCATCTCGGCGTGATCCAGTAGCCGCACGCGGTAGCTCTTCACCTCGCGTTGCTGAAATCGCGCGAACGTCTCCTCGATCTCCCTGCTGTAGTCGGCGTCATCGGCATACTTGGTCACGCTCACGCGACCGCCCCGAATCAAGACCGAGTACCGGATTGCGTTGAGCGCGTCCCTTACGGCTCTACCCTCCTGAACGAGTGATGTGAATGCCTTCGACGCGATGTAGTCGTTGAGATAGCCGCGCAGGCCGTCGATTCCCTCGGAGGTGATCGTCTGGCCGGCGAGCTCCTTGGCCAGCGCCCGGATCGCGTCACAGTAGATCTCGACCGCATCGACGAACCACGATTGCCGCTGGAGCTCGTAATGCAGGTCGGCCGCCTGCTCGAGATGGGTGCGCATTCGCCTCATCCGTTCGGCGAACCTCGTGACCGCGTCGAGCACCCGCGGCCGCTCGAGGTCCCGCAACACATCGTGCCGATACCGCACGGCGCTGACATCGTGCAGTGGCGCATGAAAAAAGGGCGTCAGTTCATACTCTTCGCGCCCCGAGTTCATTGAATGGAGCACCTGGTCGAGGTTGAGATCGACGAGGTAGTCAGGCTCGGTCGGCGCGTCCGGGGGAGCCGCATTCGGCTCATGGAACAGCACGCTGCGAAACGTATGCGGATCGACCCCGGCTTCAGCGCTCATGGTGACGCCGAACCTCCGCCAGCGCGTGCTCATGGCGGCACACCTCTTTGATCGCACCGAGCGATTCCCGGCCCGCGTTCTGCAATGGCGAGGCTGACGTGAACACGATGGACTCCTTCGGCAGATCACCAACCAGAGGCCATCGGCGGCCGAGCCGCGGTCTGAGCGAGCCTCACCGCTCACCCACAGGATACCCGCCGAGCATTCCTTCCTGTCCCCCGGATGGCTTCCGCCGGTTCATTTTCAAGCGCGCCTTCCGCCCCCGATCATCGTTCCGGAGCGGACAGGCGACCTGCGGCTGTCGGTGGCTCGCCGAAGTCGGATGGGCGGTACCGACGGCGGGCAACGCGCGCGATCGCCCCGAACGCCACTACCGCCGCAATCGCGCCGGCGGCGGTTAGCCCGACCGAACGGTCGGGCGCCACCGTCACCAGGAGAGCGGCCGCCGCGGCTGCCGATGCGCCAACCGCGGCGACCAGGAACGTCGCGCGGACGCGCGCGCCGATCACCTCAGGGGCAATCAGCTCAATGCCGCGCCACTCGCTCGTCTGGGTCGCGAGAGTCTCGATCAGCAGTAGCACGCCACCGTACGGCGGGGCGAGGAGCAGGCGCTGATCATGGCGCGTGAGGAGGAGGAAGATCACGCCCAGCAGAGCCACGGCCGCGTGCACCGGGCCGGGCGACGGCAGCATCATGCCGAGCGTGAGGAGCAGCGCCGCCGCGCCCGCGCCAACCCACGCCAGCTGGCTCGCCGACCCGGCGTCGCTCACCACGACGGCGGACAGTCCGACCAGAAGCGTCAGCGCGCCGACTGCCGCCGCTAGACGGGCAGAGCGTGCCGTGCGGAGCGTCGGAATGCGTTCACCCCCTCGAGCGCGGGTCCGAGGCTTCCGTCCCGCGTCCAGACTGCTACGCCGATGCCGAGAGCCTGGAGGCGCGCCCGCAGCTCCTCGCGCTGTAGCCGCCACAGCCGGTACGCCACCGCGTCTGAAGCTGACGGGCCCGGTCCGATGTGGTCGAAAGGCGACACTTCGACCACGATCAGGTCGCACCCGCGCCTCCGCAGGTCCGTCACTAGCGCGATCGACCGCTGGTCGAGCAGTGGAGTGATCGCGAGGACGAGGGCTCCGGGCGGCAGGACTCGCAGTGGGATGCTCGCTGCGTCTCGCCAGGCATAGCTGAAGGCGATGTCGCTTGCCAGCAGCGCGTCGACGATCCGGTACAGCTGCCTGGTCCCGAAGGCGGGCTCGAGCCAGTGCAGGGTGCCGCCGAAGTCCACCACCCCGACCCGATCGCGCCGGGCCAGATGTGCCCTGGCCAGCCCGGCGGCCGCGCGAACGGCGGAATCGAGCGTACCGCTGGCCTGGTCGCGGGCCTCCGCGAACGTGTCGAGCAGCAGTACAACATCGCTTGACTGTTCCGGATGTCGGTCGTTGACTTGCAGCGCCCCCCGCCGGGCCGTCGCCCGCCAGTTGACCTGTCGCACACGATCTCCCACCCGAAACGGTCTGACGTCGGCGAATTCGATCCCCTCGCCGCGACTGCGGGCGACGTGACTCCCCAGGAATGGCCGAGTGCGGATCGGGGCCACCAGCTCTCGCAGCCGTTGCTCGCGGGGAAATGCGCGCAGGTCGACCCGCGGGCCGAGCGTCCCCTCCCACACGGCAACGCCGAGGGGATCGCGCGCGCGGACACGCAGCGGCCCAAGGGCGTGCGCGCCCCAGCGGGCGGCGCGCGCGGTGAAGTCCACCTCGACCTCATCGTTTCCCGAGACGTGCACCGCCAGCGACCCGGATGGCTCGAGCACGAGCTGGCTGGTGCGCGCGGGCGCGAGGTCGACATCAACCGCACGTGCGCCTTCGTTGCGCAGCCGGACCGTGGCGGCAACCACCTCACCCTCGAGCAGCCGGGTCCGCTCGACCGCCACCTCGACTCGCAGACACGGCTGCCCGGCGGCGACCAGTCCGGCGCCACCGAGAATCAGGAACGGAGCCGCCATCAGCGCCAGCTCGGGGCGGCCGGTGGCCAGCGCGGCGATGACGGCGAACGCGGCAAGCGACAGTAGCCCATGCACGCGGGGTGACAGCGACGCGCTCACAACCGCTCCAGCACGTCCAGCATCGCGGCAAGTTCTTGCCATCCAACGCCCGGACCCTGCCTGTCCGCAGGGAACGGACGCTCCGGGCGAACGATCTCCCACAGGCGGTCGCCGAGCAACTCTCGTCCCAACGCATCCGGCATCCGATCCAGCGTCTGGCCATGCGCGACGAGGCGATGCGAGGCGATCTCGACTAACCGCGGGCGCAGGTAGGCGTGAGCTTGAACGGCGTTGCTGCCGGCGGTGATGGCCAGGCGCTCGAGCGCGACCAGCTGGCTAGGTCGCTCAGGCACCGGTGGCTGACTCCGCCGTCGCCCGGGGGGTGCGCCCGGGAGGAGCGCGAGGCAGACCGATAGCGCAATGCCGCCGAGGACCACGAGGGCGATCTCCGCCAACAGCGTCACTGAACCCCCTCGGCTTGCAATCGCCCCCGGAGCGATCGCAGCGCGGAAAGCGCCACCTCCCGCACACGCTCCGGAATAGGGTGGGTGCTATAGCGAGCCTCCTCGAACAAACCGGTCAGTGTCGTCGCCTCGCGCTCCGTCGCACCCCTCTCCAGCAGGACCCGGCGCAGATACTCGCGCGGCGCCTCGGCCGGCAATCGGCCCACGCCTTGTTGGCCGAGCGTGCGCTGCATCGCACCGTAGGCGGCGATCACCGCGCGGCGCGGATCGCTGTCGGCGTCCAGCGCGTCGATCGCCGCCTCGAGTGCCGCGCTGGCCGCCCCCGACCCGCCTCCCTCCCCCGACGGGCGAGCCCGCGCGAGCCAGAGGACGACCAGTCCCGCCACGATCGCGAGCGACACAATCCCAAGCGCCGTCCACGGAAGCCATGACGGCACCACGAAACCGCCGCTCCTGACCCCGCTCGTGGATCGGTGCAGAGGCGATAGCCCGAGCCCCCCACCCCCGAATGACGGCCCGCTACGAGTCCGCCTGCTGCCCACGGCCGCGGCGGCGACCAAAGCGGCACCAAGCGCAAGCGGCAACAGAATCGCGACGAGCTTGGCGATCCAAGACGCCTCGATCCGCGTCGGCTCTGGCTCCGGCGGGTCATCTTTGCGTCGGCGGCCGGACCAGATCACGGCGGCGAACGCGCCGAGCATGACGATCCCGACGCCTGCCAGCACGGTGAAGAGCGCGGTCGTGGGAGCCTGAGCGGAACTCGCGTTGACCGGCGTTGATCGCGAGAGAGGTGATCGAGCCGCCATCGCCACCACCGCGACGACGCCAGCGAGACCGAGGGTCGCGACCGCTGCGCTGAGCCTGCTGCTTGACTTGTGCATGTCGCCAATGGCCTCCGTCTCTAGCCGGTCGGGGAACCGACCAGAGAAGCCATCAGCGCCGCCAGGCGCGCTCAACGGCGAGCTTCATCGCCGCGCTCGCAACCCAGCATACCGTCGATCGAGAATCCCCGGATCCAGCTAGGAGACCGGTGCGGCGCCGTGCGCTGAGGCTGGCGCCTAGACGCCAGACCGCGAGCGATGAGACGCGCTCAGACCATCTTGTCCAGTCGCTCAGTGGCCTCTGCCATCTTGTTCGTCTGCCGGTGGCGGTCGTAGACGTCGCGTTTGCCGGAGCAATGGTGCGCCCACTAGGCCTTGATCCGCGGGCACCAGCACGGCTGGTAATGAGATGGTTCGCCTTCGGCGCGAGGCGTGCGCGGAGCATCGGCCACGGATTAGCGCTTGGCGCCCACCGCGCTGACTGACCCGCGCGGATCGGAAGGCTCCGGTCCCTCAGCCGTGCCCGTTCACAGTCCCGGCCCAGCGAGCTGCGGCGGCGTCGATCGTCGCGAGGGCGTGTTCGCGATCACACCATGAGACAGTGGCGGCTGCGTCACCCTGGTTGTGGCGGGCGGTTACGAAGCGCTCCATCTCGGCGCGCAGCTCCACGGGGAGCCCCTGCGGGTCCTCGACCGCTTCCCAGACCGGATCCTCGGCAGCGACGCAGACCACCGCGTCGCCAAAAGCTCCGCGGGCGTGGACTCGCATCAGCCCGATCGGCTTGACGGACACCCGGCTGCCCGGGGCCCCGGGCCCCGTGGCGCAGACCAGGGCCTCCAGCGGCCGCCCCGCCCCGTCGAGCGTGTCCGGGAAGTAGCAGCAGTCCACCGGAGACGGCAGCCAGCGATCGACTGGTGCGCGCTGGGCGACAAACGATCCCTTCGGGGTTTCGATGAGGCAGTACAGCTCGGAGCTGCGCACGGGTGATCTGGTCTACTCAAACGACGTTCGCCTGTGTAGAGGCCATCAGCGGCTCCCGCGCACGCGGTCTGAGCGAGCCTCATCGCTCAAGCGCCAGTATCCCATGCTCAAGCGCAAACTGAAAGGTTACCCCGAGTGCTCCCCGCCGCTCGCGAGGGTCGTCGACCGGTCCTCCGGGGTTCGGTCGGGGCGAGTCGGCCGCGCGAGGACGCTATGATCCAACCAGGCGATGAAGCCCGCCTCCTGAAATGCCAGCGCGGCTAATGGCTTCTACCGAGTCCCAGACGGTGGAAGCTGATGAGTTCATCCGACGGTCGCGCTCTCGCGACCACCTCAACGTTCCATAGCATTCTGTTCGACCGCGACGACGGTGTCGGCGCTGACGTCGAACAACCAGACTTCTTCGCCGATCTCCACCTCGACCAGGTGATCGCGTCACTCACCGCCGGGCGAGAACAGTATGACCTCGCGCCGTTGTTCCACCACCCCCTGCACGACGTCGAGGCCGTCCGTTATCGCCATCACGTGCTCAGCGACCTGGAGCAGACGCGCGTGCTTGAGACGGTACGGCAGTTTGCTCGCGAGATGCAGCAGATGCGCAGCCACCTGGAGCTGATGCAGAAACTGCACTACGCCCGCCAGAAGCAACGGTGGTTCGTAGCGGCCGTTGACGTGTACTGCCGCGCGGTGGGCGGACTAAGGGAACGCCTCGCGGCGCTGGAGCTCCGCTCACCAGGATTCCAAGCCCTGGGCGAGTACGTGAGCCACTACGCCGAGGGTGACGACTTCTGCCGGTTAGGATCGGAAACGCACGAGATCGAGGAGGACTTGGCGGCTATCCGATATGACATCCAGATCCGGGGCAACCGCGTGAGGGTGAGCCGTTACGACGGCGAGGAGGACATGAGCGAGGAGATCGCGCGCACGTTCGAGAAGTTCAAGCAGGGTGAGGTGACCGACTATCGCTTCAAGCTCCAGGACTGGGGCGACATGAACCACGTCGAGGCGCGGATTCTCGATCTAGTGGCCAAGCTATACCCGGACACGTTTCTCAAGCTCGAGCAGTACTGCTCACGCAACGAGCACTACGTGGATTCGACAATCGGCCGATTTGACCGGGAGGTCCAGTTCTACCTCGCCTACCTTGATTACATCGCGCCACTGAAATCGCGTGGACTGAGATTCTCACTCCCGCGCGTGTCGGCTCGCTCCAAGACCATCGGCGCCAGCGACACGTTCGACGTCGCGCTGGCCGCCAAGCTATCGGGCGACGGCGGCGATGTGGTCTGTAACGATTTCCACCTCACAGACCCAGAGCGCGTTCTCGTCGTGAGCGGTCCGAACAACGGAGGCAAGACCACATTCGCGCGAACGTTCGGCCAGCTCCATTACCTTGCCAGCCTGGGCTTGCCCGTTCCCGGCAGCGAGGTGCGCCTGTTCCTTCCCGATCGCATCTTCACCCACTTCGAGCGCGAAGAGAACATCGAGACCCTGCGCGGCAAGTTCGAAGACGAACTGTTCCGCATCCACGAGATTCTCGAGCAGGCAACCGACGACAGTGTGCTGATCTTGAACGAGAGCTTCAGCTCAACCACCTTGCAGGACGCGCTCGTAGTCGGGACCGAGGTGGTGAGGCAGATCATCGACCTCGATGCCCTCTGCGTGTTCGTTACGTTCGTCGACGAGCTGTCGCGACTGGGCCCGAGCACGGTCAGCATGATGAGCATGGTCGTTCCGGACGACCCAGCGGTTAGGACATACAAGGTCGTACGCAAACCGGCCGACGGGCTGGCCTATGCCGCGGCGATCGCCGCAAAATACGGTCTTACCTACGAAGCCCTACGCAGGCGGGTCGCTCGATGAAGGCGTTTCTGATGCACGCCGATCGCGACTTCAGCCTCGAAGCCGAACTCCCGGCCCAAGCACAGGCCGTAATCCAGGACCTGGAGCTTGAGACCGTGCTGAGGGCGATGGCCGCGGGCGACGAGCTCATCTACGAAGTCGCTCGGCGAGCGCTGCTCTTGAGCCTGCGCGACCCCCGCGCGATCGTCTACCGCCAGCAGGTACTGACAGACTCCTTGGCGCAGCCGACGGTGCTACGTGAGCTCTACACCCTCGCCGGCGAGGCATTGAAGGCTGAGAAGAGCATCTGGGGAAGCATGAGGCAGTCCCCGAGCACGTCGCTCTCCAGCGCGCGTCAAAAGATGGAGCTGTTCTTGGGCTTTCTCCGACAGCTGCGCGCCTTGACCGACACACACGCCGGGGACTTCAGCTCGCCGGGATTCGCCCGCTTGTTCGGGATGCTGCAAGAAGAGCTCGACGACGACTACTTCGAACTCGTCGAGAGCCAACTGTCGGCGCTCCAGTTCAAGGGAGGAATGCTGATGAGCGCCCAGCTGGCCGGCGGCAACAAGGGTCGCCGCTACACCCTGCGGCGGCCCCGCGAGCAGGGTTTCCTGGGGCGCATGTTCGACCGATCGGGCTACGCCTTCACGATCCCCGATCGGGACGAGAGCGGGTTCAGGGCCCTGTCTGATCTCGAGGACAAAGGCCTCAATCTGGTCGCCAACTCGCTCGCGCAAGCAGTCGATCACGTCCACAGCTTCTTTGTGATGCTCCGTGTCGAAATCGGGTTCTACGTCGGCTGTATCAACCTGAGCGAGCGAATCGCAGAGCTCGGGGAGACAACGGCACTCCCGGTCGCGACTGCACGCGGGGAGTATGTCCTCTCAGCGCGAGGGCTTTTCGACGTCGGCTTGAGGCTCACCACGAGTGAGCACGTGGTCGGGAACGATCTCGAGGCTGACGGCAAGTCACTGATTTTCATCACTGGGGCCAACCAGGGAGGCAAGTCGACCTTCCTGCGCAGCATTGGGCTCGCGCAACTCATGACCCAATGCGGAATGTTCGTCGGCGCCGATTCGCTGCGAGTGAACGTGTCGGATGGTGTCTTCACTCACTACAAACGCGAGGAGGACGAAACGATGGAGAGCGGGAAGCTCGACGAGGAGCTCGCCCGGATGAGCCAGATCGCAGATCACATCAGCTCGAACTCCATGCTGCTGTGCAACGAGTCGTTCGCCAGCACGAACGAGCGAGAAGGCTCACAGATCGCCCGCCAGGTAGTGACCGCGCTACTGGAAGCTGGCATCAAGGTAGTGTTTGTGACACACATGTTCGACCTCGCCAGCAGCTTCTACCGCGACCGAGACTCCACAATGCTGTTCCTGCGCGCCGAGAGAGGCGCCGAGGGGGCACGCCCATTCACGATCTCTGAGGGCGAACCGCTGCCGACGAGCTATGGCGAGGATTCGTACCGGAGGATCTTCGGACAGGACGTCGGCGCCGGCCGCACCGTGCCGCCGCCAGGCCGTTTTCGTGAGCCCCAAACGGCGCGCGAGCAATAGCGTCCGACGCCGTGCCGGGACGGGACACACGTGAGCTTGCTGCGATCTTCGCCGGTGGCATGGTAGGCGCGCTGCTCCGGGTGACGCTGCTCCAGATCAGCCCAGAGACGGCGCCGCGGTGGCCGTGGACGATTTTTGTGGTCAACATCCTCGGCACGTTTCTGCTCGGATACTTTGCTACAAGGCTGCAGGAGCGCCTGCCACTGTCAGCGTATCGCCGTCCGCTGCTCGGGACTGGCTTCTGCGGAGCGTTCACCACTTTCTCGACCATGCAGCTTGAGCTGGTGACGATGCTCGATGCGCACCGCTACGGGCTCGCAGCCGCCTACGCGGCCGCCAGCGTCACACTCGGATACGGCAGCGTTCACCTCGCGACGATGTTCGTACGGCGAGCTAGGACGCTGGCGTGAGCCTGGTGGTGTGGGTCGGCGTCGCGCTGCTCGGCGGGACAGGCGCACTGGCTCGATTTCTCTTCGACGGCCTGATCGCCGCGCGGGTCGGACGGGACCTTCCGGTGGGCACCTTCGTCATCAACATCACCGGGGCGACGATCCTCGGATTGCTCGTCGGACTCGGGTTCACGGGCGACCGGCTCCTGCTGGCCGGAACCGCGACGCTCGGCGCCTACACCACGTTCTCGACTTGGATGCTCGAGACGCAGCGGCTGGTCGAGGACGGCGAGCTCGCAATCGCGCTAGGCAACATCCTGGTCAGCCTTGCCGTGGGTGTCGGCGCGGCGGCTGTGGGTCGCACGATCGGTATCCATCTATGAACTCGGATTGCCTCAAGCTCACGACCTACTTCGGAGAACGTCACCGAACCGAGGACGAGTTCGTCGCCGACGCGCTGCTCGATCTATATGGACGCAAGAAGGTCGAGGTCAGCGTCATGCTTCGCGGGGCCGAGGGCTTCGGCCTCAAGCATCGGCTGCGCACCGACCGGATCCTCACCTTGTCTGAGGATTTGCCCCTCGTATCGGTCGCGGTGGACACGAGGCTTCGCATCGAGAGCCTCCTCGACGAGGTCGTCGCGATCAAACGCCACGGGCTGATCACCTTGGAGCGAGCCCGAATGCTGAGCGGCGACATCCACCCCGTCGCGTTGCCGGAGGAGCTTGACGAGGCGACAAAGTTGACGATTTACGTCGGGCGCCAGGAGCGGGTGTACGGCCTGCCCGCATTCCTCGCCGTTTGCGATCTGCTGCATCGGCGTGAAATCGCGGGAGCCACCGTGCTCCTCGGGGTTGACGGAACGGCCCACGGAGTTCGTGAGCGCGCGCGTTTTTTCGGACGCAACCAAGATGTGCCGATGATGATCATTGCGGTCGGCTCGGGTCAGCAGATTGCCCGGGTGCTGCCCGAGTTGGGCGGTCTTCTCCGCCGGCCCCTGCTGACGCTCGAACGCGTACGCGTGTGCAAGCGCGATGGGGAGCTGCTGTCGCGACCACGCGCGCTGCCGGAGGCCGACCAACACGGGCTGGCGATCTGGCAGAAGCTGATGGTGTACGGGTCGGAGCAGGCACGGCATGGACGTACCCCGCTGCACCTCGCTCTGGTCCGACGCCTGCGCGAGAGTGGAGCAAGCGGTGCGACCTGCCTGCGCGGGATCTGGGGGTTCCACGGCGACCATGCTCCGCACGGTGATCGGCTGCTGCAGCTCCGCCGCCACGTGCCGATCGTCACGATCATCGTCGATACGCCCGAGCGGATTGCCGAGTCCTTCGAGATCGTCGATGAACTAACCGATCAAGCCGGCCTCGTGACGAGCGAGATGGTGCCCGCGATGGCATCGCTCTCGGAAGGGGACCGCCAGCGCGGCGGCCTGCGGCTGGCCCGGCACAGCTTCTGACTGCGGGCCTGACCCGGCCTCGCTATGCTTCTGAATCGAGCGATGAGGCTCGCTCAGAACGCGGCTGCGGCTGCTGATGGCCTCTACCGATGAAGTCCACGGCAGTGGAGGTCAGGTGGAGCCAACGGTTCTGAGTGATGCTGACGGGCCGCCTGCCTGGCTGTCCCCCAACAGGTCGGATCGGGACGACGGCGCGCAGTGGCTGCGTACCCTCGATGAACTGCGGTCGCTCGGCGAAGGTCTCATCGCCGAGACGTCGCTGCGACATCTTGCCGCTGCAAGGACGCGGGCCGCCGAGGACCGATTCAACCTGGTCGTGCTCGGCGAGTTCAAACGGGGCAAGAGCACGTTGATCAACGCCCTGCTCGGTCGGGACGTCGTTCCTACCGGGGTCGTCCCACTGACCTCGGTCGTGACCACGATCGGCGCGGGAAGCCGCGATGCCCTCTGGATTTCGTTCCAAGACGGCCACGAAGAAGAGCGACCGTTGTCCGAGCTGGCCGAGTACGTGACCGAGGAGCGAAACCGGGGCAATCGCCGCGGCGTCGACGTGGCACGAGTTGAGCTCGATCATGAGCTCCTGCGGGGGGGCCTAGAACTGGTCGATACGCCCGGGATCGGCTCCATCCACAGTCACAACACCGAGGTGGCGCGCGGCTTTCTTCCACGTGTGGACGCCGCTCTGTGCGTGCTCGACGCCGGGCAGCCGCTCTCGGAGGCGGAGCGCGAGCTGTTCCGCGAGGCCGCCGATCGCGCCCCGCGGCTCCTTTTTGTCATCAACAAGATCGATCACCTCGACCGTGCCGACTGGGAGGTAGCCATCGGGTTCGTCCGTTCGGCGCTCCGCGACCTGCTCGGCGATCCCGACATTGAGCTGTTTGCGGTAAGCGCCCGCCGGCGTCGAGGACTGTCCCCTCTTCTGGCTCGGATCCAGCGGCTGGCCGGGGACGAGCGACACGTGCTGCTCATGCGGTCGGTGGCGCAGCTGGCCAAAAGCACGACGGCGGAGACGGCACAGGCGGCGCGGTTCGAGGCACGAGCGATTGCACTGCCGCTCGACCAACTGGCCTCCCGGGTCGAGATGTTCGAGCGGCGAATCGGCGAGCTACAGGCGGCGACCGTCGAGGCCGGCGAGTTGCTGGAAGGCGGGATCGGACGGGCGATCGCGGAACTCATCAACGAGCCGCTCGAACGGTACGCCTCTCGCGAGGATGCGCAGCTGCGGCTGGCGCTGCGCACACACGTACAGAGCATCGGGAAGACCTCCCCTCGCGAGCTTTCGGCCGAGCTTGAGGGTTGGATCGACCGGACAATTCGCGCCGAGTTCGAGCAGCTCGCTCCCCGCTTCGAGGCGGCCATCGCCGAGCGCCTGACGGAGCTCGAGGAGCGCTACGCGCAGCGGATCGCGCTGATCCTCGAGGAGGTCCAGCAGGCTGCCGAGGACGTGTTCGGCGCCCGGGCCAGCGACGTGTTGCCCGACACCGGGCTGCGCGGCCCGTCGCGTTTCTCGTTCAAGCTCAAGGACGTTGAGCATGCGCTCGACATCATCGTCGGCTTTGGTCGGACGATAACCCCGGGTGCTTTAGGGCGCAGGCTCGTGCTCCGTGACGCTGAGCAGCGGTTGATCGAGATGGCCGACCGGCACGCCGGTCGGCTGCGTTCAGAGCTGGCCCGCCGGGTGACCGAAACGGTTCGAGAGTACCGGCGCGAGCTGACCACCGCCGTCGACGAGGCAATCGAGGTGATCCGATCGGCGATCGAGCGCGCGAGCACGGATCGCCGGCGCGGCGAGGAACATGCGCGCACTCGCCTCGACGAGCTGGTCCGGATCGAACACCGCTCTGAGCAGTTAGGGTCGGAGTTCGAGCAGTGGATTGGCTCACAGCCGACCCATAGCGCGGGGGACAAGCCGTGAGAGTGAAAGCGCGCGCGGTGATCCTGATCGACAGTCGGCTGATCGTCGCGGCGCAACGGCGTCGAGGTCGGACAGAGCTCTCGCTCCCTGGGGGGCGCGTGAATCGAAACGAATCGGTGCTCGACGCCGTCCAACGGGAGGTCGCCGAGGAAACGGGGCTTCAGGTTCTCCCGGGCCGGCTCCTGTATGTCTCGGAGATCGTTCGGTCGGTTCGGAGCCACGACCTCGAGTTGGTGTTTCTCGCCGAGACCAGCGGAGTCCCCCGCCTAAACGGATTCCGGGCGCTCGACCTCGACGACGCCGAGCGTCCCGAAGTCCGTCCGCCGATTCTCGATCTGATCGCGCGCGATCTCGCGTCACAGTGGCGCGATACCCCACGCTGGCTTGGGAACCTAGGACAGCTCGGACCCGGCAGCGGGCAGATTCCCCACGCCACGAAGAAGAGTGTCGGTTCAGATCCAATCCATTGAGCGAGCGGCGACCGTCCTCCGTCTCCTGACCGGCCCTTCGGGCCGCGGAGTGGCTGAGCTTGCAACCGAACTTCGGCTTCCGAAGGGCACGGTCTACGGAATCCTGCGCACGCTTCAAACAGTCGGGTTCGTCGAGCAAGACCGCGACTCAGGCAAGTATCAGATCGGTCCCGCACTGTTACATATCGGCTCCAAGTATCTAGATGGCAGTGAACTGCGATTGCGGGCGCTCCCGTGGGCGGACACGCTCGCCGCGCAGACGGGCGAGAGCGTCCAGATCGGCATGCCCCATGAGGGCCTGGTGCTTGTCGTGCACCAGGTTACGCGTCCCGACCACACGCATCGGATGCTCGCGGTCGGCAACCTCATACCGCTCCACGCGACGGCTCTCGGCAAGGCCTTCCTGGCGCGCCGGGACGATCTCTGGGTGGCGATTATCAACGGCGAGCTAGCGAGATGCACGTCCGCTACCGTGACCGACCCCCGCCGGCTAAAGGCGCAGCTGAAGAGGATCGCGGACCAGGGATGGGCAGACGACGTCGGGGAGTTTCTGCCAGGCATCGCCTCAATCGCCGCGCCGATCGAGGGTCGCCACCGCGACGTGGTCGGGGCAATCTCGCTGTCGGGAGCGATCGACCGCGTCTGCACCGATCGCACACCGCGGCCTGAACTGGCCCGCAGTGTCATGGACAGCGCGCGTTCGGTCTCTCGCGAGCTTGGGTGGACCCCGTGGTAGCCCATCGCACTCACGGGACAGCGTCGCGCTTCACTGGCGGGCGATCCCCACCCTTTCGGTGACTCGGCTAGTGCTCGTCACGCAGATAGCACTGCACATCAATTCTCCAATGACCAACAAACGTCCGCGCGGGGAACCCCGGGGACGACAGTGTTGTGCGCGGACTGGGAGGCGCAGGTGAACGGTGACAGCCCGCACGGCGCGTTACCCATACGGGTCCCCCACGAATTTCCTGGCGATATCTGGATCGCGTGCCGGTATGATGGCGGTGTTCCACGCGATGAGGCCCGCGCAACTCCACGGCCCGGCAGACAGCGGGAGGGGACGATGGCTTCTATCCGTGTTCGGGTCCGTTATCCGAGTCGTTCGCTGGAGGAGAGAACGAGTGGGTGATGTGCTGCAGGTCATTCAGAGCGCGGTCGTGCTATTTGCCGCGCCGTTGTACGCTGGCGTGCTGTCCCGGGCGGAGGCGATCGTTCAGTGCAAGCGCGGCCCGAGTGTGCTTCAGCCCTACCGCGATCTTCGCAAGCTGCTGCGTAAGGGAAGCGCGACGTCCGATCAGACGTCGTGGATTTATCACGGTGCACCGTTCGTCGCCTTTGCCTGTTATTTGACAGTGTCGGCGATCGTTCCGATCATCACCGATGAGCCGCTCCCCTTGGCCTTTCTCGCCGACCTGATCGGCGGCGCGTTGGTGCTTGGGTTGGCCAGCTTCGCGATCTCGCTGGCGGCGTACGACACCGCGAGCCCGTTCGGTGGACTCGGCTCCAGTCGCACCACCTGGGTCGGAAGCTTCGCCGAGCCGGCGCTGATTCTCGTGTTCTTCACCGTGGCGGCGCTGTCGCACTCCGATAACCCGTATCTGGAGAATCACGCGATCGCTCACTCGGGGGCCGCCTACGTGCTGCCGACTCACATGCTCGGCGCGATCGCATTCTTCATGCTTGTGCTGGCCGAGAACGGTCGCATCCCGATCGACAATCCGAGTGGGGCGATCGAGATCTCGATGATCGAGGAGAGCCGCGTGCTCGAGTACTCGGGGCGCGAGTACGCGCTCGTGAAGTGGGGGTCGTGGATGAAGCTGTTCCTGATGTCGGCGATCTTCATGAACGTGTTCGTGATCCCGTGGGGACTGGGGAGTGCGGCGAGCCTCGTCGGGGGGCTGTTAGGGATCCTCGCGCTGTTCGGCAAGCTCGCCGTATGCGGCTTGGTGATCGTGATCATCGACAGCTCGTTCGCCAAGCTGCGCTTCTTTCGGATCGCCGAGTATCTCGGCGCAGCATTTCTGCTCGCGCTGATCGGGATTGCCACCTCCTACGTCCTTGGGACCTGAATAGTTCGTGTCCGCGCTCGCCGTCGTCGAGAGCCTGTCGGCCAGCTCCCCCGAGGGGGTGCTGCTCGATCTCGCCGCGGTGACCATGTTGCTGTGTGCCTTCGCGTGCTTGGGCTCGAAGCTGTTCGACCGTTACGTGATCTACTACGGGGCACAGTCGATAGTGCTGTCGTTCGGGGCCGCCGTGGTCGCGATTCACCAGCACGACGCGGGTCTGTGGGTGCTCGCGGGTCTGACCTTCGCGATCAAGGGGATCGGGATCCCGTACGGAACCCGGCACTTCCTGATCGATCGTTTCGCCCTGAAGCGTGACGTTTCCCTCTCCACCGGGTTGTCGAGCTCGTTGATCTTTGGCGCGTTTTTGACCGCGTTCGCGTTCCTGGCCATTCGAGCGGGCACCGTGGGCAACGCGCTCGTGGCCGAGGCGGTGTTGCCGATCTCGACCGCCGTGATCCTGCTCGGGGCGCTCTGCATGGTCGTGCGCCGGCACACGATCGCGCAGTTGATCGGGTGGCTGATCATCGAGAACGGCGTGTTCCTCGGCGCGATCGCGACCGTGTCGACGTTCCCGTTCATCGTCGAGGCCGGCGTGTTCCTCGATCTGGTGGCCGCCGTCTTGATCATGATCGCGTTCGTCTCCGGGCTGGCCCGCCAGCTCGCCGAGGCGAGCGCCCCCGAGCTGAGGCAGCTGACCGAATGAGGATCCTCGCGCTCATCGTCGTGCTGCTGCCGTTGCTGCCGGCGCTCGCGACCGCGCTCAGCGCCCGGGCTCGGCCGCTCGGCACCGTGTCCGTGGTTTCCGGACTGGCGACGCTGGCGGTGGCGATCGTGCTGACCGTCCATGTGGGTGGCGGGCGTCGGGTGCACGGGCTGAGCGGCTTCCTGTATCTCGATCCGCTGAGCGGCTTCTTTCTGGCCACGATTGCGCTCGTGGTCGCTCTGGCCAGCGTCGGCTCGGCCGCCTATGTGCGCGCGGAGGAGGACCGAGGCGAACTCAGTCCTCTGCAGGTGCGCCTCTACTTCATCTTCTTCGCGATTTTCGCGTCGATGATGCTTGCCTCGTTCGAGACCGGCAGCCTCGGGTTGCTGTGGGTGCTGATCGAGGCGAGCACGCTGGCGAGCTGCGTGCTGGTTGGCCTGGAGGGAAAGCCGCGCTCGCTCGAGGCCGCTTGGAAGTACATCATCATCAGCTCGTTCGGCGTGACGATCGCGCTGGTCGGGACGCTGTTTTTGTACCTCGCCGCTAGTCAGATCCCCGGCTCGCCGACGGAACATCTGACCTGGTCATATCTGTTCGCCCACGCGGCCGGACTGCACGCGGAGAGTCTGAGGCTGGCGTTTCTGCTCGCCTTGATCGGCTACGGGACCAAGGTCGGGCTCGCGCCGATGCACACCTGGTTGCCCGACGCCCACTCCGAGGCGCCCAGTCCGGCCAGCGCGATGCTGTCCGCCGCGCTGCTCAACACGGGCATGTACGCGATCATCCGCTTCCAGGCGCTCACCCACGCCGAGCTGGGGACGCACTACGCGGCGCGGATTCTGCTCATCTTCGGCTTCGCCTCGGTGATCATCGGCGCGCTGTTCATCGTCCTGCGAGGTAACTACAAGCGGCTGTTCGCCTACTCATCGGTCGAGCACATGGGGATCATCTCGATTGCCCTGGGCTTCGGGGGTGTGCTCGGCCTGTACGGAGCGTTGCTCCACACGCTCACCCACGCGATCGGCAAGGCGGTCCTGTTCCTCACAAGCGGCGATCTGGTCCTGCGCTACCGCACGCGACTGATCGACGATGTGCGAGGAGTCTTGAAGGTGACTCCGCTGACGGGCGCTGTGCTGCTGCTCGCGGCGCTCGCCGTGGCCGGGTCGCCCCCGTTTGGGCTGTTTCTGAGCGAGTTCACGATCGTCCGGGCGGGTCTTGCCCGTTCGAGTGTCGTGCTCGTTGCGGCGCTTCTCGTTCTGCTCGCGATCGTGTTCGTCGCGCTCGTCGGTGCGGTAGCCCAGATGGTGCTCGGCGGTTTCCCGGACCGACCGACGGATGGACCGGCCTACCGTGAACCGTCCGCGCGGGTGCTGGCCGGTACGCCCTTGGTGGCCGGGATGGTGCTCCTGCTGCTGCTGGGATTGTGGATTCCGGGTGGGCTCGACCGGTTGATCATGCACTCGATCCACGCTATCTCGTGAACGAGCGTGCCGAAAAGTCGGGTCTGAACGGCGACGGCGTGGCGCTGCTGCCGGGTGCTGACCGGATCCGGACCGAGCGTGTCGAGACCGCCCAGCTCGCTTCGCTCAGCCACGAGCTCTGGACCGAGCACGGCGCGCGCTTGGCCGACCTGTTCGCCGGGGATGGCGCCGACGGGCAGGTTGTCCTGCGCAGTGTGTACGCGCTCGACGCCGAGAGCCGTTACCTCGTGCTCGAGTGTGAGCTCCACGAGGACCGCTTCCCTCCCCTTTCCGATCTCGATCCGGCCGCGTTCGTCGAGGAGTGCGAGATCTACGAGCAGTACGGGGTCCGTCCCGATAACGACAAGCGGCTTAACCGGGTGCTGGTCCCGCCGCACCGCTCCGACCTGTTCCCGCGGTTGCGGCGACGTGAAGGGAGAAGGCTCGCGCGCGACTACGAGCCGCATGTGGTCAGCGGCGAGGCGTTTGAGTTTCCGTTCGGGCCCGTCCGAGTCGTCGCATGGGAGTCGCTGTATATGGGGTTGGTGACGACCGGCGAAGAGGTGCTCGACCTGTATCTGTTTCAGTGGCATAAGCATCGCGGCATCGAGCGTCGCCTCGTCGGCTTGGATCCCGACCGTGGGGTGTTCTTCGCCGAACGCGCCGATGGACTGTCGTCGGTGGGAGATACCCTCGCCTTCTGCCGTGCGGTGGAGATGGCCACCGGCACGGAGATTCCGGCGGCGGCCGCGCATACGCGGGCGGTGGCGCTCGAGCTCGAACGAATCTACAACCACGCCGCGGCGATCGCGGCGATGTGTCAGACGACTGGACTGTCGGTCGGTCAGGCGCGCGGCGAGATCGTGCTCGAGCGCTTGCTCCGTCTGAACCTCGCTGCGTTCGGACACCGGTACCTGTTCGGGGTCGTCTCCCCCGGCGGCGTCCGGCGCGAGCCTAATGTCGCGGAGGTCAAGGCGCAGCTGGCCCCGGCGCTCGACGAGTTCCGCTACGTCGTCGAGGCGCTCCTGGCCACCAACTCCCACGTTGACCGGCTGGAATCGACCGGGACCGTCACTCCGGAGAATGCACACCGGCTTTCGCTGGTAGGACCTGTAGGGCGCGCGTCCGGACAGGTGATCGATGTTCGCCGCGACCATCCCACCGGAGTCGGCGATGAGCCGCCGCCCGTCGTGGCAGTGCAGCAGGCGGGCGACGTGTTGGCGCGGATGCGCGTCATGGTCCAGGAGGTCGAGGAGTCCTCGCGGCTGATCGCCGCGCACCTGGCCGAGGCCGGCCCTGGATCCGAGCCGGTCACCTCCGGAGCCGGCGCCGGACTTGGCTGGGCCGAGTCGCCCCGAGGCGAAGCGCTGGCGTGGGTGTCGCTCGACGACGACGGAAGGATCGACCAGGTCCGCTTGCGCCCGGCCTCGGTCCGGAACTGGAGGGCGTTCGATGATGCCGCCCGATCGCAGAACGTGTTCACCGACATCCCGATCATCGAGGCCAGCTTCTGGCTGACCGTGGCCGGCTTCGCCCGCTGATGGCCTTCTGGTTCTATCGAGGGTTGCGCCGGGGCATCGCCACCACTCGTTATCCCAGGACGGTTGATGCGTGGGCTACCGGCCTGCCGAGCGCACCGGCGTTTCACTCGACTCGTCTCACCCCGGATCTGGCTGACAAGCTGGTCGAGCATTGCCCTGCGCGGGCATTGAGGGTGACGGGGCGTGAGCTCGTCGTCGACCTCGGTCGCTGCACGGCTTGCGGATCGTGCTTGGAGATCGGTGGGGGTGCGGTGAGTCCGAGCGGAGAGTTCCTGCTCGCGACGAGGGACCGCTCTGCACTGTTGAAACGCGTGCCGATTCGCGGGTCGGAGGAGGCGCAGGGTGCTTTGGGATAAGCCCGAGCCGGACGATCTCGGCGAACTCTCCCGCGAGCTGCGGCTGCGCGCGCTGCGGCTGTTTGACCGCAGCCTGCATATCCGCACGGTGGACACCGGGTCGTGTGCCGTGTGCGAGTCGGAGCTCCGTCTGCTCGCCTCCCCCCACTACGACCTGCATCGACTCGGATTCTTCTTCACTCCCGCCCCGCGGCATGCCGACCTCTTGATGGTGACGGGCCCGGCGGTGCGGGCCGCCGACAACTTGCTGCTGAAGGCCTACCAGGCTACGCCCGACCCGAAGGCGGTGATCGCGGTTGGCGCGTGCGCGCTGGGCGGCGTGTACCCCGAGGACGAGTTGATCCACGGCGCGATTGATCGGGTCGTGCCGGTCGACGTATTCGTTCCGGGCTGCCCCCCGAGTCCGCTGGCGCTCCTGCAGGGCCTACTCGTCGCGGTTGGGCGGCTCGAGGAGCGCGTCTCGGCGCTGTCTCTGGATCTCGACGCCGGGAGCGCCGGATGAAGGAGGCGATCGGCGCACTGGCGATAGGAGCCGCCGGAGCATGGCTTGCCGCGGCCGTCTTCGGCCTGATCGCGGCGCGCCGGCTGGGGCTGGTCGCCTCGTGCCTGCTCTCGGGCCTTGGGGGAACCGCATCGATGATCTGCGGAATTCTGCTCGCGGTCCACGCCGCCGGGCCGACGCTCACGCTCGGATCCGGAACCGTCGGCGGGGCGAGCTTTCACCTGGCGCCCCTGGCGGCCCCGTTCGTCGCGCTGCTCGGCCTGATCGCCGGGGCAATCGCACTCTACGCGCCGCGCTACCACCCTCCGGGCGGCGGAACCGCCGTTTACCTGGCCGTTTACAACCTGGCGCTGCTCGCCTCACTGGCCGTGCTGATCGCCGCCAATGTCGTCGCGTTCCTCGTGGCCTGGGAGACGATGGCGCTGCTGTGCTACCTGCTCATCTTGCGCCACCACGACCGGCCCGGTGTGACGAGCGGCGCGTTTCTGTTCATCGCGCTCAGCGAGGTCGGCTTCGTGCTGATCGTGCTGGCGTTCGCGATCCTGGCCACGCAGACCGGCTCGCTTGACCTGGTCACGATCGCTGCCCGTGCCTCGCGCGTGCACGCGGGATGGCGGTCGGCCGCGTTCCTCCTCGCGCTGTGCGGCTTTGGCTTCAAGGCCGGTCTCGTGCCGTTTCACATCTGGCTTCCCGCCGCCCACCCGGTCGCCCCGGCTGACGGGTCGGCGTTCCTGTCCGGGCTGATCATCAAGCTCGGGGTGTACGGCATCGCGCTGTTCGGCTTCACGCTCCTGCGCGGCGGACCCGCATGGTGGGGTCTGGTGACGATGGGCCTCGGCGCGATCTCGGCCGTGCTCGGGATTCTGTACGCGCTCATGGAGCGCGACCTGAAGCGGTTCCTCGCCTACTCGAGCATCGAGAACATCGGGATCATCGTCACCGCGCTGGGCGCCGGCATGGCGTTCACCGCGTACGGGCAGCGCGCGATTGGCGCCTTCCTGCTGATCGTGGCGCTGTACCACACGGTCAACCACGGCACGTACAAGACGCTGCTGTTCCTCGAGGCGGGCGTGATCGAGCACGCGACGGGGACCCGGGATCTCGATCGGCTCGGGGGCCTGATCCGCCGGCTCCCGCGCACCGCGGTCATCTGCCTGATCGGTACGGTCGCGATCGCGGCGCTTCCGCCGCTCAACGGCTTCGTCTCGGAGTGGCTGCTGTTCCAAGGCCTGTTCCAGGGGTTTCGCATCTCGAGCCACCTCGTCGGAATCCTGATCGTGATCGCGGGAGCGCTGATCGCGCTCACGGGCGGGCTGGCGATCAATGCGTTCGTTCGTTCCTACGGCATTCCCTTCCTTGGCATGCCCAGATCGGGCCCGGCCGCCCACGCTACCGAGTCCCATCAGCCCGTGGCCGGTCCGGCACTTCTCGCCGCCGCGTGCGTCTTTCTCGGCATCGGTGCCCCGCTGGTCCTCACCGCTCTCGACCGGGTGGCACGCGCGACCTCCGGTATCGACATCCACTCGAAGCTGATCGTCCCGCAGCTGGGAGTGATCCCCGCCCACACCGAGTTCTCGGAGTTCTCGCCCACCTACCTCGCCGCCTTCCTCGTGGCGATCAGTGCGGTCCCGATCCTGATCTTCCTCGCCGGACGCTCACGCGCCGCGAGTCGGCGAGTCCCGGTATGGGACGGGGGGATTCTGTCGTTCAAGCCCCGCATGCAGTACACCGCCACGACGCATGCCAACCCCGTGCGCGTGACATTCGAGCCTTTGTATCGACCGAACATTCACCTCGAGCGCGCCTCGGACGACCCGGCGGGACGATCGGGTCCCGTGCACTATCACTTCCAGGTCACTCCGATCTTCCAGCGCTACCTGTACCGGCCAGTGATCCGTCTCGTGGAGATCCTGGCCAATCTGGCGCGGCCGATTCAGAGCGGTGACGTGAACCTGTACCTGTTCTACGTGTTCGTAGTGGTGGTGATCGCGTACGCCGTGTACACCTCGTAGCTGCTCGTCACGGGCCACCGATGCGAACAGCGCGTCACGCGGCTGGCGCGCGCATCGCGCCTGAAGGCTCGGGATGCCTCTACGTTTCTCGATCAAGTTCGGCCTTATCGGTCACGACTCGGCCCGCGACGCCCGAAGCCGCCACATCTCGGCGGCGTTACGAACCGCCTGGTCCGTGTCGCGTGAGAGGTAGCGGATTATGCGCTCTGGCTCATCGAGGAGGGCCGCGGTGTGGATCAGGGCGAGGCGAACTTCGGGGTCCGGATCGGTGACGAGCCGCGTAAGCTCGCGAGCCGCCTCTCGGGCATCCAGGCGCGCGAGCGCATACAAACAGGCGCGTCGCCGGCTCGCCCGCTCGCCAGAAAGCTCATCGCACAGCCGTCTCACGGCTCCCTCCCGCGTCAGCAGGCGCTCCAGCGCGCCAAGTGCCGCCACGCGCACGAGCGCGTCCCGGTCCTCCAGTCCCGGGAGGACCAGATCGGCGACCTGTTGCTCGTGCATGGCGCCCAGCGAGTGCGCGGCCGCGCGTCGGACATCGGGCGCCCGATCGTCGCGGAGCAGTGCAGCGAGCGCGTCCACCTCGCGTACTCCCGCGGCGCGCGCCGCGGCTTCCCTGACGCGAACGTCGGGGTCTTCGAGCAACGCCCGGGCCGCTCGCTCGGGCAGGCTCGCCGCGAACTGACCGACCGCGAGCCGCACTAGCCGGTCCTGATCCTCTGCTGCCGCAGACAGCGTCGGCCCGGGGTGGCTCACCAAGCGCGCCACCGTCCGCACCGCGACGGTCCGGACGTACGCGACCGGGTCAGACAGCAAGCGAGCGCAGTCCGCTCCGACGCTCGCACCGGGTCGCGCCATTCGGCCGAGAACTTCGAGCGCCGCTGCCCGTACACCGGCAACGTCATCATCCAATGCTGCGCGCAACGGCCCGACGCCAGCCGGATCGTCGGCCAGGGCGCCGATGGCGCGGATCGCGGCGAGCCGTCGCGTCGGCCGCTGATCGTCCAGCCCGCCGATTGCCATTTCGAGCACCCGGCCATCCCCGATTTGCGCAAGGGCCTTGGCGAAGTCCGCCACGACACCGAGTTCAACGTCGAGGACGCGTGCACGCAACGCTGGGGCGGCCCCGTCTCCCTCCAGTGCGACCAGCCGGCGAATCGCTGCCCGCGCCACTTCCGGACTTGGGTCGTCGAGTGCGCTGATCACCGCGTCGGACGAGACCGACGCTTCTACCGCGCGCAAGCGCTGGGTCGCTTCAACGCGGCGCATCATGTGAATCCGTCGGGAAGCGCCCTCCTGCGGACAGCATCCGGGCTTTGAACGGCGCTTCGGACGTCTCTGCTTCGCCTCCTTCGGACCGCGCGGCTGACAAACACCGGTAGAGGCCATCAGCGCTAACCGGCGCGTTGGAGGCGAGCCTCATCGCCACTTACCAGGATACGACGTGGCCCCAGTCAGGTGTCCAGCGCGTGCGCTGGTCGGCGAGGGTCCGGGTCAGGCCGGGTAGCGCCTGCGCACATCCTCGCAGCCGGATTTGATCGAAGCCACCGCGTCCTGGCGTGAATCGGGTGGTGTAATACGCTTTGACGCGAGCGATGAGGCTCGCTCAGACCGCGGCACGTGCCGCTGATGGCCTCTCCGAGCTCAACCGATCGAGGGCGTGGAGGTCTGATGAAATGCAGTGCGTGCGGTATTCGACGTAGGGGCCGGACATCTCAGTCCGGGCGGCTGAGGGCACGAACCTCTCGTGCCGGCTGGAAGATGCGGGACCAGCCCGCCTTGGTTGTTCCCCCTGCTGATGGTCGCTTCGAGGCTGCTTCGGACCGCGTGGACGAGCCATCGCGGTCCGGATCGCATGGTCCTGATCGCGTTCACCGGACCACGGCGAACACGGACCTTGTGGCACTCGGTTGCCATGCCTGGCCACGGGCCGGGGCTTGTGACGCGACGCGACATCACGGCAGTGCTTCCTAGGCAGCAATCAGAGCGAAGAGTCAGCACCGGCCTCGGTGCTCTCGATGCCGTGCTCGGCGGTCTCTATTGGGGGGACAATGTCGTGTGGGAGCTCCACGGTGCGTCACCAGGGGCGTTTTATCGGGCGATCGCGGGCATATCCGCCGCTTTCGACACGAGAGCGTTCGTGGCGATCGAGGACGACGGGGAGGAGTACCGGAGTGCCGGCATCACCATTATCGACGCTGGGAGCGGCAGCGAGTTTGCCGGACCGGGTGAGCTGATTCGGGAAATCCGGCGTCTTTGCCAGCCGCGAGGACGCCGTCTGCTGCTGTTCGACTCGCTCGACGCGATGGTGCGAGCGTGGGGAGCGGCGAACACCCGTCGCTTCTTCGCGCGTTGCTGCCCGTTGCTCTTGGAGATGGAGGCAATCGCCTATTGGTCGACGAGCATGCGGGAGACGCCCTCGATGGTACGTGACACGGTCGAGGCGGTAACGCAGTGCGTCCTGCGCGTGGATGAACGCAGCGTCCGTGTGGTCAAGGCAGAAGGTCGCAATGACGCCGTACGGGGCTCGGTGCTTCACTGGCGCGACGAGGGTGGGCGATTGGCACTCGCTCCCGCCGAGGTCATCGGCCAGGTAGCCGCGTCGTTGCGCGCGATACGCCGGTCGCGCGGTCTCAGCCAGCATGATCTTGCAGCCCTTGGAGGGGTCACCGCAAGTGCCATCTCGCAAGCCGAGCGCGCAGCGCGTGGACTTTCCCTAGCGACTCTCGTACGACTGAGCTCCGCGCTGGGAGTCACGATCGACGATCTCTTGCGCGGGGTGGATCCAGTGACGTATCGGATCGGGCGACGAGCCGATGATCCACAGCGTGGCTCCGAGCCCACGATCACACTAATTGAAGGCGGGCAATCGGATCTTCGCGTCGACCTGGTTCGACTCGACGCTCGTACGAGCGGCGTCCGGATCGAACGGACTGCGACCGCGGGCACTGGAATTGTCGCTGTCGCGAGCGGACTGGTCGCCGTGCAAGTGGCCGGCCAGACCGCCACCCTCAGATCTGGCGAGGTACTCGTGGCCGCCAGTTACCGAGTCGACGGATGGCGCAATCTCGGGCAGACCGAGGCAGTGCTTTTCTGGATCATCGTGCCAGCCGTACATCGCGAACATGCGTCGACCTGGGGATGATCGCGCCGCGACTGCGCGCCGTTTTTTCCATGGCGAAAGTCCGTTCTGCACGGCACGAGCAATGGCCAGGAAATTCCTTGCTCACGGGCGCTCTGAACGACGCTCCACGTGCGCCCAGAACGACCGTTCGAACTCCGCCCAGTCCTCCTCGGTCATCCGAGCGTGCCGACGCGCCTTACTGGCGCGGCGGTCGGTGATCAGCACCCACGCCGCGAAGCCGGCGAGAGTCGCGAGCAATACTGCGGTCGCCAGCGCGACCAACAGCGGCGACTTGGCGTGCGTCGCGGCGGCCAGCGCTGCGGCCGCGCCAAACGGCGCCATGAACAAACCAAACGGTATCAGGGCCTGCAGGCGTCGCGGGTTTGAGCTAGCGACGGGGGCGGCATCGGGCTCGGCAGCTGGCATGGGAACCTCCACGGATGGAACCGACGTGGGGTAGAGGCCATCAGCGGCTTATTGCCGCAGCCAGAACGAGCCTCATCGCTCGTCTCGGATCCTAACGCAGTACGGTCGTCGGCGGCGCACTCGGAACTTCGACGTCATGCCTCGGGCAGATTTGGACGAGGTCGGCAAGATCACGCTGATCGCGAATGGCCCATCGATCGTTGCGACGTGTCCGGAGGGGGCACGCAGCAGTCACTGGTAAAGCTGCTGGGTGGGACGACCGTCTCCCTCCCCGTCCGTACGTGAGGACACGGGCGGGAGATGGGTTACCATCGATACCACGCACGTTCTGTTTATGTGCGACGGGGCATTCGATGTGATCGAGCGCCGCGTCGGATGTCACGCGGTTGGCTTCCTAGCGTCGATCAGTGCAAAAGGACGTGGTGCCGGCGAGATCCTCAAGCACTTCCGGCCCGGGGAGCTCGTTCGATTATCGACTGATCCCAGAGCCCCAGGTTGCCCGGAGGAACTCATCGCTCATCGAGCAGCATCCAGTCGAGCCCATCCGCTAAGTGACTGAGGTGCTGCGCGATTCGCAACAACTCATCGGCGCGGTCACGCGCCGCTTGCTCGCCCAACTCGCGGTAGTGCAGGGCGTCGTCGACTCGCGCCTGGACGGTTCGGGTCGCCTCCTCCACCTGTTCGGCGATCCGATTGCGGAACAGCTCGACCGAACGGAGGACGGTGCTGGAGAGCTCGAGCCAAGCCGCGTCTCCAGCTGAGATGTGTTCGATCTCCGGCCGAGGCGGCACGTGTGACCCGCGCATCGGAAGGAATCCGCCCGCCGGTACCCCTACCGCCTCGTGCGCGTCGCTTCCGAACTCCAGCAGGATCTGCTCGACGCGGTCGACGTAGGCCCGCATCGCTGCCAGGAGGTCGTCGATGAAGCGGGCCTGGTAGCGGACCGCCGGGCCCGCGACGGCGGCGGCGTCCCTGACGTACGACTCTGCTCGCAGCTCGGCGAGCAGATCCTCTGTCATGTCGACAAGGTGCGTGGCGGCCTCGGCGCTCGCGCGCTTCAGCGAGACCGAGCTGTCTTCGAGCTGCGCGCCGATGGTATGCAGGTCGCCGTCTGGCAGCCTCACGAGCCGGGACTCGAATCGGGCGGCCAACATGCATTCGCCGGCCGCGGTGGCAGCCAGCGCGCGGATCGTACGCAGGGTCCACGAGTCGGTCTGCACACGCCGGGCACGCAGGCTCCACGAGTCGCTCTGGGCATCGACGAGCTGATCGAGTCTCTCCTTAGCCTCTTGTAGCTGTCGGCGCCAGGAGTGCGCCAGCAGCTCGCGGTGGCGGCTGACTTCCTCGAGCGCATCACGGGTTTCGCGAGCCGCGTTCTGAAGCGACGAAGCTGAAGTAACCATCTGAGCTCCTCGGTTGGGGATGACCACTTAGAGGCCATCGGCGGCCTGAGCCGCAGTCCGAGCGAGCCTCACCGCTCAAGGGAGAGAATACCTCTCCCGCGGCTTGGCCTGGCTGTCTCGTGATTGCCGGGTGCTGTCCTTACGACGCGATGAACGTCGCGCGGAAAGACGTGAGGAGGTGCCGGCCGTAGGGCGACGAGGTCACTCGCGTGGGGGGCCGCAATGTCCGCGTCGCATCGCCAGGATGAGCGCCACCGGGCGCGCGGGCGCGAGCGACTATTTGTCCGGCCGCATCTGCCCCGACACGGTGCATCCGCGAGTGGAGCGGGAACGCAGCGCCGGCGCCGGAGGCAACAAAGCGTCCTTGGACGCGCCTCCTATCCGCCTTGCGTGAGCTTTCTTACCCAAGTGAAAGGTAAGCGCAACGACCGTTAGGCCGAGGAACGTACGTGGCGCGTCCGGGCTCGGCCCGGACGCGCCGCTTACGGCAATCCTCAGACGCCGACCGTCGCGCCGACGGCCCGCTCGATGCGCTCGCCGAGGTCCTGGTTGACGTTCTTCCAGTACTCGAATGCCCGCGCCAGCACCTTGTCGGACACGCCGTCCGAAAGGTGGCCGGCGATATTCGAGACCAGGCGCTCGCGCGCCTCGTCGTCGAGCACCTCGCGCACCTGCGTGCGGGCCTGGCCGAAGTCGTCGTCGTCGGGCCGCAGCGAGTACGCCGATCGGATCATGTCGCCGTCGGCTGCCCACAGCCCCGCGTCGTCGGTGCGCGACGGGTCGGCCTTGGGGCCGCCGTACGAGTTCGGCGCGTACACCGGATCGGTGACGTTGACCACCCGCCCGACGCCGTCCTTGCTGTAGCTGTGGACCGGCGCCTGGGGAGTGTTGACCGGGATCTGCTTGTAGTTGACCCCGAGCCGGGCCCTGTGGGCGTCGGCATAGGAGAACCCCCGCGCGAGCAGCATCTTGTCCGGGCTCAGCCCGATCCCCGGGACGAGGTTGTTGGGCTCGAACGCCGCCTGCTCCATCTCGGTGTGGAAATCGGTCAGGTTGCGGTTGAGCGTCATCGTCCCGACCTTGATCAGCGGGTGGTCGCCGTGCGGCCACACCTTGGTCAGGTCGAACGGGTTGAAGTGGTAGGTCTTGGCCTCCTCGAACGGCATGATCTGCATGTACAGCGTCCAGCTGGGGAACTCGCCGTCGCGGATCGCCTCGAACAGGTCCTTGCGGTGGTAGTCGGGGCTCTCACCGGCGAGACGATCGGCCTCCTCCTGGGTCAGGAACTCGATCCCCTGGTCGGTCTTGAAGTGGTACTTGACCCAGAACTTATCCCCGCCGGCGTTTACCCACATGTAGGTGTGGCTCGAGTAACCGTTCATGTGGCGCCACGTCTTGGGGATGCCGCGGTCGCCCATCAGCCACGTCACCATGTGAGCCGACTCGGGCGACAGCGTCCAGAAGTCCCACTGCATATCGTGGTCACGCAAGCCGTTATCGGCACGGCGTTTCTGGCTTCGGATGAAATGCTGAAACTTCATCGGGTCGCGGACGAAGAAGATCGGCGTGTTGTTGCCGACCATGTCGTAGTTGCCCTCGGTCGTATAGAACTTCAGCGCGAAGCCGCGAGGATCGCGCCAGGTGTCCGGGCTGCCGCTCTCCCCCGCGACCGTCGAGAAACGAGCCAGCATGTCGGTCTTGACCCCGGGCTGGAACAGCGCAGCCCGGGTGTAGGCGCTCACGTCCTCGGTCGTCTCAAACACGCCGAACGCCCCGGCTCCCTTGGCGTGCGGCTGGCGCTCGGGGATCCGCTCGCGATTGAAGTTCGCCATCTGCTCGATCAGATACTGGTCCTGGAGCAGGATCGGGCCGTCGGGCCCGACGGTCAGCGAGAACTCATCGCTGGCAACTGGGATCCCCGAGTCGGTCGTGGTGCGAGGTGGCTTATCGGTCATAGGGCGCTCCCTTTCTTGTCGGAATAGGACGTTGTTTGGCGGGTGGGGCACAGATCCGGCGACGTGACCGTGGGCTCCTCGATCGCGAGATCGGGGCGCCCTGTCGGCCACGCGCGAGGCAGCTCACCGATGACGCGGCTAACGTCGATGATCGCTCCGCACACCCGGCAGACCGGGTGATGATCGTTCTCGCCGACGCACGCCTCGTGGCGGTCAATGCTCCCAGCGGCCACGGTCCTCCGTTGGAGGCCGGCTCGGTTCGCGCTCCCGCCATACAACTCGGAAGTGCCACCCGCTGCAGCACGTTCGGACTAGGCGGCGGAGCTTTCCGCCCGGATCCGGTTGCCCTCAAGTTCTCGACCACGTCGCCGATATAATGATCTACACAACGCGATGAGGCTCGCGTCGAAACGCGGCTCGACCGCTGATGGCCTCTATTACTGCTTCTTCCCCTGTTTGGAGGTTTGTAATGGAGGCGTATTCCTCTTGGACTGATCGACTGCCAATTCGTGCTGGCGGACTGGTCGGCCACATTTTTCCCCCCGCCGAGGGCCGGTTCGTCGGCGGTTGCATCGGCTTCATTCGGGCTGACCCGGCCGAGCGACGGCGTGTAGGCGGCTGGCTCGGGCACATCATCATGCCTGGCCCCCGCCGATTCGTCAGTGGTTGTGCGGGCCACGTTGACTCGATCGCCTACCCGGGATCCGACGCGCGCTTGGATGAACGAGCCGACTCCGAGGCACGAACCAGATGGGCCGAAGCGCGCGAAGCGGCGTGAATTATTGCCTTCTCCGGGCACGCACTGAGCGTGCCCGGAGAAGCCTCGCTGGGCTCGTGAGCTGAGTGGCGCCCCGCGCCGGTCGACCCGGGGAAGCTCGGCGAAAGCGGCCGCGGAACCGGTGTGGCCCTCACCGCACTCAACGGACGCGACGATTCTCGTCATGACAAGATGTCGGTAGGAGATCTCCCACGGGTGCTTCGCGTCACCACTAGCAGACCGGGCGCCTCCGGCAGAGCCGCGCACCAGGCGCCCGGCCGTCTCGCGCCCCTTTGGTCGTAAAGCATCCCTCCCACCTCCTCGGGTGTAACGAAACGATTCATCTGTGTCACTGCGGTGAGGCCTCCTCGAAAGGCTGGCCATGCTTGACGTGCACGACATTCCGAACGAGCGGGATCCCGCCGATCGCGGTGCCGTGGTGCTCTCGATACTCGATCACCCAAGCCGCTTCCTTCCATTTGTCGTCGAGGGAGTTCAGTGCCCGAAGGGCGGCGTTCAACGACCGAAACCATCGCTCCTCGGGAACGTCCGGACCCTCGGAGGTCACGAAGAGCCGAAATGCCTTGGAGCGCTGCGGGAGGTGAAAGCGGATTCTTCTCACCGCGGCCGTGCGTCCGACGCTGTGTGCGCGTGAGCGCCCGCCGAGACGGCGCCCGATGGCCGGGAGGGCGCGACAAGCAGGTCGGCGCTCGGGCCGCGGTGCCGGGAGGACCCCACCCCGGCGGACGAGCTCGAAGAAAGGAACGGCGCCGTTAGGCTCTCGGTGGCCTGTCTCAGCTCGGCCGCGAGCACGAGTGCTCGATTCGGTTGAAAGACTCGTTCGCGGCGCGCCGCACGTGCCGCTGAGCGTTGGAGCGCGGATCGCGCTCGTCGATTGCCCAGGCGGGATGGCCCGGGCCCGGGCACGAATCCCGGGCCGCGGGGCTCTCGCACCTGAGCACACATGACCTCTGAGCTTGAAGGAATGCTGCCGCTACCGTCGCGCAGAACGCCGACACCCACAGCGTGTCGCATCGGAACCTCCACATCCGACTTCTCGTAGAGGCCATCAGCGGCGTAGCCGCGGTCCGAGCGAGCCTCATCGCTCGTTGCGAAGGATACTCGCCAACACGGTGCCGCTTCGATGGCGGCGAATTGTCCTCGAGCGCAATCCCGGCAGGCCGCTGCGGAAAACTCGCCACGAGCAGGCGTGTCTGGTTCATCGTGCCCTCGGAGGCGCGAAAGGAAAGAGCAATCGGAATCGACATCCAACCGGCCGGCGGCCCATCTGGGACTCGCGCGCAGCAGGTGCGGGGTCATGCTGATGCTGGCCGAGCTCCACGCCTGGGAAACAGCTCGGGACTCGGTGCCCATGGAGAACGGTCGGCTCGGCGACGAATACTTCAACAATGGCGGCCACCTGGTCCTCAGCGCGCGGGCGCGGGCGCTCGCCGGGTCCTTGAGCATGCCTCGTTCAGTGGCTGGTGGTGGGGCGCGGGGTCGGTCCGCTGCGCGTGCGGCCTGTTCGTCGACATAGGCGGCTGCTTGCGCGGCGTTGAGCCCGAGCGGTGGGCGCATTCCGCGGCGAGTTGTCTTCGTCTGCGGTCGTGGAGCTCCTGCTCTCTGATTGTGAGGCTCGTGCCGACGGCGCGAGCGGCGAGGTCACGAACCACCGCACCGAGCTCGAGCATGTTTGCGCACCTGAGCCTGTCGCGTTAATGCCTCTCCCTTGCCGTCCAGCTCCCGGGCGCCACCGCCGGCCGCGCTTGAAGCGCGACGGCAACGCGAAGCGCCTCGGCACGGCGCAACTAGCCGGCGGCGGCAGGCCAGCTGCCGCGGTGGATTCGCAGGGCACGGTGATCGTCAACGCGGACTCGGCGAACTCGATCGTCAGATAGTTGCGCTCGGCACCCGCGAGCGTGCGGCACTGATTGCTGAGGACGCGGCCGACGCCGTGATGGGGATGGACCAACAGGTCCAACCACCGCGCCCGCCGCACGATCGTCGACCACGCCCACGGATACGCCGCCGGTGCAGCTTGACCCTGTCCGGCGGCCGTGCGCCAGGCGCTCACTGAGCGCCAGGGCGAACTCCCCGACCTCCCGAGGCGGGGCCGGGCGCTCGAGCGGCCACGCGGCGAGAACCGTTTCCGTGCGACCCGGCGCGACCCGCAGCGCGCCGGCGAGGAGAAGGCCGATCATCGCCCAAGCCCCCGTCACACAATTATGCGTCCTTAATCCGTCGCGGCGCGAAAGCTCGATCGCGACCACCCCTGACCGGAGCCCGTTCATCTGAGCCGGACCCCCTCTGAGCTGCTCGCGGTTTGCGTGTTGTTCACGTTGAGCGGTCGTCTGATCACCGACCTGCCGCTGGATCCGCGCGGCAAGGGGCGGGTACGCGGCTTCTGGCTACGGCGCGAGCAGCTTAAGCCTGTACGCCGAGCAGGTTCGGGTCCCTTCCGCAGACCGCTCGTGGTGCCACCAGCGCCCGCTCTGGCATGGCCGCCGACACGGTGCTGATATCGGTGGCTGCGGATGACCCTTCCGCGCGCCGAGTGCGCTATACGGGTGCTTCCGCGCCTTGGTCGGCACGGTCGGCCGGGGGGCGCGTGATCGGCGAGCAGCGCCGGAGCCGTTTCGGCTTCCGCGGAGCGCTATCGTGTATACCTGAAAAGTGGTGCATCGCCTCTCGGCGGAGGCGGGCCGGACGGAAGGCTTCGGGCAAGGACGAGTTGACGGTTGGTTGTGGGGTCGCACCGGTGTATCGCTGTATCCAGGAGTGGGAGCTGGCCAGCGTTCGCGTCAGGCTCCGCAGCACTGCACTTGAGGCGGCAGGATGGGGAGTCGCAGAAGACATGTGGTCCTGGCTAGCTCCCGGAGGACCGGTTGGCGAGGGTCTGTCCACGGTGTTTAGTCGCGAGGGGGTGCGCCGGTGGGCGTCGGGTCGTGTTGGGCTGGTAATGGCCCTGTGTGAGCGCTGGCTGCGTTTGGGCGGGGGCGCTCAAACGAGTGGAGCTCGTCGTCGCCGTGTGGCGCCCGGGATCTCGGCCGTCGAGACGGCTCGCAATCGGGCCGCGCCGGGTTACGTGCCCCGCGGCAAGGGCCCTCGGTTACGGACTCAGTCGCGGCATTCACGGGATGGCGTGGGCAAGTGGTGGAGAGCCGCGGCCCGGTTTTCACCTGGCGGTGCGACGGGCCTTTCTGGCGGGGAGCAATCCGGCGGCTTGGTCTTGTTGCGTGATGGCTGTTGCGAGGGTTTGGGCGATGTTTGCGAGGTCGGTGTAGGCACGGGCGACGGCGCGCATGCTGCGGCCTTCGCTGACGCGGTCGAGTTCGGCGACGGCGTCGTCGAATTGTTCCCAGAGGTGTTGGGGTCCGCGGCGGCCGGTGTCGGGTTGGAGTTCGTAGGGGGGTTTGGCGCCGCCGCGGGCGGCGGGCCATTCGTAGCCGTCCTTGTCAGCGGCTTGGCAGGCCTTGGCGCGCTGTTTGGCGGCGTCGGCGAGCGTGGCGAGCCGGGTGCTGAACTCGGCGTCTGGTGGTGCGAGGACGTGGTTGCGCAGCGCGGCGCGCCAGGTTTCGCGGGCTTCTTTGAAGAGCTCTTCGGAGTCCACCGGTCAGCCTCCGAGCATGTCGCCGTCCGGGGTGTTGTCCGCCGCTGGGCGGTTGGTCTTGCGCAGAAGGGGTTGGAAGGGTTGGTCTGCGGCGTGCTCCCAGGGGCTTTCGCCCGAGCGCGTGGCGCTGGCGCCGAGCCGGTCGATCTCGCTGTTGGGGATGCGGTAGCGGTTGCCGATCCGCTTGGCGTTGAGTCGCTTGGCTTGGATCCAGTTGCGGATGGTTTGGCTGGTCGTGCCGAGCGCGTTCGCGGCTTGGGTGACGGTCAGGAGGTCGTCGTCGGCCATTAGCAACAGCAACTATACCAATTTTGCAAAGTGTGTGATAGTTTGGGTTGGTGGTAATGGGGTTTGGTGGTAATGGGTCAACGATAGACCCGCCGGGCGACGGAAGTTCGCGTCGGCCCGGGGATGGCGGTGTGCGGCTGAGGCTCGTGACCGAGCCGCGGCCGGCGCGGAAGGGGTTGCCGCCGGAGAGCGCGCCATTCGATCCAGAGCTAGACACGGTCGAGCTTGCTCCCCATGATCGCGGGCGTCGACGGTCGGTGCGGATAGCACCTCGGACGTCGCGCTCGCGCCGGCGTGCCGCTAGGGCGGATGGTCTGGGCTTGACGGGCCGGATGTGGCGGGCGGTGCGGCTCGGGGCGGCCCAGAGACGACTGTCGATTGTCGCGCTCGTGCTCGCGCTGGTCTGCTTTGCGGTGGCTGGCGTGCTTGCTGAGGCGCCCACGGCTCCGTCTCGCTTTGAATCGCAGCGGCGATCAGAGACGTTGCGTATCCCGAGTGAGACCAGCTCGCTTGGCAGCGCGAACAGCCGGGCGCTGACGACCGGCAATCCATTCGCCGCATGGAGACCCGAAGTCCGGCCCAGTAAACGTCAGGGTCGGGCGAGGGCTGCGAAGCACACCCGGCCGCCCGCGCCACGTCGCAAGCGCGACCGGTCCGGTCCGCATCGAGCGGATACTGTGGTCGCGCTGGCGGCCGGCTCGCCGCAGAGAACCGAATCCTCGTCTGTGGCGGCGACGAGCTCCGTGCGATGGGCGGACGGCCCGGCGCCGTCTCCGGTTATCACCGCACCCTCGTACTCGCCGGCGTCGAGCCCGGTCAAGGGCGCGAGCACGGAAGCATCTGGCAGCGCCGAGCCGGCCGGGCCGGTGGGGACCGGGGGTGGGACTGTGAATGGCAACTGCAACCCGAAGTGCCGGTGAGGCACCCAGGTTTTCATGTGAAAGGTGGGAGTTCGATGACATGTCGAGTGATGCGGCGTTTGCGCGGGAACGTGGTTGCGTATCTCCTGGTGTTCCTGGTGATCGGCGGGGGTGGCGGGTACGCGCTCGCGGCGACCAAGACCAAGGCGATCACGGCCTGCGCTGATAAGGGCACCGGCGTCCTTCATTTCAAGCCACGTGGCGGCCGGTGTAGGCGGGGGCAGACGCGCGTGAGCTGGAACCAGCAGGGGCTGCAAGGAGTCCAGGGGACGCAGGGTCCGGCTGGTCAGCCAGGGGCGCCGGCGGTGAGTGTTTGGGCAGATATCGCCAATGCGGGCTCGGTGATTTTCGGACAGGGGGTGTCGGTCCAGCATGTCGCAGCCGGGACATACCAGGTGACGATTACCGCTCCGGCGTGCGCGCAGGCGTCGAATGTGCCCGTGATCACAGTCGCGGATACGAATCCCCCTGGTGGACAGGTGTCCGGTGCCTTCCCGGTGGCCTGGTTCCAGGCCGCGGGCGATAACCAGCAGTTCTACGTCTACACCGGCGTGGTCGTGGGCGGGTCGTTCACGCCGACCGATCACAGCTTCGACCTGATCGATACCTGCATGTAGGCGACAGATGGCAAGAGGGGCGCTGAAGACAAAGACTGTCGCGATCGCCGTATCGATGGCGGTCTGCTCCGTGATTGCGGCCGCTGCGCCAGTGGCTCGTGCCGGTGATATCTGGGTGACCGACGGCAACATGAACGGCGGGCAGACCGGAGGGTGCGGCGCGTTCGCCGCCGCTGGAGACTTCGGCATCTACCCTGGCTATGGAACTCCCATATTTACCGTCCCCAGCGCTTGCCCGATGTCGATCGCGGCCGGCTCGATCGTCCCGCCGGGGCAGAACGCCTATTGGATGACCACCGCCCCGCCTGGGGTCACGATCGTCTCAGCCTGGACTGCCAACGGCGATGTGACCAGCGGCGGCATCAACACAGGCGGCTGGGCGGTGGGAGACTTCTGGAGAGACGTCAATAGCGGGGCATACGGCGGATCGACGCTGGCCAATGGGCAGGAGTGGTTTAACACCGGCCTCGAAGGTAGCTCGAACATCGACAGCCAGATATACGGCATCCAGCTCGTATGCACGCTATCGACCATCTGCCTGGGATTCGGGCCGCCGCAGTTCAGCGTGTCGGGGATCGAACTCGAGGGAATCGAGAACTCCGCGCCATCCGTGATGGGTCAGGGTTCGCTGTGGGGGAGCGGATCGTGGGTGTGGAATCCGCCGGGGGATGCGTGGCCGGTGACGCTGTATGCCAGCGACGTCTCTGGCATCTGCGACACGTGGGCGCAAGCCGGCAATGTCCAGCTGAATGGTCCCGCTGAGCCACGCGACAACACGGTCTGGCAACAGTGTCCTAACCCCGCGAGTTGGTCGTTCAGCGTTGATACTCGTTCCCAGGTGCCGACCCAGGGAAATCTTCAAATCGACCTCAGCGCGATCAATGCGGCCGGTGTTCCTTACACCGTGCCTAAGACCGTGGCGGTGGACAACGACCCGGTCGGCGTGTCGTTCCGCGCCCCGAACGATCCGAGCCCGAGCGTGTGGGTCAACCACGCGGTAACTGTGGATGCCTCGCCGAGCGCCGGTCCCTCGGGTGTGGGCGGAATGAACTGCGCCGTCGATGGGGGAAGCGCCAAGCCGTACCCCGCGAGCGGGCTGACGGTCAACGGGGACGGCGTCCACACGGTCACCTGCACCGCTTGGAATGACGCTGTGGACCCGCAGGGACAGCCGAACACGGGGACCGGCTCGATGACCGTTCATATCGACGAGGCGCCCCCGTCCCTGAGCTTCGAGCCGCAGAATCCGAGCGATCCTGCCCAAGTGGTGGTGGACACCGGCGACGCCGAGTCGGGGGTCGCGGGCGGGTCGATCGAGATGGCACCGGCCGGCAGCGGCTCCTGGACGAGCCTTCCGGCGAGCTTTGACGGCGCCCACCTGCTAACGAATATCGACGATGCCGGTTTGCGTGGTCCGTATACGATTCGGGCCACGTCGTGCGACAACGTCGGCAACTGCGCCAGCGCGACCGAGACGTTGACGATGCCGTTGCGGCTCGCGGCCGCCTCGGATGTCGGGTTCACGACGATTGGGAGCCCCACGCAGGTCGTCAAGAAGCGGGTGCTCGTGGCCTTCCATTACGAGCGCGAGCGTCGTCACGGCCGGACCGTGAAGGTCAAGGCAGGCGGGCACTACCGGACGATCCGCCTCGTCATCGCCGCCGACATGCGCTGCGGGTACAAGCTCGTGCAGACCGGCCCGCACCGATGGCGGGAAATCACGGCGTGCCGCCCACTGGGCCTGCGCGTCGCGACGAGCACGCAGGTGGGTTACGGTAAGTCATTCACGGTGCATGGGCTGCTGATCACGACGCAGGGCGTACCGGTGGCCGGTGTGCCCGTGTCGATCCTGACCGCACCAGACAACGGGCTGAACGAGTTCACCGAGGCAGCCAGCGCGACAACCAGTAGCACGGGCGCCTGGACGGCGATCCTCCCGCCCGGGCCATCCCGCATCATCCAAGCGGTATACGGCGGCTCGGCGACTGTGCTGCCCGCGACGGGCGAAGCGAGCGTGAGCGTGCCCGCGAGGATCAAGCTATCGGTCAGCCCGCGCGCGCTCCCTTGGAGCGGGCTGCTCACACTCCGCGGCCAGCTCGAAGGCGGATATGTGCCGCCCGATGGCGTCGCGCTGCGGCTGCTCGTCCGCTACCCCGGCAGCACACGGCCCTCACCGCTGCTCGCGTTGCGAACCGACGAGAACGGAGGCTTCACGATCGACTGGTCCTACCACGCGGGGCAGGGCGTCGAGACGCTGCCGTTCTCGATCGCCACAACCGCGACGGAGTCCGACTACCCCTACGCCGCCAGCCAGGCGCCCTGGACCGACGTCACGTTCGGACGACCAACTCGCCGCCCCTGTTGCCGCTCAGGCTAGTTTCGAATATGACAGGTAGTTTGGAACGCTAGTTTCGAATGTGCCGCGTTGTTTGGAACGCGGGGGGGTCGGACGAGGAAGCGGCGACTTGGCCGGTGGCTCGGGTCGGGGCTACCGCCGGTGAGGGCAGCCAGAACATGCTGTGCGCATATCTGGCGGCCGGTGTTCTCGTTGGGCTGGCGCTGAACGCCGTGCTCGGGCTGTGGTGGGCCGATCCGGTTGTCGCCGCTTGCGATCGCCGGGCTGACGATCAGGGAGGGCTACTGACCTGGCATGGGGATGACTGCTGCACCAGCATCGTCGCTGGCGTCGGCACCGGCGAGGGCTGCCACGCGGACTGCTGCGATTGATGGATCGTCCGATAGCGCTCGTATCGTTTTCGGTGTGACTTCGGCCGTCGGCTCGGAGTTCGCTGTCACGGGGCCGTTCGCGGCGGGGGTTCGTGTTGGCGGGGAGGAGGTACGGGGCGGCCTGGCGGATCTCTCGCTGGGTCTGTTGAGGCGCTGTGAGCCGGTGCGCGCCCCGGGGGTCTATCGGCGACAGCGGCACATGCCGGGCCGGTGGTTCTCGACGACCGCGGGTCGGTTTCTCGAGTACGAGAGCTTGCTCGAGCGCGATTGGATGCTGCTGTTGGACTTCGATCGGGAGGTCGAGTCGATCTGCGAGCAGCCACTGCGGTTGCGATACCTGCTGGATGACAGGTCGGCGAGCCACGTGCCGGATCTATTGGTGTGGCGCGCCGGCCGTCCTGAGCTGTGTGACGTCAAGAGCGTCGAGCGACTTGAGATCCCTTGTTCCTGGCTCAGGTCGAAGCGACGGGCCAGGCGTGCGCTGAGGCTGGGATGGGGTACCGGGTGCTGGCCGAGCCCGATCGGCAGCTGCTGGCCAATGTGCGGTGGCTGGCGGGGTTCCGCGAGCGGCCCACGGACTTGGACGGCGAGCGGACGCGGATGCTGGCGGCGCTCGCGACTGGCGGCAGCACGATCGGCGAGCTCGTCGCGCTTGCGCGCGAGCCGATGCTCGCGCGACCGGTGTTGATGAACATGTTGTGGGCGGGCGAGGCGCTGGCTGATCTATCTGAGCCGCTCGCCGAGGACAGCCGGGTGTCGCGGCGTTTGTGGGTGGCGAGGTGATCGTGAGATGGGCGTTGAGCGTCGGTGGGCGGCTCGTGATTGACGGGGAGACGATCACAGTTCATTCGGTGAACGGAGCGGAGGTGCGCGGCCACACAGAACGCGGCGAGCCGGCCCGGTTCATCCTCACCCGTGTGGAGCATGAGCTGGCCGAGGCATGCAACGAGGAGTGGCAGTTCGGGTCGGGTGCTGGTGGAGGCGGGTGCGCTGAGCGACGGGCAGTTACGCGAGGCAGCTGAGCTCCTGGGTCATCTGAACGAGACATGGTTCGGCTACCGTTCCGGGGACCCGGGCCGTGCGTTGCCTGGCGAGCCAAGGGCAGAGTTTGATCCCGGCCAGAGGACGCTGCGCCAACGGGTTGAGGCGAAGGCCGTGGAGCTGGGCTGCTCGGCGGGGAAGCTGCACCAGAAGCGCGGTGAGCTGCTGCGTCGCGGCCTGGTCGCGTTGCTCGACGGTCGCGCTGCACGGTCGGTGACGGGTGTGAGGATCGACGATCGCTTGCGGGCCGCGATCATCGCCGAAGCGCGGGCACTGGAGAACGCGTCCGATGTGCGCAAGATGCAGTTCCGCGCCCGGGTCGCGAGCCGTTTAGCGGGCGAGAGCGGCGAGCCATTGGAGCTGCCCGCTACGCGGCAGACGTTTAACCGGATCGTCGATGAGGTGTTGCGGTCGACAGGTCTGTTTCGGTTGCCGGCGAAGAGTCGCCGCAGCGCGCAGAGCGCGCCGAGTGACATGTTCGGGTCGCTGGTCGCGGAGCGGCCTGGGGAGTATGTCGCGATTGACACCACGAGTCTTGATGTGTTCGCGATCGACCCGTTCACGTTCCAGTGGGTGAGGCTCGATCTGACGGCGGCGATCGATGTGTGCACTCGGTCGATCCTCGCGTTCCGGTTGACGCCGTTCTCGACTCAGGGCGTCGATCTCGCGTTGCTGCTGTCGGACTTGTTGTCGCCGACGCCGGTCGACGGCCGCTGGCCGGCGGATGTGCCCTACCCGTATTGCGGGGTGCCGGAGAACTTGGTGTTGCGCGCGTTTGAGCTGCCGGCGGGCACAGTGTTGGCGCCGCGCCCGACGGTCAGGCCGGGGGCTGTGGTGATCGATCGTGGGCGGAACTACCAGTCGGTCGCGTTCATGGCTGCCTGCGAGTACTTGCGGATCAATGTGCAGTCCGCTCGTCCTTATCGGGGCTCGGACAAGGGGTGGATCGAGCGGCTGTTTCGCACGATGCGGGAGCGGCTGCTTGAGGCTCTGCCGGGTTACACCGGGCCGAATGTGCTCGCGCGCGGCAAGGACATCGAAGCCGACGCCGTGTATTTCACGCACGAGCTCGAAGCGATCATCGGTCGTTGGATCGCGGTTGATTATCAGTGTCGCCCGCATGACGGGTTACGGGTGCCGGAGGCGCCGCATCTGCGGTTGAGCCCGAACGAGGCCTATGAGGAGGCCGTCGCCCGCGCCGGGTTCGTCTACGTTCCCCGCGACCCCGATCTGCATCTGCGGTTGTTGCCGGTGCAGGCGCGGGTGATCGGCCGGGCGGGCGTGGAGATCGACGGGCTGACTTACGATTCCCCGGCGCTTGATCGGTATCGGCAGCAGCATTGCCCGCTGCCCGGGTTTGATGGGAAGTGGCCGTTGCGGGTCGATCGCCGTGACCTGGGCCGCGTGTGGTTTCAGAACCCGCGGGACGAGCGCTTCCACGAGCTGCGATGGCGTTACGCGCGCGAGGTTGAGCGTCCGTTCGGGGGTTCGGCGCTGGCCTATGTGAAACGGCTACTGGTGCAGGCGGGGATGCAGCGCCCGAGCGAGGAGGAGATCGCCACCGGTCTCGCGAGGCTGTTGCACGAGCTGCGCGACGAGGACCTGTTTCGTGATCGCCGTGCGCGTCGGGAGGCGGTCCGTCAGGCGGTGATCGCCGAGCAGCGCCGCACCCCAACTCGCGAGCCGGAGAAGGCAGCCAAACCGCCGCGGCCCAAGCCGCCGGATGCGTGGGCGGGGATCGAGATCCCGACGCTGGAGCTCGAACAGTGAGCGACCGCGAGTCGGAGCGGTGGCGACGGTTGACGGTCAAGGAGGGCTGGCGGCGGTTCGTCGATGACGAACCAACCCAGCGCCCCGAGCGCATTCGTGTCGCTGACTATCGGCGGTTGGATGAGCGGGCCCGCTCGGTTTATGACCGTGAGCGGTTGCGGCACGCGCACGGGTTCGGGCCGATCCGCTCCCTCTACACCGACATTCATCGCGCGCTCGAGCGCCTCGTCGTGTCGAACGAGTTGCGCGGTCCGGGGGCGCGGCATGGCGCCGCTTTGGATGGGAACCCGGGGAACGGGAAGACGACGATCGCGAGTCACTTCGGCCGCCATTACGAGCGGCGCTGTCGGCAGCGCCATCCCGAGGAGCTGACAGCGGACGGGCACGAGTATCTGCCGGTGGTCTATGTCAACGTCGACGCGCTGCCGACGATCAAGGGTCTGAACCACGCGATCCTCGCGTTTTACGGGATGGGCCCGCCGAACCGGGCGAGCGCGCGCGAGTTGACGCAGCTGGTGCTGGAATGCGCGCGGTGCTGTCAGACCTCGCTGGTCGTGATCGACGATATTCATTTGTTGGAGCTGCGCCGGGAGGCTGACCGTGACGCGAATAACCATTTGAAGCGGTTGGCGAACGATCTGCAGGCGACGTTCCTCTACGCCGGTGTGGGCCTCTCGCACGGAGGGTTCATGCACGAGGGCCGCTACGGTCAGGACGCGGCGTTGGCGCAGATCAGTCAGCGGTTCAAGCGCTTGGCGGTCGAGCCGCTACGACGCTCAACCGAACAGGAACGCGCGACCTGGTTGGGGGTGCTGCAGATCTTCGAGCGCGAGCTCGTGCTCTTTCGGTCAAAGGCCGGAGATCTAACTGGCCAGGCGGACTATCTGTGGCGGCGCACGCAGGGCGTGATCGGCTCGCTGACGCAGCTGTTGACCGAGGGTGCGGCGGAGGCGATCGATACCGGCGCGGAGCGGATCACCACGAACCTGCTGGATGGGATCGATATCGGCTATGCCGCGGAGGTCGGCGCGGGCCGCCAGTCGCCCCAGCACTTGGCCGCGTGAGATCGCTCCCGCTGCGGCTCACCCCGGTTGCCGGGGAGAGCCTGCCGGGATATGTCGCCCGCTACTCGCACACCTTTCAGTTTCCGCCGGGCGACGTGATCACCGCCCTCGGGTTCAACCACAACGGCCAAGTCACCTCGGCGGGCCGATATGGCGTCACACTCTCGGCCGCCCAGCTTCAGCACGCCGCGGTCGCGACCGGCATTTCCCTGCAGGCGCTTGAGCAGATGCTGCTGTTCAGATATGCCGGCGTGGCCTTTGAGCTGACCGGCGCCGCCGATCCCCTGGGTCAGGCGGCCCAGGCGCACGAGGTGCTGATCCGCTCCTCGAAGTTCTGCCCGGGCTGCCTGGGGGACCACGGCGCGTGGATGCTGCGCTGGCAGCTCGCTTGGAGCGCGGTCTGCACACACCACCGGGTGCTGCTCGCCCGATGCTGCCCGGTCTGCGGAACCGTCCCGAAGGACGTGCTGCGCAGCCGCTGGATCCGCGACCGGCACGGCCCGCTGTCCGATCCGACCCGCTGCACGCGCCGTGTCGGGCGCGAGCTGTGTCGCACGGACCTCGCCCGTCTCGAAACCGAAAGCGTCACCAATGAGGCGGTGCAGGCGCAGCGCCGGATCGACCTTTTGCTCGATGGTGGCGCGTCTCCGATGCTCGGCGGCGAGCGGCTCGCGCCGTTGGTCTACCTGCGGTGTGTGCACGCGCTCTGCAAGCTGCTCGCTTACTACGCTCCAGCACAGTCCGGCGGCCAGCCAGACGCGAGCGAGCTGGGACGTCGCGTGTTGGACGATCCCGCGACCGCGGCGGTGGTGCTTGCCGACGCGCTCGCGCTGGCGGACCTCACTGACCGCCCGGCGCTCGTCGATGCGCTACGCCAGCTCGCCGAGCGCCGCTACCACCAAGACGGCTTCACGCTCCGGCTCGCCACGCTCCGCCACGTGCCAGACCCGCTGCGCGACGCGCTCGGGCAGGCGCTCAGCGAGACGGTCTGGTCGCTGCCGCTGACCCGGATCGGTCTTCACCCCCGCGCGCACCGCCGTCCCGGCGACCTCGACGCACGCCTAGGGCCCCAGCATGTGCCGCAGCTGCTGTGGGCCGGTGACTACCGGTCCCAGATCGCCGGGCTGTTCGACTTCGATGACTTCACGCACTGGCTCGGCCGGCGCCTGTGCTCGCTGCTTCTGGCCCGGATGCTGACCCCGCTGGACTGGGATGGCGCGGTCCGCTACCTCGACTTCCCCGAGGCGTTCATCAATAAGGGCTACAACACAACGACTGTCAAACTCCGCGCGATCGGCCGGTTCGACGAGCTCATCCACCGCATCAAACAGACCGCCAACCACCACGCCGAACAGGAACTGATCGATTACAAACAGCGCCGCGCGGGACTCGCCGACTGGGTCGGGATCGACCCGGGCACCTGGCAGCTCCTTCAACCCCGGCTCCCGACGAACTGTCGTTGGCGGGCGGACATGCCGCCACGCCGCGCCCGCGCGAGCGTGTGGCTGTGGTGCGAGCTGACCAGTGGCCACGAACGCGCCTGCCCGATCGCGCTGCCGACCAACAACCTCGCCCATCAAGGCGAGTTCATCCGCGACGCCCTGCCCGACCTACACGAGCGGCTCATGATCCTCGCCCAGCTTCTGCTCGCCACCCCCGCCAACGCCCGTGACACCATCCCAGCCCGACTGGAGGCGACGCTGCGCGAGCGTGCCTACCCGATCTTCCGTCCCAACCCCACCAGCAGGCGAGAAGCCGGGCCTCGTGCACGGCACGAGCGACCAAAACCACCGCGCGTTCCGCCTGACATCACCGAGCGCCTGTTAGCGCACGTGGCCGCGCACACCGGCGTCGATATCCCCACCCTGACCACGGCCAAGTTTCCCCGGATGCAGACACCACCCGCGGTGATCCACGCCCACCTGCTCGCGGCCGCTTTGCTCAAACGGATCTGGCCGACGTCCTGGGCGGCGATCGGGGAGGCGATCAACCAAGACGGCAACGAAATCGCCGATGACCAACGCGCCTACCAAGCCGCTCTGAAACGCCAGCCGCGACTCGCTTCCGAACTCGATCACCTCCATCAGACCATCCAGGACCCAGAAACAGCGACGCCGAGCGTGCCGGCCACGCCACACCCTCAGCGCATGCGCCACGTCGCCGACCAAATCCAGAAGCGCGCGTGCGAGCTACTCGCCGCTGCCCACGGCAAGCACCTCACCCGCCACGCCAGCATCGCCGCCTGCCGCAACCACACCGACCTCACCTGCGTCACGATCGCCGCGGTCCACGGCATCCGGAACGCTCAACCGGCCCTCTCCCAAGCCATCGTCGCCCGCCACCGGCGCGGCGATCCACAGTTCGACCGCCGCTACCAGCAGCTCCTCGCCGATGCCGAACGAGCCCGCCGCATCGCGGGCTTCGCCAACGCAAACCTCCAGCGCGGCCTCACGACCCAACCAAACACGAAGCAGCCCGTTCCAAACTCGGTATGACAGCTAGTTTGGGGAGCGTGTTCGAGCAGCTCGAGATCGAGGGCGGGCCGATGATCTGGATTCAAGGTCGCCCCGCCCAAGGGACCAGGCACGAGGTCCTCTACGGAGCATTGCCAAACACGGGAGAGCCAGTCGTCGTCAAGCTCGAACGGACCCCGGGCGCCCTCGAGAACGAGCAACGCGCGCTGGCCGCGTTCGGCACTCACAATCCCGTCGCGCCCCGATTACTCGCCGCTGGCGCCGCGGTTATCCGAGGTCAGCGGGTCGCTTGCCTCGTGACCGAGCGACGCCCCGGTTCGCCCCCAACAACGACCGACGGCTGGTGGCGGATGGGTCGCGCCCTGGCCCGCCTCACGGAGATGCGTCTTCCGTTGGGCAACCTGACCGTCCTGGACCCCGTCACATTCGCCCGACGACATGCCCAGCGCCTGAACGATCTCGGCGATCGACTCCTTCCACTGGCCCGATCGATACCTGACTGGCCACAGCTCGCGTCACCCAAGATCCCGGCATCCACGCCGCTCGTCATCACCCACGGCGACCCCGGCCCCGGCAATTATCTCGACAACGGAAACGAAGGAACGCTCATCGACTGGGAGGAAACCCACATCGCGCCGCGTGGGCTCGATCTCGCCCGCCTGGCATTCATCGCGCTACTCGGTGCCGGGCCAAACGGATACCTCGCACGCGACCATCAAGCACGCGCCGACGCGGCAGCCGATGGCTATCTCAGCGCCTTGCGCGAATCCTGGCGGCCAGCTCGCCAGGAAGCGCGCTGGTGGACCACCGTTGCAGGCATCCAATTCGTCCACCGCCGCTGGCAGCTCGGGGGGCGACCCGCCCCCTGGGAAGACGCAGCCGAGACTCTCCACTCGGCCCTGACCAAAGACCGCGTCTGGCCCGCAGCCGACAACACCACACCCCACCCATTCCAAACTAGCTGACACATTCCAAACTAGCCTGAGCGGCAACAGCCCCCCCCACGACCATCACCACCACCATCATCACCACCACCAGCCGCCGACGGGCCGTCAACATCATCACCGCGCCGCCAGACACCATCGTCACCACAAGCAGCCAAGGGAGCACAAGAGCCGAGATCGCCCGTCGTCAACCGTGGCGAGCGGAGGCGCGAGGCGGGACGAATCGTGGGCTGATCGCCAAGGCGCGGCGGTTCTGCCGGCGTCGTCCTCGCTACCCAGCGCTGCCGATCGAGGTGCCGCTCGCGCCCAGTCTCCGCAGAACCCAGGGCAGTTCACGCTGTGGGAGTGGGGCAACAATCGCTTCGGGCAACTCGGAGACGGCAGCACCCGCGATGCGCTCACCCCGCTGCGCCTGACCGAGCCGCCGGGCGTGCGCTTCGTCAAGGTCGACTCGGGCGGCGCGACCAACTACGCGATCGACAGCACCGGCCGCCTGTGGTCGTGGGGACTCGACAACGTCGGGCAGCTCGGCAACCGCCTGCACCCGCTCGTGCAGCTAAAGCCGATCAGCGGCGGCGTGACCCTCACCCGAGTGTCGTCCACGGCATATGAGGTCGCCGGCTTCTTCGACCCGCAAGGATGACCTGGCCCAGCGGCCGGGCCATGGCGCGGGCGTCTGCTGACTCCGGGACGCGGGATGAGGGTGCGAAGGCTATGCCGTCGGCGTGGTGGCCGGGGCGGTGGTGACGCAGTGGACCTGCCGGATTGGCGGGAACGGCTCCGCGCGCGGCCGCTGGTTCGGGGACGAGCCGCCGTGAGAGAGATCGTCGAGACTGGCCGCCGGGCCTCCGAGGACCGGAAAGAGGACCCGCAGGGCACGAAGGCCGATCGCGGGTCTTATGGGCGTGAGGAGAGGGTCGGCCGACTGGGGGAGGCCGGGTGGCGATCGGGCAGAGGTCGTCGGTGATCGGGGAGACACAATCCCTACCAGCGCTCGACACAATCAACCGCCACGTCTTCGACGCGACACTTCATCTCGACAACGTGGCCGAGCAGCGCGAGTTAGGCATGAGATACGTCCTCATCGCCCGAAGCCTGGAACGAATCGGCGACAACGCCGTCGACATCGCCGAACAAGCCGCCTTCCTCATAAGCCCGAGCTCCAGGAATTCACCGACGCCTCCCACCCACACCCCCGCGCACAACCGCACGAGTGAGTAAGCCTTACAAGGCAGGAAGACCCCCGCCTCACCGCAAACGAACCAGCCCCGCCACATCAGGGCGATCAGGTCGCGGCTGCATTTGGGCAGAGCCAGCTTGCCAGCACCGTGGGCGTCTGCAAGGTCAGGGCCGACAGGTCTCCGGCGCCTCTCGGAACGTATCTGACGGCCGTGTGCGCTGGGTACCACTATGTCAGAGAGGTGTACGCCCCACCGACGGCCTATCCGCCCTGCGGCCCCTACGGGATGAAGGTGATTTGCGTCCCGTGTCGTGGTGGGATAACACGGAATTGGCGGTGATCCAGCTCCGCGATGGTTGACCCGTGGCGCCGCTGAGCAATGTATCGAGCAACTGCGAACAGCGCGCATGGTCTGGATCGGCTGGTGTCCGCGTAGGCAACGAGTAGGCTCCTGTCAACGATCACGCTCGTGCCCGAATCCTTCGGCGAGCATCTGCTCATCCTCCGCGGCCCGGCGGCCAGAAGTGGATGCGCCAATGCGGGCGAGGCTGAGGCGGTGGCCGTCCTTGTCGGGCCTGCTGCTGGGTAAGCGCTCGAGGATGAACTCCGCTGCCAACTGCTAGCCGTCATGTCGCGCCTCGCTGGGTCGTCCCGGGAGTGTGTCCGAGCGGCGCATGCCATCGGTCTACGCTGAGGCGCACGGCCATCATTCGCTGCGCGACCGCACATTCCGCCCCAGCACCGTATCCCAATAATCACTATTTTGCGTTTTTGCTATTTTGGTGGTAGCTTGGGGCGGTGGATCTTGAGGCTCTGATCCGGTGTTCGGGAGCGTGGCGCGGTGGCTCCGAGCGCTCGCGTTCCTGACGGGTTGGTTGAGCTGGTTGCGCGCCGCTTGTGGGTGGTGGGTGAGCCAACGCGGGTGCGGCTGGTGTTGATGCTCGTGGATCGCGAGGCGGGTGTGCAGGAGCTGGCGGATGAGCTGGGGGCTGCGCATCAGCGGGTGTCCAAGCATCTGCGGTTGCTGCAGGGCGAGGGGATCCTGGCGCGTCGCAGCGAGGGCAACGCGGCGCGTTACACCGTGTCTGACTTCACGGTGCCGCGGCTGGTGGAGCAGGTCGCGGCCGGCGTGACCGGTCGGATCGAGGAGCTGGCCGAGCTGGCGCAGCTCGACGCTCGCGCCGACGCCGCCTGAGCGACGCGGATCGCCTCGCCCACCCCGGTTGTTGGAGCCGCGTCGCGTCGTGCGCGGCGGACAGGTTCGGCCGTGCGCCGGTCGGTGCTTCGGTGAGTGTTCGCAACTGTGCTACCGCGCGGTTGCGGAGATGTAGAGGTGCGACTTGCGTCGGCGTACAAGTTCGGGTGTGACCCAACCCAAGGCACCTGACGAGCAACAGACAGGGTCAATGGTTAACCCGACCGCCGCGACCAGGAGCGGGAGCGGTCTGTTGCGCGTTCTCGGAAGAGTGCTGTTGTGGGCTTGCGTGATCCTGCTCCTGGTCCGCGGCGTAGCCGCGACGATCGCCGACCGTAGTAGTCACGTGTCGCGGACGGTGACGGTGACTGTCGTACAGAAGGTCACGACCGCGCCGACCACGCGGGGTGGCGGTCGATGACTGCTCGGGGGTTTGTCGCGATGGTCAGAGTCGAGCGGCGAAACGGCGTGGTCGCCGTGACGATCGCGCTGCGTCAACTCCCGCAGTCAGCGGCGTGCGACGTGCGGCTGCGGTCGCAGAGTCGGCCGGCCAGGCGTCGCGGCGATCACGGAAATGGAGGTGCGAAGTGAACAGGCAGGTGTGTGCGCGGTGGCGATGGCTGGCACGCCACGTGATGCCGTTGGTTGGTGCGATGGTAGTTGCAGTTGCTGGACTGCTTGTCAGCGCGCCGGCGGCGTGGGCGTCAGGTAACGATGTGGGTGCGAACCTGTCGTCGCTGCTTGAGAAGTATGCGACTGAGCTGTACGGCGGGATCGTGGCGGTGGTCAGTTTGATTTTTCTGCTCAACCGTCGCTACACCGAGCTGGCGATTTTCCTGCTCGCCGCGATTGTCGTCGCGTGGATGGTGTTCGCGCCAGGTGAGATCGGGTCGGCGGCGCAGGCGATCGGCAAGTCGATCTTCGGGTAGGCGCTGTGGCTGATCGTCCGTCTCCGGTGCGTTCCTATCAGCGGATCTTCCGGCCGGATCGCCGGATCTACCAAATCGACGGACGCCGCCTCCCGGTGCCGGGCGGGGTGCCGCTCACCTGGCTTGGCTGGGCCGCGGCGACGGTGGTGGCGGTTCTGATGCTCGATGCCCGCTCGTTGGGGCTGGCGCTGTTGCTCAGCGTCGGGGTCGCGATCGCTGCGGCTGGTCAGGGCGGGTGGCGCGCGGCCGGCATCGCGGCGGCGGTCGCGTTCGCTGGTGCGATGGGCGCGGGGGTCGTATTGGGGGTGCTGGATTGGCCGCTGCGGCTCGTTGTCCTCCCGATCGCGGTCGCGACCTTGGCGGGGCATGTCAGTCCCGATGGCCGCCCGGCGCACCGTTACCTGCTGTCTTTGGTGGGTCGGCGGTTGCGGCCCGAGCGCCGCTCCGCCGAGCGTCCGCTGGGGCCGGAGGGGCGGTCGGAGCTGTGGGGGCGGTGGGTGTGGGTCGCCGCAGACGAGCACGCCCCACGGTTGAGACGCAGCCGGGTTCACGGCCCCGCGGAGGTCGAGTTCGCCGAGCCGGTGATCGTCACCGACCGCGGACGCGGCGGGCACCGGCACATCGCGCGACCCGCCTCGCCAAGGCGTGGTGGGCGTGGGCAGGTGGCTGACGTGGTTGAGCTTGGCGATGACCGGGCGCTGGAGATCCGCCCATGACCTCGAGATGGTTTCCGCTCAGGTATGCGCGTGGGAACGTGCTGCTCGGCCATGACGGCGACGCCGCTGGCCTGTACCGGCTCGGGATGAGCTCCTACCCGTTCCTCCCGGTCTCGGGCAAGCGGCGGCTGGCCGGCGGGCTGCAGCGGTTCGTGCAGTCCGTTGCCGCGGATTTCTCGCTGTGGCGCGTGTCGCGCGCCTACCCCGCCGACCGGTACGTCGAGCACACCCGCGATCTGCTGGACGAGCGCCATCAGACCCGGGAGGCGTGGGAGGAGTTCCTGGGCGGGCATCGGGATCGACTGGCGGCGCTGCGCTCGCACATACCGGAGGTGTATCTCGCGGTCGCGCTCCCGAGCGAGCAGTCGCGGCGGCTCGGAAGCGGGCTCGTGGCATCGGTCGACCGGGTTCGGCGCCGGGTCGAGGATCTCGCGGGCCTCGCGAGTGCCCTGCCGATCCCAGTCCGCGAGCTGCAACGGATCGCTGGGGCGGAGCAGCGCGCCTACGAGCGCCTCACCGGCGTGCTGAACGCCCGGCGGGCGACAACGAGGGAGCTGCAGTGGCTGCTGCGCCGCGCCTGCGTCCGCGGGGTCGGCGAACCGAGCCTGGATGCGCATTGGCAGCCGGACGCGCTCGTGATCGCCACTCCTGACGGGCGGGACGCCTACGAGCCGCTCGAGACTGATCTGTGGCGGTGCGCGAACGCCGCGATCACCGAACGCGACCGCGCGCTCGTCGTGGACGGGGAGGACGGACGCTCCTACCAGGCGCTGCTCGCACTCGGCTCGTTGGCCGAGCAGCCGCTGTTCCCGGGGGCCGGTAGCGAGCTGTTGTTCGCACCGCTCGAGGCGGTCTCGTTCCCGGTCGACGCGGTGTTGCACGCCAGCTGGATCGGCAACCGCCAAGCACTGGGTCAGGTTCGCCGGCGGATCGCGGATGTCGAGCACGCCTACGCCGAGCAGCTCGCCGGCGCAGCTCACGGCCCGGGACTCCTCGCGGCCGAGGACCGCCTGCTCGCGCGGGAGCTGGAAGCGAATCTGCAGACGGGCGCTAGGCCGCCGATGCTCTACGCGACGCTGTCGCTCGCCGTTGGCGCGCCGACCGCGCAGGAGCTCGAGCGACGAGTCGATGGGCTGCGCGAGCAGTACGGCGACATCGCCCTGCACCGTCCCGTCGGGCTGCAGTACCAGCTGTTCCTCGACCACCTCCCCACCCCGGCCGGTGCGCATGGTCGCTGACTACCGCCAGCAGCTCACCGTCCAGCAGTTCGGCGCGCTGGTGCCGACCGCGACCCGCGCGGTCGGCTCGGCCCGCGGCCCTTACCTCGGGTACACACCGTCCGGCTCGCCGCGACCGGTCCGGTTCGACCCGACCGCCGCGCCGCGCGAGTCCCGCGCGTCCGCGGTGCTACTGGTCGGCACGTTGGGCTCGGGCAAGACGGTCGCCGCGGAGCTGATCGCCTACGCGGCGGAACGGCGCGGCAGCCTGATCGTCGACTTCGATCCCAAGCCCGACCACGGCTGGCAGAACCTCCCCGAGCTCGAGGGCAGGCTCGAGATGCTCGAGCTGTCCGGCCGCCCCGACCAGCAGGGCCGGCTCGACCCATTGGCGATCGGGCTGCCCGAGCTGCGCGAAGAGCTCGCGTCCTCCTACCTGCTGGAGCTGCTCAGGGACCCGCCGCCATCCTGGGAGAACCAGGTCAACCGCGCGGTCAAGCAGTTGGTACGCGACGGCTCGCGGACGCTGGCGCAGATCGTGCCCGCCCTGCGCAGCGTCGACACCGAGCCCGCCCGGGATACCGCGGACGCGCTCGAGGTGATCGCGGATTTCGGCCTGGCCCGGCTGGGATTCGCGACCGACCAGCACTCCGCCGAGGGGATCGTCGCGGCCCGCCAGGCAGTCACGACGATCCGCACCCCGGGGCTCACGCTGCCCGACCCGCGAGCCTCCCGTGAGACATACACGAGGGCCGAGCGGGTGTCGGTCGCCACATTGTCGCTGGTCGCCGCCTACGCGCTGCGACTGATCTCCGGCGACCGGTCCCGGCATAAGCTCGTGCTCCTGGACGAGGCCTGGTTCCTGTTGGCGTCCGCGCAAGGCCGACAGGTGATCAACCGGCTGGTGCTGATGGGCCGCGCCGTCAACGCCACCATCCTCCTCGCCAGCCAGCGGATCGCCCACTTGGGCGACGTCGCCGAGCTGATCGGCACCTACCTCGTCTTCGGCCTCGAATCAGACGCCGAAGCCGCCCGAGCGCTGGAGCTGATCGGCCTCGACCCCACCGACAAAGGCCTCGTCGGCCTCCTCCGCACCTTCAGGCAGGGCCGCTGCTTGATCCGCGATCTCGACGGCCGAGTCGAGGAGATGCAGATCGACGCGGTCTACCCAAGGCTGCTCACAGCGTTCGACACCACCCCCGACAAGGGCGGCCGCACGTGAGCACCCGGACGACTCGCTATGCCCGTGTGTGGCGAGGAGTGCTGATCGCGTTGTCGATCGCGGTCGGGCTGGTGCTCGTAATAGCGGGAACGGCTGGGGCGGACGTGTTCTCGAACATCGGCCCGGCCCAGCAGGTGTCCGGCGGCCTGTTCGGCCAGTACCCGCTGGGCAACTACGCGCTGGACTCGCACTTCTCCGCGGTCAGCGTTGGCGTGTTCTCAGGCGTGGATGTCTCCGGGGTGCCGCCGATGATCGCGTTCTTCCTCGCGAACACGATCTGGCAGCTCACCGCCTTCCTCGCGAACTGCCTGATCACGGTCTTCACCTGGGCGTTCTCGCTCGACCTCCTGACCGGCTCGGCGACGGGCGGCGCGGGGGCGCTCGCCCCGGTTTCGTCGGCCGTTCAGACGGTGTATGGCTCGGTGTTCGGGGCGCCGTGGCTGGTGTTGGCGATCCTGCTGGTCGGGCTGTGGGCGATGTGGAAGGCGCTGGTCCAGCGGCGCTACACCGAGACCGCCAGCAGCCTCGGCGTATCCCTGGTGTTCCTGTTGATCGCGCTGTTCATCGTCACTCAACCGCAGCGCACGATCGGGACGGTATCGGGATGGACAAACCAGATGTCCGCCGCCTTCCTGTCCCTCACTGATCAGGGGACGTTGGATTCCGAGCAGCAGGCCAAGCAGGCCGACGCCGACCAGCTATTCAACGTCCTCGTCTACCAGCCCTGGGTCGTGTTGGAGTTCGGCGGGCTCGAACACTGCGTCACCACCGGGACCAGCAACTCCACGGCAGTCCAACCGCTCCCGGCATCGACCAGCAAGGAACTGCTGGCCGGCACCGAGGTACAAGTCGGCGGCCGGACCTGCATCAACGACGCGAACAAGTACGCGGCGCATTTCCTGCGCTACGCACCCGCCTCTGACGATCGCAACAGCGAATACCAGGCGCTGTCTGACGGGAACAGCGCCGAGGTCCCATCCTCAGACCCCGACAAGACCAGCTACCACCTCGGTCCCGCAGACAAGCCCGCCGCCGCCGCGGCCGGGCAGGGCGGCCAATACGAGCGGCTCCTCCTCGCGCTGGTCATCCTCGCCGGCGAGCTCGGCGCCTTCCTCCTGCTCGGCGTCCTCTCGGTCGGGGTCGTCCTGGCGCAGATCGTCGTGCTCGTCTTGCTGGGGTTCGCGCCGGTCGCGCTGGTGATCGGGATCTTCCCCGGCCGCGGACACCTGTTCTTCGCCGGCTGGCTGCAGCGCCTCGCCGCCTTCCTGCTGCGCAAGGCGATCTACAGCCTCGTGCTGGCCGTGCTGTTGGCGGTGAGCTCGGCGCTGATCGACGCGACCTCGAGCCTGGGCTGGCTGTTGAGCTTCCTGCTGGAGGCGGCGTTCTTCTGGACCGTCTTCCTCTACCGCCACCAACTCACCGGCGAGCTCGCCCGGGCCACGACAGGGCATGACCCGCGGCGCGATCCGACGGCCAAGCTCGCCTCCCTGTACTTCGCCAGCCGGCTACTGCGCGGCGGACGAACCTGGCACAGCACAACCCCGCCGCCCACCAGCGACACGGCGCCTTCTGGTGGCGGGAACGACGGCGGCTTCCCGGGTGAGCCGAGCGGCCCTGACGGACCTGAGCCGCCAAGCCCGCCGGCGCCTCCCGCCGACGGCTGGGAGCTCGACGAGGCCGACGACGCGCAACTCGGGGCCGGGCCGCAGCCGGTCGCGCAAATCGAATCCGGCCCTGGCGGGTCTGACGGTCCGAGGCAGCGGCCGCGGCTCGCGCTGCCCGCGCCACCCGTCGACCACGAAGACCCGAGCGACCCGGGCGACCCGGGCGACCCGGCGGCGGCGGCGTCCGATCAACCGCCCGCACCAGCCGCACCGAGCGCCCCACGACCGGACACGCTAGATACTGCCGATCGCTCCGATCGGACGGCCGCGATCGAACGCGACCGGGACGCAAGCGCTGGCGCTGACCCGGAGCTGCCGGCGCCGCAGGCCCGTCCTGAAATGGACGAGCTGCAAGCAGCCGGCGAGGAGGGGCGTCCAGTGGAGGCAGGTAAGGAAGAGCTGTCTTTGGCTGAGCGGTTGCGAGCCGATCGGCAGCGCCTCGAGCAAGACCCGCCGACGCCGGACACCCGAACTGATCTGGCTGGGGACAGTGCCCTTGAGGACCGGAACGAGGAAGGGGATCGGGCGTGAGGCGCCGTGTTCGCGATCTCGGCCACCAGCCGATCGCCGACCGCGACCGCCAACGGCTGTTCTGGCTCCTCGCCACGGTTGTCGTGGCTACGGCGGTGCTGCTGCTCGCTTCGCGGCCAACCCGACCCGCAGCCGGCGGCGTGGCGCGGCAGCAGACGATCCAGACGACGACGGCGTCCGCTCGGGAGACGGCGCCGGTGCCGCCCGCGGTTACCCGCCGGACCGCCGGACCGGCGCCGACTGCGAGCGCGACGCCGCTCCAGGCGGCTCGCACCTTCCTGCGCGGGTACGTGGCGCTGCTCTACGGCCAGGCCCGCCGCCCCCAGCTCGCCAACGCGACCCCCCAGCTGCGGCACGCGCTGCTCGACCAAGCGCTCGTGGTCCCGCCAGCGCAGCGGCAGCTGCACCCAACAGTTCTGTCGCTGACCGCAACCAGAGCCGGTCGAGGTTGGCGGGTGCGAGCCGCTGTGGCTGATGGCGGGGTCGCGCACTACCCGATCGTCCTGAACCTCACCCATGCCGCCGGCGGCGGGTGGCTGGTCAGCGGGGTCAGCTGATGAGTGCAACGCTGAGAACCGCTGCGCCACCCGGTCCGAAGCGCAGTGGCCGCGGACCCTTAGCGGTCGTCTTTGGGGGTGGGGCGTTGGTGCTGGTCGCGGTGCTCGGGTCGGTGATGGCGATCACCGGCGCGAGCATCAGCTGCCTCGGCTCAGGCGCGGGTGGGGGGTCGGGCCCCGCGGGTCCGATACCGAGCAAGACGGCGGTCGCGACGATCCCGGTCTCGCGGCTGAAGCTGTATGAGCTGGCGGGCCGCCGGTTCGATATCGACTGGACGTTCCTCGCTTCGATCGGCACGCAGGAGTGCAACAACGGCGAGTGCGCGGGCGACAACGGCTCGGGGTGCGGCGGGCCGATGCAGATCGCGTTCGTCCCCGACACGCGGTGCAGCCCCGGGCCCGGGCCGACCCTGTGGGACGTGTACAAGGTCTCGGCGTTCGGCGGGACGCCGAGCATCGACGACCCGGCGGACGCTGTCTTCACCGCCGCCCGGATCCTGCGCCAGGACATGGGCGCCCCACCCACCGGCGGCAGCTACGAGGCGTACTACCGGGCCGCGTGCCGCTACTACGGCGCGTGCGCGAACGCCGCCGCGAACTACGCCTCAGAGGTCATGGCCCGCGCCGTGCAGTTCGGATTCCACGGCCCCGGCACCCCGGCCCCGACCAGTTCCACCGGCGCGCAGCCCGCACCAAACCCGCCGGGGAACGGGTCCGGCTGCGAGGCCGGCAGCATCGCCATCTCGGGCACGGGCGATCAGCGGATCGTGCAGATCGCCGAGAGCCAGGTCGGCCAGGCCGAGCATCCCGACGGGTCCAACTGCACCAAGTACGGGCCGTGCGAGGGGTGGTGCGCGCTGTTCGCCGCCTGGGTCTGGCAGCACGCCGGCATCCCGCTCCCCGGCGGCACCGCGCCCTGGGCGTACTCCGGCACGATCTACACCTGGGCCAAAGGCCACGGCGGGCAGGTGCTTCCGCCGAGCGCGACCCCGGCGCCGGGCGACGCCGTGTTCTACGGCACCGGCCCGACCGACAGCGTGCACGTCGGGATCGTCGTCCGCGTGCTGCCCAACGGGGAGATCGAGACAGTCGAGGGGAACTACGACAACCGCGTCGAGCGGGTCGGGCCGTTCCCGCCCGCGGACGCGACCCGGGGGTGGGAGACCGCGCCGATCTACGGGTACGCCCAACCACCCTCGCCGAGCACCACGATCGGAGGTCTCGATGCCTGAGCGGCGGGTCATCGACCTGTTCGCGGGTGCCGGCGGCTGGGACGAAGGCCTGCGCCGGCTCGGGTACGAGGCGGTCGGGATCGACGTCGACAAGTGGGCGTGCGAGACAGCACAGGCCGCTGGGCATGAGCGGCTGGTCGCCGACGTCGCCGCGTTGGACCCGCGCGAGTTTGGGCCGGTGTGGGGGTTGATCGCCTCACCGCCGTGCCAGGCCTGGTCGGTCGCCGGCCGCGGTTTGGGACGCGAGGACAAGCCGCAAGTGATCGCCTGCGTGCATGAGCTCACCGCCGGCAGCGACACCCGCGCCGAGCGGTTGGCAGCCTGCAGCGACCCGAGGTCGCTGCTGACAGTCGAGCCGCTGCGGTGGACGCTCGCGCTCCGGCCTCGCTGGGTCGCGTTCGAGCAGGTCCCACCCGTCCTGGGACTCTGGACACTGTTCGCCGCCCTGCTCTCCACGGTCGGATACGAAACTGCCGTGGGGGTCCTGCCGGCCGAGCAGTACGGGGTCCCGCAGACCCGCACGCGAGCGTTCCTGATCGCCTCGCTCGACGGCCCGGTGCAGCTGCCCGCGCCGACGCACCGCTCGTATGACCCCCATCGTCCAGACCGGGTCAGGGATGGTGAGGAGCGCCTTGAGCCGTGGGTCAGCATGGCCGCCGCACTCGGCTGGAGCTGCCCGGCGGTCACCTATACGAACAGCCAGACCCATTACGGGACCCGGCCGCGCGGGCTGGCGCGCTCGACCGACAGCCCAGCCCGGACGCTTGATCGCAGCTGCCGCAACTGGACGATCGAACCCGCCTCCGGTGCGGGCGGGTGTCGGTTGGACAGCGGCCAGCGCCACACCGCGGTGCGTCCGGCGCGGCGGCGGGCGCCGAGGCTGACGGTCAGCGGCTTGGCGAAGTGCCACGCCCACTGGGTCTGTGAGCGGCCCGCGACGACCGTGCTCGGCGACCCGCGCGTCCAGCCGCCAGGCCACAAGCACAACCGCCACGACCCGCCCGGCCGCTACCCCCAGCGCCGCGGCGAACACGCGGTCCGGATCACCGTCCAGCAGGCAGCTGTCCTGCAGGGGTTCCGGCCGGACTATCCCTGGCAGGGATCGCAAACCGAGCAGTTCACCCAGATCGGGAACGCCGTCTGCCCGCCCCTCGCCCGCGCGGTGCTCGCCGCCGCGATGCGCCCGTCCCAGACAAGGGGGCGACCGTGATCGACAGGGCGTCGCTCGACGGGTCACTTGCTGCGTCGCTAGACGCGTCGCAAACCCGCACCGATAGGGCGATCGATGGTCGCTGTAGGTCCGGCCGGGAGGGGGCGGATCGCCACTGCCGGTGCGGACTTCCGGGCGCTGCGCGCTGTACGAGAACTCAAATCCGAACGGAACATTGCCGGTGAGGCGCTCGACGGGGTCAGCCGGGCAGGACGTCACCGCCCTGGTCGCGGTCGCCGGGGTCCTGCTCGGCCTGCTGGCCGTGACCCGTCGTGCCCGGCTGCTGCGCCTGCTGAGCGGTACCGCCGGTCTGCGGAGCGACCCGGTGGCGATCGCCGCGCTCGCGCTCGCGGTAGCTTCGACCGTGACGGCCGGCGTGGCACGTGCGCTGCTGATCCGGCGTCTGCTGGCTGACCGGGCCGAGCTTGCGGTGCTCCCATCCGAGGATCTGGACCCGGCGCCGGAGGCGGTCGCCGCGATGGCCTCGGCGCTGGGCAGGGTGCGCGCGGGCTGGCTGGGGTGGCTGTGCCCGGGGGCGTGCGCCGCGCGGCTGGCGGTGCGGTCGCTGCCCGGCGGTCGGCTGGCGTACACGATCGCGGCGCCGCGTCGGACGCTCGGGGTCGTTCGCGCCGCGCTCGCGTCTTATGACAGCGTCGCGCTCCGCGACTCGGACATGCTCCCCGCCTTAGCTCCGTCTGACCCTGGCCCGGCCGGCGAGCCGGCGAGCGTTGGCCGGGACGGGCTGCGGGTGGTGCGGGCGGAGCTGGTGCTGGCCCGCCGCGCGAGCCTGCCGCTGGCCGACCGGGGGCTGCGGCCCGATCCGCTCGCGCCGATCGCGCGGGTGTACGAGTCGCTCCGCGACGACCTCGACGAGCGCGCGATGGTCGTGCTCGACGTGCAGCACGCCAGCCCGCGGCAGCGCCGCCGGCTGCACCGCGAAGCCCGCGCCCACAGCCGCACCGCCACGGCCCGGCAGCCCTCGCTCGCCGACGTGCTCGCTGGGCGCGCGGGTGGGCGCGGGCGGGTGGCGCCGGTCGAGAGCTTCGAGCGGCGGACCGAGACCGGCGGCCTGCAGGTCAAGCTCGCGCCGAGCGACCCGCTGCTGCGCGCCCAGCTGCTGATCCGCGTCCAGTCCCGGTCGGCCGGGCGCGCCCGCTCGCTGTTCGCCGCGCTGCTCGCATCCTTCGACGCGTTCGCCGGCGAGAACCGCTGGCGCGCCCGCGGGCTGGGCATCCCCGGCCTGCTGTTCTGGGGGTCAGACCGGCCCGGGTACCGCGGCTCGTTCGAGCGGCGGATCAGCAGCGGCCTGTTCCGGCCGCCGCGGCGAAACCTCGTCTCGACCCGCGAGATCGCCGGGCTGCTGAAGCCACCCAGCAAGCACTGCCCGCAGCCCAACGTCCTGCGGGTCGCCGGCACGGTCGCCCCGGCGCCAGCGGAGCTGCCGACATTCACGGCGGACCGGCGGGAGCTGGTGCCGCTCGGCCGGGTCAGCGGCGAGCACGGCGAGCGGCTGGTCGGGCTGCGGCTGGCCGACACGTTCTTCTCCTACACCACCGGCCGCTCCCGCTACGGCAAGACGGAGCTGGCGATCGGCCAGTTCATCCATCTGGTCCGCTCCGGCCACGGCGGACTGTTCCTCGACCCGCACGAAGACGCGATCGGACGGATCAAGGCATACCTGACCGACCCTGACCTCGCTCGCCGGGTCGTGGAGATCAACCTCGCCGGCCCGGCCGCCCGGCGCACCCAGCCGGGTTGGAACCTGTTCTCGATGGCCGGCCTCCCCATGGAGCGGGCGGAGCAGAAGGTCGAGGCGGTCGTCGACGCGTTCGCGTCCGCGTTGCAGTGGGACGAGCGCAACAACCGCGCGCTGACCCTGATCACCCAGGCCGCGCAAGCCCTGATCGAGCTCGCGATCCGGCTGCCGGACGGGCTGGCGCCGACGCTGTTCCAGATCCCCACGCTGCTCGGCAACGACCAGTGGCGCACCCGCTTGTTGCCGTTCCTCTCGGCGCCGACGCGGCAGTTCTTCACCGACCGGTTCCCGCGGATGTCAGACGAGGCGATCACGCCGGTCACGAACCTGATCGACCGGTTGCGCGGCTCGACCCCGGTGGCCGCGCTCCTCGGATCCAGCACGAGCAGCTACCGGATCCGGGACGCGATCGACCAGGGCAAGATCGTGCTCGCCTGCCCCGGCTCGGGCACCACGCGGGACCGGCTGATCGCGAACTTCCTCGTCTACGACCTGCTGCACGCCGCCCTCGGTCGCGCCGAGCTCCCACCCGGGGACCGGCGGCCGTTCTACGTGTTCCTCGACGAGGTCCAGACCTACGACGGCGCCTCGCGCGGGAACCTTGCCGCGCTGCTGGAGCAGACCGCGAAGTACGGGATCCGCGGGTTCCTGCTCAATCAGAACCCGGAGCGGCTCACGCAGGCGACGCTGAACGCGATCACGACCAACCGCTCGCACCTGATCACCACCGTCCTGAACTCCCACGCCGCCGGCCTCATCAGTCGCGAGTGGGGCGGCACCCCCGACGCCGGCACGATCGCGAGCCTCCCCCGCCACCAGTTCCTCGCCGCCGTCACCCTGGGCGACCGAACCCCGCCGCCGTTCCAGATCCAGGGAGTGCTGGTCGAGGAGCTCTACCCCGGCGCCAGCCACCCCGACCAGCTCCACGCGCTCGAACAAGTCGTCGACCGCAGCATGCACCGCCGGCCGGTCAGCGACACGCTCGCGCAGCTCGACCGGCTCGACCAGGCGATCCTCGAGCACCTCACCGCCCAGTGCGAGGACCGCAACACCGCTGGCCGCCCGGCGCTTGCGCTGCGCGATCTCCCACCCAGGAGCCCCGCTCGATGACCGTCTCTCATGGCACGAGCACGGAGGAGCATGTGGGCTTGTCGGCGCTGGCCGCGGACGCGCTGGAATGCGTCTACCAGCATCGCCTCGTCTCGACCGGGCATCTGCACGAGCTGACCGCGCCCGACCAGGCCGTGCGCCGCACCCAGCGTCGGCTCGCTCATCTCGCCGCGCGGGGCCTGCTGGCCTACGTGATCCAACAAGGCGTCGCGCACCGCCCGACCCGGCTGTGGCACATCACCGAGAGCGGTGCCGGCGTGATCGAAGCATCCCCGGACCTAGCCGAGACCAGGCGGAAGCTCCTCACCGCCGAGCAAGCCGGCGGGCTGCTGGCGCAGCACACGCTCGCGGTCAACCAAGTCGGGCTCGCGTTCCTCAGGGCCGCGCGAACCCGGGGCGATGAGGACGTCAGCTGGCGGTCGTGGCGCCACGAGCTTGCGCACCCGATCGGCCCCGGCGGACCGCGGTCCCGGCAGGTCGTGATCCCCGACGCCGTGCTCGGCTACCCGCTGCGGGAGCCAGACGGGCGCGTCGCATTTCACCACCGCTTCGTCGAGCTCGATCGCGGGACCGTGCCGGTCGATCAGCTCGCGCTCAAGCTCGCCCGCTACACCCGCCTCTACCGCTACGCGCCGCCCGCCCGCGACGGTGGCACGGCCGGCCCCGCCTGGCGGCAGCGATATCCCTCGTTCCCCGGAATCCTGCTGATCCTCGCCGGCCGGCCGCGAACGGCACTGGAGCGGCGACTGCGGACCCTGCTCGCCCTGTGCGCCGCAAACCCGGAGCTGACCGCGACGCCAGAGGTTCAGATCGACGTCGCCCTGCTGGACGACCTCACCAGCGACGGACCGTGGGCGCCCGTGTTCCTGCCCGCCGCCCGCCCCGACCGATGGGTCGGCTGGCTCGAGCCAAAGAAGCAGCCAGCGTGACCGGCTCGACGCGCGATCGCCGCCCGCGGCGTTGGGAGGTTCGCCGCCAGGACTCCCTCCGCGGCCTGCCCAAACTGCCTGACGCGAGCGTGGACGCCGTCATCACCGACCCGCCCTACGGGATCAACTTCCAGGACAAGCGATGGGACCGCCCGCACGTACAAGCCGGGCGGCACAGCCCCGTTCCCACCGGCCAGCGCTACCAGGACTGGTGCGAGCAATGGACCCGGGAATGCCTGCGCGTGCTCAAGCCCGGCGGGCACCTCGCGAGCTTCGGCTCGCCACGCACCGCACACCGCCTCGCCAGCGCGATCGAGGACAGCGGCTTCGAGCTGCGCGACACGCTGCTCTGGCTCCACGGCCAGGGCTACCCCAAATCCCGGCAGCTCACGGGCAAATGGGCCGGCTGGGGCACCGGCCTCAAGCCCGCCTACGAACCGATCCTGCTCGCCCGCCGCCGACCCGACGGGACCGTGACGGCCAACACGGCCAAGCACGGGACCGGCGCGATCCACATCGACGCCTGCCGCACCGACGACGGGCGCTGGCCGACCAACCTGCTGCTCGACCACCACCCCGACTGCACCACCCGTAGCTGTCGCGACGGCTGCCCCGTCGCCGCCCTCGGCGACCACTCCCGGTTCTTCTACTGCGCCAAACCAAACCGCCGCGAGCGCGACGCCGGCTGCGAGCAGCTCCCGCGCCGCACGATCCAGACGTTCAAGATCGGCCGCGAGGATGAACTCAAGGCCGAACGTGTCGGGGCGCTGAACATCCACCCGACCGTTAAGCCGATCGAGCTGATGCGATGGCTCGTGCGACTCCTATGCCCGTCCGGGGCGCTCGTGCTCGACCCGTTCACCGGCAGCGGCAGCACCGGTGTCGCCGCACTCCTCGAAGGCACCCGGTTTCTCGGGTTCGAGCAGGACGACAACTACACCGAGATCGCCCGCGCTCGCATCCAATACCACGCCTGCGGCGGCTCGGGAGAACCCCCGGAGGAGCGCACACGACAAGGACGCGTGTCCTTAATGGGATCGACCAACAACGGCCTTGAACCTCACCGCATTTGGAGCAATCGTGAACGCAGCCGCATAGCAAGCGGCGCACATAAATCAAGGCGGCCCGGCGACGCGCCAACGCCCCGGGCCCGGCAACGAAGAGACCGTAAGGAGGTCTTCGATGCACACCCAGAGTAACCCCCAGCAGCCCGCGATCACGGGCACCCCGGCCGAATCGCCCAAGGTGCCGACGACCGCCCGCGAGGCAGCGTCCCAGGCGACCAGCGCCAAGCCAAAGCCAGCCGCGGCCAAGAAGCCGACCACCAAGCAATCGGCGCGCCAGCGCGCCGGCACGCGGCCGACAGCCGCCAAGAAGCCAGACGCAACGCCTGGCAAGACGGCGAAGCCCGCCGCGAAGGCGCCGAGCGCGAGGCCGGCGCCCACGACGCCGAGCAAAGCGCCGCGGGAGGGGTCGACGATGTGGGCGGTCCTTCAGGTGCTCTCGGGCACGACCGAGCCTTTGAGCGCCAAGGAGATCTACGCGCAGATCGCCGAGCGCAAGCTCGCGTCGGGGCTGAAGGGCAAGACCCCGGATCAGACCATCGCCGCCAAGCTAGCGGTCGCCGCCAAGAAGGGCGAGTACGTCCAGCGCGCGGCGCCCGGCAAGTTCCAGCTCCTCAAGGAGCGGTCATGACCTGCGGCGACGTCGACCTGCGACACACCGAGCAGGGCAGCCTGATCGACGCCACCGTGCTGCGCGGGTTCGCCCGCGCAGCACTCAGCCTCGACGCCGTGCACGATCGAGTCAACGACCTCCTGTTCGAGCACGTGGTCCGATGCCGCTTCCACCCGTCGGTAGTAGCGGACTCCTCGCGACCGATCATCGACGAACTGCTCCAGACGATGACTCGCGGCGACTGGCAGATCGTCGCCGGCCAGCTCATCGATGAAGCTCAGCAGGCAATCGGGATGCGAGACCACGATGACCTGCGCGGATGACACTCGACCCGGAGGACATCGAAGCCATCGCCGCGCGCGTCGCGAGCCTAGTCATCGCGGAAATCCGACCCGCAGGCGACCGCTATGTTGACGCGACCACGCTCGCGAAGCACCTCGGCGTCGACCGGGATTGGGTCTACGCGCACGCCACCGAACTCGGCGCCTTGCGACTCGGCGGCGCGCACGGACGACTGCGCTTCGATCTCGACCAGGCGATCGCGGCACTTCATCCGCATCGGCCGGCACGTGCCCGTCGCCAGGTTCCGCGGCGGCGATCGCACCGGCGCGAGGCAAGCGGTCTCATTCCGTACGACGGCTAACCCTCGCGCGCAGATCATCGGAGACCTCTGATGGCCAGGCCAGCACGCGGCACGATTGAGTCCGTTCCGCTCAGCGACGGCAGCCTGAGCATCCGTGGCCGCTTCAGACATAAAGGCGGGCGCTACCGCGTCGCGTTTGGCCTTGACGTCGACGGCTGGACCGAAGCCCGCGGGCGCCGCGAGCTTGACGACATCCTCGTCCAGCTACGCGCCGGCATTCCGCTGACGGAGATCCTCGAGCGCTACGGCCAGGTAGATGAAGACGAGCCGGATGTCCTGACCCCGGGGATGAGCTTCCACGAGTACGCCTCAGACTGGTTGCGTCGCCGGCGCAGCGGAGAGCTTGGAGATCCCCTCTCCGATAACACCAATGCCGACTACGAGTGGCGGCTCAAGAAGCACATCCTGCCGTTCTTCGCGCGGATGCCGGTCGCCGAGATCCGTGACGTCGATTGTCAGCACTTCCGCGCCAAGCTGTTCGCGGAGCGCGAGAAGCTACGGGAGCTGATCGCAGCTGGCGCCAAGCCCAAGGACCGCCGCGGCAACCCACGCAAGCCGTTGGCGAATCGTTCGATCCAAATGCAGATGGGGCTGTTGGCGCAGATCCTCGACGACGCCGTCGAGGACAAGCTGCGCAAGGACAACCCCGCGCGCGCTAAGCGGCTTAAGGTCAAGGTCCCGAAGCCCAACCGGACGTTCCTCGAGATCGACCAGCTCGTTGCCCTACTCGACGCGGCGCGGGAGCTGGAGCGCGATCCGCGCTCCACCAAGCGCGCCAAGCTGACCACCGCGCAAGTTGCGGAGATCCGCGCGCGACTCGCAACTGGTGAGACGCAGGCGAGACTGGGTCGTGAGTACAGGCTTGCCGCCGGCTCGATGTCGATGCTCGCCCAAGGAAAGACCTACCGTGGCGAGAATGACCGAGTTGGGTGGAGAGCGCTCTGCGCAACGCTTGGATACGCGGGCCCGCGGATCAGCGAGGCGCTTGACCTTCGCGAGCGCAACGTACGCCTACACGACCCGGCCGGCGCGCGATTCTGGATCGCCGACAGCAAGACCCCAACCGGTGTCCGCCATGTAGAGATCACCCCCGCTCTGCGAGACGAGCTGTTCACCCACCTCGCAGACAAGGCGCGACGTGGCTATCCGATCGGTCCTGACGAATATCTCTTCTGCACCCGCCAGGGACATCGGTGGTCGGACGACAACGTTCGCGCCCGGATCATCAAGGCGGCAGCCAAGCGCGCCAGCGCCCAGCTGGTCGCACGCGGACTGCCACCGCTGCCGCACGTGACACCGCACACGCTCAGACGTACATACGTGTCGATCATGCTGCTGGCGACCAACTTCGACGTCCCGTTCGTGCAAAACCAGGTCGGGCACAGCGACAGCAAGATGACAATGGATGTCTATGCGCAACTCCTCGATCGCAGCAAACGCGCTCACGGAGTTGCGTTCGACGCACTCCTCAGCGCGGCGCAGGAGACCCTGTACGGATCTACCGTCCAGGAGCCACCCGGAGACCCCCGCCTTCACAGGTTGAGCGCCGCGACCTCGTCCTGAGATGAGGAACGGAACCCATAACCAGCGCGTAGGCCGTCACAACCTCGCCCGTGATGCCTCACCGGCGGTCGGCGTCGAGCTGTCAAGCGGGATGCTCTGAAATGATCCAAGAAGCTTTTTGGACACCGCTCGGCCGATGGATCGCCACCAAAACCCGTACACGCCCGGCGCTGGCGCCAGACCACCACTCCTAGCGGGCCGTGACGTCGAGCTCGACGACTTTCGGGTCGCGTTTCAGCGCCTTGCCGCTGGCCAGTTCGCGCGCAGTTTTGTGCTCGACGGCCTCCGCGGCGTAGGCAAAACCGTGCTGCTGAAACGAGGCCGACGTGATCGCTCGAGAGCACGGCTGGATCAGCTCCGGCGTGGTCAAATGCAACGAAGACGACGAGCTGCCGCTACTGATGGCACGCCTATGCCATCGCGCGCTGCGGCGCTTGAGCATGGGTAAACGCCTCGGTGCTGACGTCGAGCGGGCCCTCGGAGTGCTGCGGGCGTTTACGTTCGCGATGGACACCGATGGTCGATGGCGCTTCAACATCGATGTTCAGGCCGTCAAGGGTGTCGCCGACTCCGGAGACCCAGAAGCAAACATCGTCGAACTGCTCGCGGAGGTCGGCGCCGCCGCCAGTCAACACGGCTCGGGTGCAGCCTTCTTCCTCGACGAGCTGCAGTTCCTCGGTAAGCGCAGTCTCTCGCTGATGGCCGCCGCAATGCACGGCGTCAGCCAGCAGAACACACCGGTGCTGCTGATCGCGGCTGGACTCCCGCAGCTGCCGCTGATGCTCAAGAACGCCAAGCCCTATACCGAGCGGCTGTTCGACTTCCGCACGATCGGTGGACTAACGCGAGCGACCGCGGCAGCCGCACTGACCGTCCCGGCCGAACGACTCCAAGCGGGCTTCGACCGCGCCGCGCTCGACCTGATCCTCGACCGCACCGATGGATACCCGCACTTCCTACAGCAGTGGGGGAGACTATTTGGCGCGAAGCAGACGGGCCGACCATCAGCCTCCAAGACGCACAGGTCGCAGAAGAGCTCGTCAACGACGGGCTCGATCGTCGCTTCTTCCGCGATCGTTACGAGAAAGCGACCGAAGCCGAGCAGATCTACATGGCGGCGATGGCAGATCTCGGCGACGGGCGTCACAGCTCAACCGAGATCGCCTCGCATATCGGCATGAACCCACGCGAGCTGTCCGTACGCAGCGCCGGCCTGATCACAAGGGTCTGATCTTCAACCCCATCGGCGCGCAGCTCGACTTCACGATCCCTCAGTTCGCCGCCTACCTGCGCCGCATCCATCCGTTCGACCCGACTCAGCGCCCATCACGAGGACGCCCTCGTCGATCCACCTAACAGCGGTCGTCTAAAACGTTTTTAAGAGCTTCTTAGACACCGGACGCAGCTTGGCGGTCACAGGGTGTCGCACGCCTACATCTGCATGGGCTCATGGCGCATGAAGGCCGAGTAGCCTCGGCAGGCTTTGGATCATCTCCAGACAAGTCTCGATCAGCTACGTCGCGAGCTGAATAGGTCTCGACGATCCGCGTGGGTACACGCGGTGCTGGCACCGGCGGGCGAGAGCCCGGCCAGGCTGTTGGCGCTGCAAGCCCTGGTCGGTCCGCGACCAGACAGCTGGCAAGATCGGTTATGGGAGTACGAGCAATGCACATTCGTATCCGGCCGCGTGACGACTCGACGGCTCGCGCAATGGTTCAAGGGTGGAGAGCAGCCCTTCGCTCTCGGCACAGTCCGCACGACGATCGACTTCACCGAGAACACGGGGTACACGAAAATCCATGTGCCAAGCCTCGCGCGATACAACAGCGCGCAGCTGGACTGGCCTTCGTTTCGCCACACGCCCGGATTGGCTGACCAGAGCCACTTCAACGCTCCGCAGAACTACCTCGTCGGCCCCGGCTCGGCACCATCGTTTCCGACGTTCGGCGGCGCGTTCAACGCCTTCTTCTACGACGACTATGCGATCTCCGGAGTCGCCAACAGCCCGCAGCTCAACGTCAGCATCAACGTCGTCGATAACCGGGCACGTATCCGGCGAGTACGTGTGAAGCCCGCGTCCATCGACGTATGGCTCGGCGGGACCAAGGTCCGCGGTGCCCTTCTCGAACTGAATGGCGTCGAACACCGCACCGTGGTCGAGATCGAGAAGCCACGTGTTGTCATCCCGCTGCCCGACGGCCTACCGAGCGACGCGTGGGTATGGCTGAAGTCCGGGTCGGAGTGGCTCGACTTCCGCCCACTCAACCAATGGGGCGGTACGTTGAGCCCAGATGTCGAGATCGAGCTGCCACGCGACCCGGCCGCGGAACTCAGCTACCTCGCCACCATCGGCGAAGGCCAATTCCTCGAATACAAGGAGAGGCTGCCCGACACCAACGACCAGAAGCGCAAGGTCTTCAAGACCGTCGTGGCATTCGCCAATGGCGCCGGCGGCACCCTCGTATTCGGTATCGAAGACGAGACCAAGGCAATCAAGGGGCTCTCCGGCAGCGTCTCCGTCGAGCGTCGCCGCCTGACCGACATGGTCCGCGACCTCATCAGCCCGCCGCCGCGTGTGAGCATCGATGCCGGCGACGTTGACGGCCGTCATCTTCTGGTGCTACGCGTTCACTCCTCGCCGGGAACCGTCTACGGACTCATCCTCGACCGGAACAAGCCCGAGTACTACGTACGCCGAGACGGCACCACCTTCTACGCGCACCCCAGCGAGATGGAAGCAATCGGGGATGCCGGTGCTGAAGGCCGTCGGAGATAGCTGAGAGACGCTAGGTGGACGTGTCGTCGAACGGGCCGGGTGACGGCCCACCGACGAACACGCCCGGCAGCAGGGCGTCGATGTCGTCGTTGAGCTCAAGATAGGCGGCGGGCGCCCATCCGTGGTAGTTGATGACGTGAGTAAGTGCGTTGTAGAAGCAGATGACGGCCATCTTCGCGACGTGGTGATGGAAGCCGATGTCGATCGTGAGTCTGGGGATCCTCTGCCCGTCGATCTCGTCAACCACGAACAGTTCGCGGATGATCTGGGTCGTCGGATGCACGTGGCTTGAGAGAAGTCCGTACGTGCCTGTCATCTGCTCATCGCTGAGTGGCCTCGTCGCCACGCGGTTCAGATGCAGCACTACGGCTTCCGGCGACGGCAGCGCTCGCCGCGGTACATCGGCCTGCCGTCTTTGTCCTGGTACGGCTCCGGGAATAGGGCTTTCGCCTCCTTTCTGACTTCGCGGTAGTGCCCAGCGCGCAACTTGTATTCCTGAGACTGCTTGCCGAATAGATCGCCAGCTTGCTGCTTGGCGTGTGCCCGTAGCCATCCAATAATGCTGGTCGATGGCCATCGAATTCTGTCGGTCGACCGGGAGGCTTCAGGACTGGGTACGCGCGTGATGGGTGAGGAGCCCCGGAGGGGCGACGAGCCCGTCACGCGCGTGCGCGCCGTCTGACCCACCCTCGGTCGGCTGTCTGTCTGGGCTGGTCTTGACGCTCGGCGGCTTCGTGGCGTCGAACAGGAGGCCGTCCGCGATCAGCGAGGAGGATGTGATGGACATCAGGGCGCTATCGCGTCAGGGCTACACGTACGCCGAGATCGGCCGGGACTGGCGGATGCTGAAGCGGTATCTGGAGACCGGGGCTCAGCCGGTTTACCGCCGCAAGCGGATGCCGTCGAAGTTGGATGAGTTCAAGCCGGTGATCGATCAGTGGCTCGCGAAGGAGCCCAGGCTGTTGGCGACTCGGGTGCATCAGGACCTGGTACGCGACTATGGCTTCGAGGGCAGTTACAACACGGTCCGCCGGTACGTGGAGCATTACCATCAACGGCCCCAGCTGGCGGCTGCGCGGCCGCGGTGACCTCCTCGCCGAGAAACCCAGGCCCGACCAGAACACCGAAAACAGCGCTACCGATACCCCTCGACAGCCTCATCGAGGGCCTCAGAACAGCTCACACGACGACGACTGAGCGGCTGGGCCACCACGCCACTGCGGTTAGCCGCGCCACGCGCGACCATGCCGAGGATGGCGCAGCGCGAAACCCACGTCTCCGCAGCGATCCGATGGTGCGCCCTGTCGGTCGGCTGGGCCGCGATCGCTGGGATCAGCGCGATCATCGCCGGCTTCGCGGCTGGCGCGATCGCACTCGTCGCGTTCGGTGCCGACTCGATCACCGACGGCTCCGCCTCGGCCGTGCTCGTATGGCGATTCCGTCGTGAGCGCTCCGGATCGCACGAGCTCGACCGCACCGAACACCGAGCCGCGCTCGCTGTCGGCGCGATTCTGATCGTCATCGGGATCTACGTCAGCGCAAGCGCGATCGCCGCGCTCGCCGACCACGCCACGCCCGAACACTCCCCGGTCGGACTCGCGCTCACCGCGGCCTCGGTCCTCGTGCTCCCCGCCCTCGCCCGCGCCAAGCTCCGTCTCGCGGGCCCGCTGCACAGCGGCGCCTTGCGCGGCGACGGGATCCTAAGCCTCGCCGGCGCCGGCCTAGCCACCGGCACACTCGCCAGCCTTGGACTCAACGCAGCATTCGGCTGGTGGTGGTCTGACGCAGTCGCCGCACTCATCATCGCCAGCTTCTTACTGAGCGAGGGCACGAAAACGAGCCGCACCGCCCACCGCGAACTCAACAGCTAACACCGGCCCCTCGACCTCCGCAACCACCCCCAGACCGACATTTTTCGATGGCGATCCACCGACAATTTTCGGTGGCTCTTGACAGCTTGCTCGGCGCCGTGGACCTCTTCGAGGTATGCCCGAGCCAGGCGGTCCGTCGCTGTCTTGCTCTTGCCTCCGAGAATCCAAACCGCATGTGCTGTGTGCTCAATCACGCACCGCGCAAGAACCACCGGTGAGAGCAGCACCTCCTGATGGGCTGAGCGCCCCCAGCGACGTCATGTGCTCGCTGGCCGCATGCAGATAGGACTGCGCGGTGAACGTGATCAGATGAAGCGCCGGTCCTGGCACCGGCGGGTCGTGGCTTAGAAGCGCCTGCTCATCTCGGTGGGCGACCGACCCGGGTGAGGCGACCATCTGCGTCTCGATGTTGATCTCCTGCAGCCGCTTACGAGAGATCAGGTACAGCGCCGCGAGCTCGTCGAACCGCCGCTGCTCCTCGTCGGCATAGGGGATCCAGACCACGCGCGTGAACGTACCGCTCGCGCCGGCCGAGTCGCCAGGAAGGCCGACGGCACGTCCTTTCCGAACGGCTGCCCACAAACAGTCCTGTTGCACCTGTAAGATGAGCCTTACATGGCAAACACAACGCGGTCGCGAGGGCTCAGCGAAGTGGAGCGGGGCCTGATCGTCGATCAGGTTTTGTCGGCGATCCGGCGCCGGCGGAGCGAACGGTTGCGACAGTTCGTCAAGGCGGCTTACAGGGCGGCGATGGTGGTCTTGAGCATCGCCGGCACGCTCGTCGGAATTGCAGTCGGGCTCCATGCGTTGGGGCTCATATGAGCAACACCACGACTGAGTCCACGGCGCAGGACATGCGGCCGCCGTCGACTGCTTTGGCTCTCGCACGCGACGCGGGTGCAGACATTGCGGCGAGGGATAGATGGATCGCGCTGGCTGCCTCTGGGGGCGACAGTCCCGCGGTGATCGCGAAGTTCCTCGGCCTGAGCCGCCAACAGGTCTACGCCGTGCTCGAGGAGCGTCGCCAGCTAGCTGACTCCGACACAGACGAGTTCACGGTTGAAATGAGCCGCGCCTGGCAGGCAACTGAGAGTGCGCTGGAGCAGCTGACCGGCGGTGAGGCATTCGAGCGCCTCGTACAGCGATTGCTCTACGACCTTGATCCAGGTGTTCGTCCGCTGGGCGGTACGGGCGACCGCGCACGAGACGCCGCCGCCGATCTGAGTTCTGGTGATGGCTCCGTCTACTCGATTTCGCTTGAGGCGCAGTGGACG
>DATJUA010000049.1:0-42380 GCA_035502815.1 Solirubrobacteraceae bacterium
CCCGAACTAATCGCGTCCGACGGAACAGTTATCGCTGACGCGCTTCGAACATACGGGTGAACGCTCCGCCGGCGAGCGCTCTAGACGAACTTACGATCGTGAGGCTGGCCGTCACCCGGACGGGCGCAAGGCCACGAACACATCACGCCACCCGGGCCGGCGCGACGATCGCCTTCGCGCCGTGCACGGCCTGAATGGGCAAGCCGTCACCCGCTCCCGCCCGCGACCGACTCCGCGAAGGGCGCTCTGACCTGCGCCCGGCGACCACTCGGTGCCGCGGGCGGGAGTCCCATGACGTCGCTGCCACCGACACGAAATCTCGGCACTCTCGGGTTATAAGCCCGTAGAGACGGCCCTCACGTCGGTGAGCTTGACTTTGGTGCCCCGGCGAACCGAATTCGGGATCTCGGCGATCGCATCGACGTGCTCGGCGAGCCGCTGGAGCTCGTCGGGGGTGGCAGCTCCGCCGAGCTCCACGTCGTAGGAGACATCGTCGGAAACGGCCGGGTTGCCGCTGAAATCGCCACGGACGACCACTCGGACGGTCCTCAGATCAATGCCGAGCGCGGCTGCCTCCCGGAACAGATCGTTTGAGACGCATCCCCCGATGGCGAGGTAAAGCAGCTGGCCGCCGTTGAAACCAAGTCCTCGTCCTCCACTGCCCGCCGGACGATCAACCACGAGCGTGTACTGCCCGGCACTCCCGACGGCCGTGGCTTCGCCGGCGACGTTCCGAAACTCGACCTCGAAGGGCATGTCCGGGATCCTCTACGACGCGCACCACACCGTCAATATGAATGGGCCGGGACGGTGAACCAGACGACGCCGACCCTCCAACCACTGCTGGTCCGCTGTGACATCGGTCGCGCCAGCTACCCGTCCTCGCGAGCTGTGTTTGTCACCCGATCACACCTAAGTTCCGGTGCGCCGGCGGTTGGTCCGCCTGACGACGCACTGACTTCGCCGTTTCGGTGCGGGGCGGCTACGACTGGACGGACCGGCCGTGGGCGCGTTTGCCGCGCGTGGGGACGCCTGGATCCCTCGCGCCACCGTCCAGCCCCATGCCCGCGGACACCTTCAACGTCGTCTACGGGGACGCGGGCGACGGATGGGTCTACGCCCACGTCCCTGAGCTGCCCGAGGTCCACACGCAGGGCGAGGCTCGATCAGGCACGCGAGATGATCCGGGACGCGATCGCGCTGGTCCTCGACGAGCGTCGGGCGCACGGCGAGGCGATCCAGCCCCACTCAGCGACACCCAAAAGCCCGTATATATAGCTTTTGGTTGTTTCACCGTCACGTTCCGCGGAGGCGTGTTTCGAATATGTCCCGAGATCGGCCCAGGCTTGGGATTTCGTCGCCTCGGCGATCCGCGTCCGCGGCAACTACTCCGACGGAGTGTTGACGACGTCGAAGTCCGGCAGGATGCGCCGTGCCTATGGCTCCCGACGTTGGCCTCGGCTCTGGCCCGGCTCGACAACGAGGACCTGGTGTTCGTCAGGACCGCAGCCATGGCCGGTCTCGCAATCTCCGCCGCTGCAATCATCCAAGCGACCCAAATTGTCTGTGTTTCGCATCAGCCGCCCCTCAGGGTCTACTGAGAGCATGACCTGCGGCCCGCAACAGCCAACGATTCGAGCAGCGCAGATGGCGGCGCGGATCGGTCTGGCCGCCCTCAGCATGATGCTCTTCACCGCCGGCTGCGGCGGCTCGGCCAGCACCACGAGCTCCGCAACAGCGATCGGATCGGTCCCGGCGAAGTTCCGCAACCAGGTCGAGTCCGGGCTTGAGTACTCCAAATGCATGCGCACCCACGGCGTGCCGAGCTTCGCCGATCCCAAGGTCAGTGTGTCCGCCACCGAGCTGATCATGCAGAACCCCCAGATGAGCCCGGCCGAAGTCGCCTCTCCGGCCTACCAATCCGCCACCGCGGCCTGCGCCAAGTACCTCCCGCAGCAACGGCAGGCGCCAGCCACCTCCGGGGTCGGCAACTCCCAGCCACAAGCGCTCCGGTTCGCCAACTGCATGCGCTCCAACGGCGTCCCGAACTTCCCCGACCCGACTGCCGGCGGCGCGTTCAAGCTCGGACCAGCGATCAACCCGCAGGCGCCCGCGTTCACGGCGGCAATGCGCGACTGCCGGGAGCTACGCCCCTCGACGCTTCAGTTCAGGTCGTGAGACCGCGCTCGCAGCCCGATCGCTCCTGACGTGCTGAAAGGATCAGCGGCCCGGCGACTTTCATCGCCAGCCCCACAACGCACGACGAGCATCCCTCGGCCACTCTGGCTCGCCGCGGTGCCCGGGACCTTCCGGCCACGGTTGCGGGAACATGTCGTCTTTTGGGTATGAAGGCCAAGCCACCCACGTCATGAGCTCGCGAAAGGAGGACCTGCTGTGCCGATGATCATCAACGGTCGCGAGGCGTCCGTCCCCACCGACGCTCGTGTCTCGCTGCTGGACTTTGTGCGCGAACACCTGGCGCTTTACGGCACGAAGAAGGGCTGCAATCAGGGAGCTTGCGGCGCCTGCACCGTGCTCGTCGACGGCGAGCGAGTCCTCTCCTGCCTGGCCCTTGCCGTCCAGTATGAGGGGCGCGAGGTGACGACGATCGAGGGCCTGGCCGGCGGCGGGCTGCACCCGCTTCAGCAGGCGTTCATCGATCACGACGGCTTCCAATGCGGATATTGCACCCCGGGCCAGATCTGCTCAGCGGTCGGGATGGTCGACGAGCTGAGGCGCGGCGTACCCAGCTACGTCACCAAGGATCTCGCGAGCACGAGCGTCTCTTTCGACGACGATGAGTTGCGTGAGCGGATGAGCGGCAACCTGTGCCGGTGCGGCGCTTACAACGGGATCGTCGACGCGATCACTGACGTGTACGCGGAGCAAGGGGCATGATCGAGCTCACCTACTCTCGCGCGACGGACGTGGACGACGCGGTGCGCCGCGCGGCCGAGGGGCAGGGTCGGTACCTCGGCGGAGGCACGAACCTGGTCGACCTGATGCGTGAGACGGTGGAGACGCCCTCGGCGCTGGTTGACGTCACGGGTCTTTCGCGCCAGGTCGAGCCGACCGCCAACGGTGGCCTGATGATCGGTGCGGCGGCGCGCAACACCGCCGTGGCGGAGCACGAAGTGGTCCGGTCGGGCTATCCGATGCTCGCTCGTGCCATCGTGGCCGGCGCCTCGGCGCAGATTCGCAACATGGCGACGGTCGGCGGCAACCTGCTGCAACGCACCCGGTGCACCTACTTCTATGACACCGACGGATCGCGTTGTAACAAGCGAGCTCCGGGTGACGGGTGCGATGCGATCGAGGGCTTCAACCGCATGCACGCGATCCTGGGTGCGTCGCCGTCGTGCGTGGCGACTCACCCGTCGGACATGTGTGTGGCGCTCGCGGCGCTGGACGCTGTCGTCCATCTTCGCAACGTGTCGGGGGAGCGGACGATCGGCATGTGCGATCTGCACAAGCTCCCCGAGGATCGCCCCGATATCGAGACCGTGCTCGAGCCCGGCGAACTGATCACCGCCGTGGAATTGCCTGCTCCCAATCCGGCCGAACGCTCGACGTATCGCAAGGTGCGTGACCGTTCCAGCTACGCGTTCGCACTGGTCTCGGTCGCTGCGGCGCTCGAACTCGACGGAGACCGGGTGGCCGGTGCGCGCCTGGCGCTGGGAGGGGTCGCTCCCAAGCCGTGGAGGGCGCGGCGTGCCGAGGAGGCGATGCGGGGCCGGCCGGCGACCGAAGCCACCTTCCTCGAGGCGGCCGACGCGGAGCTTGCCGACGCGCGCCCGCTTTCGGGCAACGCATTCAAGGTCGAGCTCGCCCGCCGCACCCTCGCCGCCGTCCTGGAGGACTTGACCGAGGCAGGCCGCGCGTGAGTACCGGAGAGACCCGACCCGGAGTCGCGATCGTCCCCGAGGGGTGGACCCCGGCCACCGCTCCTGACCCGTTGGTGCGCGCTCAGCACGGGCTTATGGGTGCGCAGGTGTCCCGCCTTGACGGACCGCTCAAGGTCCGGGGCGAGGCGCGCTTCGCCGCCGAGCACGTGATGGAGGGCATGGTCTACGCGGCGCTCCGCTACAGCACGATTGCGCGCGGTCGCATCACGATGCTCGAAACGGGCGCCGCCGAAGCAGCCGCCGGCGTCGTACTCGTGATGACCTACCGCAACGCACCGCGTATGCAACCCCCGCCGCTGTTCCTGACCGGGCCCAAGGCGGCCGGCGGCGCGAACTTGCCCGTGATGCAGGACCCCAGCATCCATTGGAACGGCGAGCCAATCGCGGTCGTCCTGGCCGAGACGCAGGAGCAGGCTGACCATGCCACCTCGCTGATCGAGGTCGCTTACGAGTCCTCGCCGCCGCGCACCTTCGAGGCGGCCAGGGCACATCCGCGGACGCCCGACAGCCTCGTCGGGCAGCCGGTCGAGGTTCTCGTCGGCGATGCCGAGGCCGCGCTGATCGACGCCCCCCATTCCGTCGATCTGACGTATACGACCCCGCGCCACAACCACAACGCGATCGAACCCCACGCGGTTACCCTCGCTTGGGATGGCGATGAGCTCATCGTCCACGACGCCAGCCAGGGGGTGAAGGGACACGCCTGGACGTTCGCACAGGTGTTCGGAATTGATGAGGAGCAGGTCCACGTCACCTCGCCATATGTCGGTGGCGGATTCGGCGGCAAGACGCTGTGGTCGCACCATCTGATCGCGGCGGCCGCGTCGAAGCTCGCGGGGCGTCCCGTGCGGGCCACCCTCTCGCGCGAGGGTGTCTACCGGCTGGTCGGCGGGCGAACGAACACCGAGCAGCGAGTCGCGATTGGCGCGGATGACACTGGCCGCTTTACGGCGCTGATTCACACGGGGCTCTCGGCCATGACCCCGTACAACGCGCTCGCCGAGCAGTTCACCTTCCCCGCACGGCACATGTACGCGGCTGAGACCCTGAAGACAGACCAGCAGGTCGTCGACATGGACATGCTCGCGAACTCGTTCATGCGTGCACCGGGAGAGTCGGTCGGAACCTTCGCGCTGGAGTGCGCGATCGACGAGCTCGCGATCCAGCTCGACGTTGACCCGATCGAGTTGCGGATACGCAACGAGCCCAACAAGGATCCAAGCACGAGCCAGCCGTATTCCTCGCGCCATATCGTCGACGCTTGGCGCGCGGGGGCTGACCGGTTCGGCTGGACGCCCCGAGCGCGGCCGGGTACCCGCCGCGAGGGAGAGTGGCTGATCGGGACGGGCTGCGCGATGGGGACCTATCCCTACCATCGCTTTCCCGGCGGCGTCGCGCGGGTTACGCTCGACAAGACGGGCCACGTGACGATCGAGGTTCCGGCCGCCGACATGGGCATGGGGACCTCGACCGCCCAGGCGATCCTCGTCGCCGATCGGTTTGGTCTCCCGTTGGAGCGGGTGACCATCGCCTACGGCGACTCCTCGTTCCCTGGAAACCTGCTCGCCGGCGGTTCGTCACAGACAGCTTCGATCGCCGGCGCGGTGATCGCGGCTCAGCGAGCGCTCGTCGAGCAGCTGCTCGCGCTTGCCAATGACGAATCGGCCCTGGCCGGGCTGACCGCCGACGAGGTTGGTGGACGCGACGAGGGACTGTGCGAGCTCGCCGACCCCAGCCGCTGGGAGAGCTACGCCGAGATCCTCGGGCGGGCCGGCCGTGACGCGGTGACAGTCGTGGCGTCCGCCTCTGACCCGGAGGAGATGCAGGCGTACTCGATGCACTCTTTCGGCGCCATCTTCTGTCAGGCCCGAGTCAACATGACGACCGGCGAGACCCGCGTCGACCGGGTGCTCGGCTCTTATGACTGCGGCCGCATCATCAACGCCAAGACCGCCGCCAGCCAGTTCCGGGGCGGGATCATCATGGGACTCGGCCTGGCGCTGATGGAAGACACCAACTTCGATGAGCGGACCGCCCGAATCATGAATCCCAGCCTCGCCGAATACCACGTGCCCGTCCACCTCGACGTGCCCCGGATCGACTTGATGTGGACTGACATCCCCGATCCCTACGCTCCCGCGGGCGCGCGCGGAATCGGCGAGATCGGGATCACCGGGGTTGCCGCGGCTGTCGCCAACGCGGTCTACAACGCGACCGGCCGCCGCGTGCGCGACCTTCCAATCACGCTGGACAAGCTGCTCTGAAGACGTCGCTGCACCGCCACGGCAACTGTTCGTGCCGGTTCTCGGCGAGAATCCGTGGATGGACGAGGACGAGTGGCGCGAGCTCAACGTCCGGCACTGGGATGAGCTGGTTCCGATCCACCTCCAAGGCGCCTTCCATGACGTGTCGGGCTTCCTCGCGGGAGGGTCCACGCTGCGGCCTTTCGAGCGAGCCGAGCTGGGCCCGGTGGCGGGTTTGAAGCTCGTGCACGCCCAGTGCCACTTCGGCCTGGATACCCTGTCGTGGGCGCGAGAGGGGGCAGCGGTAACTGGATTTGACTTCTCCGCGGCGGCGGTCAGAGAGGCTCGCGATCTTGCCCAGCGCGCACGGCTGACCGCCGAGTTCCTTGAAGCGGACGTCTATGACGCGATCGACGCGCTCGGCGGACGGACGTTTGACGTCGTATACACGGGCATCGGAGCGATCCATTGGCTTCCGGATATCACGCGCTGGGCAGAAGTGATGGCCCGGCTGCTAGCCCCTGGAGGCCGCTTCTATATGGCTGAGTTCCATCCCTTCGCGAGCGTTTTTGCCGATGACGAGTTGATCGCCGTCGATTCCTATTTCGATCCAGGCCCGCACATTCATACCTCGGCCGGCAGCTACGCGGACCCGACCGCTCAGACCACCCAGAACACGAGGGTCACCTGGAATCACGTGCTTGGGGACGTCGTCACCTCGCTCGCCGAGGCGGGCCTTGTGATCGAGTTACTCCGCGAGCACCCTGTCGCTCTGCGGGCCTGCTGGCCGTTCCTGGAGCGCAGTGTCGACGGTACATACCGCGCGCCCAGCGGACGGCCTGACCTGCCGCTCCTGTATTCGGTTCGGGCCCGCCGACCGTCGTCCTGAGGGCGCCCTACCAGCCGCTCGAGCACACGGTGCGGGAAGGCGGCGCGGAAGAGCCCTTCAGTTCGCGGATGTCGCGCAGCAGCGCCTCGGCCTGGAACAGGTCCGAGAGCGCGGTGCGCGCGTCGAACCTGTCGGCGAACGACGCGCCGTTCAGCAGCTCGTCGATGCCGGTCGCCAGCGGCTGGCGCAGGTTCTGACACGCGGTCAGCTGGGCGTCCCACGCCTCATACTCGGAGTCGGGCTCCGTCACCGCCTTGGTCGAGACGTTGAGGGCATCCTGGCCGAAGGAACCGAACGGCGCGTTCAGCTGCTTATAGGCGCTGGACAGTGCGTCGTAGATTCCCTCGTTGTCGCCGATCGCCCGGGGCGTCGCCTGGCGGTCGATGATCTGCGAGATCGGCCGGCCATCGGACAGGTAGTCGGACTTCAGGCCGGTCAGCGTCATCAACGTCGGCTCCGCGTCGGTGTGGTCGGTCCAGACGCGGCCGTCGACGCCCATGTGCGCCACGCCCGGTCCGACCCAGCCCTGCCAGGTCGACGCGATGACGCTCTGATCGTCGCCGTGGTTCCAGTCGTACTCGGGATCCTGCTTGTAGCAGTTCGGGCCGGAGGTGGCGCCCGAGACGCAGTAGTCCTGGAAGTAGAAGTCGTCGTTGCCGAAGACCGTGAAGCTCGGGTCGCGCAACGGGTCGGCGTTCCACATGTGCAGGATCTTCTCCGTCTCCTGGTCAGCCAGCTGGTAGACGATCGGCTCGTTCGATCCGGTTGACGGATCGAACTCGTCGATGCCGGACATCTCCTGCTCCAGGTTGCGCGTGGACGAGGCGTCCGGGCCAGGCTGACCCTGGACGAACACGGTCGGCGCGTCGTCGTAGTCCTCGTCGAACGGCGTGGTGTCGCCCGTATCGCCCTTGACCATGCTGTTGAGGTTGACGTCGGTCTCGCCGATGTTCGATGCGTAGTCACAGTAGCCGGTACCCGGCTGGCCGAGCACGTCCCTGGAACCGACGGGCGTGCCGTTGCAGCCCGGGTTGGTCGGCGCGCTGCCGGCGAAGTGGTCACCCTCGTCGACGGTCACCAGGAACAGAGTGTTGGACTTGTTGATGCCGTCATTGGCGAGCCGCTGGAAAAACGCGGTGAAGGCCGCGTTGTACTCCTTCAGCTGCGCCTCGTATCCCGGCTGGCCGGGGCCGTAGGCGTTGCCCCCGTTCAGGTCGTACTGGTCGTCGTGCACGTCAGAGAGGTAGGTATAGGTGACCGGGATCCCGGCCTCCTGGGCGGCGGCCGTGTAGCCGAGCGCGTTGTTGGCCTCCATCCCGTTGAAGCCGGGGAAGCCGGCGTTGCCCGTGTCATCCTGGATCTCCGTAGTCGGCGTGCTGCCGGGCGCATACGAGCTTGGCGGCGGCGTCACTGACGCGTCAATGTTGTGGACGGGCACGGCGTTCCGGCCGCTGTTCGTCGCGTTCGGAGCGAACACGTCGTAGACGGGCGGCGCCGCCCAGTTGCCGGCCGGCGGAGCGGTGTCGCCGGTCGGCACATATCCGCTCGGCAGCGGCTGGTCGGACTCGTGGGTCAGCGCGGGGTCGACGTTAACCGCGCCGAATAGCGCGTTGTAGCCGTCGTAACCGCCCGGCTCGTCCGGCAAGACATCAGGCGCGCCACCGTTCGCGGTCGAGCACAGCCCGCCCGTCCGGCTCTGCGCGAGAGAGCAGTGAATCGCCAGACCTTCGAAGTCCGTCGTGCCGAGGTTCGAGCCGGCCGAGAACTTCTGCTTGTAGGCCGTGTTGTAGGACCAGCTACCGAAGGCCGCCTGCGTGGAGCTCGGCCCGAACACGTTGGAGACGTCCGTAGTGTCGTTCTCGAACTCCATGTTGGCCGCACCGATGCCGGCGAAGTCGCAGCCCGCGCTGGTGTACGGCACCCACGGAGCCGGGGTGTTGGTGGTCCCGTTGGACGCGCTCGCGGTCCCGGTCGTGCCGGGCGCGGTCGTGTCGTTGTTGTACGTCGTGTCACCCGGATCGTCGTACTTCGGGTTCGGGGCCGCCACCGTGTCGGTCCAATACTTAAACGCGGACGTGTAGCCGGAGCCGCCAACGTTGCTGGAGCTCGGGTTGACGTCGTAGGAGGGGTCGAAATACTGGTAGCTGTTACCGACGGTCACGCCCTCACGGTCGGGGTACAGTCCCGTCTCGGTGGAGGTGATGCCGTCCGAGGTGTGAGAGATGAGAACGGTGTGGTCGTCGGTCAGGAGCGTGCCGTTGTCGACGAGGAAGTTCCGCAGGGCCGGGATCTGCTCGAGATCGGAGGGCACGTTGGGGTTGTCGAGCTCGTTGTGCACGTTGTCGAACTGCAGGATGATCACGTGCTTGATGCCGTTCGCGAGCTTGCAGCCCGAACTGGCGGCGCTCGTCGCCGGGGAGCTGGCCGCCGCGGCGGAGCCGGCCGCGCCAGCGCCCGTGGCAAGAATGATTCCCAGTCCGGCCAGGATCGGCAGCAGACCCAACACGGCGAGCTTCCCTCTCATCCGCGCGCGCTTGAACGCGCGAGCCCCTGATGTCAGCAACGGCATCGCGATCCCCCGACTTTCGGTGAGTTGTGAACGCCCGAGCGCCTTGGCTCCGGCCGATGCCGGCAACCTATCTCTGGGCCAGTGGCGTGATTGTTGATGGCTCGTGATCAGCATGTGTCCAGATCGTGACCAGGCCCACCCCGGCCTCGCACGAAGACCTCCGACGACTTAGCGTCCCGAGCGATGAGATGGTCGAGGCTGTTTGGCGCCGGCCTCGCGGCGCTGACAATCGGCGGCTGCGGGGGCGGCAGTGCCAACACAACCAGTGGGTCCAGTGCGTCCAAGCCGCCGTCGGTCGTGCGGGTCTCCTACGACGGCGCGACTTGCGCGCCGGAATGGTCAGCCCTGAAGCCGGGTGGCTATGAGTTCGTGCTCCAGGACCGCGGTAACGACGTCATCGGTATGACGCTGCTCAACGCCTCCGACGGGACCCCGGTGAGCCCGACGACACCGGTGACGCCGGGCGAGCGGGCGTCGATCCAGGCCCACCTCGACGCGGGGGGCTCATATGAATGGCGCTGCCAGACGGCCTCGCAGGCACCGGCCACGTCCGTGGCGATCCAAATCCCCGGCAGCGGCACCGCGGCGTCGATGTACGCGCCGGCCGCGGTATCGATCGTCCAGCTATACCAACCCCTGGCGGTGTACACCCAGTACGTGTCGGCTACGCTCGCGAAGCTGCGCGGTCAGCTGGCCACGCTCCAGACGCGGCTTGACGCCGGGGACGTTGCCGGCGCGCAGTCGGCCTGGGTGACTGCGCACGTGAGCTGGCTCGCGCTGGGACAGGACGACGGCGCCTACGGCGCCTTCGGCAACCTCGGCAATCAGATCGACGGCACCGCCGACGGAGACGTCGGGACGACCTCCAGCCCGTCCTTCACCGGCTTTCACCGGGTCGAGCTCGACCTGTGGCGGCGCCACGACGTGGCCGCCGCGCGTACCGACGCGGCCACGCTGGCGAAGCTGGTCTCCTCGATCGACCAGCAAACACTCAGCCAGGACCTCCCCGATACGACGGTGGCGCTCGACTCGTGGGTACTGCGCTGCCACGAGATCCTCGAGGATGCGCTGCGGGACACCCTCAGCGGCGATGACGACTACGGCTCGCACACCGGCCTCGCCTCGATCGAGGCGGACGTGACCGCGACCCGGGAGATGTTGCACGTCCTGACCAGGCTGATCGCACCGCGCGCACCCGGACTCGTGCAGACCGCCACCGCGCAGCTTGCCGCCATCGACGAGACGATCGGGCCGCCGCGGAGGATCCCGATCGTCGCGCTCCCGGAACTGAGCCGCCAGCGAATCGACGGCGACGTCGACGCGGCGCTCGAGACGCTGGCACCCGTGTCCGAGCTGATGCAGATCTCCACGGCGAACTCATGACGGAGCTGGACCGACGCAGATTCTTGAGTCGCGCCGGAGTCGCCGGTGCGGGAGTCCTGGCCGGAGCCGGCGCCCTGAGGGCCGGAGACGGCGCAAGCCAGGCGAAGGCCGCCGCAAACAACGACCTGGATACGGACGCCCTGCTCGAGGACGGCCCGCCCGGCAATCAGTCGGTCGCCGACCCCGCCGCGTCGATGCCCGCAGTTGCATTCCACGGCCCCAACCAGGCGGGAATCACCACCCCGCGCCAGCCGGCCGGTTGCTGGGCGTCCTTCGCGGTGATTGCGAACTCGCGCTCCGAGCTGATCGACCTGTTCAAGACGCTGACGGTGCAGGCGCGCTTCCTGACGGCGGGAGGTACCCCGGCCGACCCCACGGGCAAGTACGCGCCGCCGACGGACAGCGGCACGCTTGGTGAGGTGGTGCCCGCGGACGGCCTGACGGTGACCGTGGGCGTCGGTTCGACGCTGTTCGATGGGCCATTCGGGATCGCCGATCGCCGCCCAGCCCGACTCATGCCGATGCAGCCCTTCCCCAACGACGACCTCGACCCGACACAGACCGGCGGTGACGTGCTCGTGCAGATCTGCGGCGGGAGCCCGGACGCGGCGATTCATGGGCTGCGCCAGATCGCGAAGGCGACACGCGGCGGCATGCAGCTCAACTGGCGCTATGACGGGTTCGCGTCGCCCGCGCGGCCGACCGGCGTACCGCGCAACCACTTCGCCTTCAAGGACGGGATCGCCAACCCGAACGTGTCCGATCGGGCCGTCGCCAGCCGTTTGCTCTGGGTGCAGTACGGCGTTCAGGAGCCGGCCTGGACGGCCGGCGGGACCTACCACGTGGTCCGCATCATCAAGCAGTTCATCGAGTTCTGGGACCGCGTATCGATAGCGGAGCAGCAGCAGATGATTGGCCGCTTCCGCGGCAGCGGGGCGCCGCTGGACGGCGGGAATGAGACCGACGTGCCCAACTACGCCGAGGACCCAGCCGGTTACGTCATCCCGCTGACCGCCCACATCCGGCTGTCGAACCCGCGCACCCACGCCACCGAGGACAGCCGCATCTTCCGGCGCAGCTACAACTACGACCTAGGCGTCGATCTCAACGGCAACCTCAACATGGGGCTTGTCTTCAACTGTTTCTGCCAGGACCTCGACCGTCAGTTCGTGGCGGTGCAGACAAGGCTGATCGGCGAGCCGATGGTCGACTACATCTCGCCGATTGGCGGGGGCTACTTCTTTGCCCTGCCGGGCGTGCGCGACGAGAGCGACTGGTACGCCTCGGCACTGTTCAGCTAGGGATTGGGGATCGAGCCCCACGTAGACTGTGAGGTGACATAGGCCCCGTGTAGCCGGCGTAGCGAAGAGGGGAGCGGCGATGGCTGAGGTGATCTTGTGCGCGGTTGATGATTCCGAGGTGGCGGGGCGAGTCCTCGGTACCGCTCGGTGGCTGGCCGAAGCCTGGGGCGGAGAATTGGTTGTGGTCCACGCCGTGGAGGGCCACGGTCAGGAGGCGGATGGTGTTGTGGCCTCGATTCGAGCGCGGCTGTCCGGAGCGGGAGTGGCGCCGGATGTGCGCCTGGTCGACGGGCCGCCCGCGCGGGCGCTCACGCAAACCGCCGAGGAGGAGGGCGCCGAGTTGCTCGTCACGGGTTCGCGTGGCCGTGGTGCCCTGCGCTCGGCGGTGCTGGGCAGCGTCTCGCGCGAGCTCGCGTTGGAAGCCCCGTGTCCCGTGGTCATCGTCCCATCCGGCGATCGTTGGGCAGAGACTGGGGCTGACGCGGCCAACGCGAGCGTGGTGTGCGGCGTCGATGGCTCAGACCAGGCACTCGCAGCGGCCGCGCTGGCCGGCCGGCTGGCGACGGCACTCGGCGCTCGCCTTGTCCTCGTGCACGCCCGGCAAAACCTGAGGGCCGTGGCGGCCTATGCGGGAGCGAGCAAAACGACTCCGCCGCTGACCGGCCAGGACGACGCCGTCCAGAAGCTTGCCGACAGGGTCATCGAGGATGCCGAGCAGGCGGCTGGTGTCAGCGCACTGGCCATCGTCGAGCCCGGGCCGCCGGCCGAAGTTCTTGAGTCCGTAGCCGATCGGGAGCATGCGCGGCTGGTGGTAATCGCCGCCCGAGGCGTGGGCGGATTACGCGCTGCACTGCTCGGCTCGGTCGCCGCCGCGCTTCCACTCGAGGCGACGCGGCCCGTCGTGGTGCTTTCGCCGGCCGCGATTGCGCAGGCCGCCCGGTCCGGTCCCTGATCCGGCCGGTCCCTGATCCAGCCGGGCCCTGATCCGGCGCTACTCGGATCGCGGTGCCGGCATGCACGCGCCCGCGGGTGCAGACACCCGTGTCGAGCGCCACTCCACGTGGACTGCTTACAGTCGTCCGGTCAGCCAAAGGATCGCTGGTTCGACACCGACTTCAGCTCCGGCCAGCCCAACGCGTGTCGCACGTTCTCGGCCACCCCGCAGTCCGCTCCCGGCGCCGCGGCAGACGCACGCGGGCGGTGCTCGCCGGCACCCTCGCGGCGATCGCCATGCTGTTCGCCGGGATCTGGCTGGGCGGGCACCCGAACGACCTGCCTTCGCCGCTGCGCACGAGCATCCTCGAGAGTCGGCGCGCCCAGATCGTCACCCAGCAGGCTCTCAACATCCTCACCAGGCGGTACTACCGTCCGCTCGACCGCTCCAAGCTGGTGAACCTGGCGCTGTCGGGTATGGTCGCCGGGCTCGAGGACCCGTACTCGCATTACATCGACCCGAGCTCCTACGCGGCGTCGATGAACGAATCCGAAACTCACATGATGGGCATCGGGATCAACGTCATGCACGAGGCGCAGGGGCTGCGGATCGTGAACGTGGTCGAGAACTCGCCGGCCGCCCATGCCGACCTCATGCGCGGCGATCTGATCGTCAAGGTGGGATCGGTCTCGCTGGCCGATCGTGACGACGAGTTCGGGTTAGACCTGCTCAGGGGCCCCGTTGGCACGACGGTGACGCTCACGCTTCGACGAGGCCAAACCGAGCACGTCGTCTCCTTGGTGCGCGAGGAGTTTGTCGTGCCGGTAGCGACCTCGCGCATCCTCACCTACCACGGCGTGCGCATCGGCTACCTGCGACTGACCGGGTTCTCTGAAGGCTCGGGCGAGGAGTTGCGCGGCGAGGTGCGGGCTGCGCTCCACATCGGCGCGAAGGGGCTCATCCTCGACCTGCGCGGCAACGGCGGCGGTTTGATCGACCAGGCGATCAACGTGGCGAGCATCTTTCTTGCCCACGGCACGATCATGTCGGCGGTCGAGCGCGATCAGCGTCGGACATATTCCGCGCTCGATGACGCGATCGCGGCCGATACCCCGCTGGTCCTTCTCGTGAACCACGGTACGGCGTCATCGGCCGAGATCGTCACCGCTGCACTCCAGGATCACGACCGGGCCGAGGTAGTTGGTACGGCCACCTATGGCAAGGGCGTCTTCCAGCAAACACAGCGGCTGGTCAACGGCGGTGCCCTGGACATCACAATCGGGCAGTTCTTCACGCCGAACGGTCGTAACCTCGGCGAGGGCGTACATCAGGGCGCGGGAGTCACGCCCAACGTCTACGTACCTGAAAACACCCCCGCGCAGGACGATGAGGCGCTCGCCGTCGCCGAGCGCACCGTGGCGGCGCAGGTCCGGTGAGGGCAAGCGTCGCCGCGGCGCTGAGCATCACGTGCTCGACGGACGAGCGCCGAGCGTGATCGTGGCGGTGGCCTCTGCACCGTCGCGCTCGTATTTGAGCTCCACCCGGTCCCCGGGGCGCTTGGTCAGGGTCAACGCCATCAGCTGATCGGTGCTCGTCGCCGGGCTCCCGTCGATCGACCTGATGATGTCGCCGGCCCGGAGCCCGGCGCTCGCCGCCGGGCTGCCCGCGACTACCGAGATGATCCACAGACCACCCGCCTGCCCACCTTGTCCGGTGGCGGACGCGGCCAGTGGTTGCGCCTGAACGCCGACGAAGGAGTGGGTGACGCTCCCGGTGGAGATGAGCTCGTCGGCGATCGTCAGCGCGGAGTTGACCGGAATCGCGAAGCCCAATCCGATGCTCCCGCCCGTCTCCCCCGTCGTCGCTCCGGCCGTCGGTATCCCGACCAGAGCGCCGGAGCAATCCACCAGCGCGCCACCGCTGTTTCCGGGGTTGATGGACGCGTCGGTCTGCACCGCGTCGACGAGGAGCGCCGAGGCCGATCCTTCTCCGGGGACGTGGACGGTGCGCCCCAGCGCGCTGACGATGCCGCTGGTCACGGTGCTCGAAAGCCCCAACGGCGCGCCGAGAGCCACCACCGGTTGGCCGATCTGGAGATCCGAGGAGTTGCCGATCGTGATGGTCTGCAGGTTCGACTGGTCGACCCGGATGACGGCCAAGTCGGTCAGCGGGTCGCGGCCCACCAGGGTCGCGTGGGCCGAGTTTCCGTTATCGAAGATGACATCGAGCGAGCCGCTGCCCGCCGCGGCAGCGATCACATGATTGTTGGTGAGGATGTATCCATCCGAGCGGATCACCTCGCCGGAGCCGACGCCCCCGTTGACGGCGCCGGAGGCCATGATCGTCACCACTGCGGGTAACTCGTGCTCGGCCACGGACGTGACGTTGCACGACGGACCGGTCGTCGCCGCGGACGTGGTGATCGTCGCAGTCGATTTGTTGTTGTTGTTGGTTACGACGACGACCACCACCACGGCTGCGGCGATGACGGCAACGAGCCCGATCATCCACGGAAGGAAGCGGCGCGCGCCACCCGAGGTAGGCGAAACCATTGTCATCAACCCTTTCTAATACGTATCCCCGTTACGCACTGAGCTCGGGTAGCGGTCTCCCGGTCCGGGTTCGCCACAGCAATCAGATCGCTCACAGATCCTCCTTCGAGCCCAACGGTTTCGACCGAGCTCGAACGTACCCCGCTGAACGGCGCCGTCAGCCACAGGCATGCATGCATCCGGTCACGGTTCGTGCCGACTACCTGATAGGAGTTCTGAGCGACGTGAGCTACGGCAGCGGGATGTGGCCGGTCACGGTTGTGCCGGCACCGGGAGAGGAGGCGACGCTCGCGTCCCCGCCAAGCGCGCTCAGGCGGTCACGCAGGTTGATCAGCCCGGAGCCAGGTCGCCTGGCGCCGGGATCGAATCCGGCGCCGTCATCGCGCACCGAGAAACTGAGAAATCCACCCTCCATGCGCAGCTCGATGCTGGCTCGGGCACGCGGACCCGCATGTTTCGCGGCGTTTTGGAGTGCTTCCAGGCAGCAGAAGTACGCGGCGCTCTCGATCGAGCGCGGGACACGCGTCATCCCGCTCGCCTCGATCGTCACCGGGATGGCCGACCGCCGGGCGGTGGCGGCCAATGCCGCTTCCAACCCATCGCTGGCCAGCAGCGGCGGGTAGAGCCCGTGAGCGAGCTCACGGAGCTCCTCGAGCGCTTCGTCGAGGTCGCGCCGCAGGCCTCGGAGGATCTCGGTGGCGCGGTTCGGGTCGTCCCGGACACGCTCCTGGAGCAGCCCCAGCTCGAGGCGGAGCGCCATCAATCGCTGCTGTGCGCCATCGTGAAGGTCGCGCTCGATCCGGCGCCGCTCGGCGTCCCCGGCTACGGCCACGCGGCGTTGGGCTGCCCGCAGATCGTTCAGGACCGCGCGCAGCTCGCCCTCGTGACGCGCGCGCTCCTCGGATCGGCGGCGGGCCCGGATCGCATCGATCCGGCGCTCGCCCAGCACCCTCGCGGTCGTTTCATGGGTGACAAGGAGCACTCCGCCCACGCCGCCGTCATCGTCGAGGATCGGGCTGTAAGAGTAGGTGAAATAGGAGACCTCGAGCGCCCCGCGCCGGTCGAAGGTGAGCGGCTGGTCTTCCGCCCAGGTCGAGTCTCCGCGTTCGACAACGGCCTCCAGCTGGGGGCCGACGATCTGCCACGAATCCCTAAGCAGTTCGTGCGCCGGCTGCCCAAGCGCCCCGGGATGGAGCTTGCCCAGGACGTCCCGCTCGGCGTCGTTGTAGATGCAGTTGAGCTCGGGGCCCCAGTAGATCGCCATCTGGAACTGCGAGCGCAGACAAATCGAGACGGCCGTCGTAAGGCTCTGTGGCCAGCCCGACAGCGGGCCGAGCGGCGTCGTGGACCAGTCGAACGTACCCACCCGCTGCCCCATCTCGGACGAGCCAAGCCACGCCCCCGGTGCCTTGACCTTCGAGGGAGCCAGATGAATGACGGACATGACCACCCCAGTGCTGCTCGCCGGAGAGTGCGGCAGCGGCCAGGGGGACGACTGCCGCAATACGAAAGATTACCCCAGCGGTCGCCGGACGCCGGCATAAGAGTCCGTTCATTTCGTCCAGCGCTGCGGGTGTTTCTTAATTCTTCTGCAAACCGACGCTTAGGTACGCGCCCCGATCGGCCAGGTAAACGAGCGCCGCCTTCACCCGCGGACTCACGTGGTCAGGATCGCCCAGCTCCAGCTTGGCGAAGATCGCGTTGACGTGCTTCTCGACCGCGCGCTTGGTGAGGACCAGCGCTTCCGCGATATCTGCGTTGCTCCGACCCTCGGCCACCAGACCGAGCGTTTCGAGCTCGCGCGGCGTCAGCTGCTCGAGCGGTGACCGCCGCATCTCAATACGCGACCTGACCAGCCCCTCGACGATCGTCGGATCGATGACCGATCCGCCGTTCGCGACGGTCACCGCGGCTTGGAGGACCTGCTGGCGGTCGCGGATCCGATCCTTGAGCAGATAGCCCCGGCTGTCGCATCCACTCTCTAACAGCTTCAACGCATAAGCCACGTCGGCGTACGTGCTGAGCACGATCACGCCGAGCGCGGGGTGGGTCTTCCTGAGACGGGCGGCCAGCCTGATCCCCTCGTCTTGCCCACTCGGCGGCATGCGGATATCGGTGATCAGAAGGTCCGCACGCTCCTTGTCGATAGTCGATACGACCGAGTTCGCATCGTCGCATTCGCCGACCACAAGCACCGACTGGACGCCCTCGAACAGGTGCCGGAGCGCGACCCGGGCCAGGTAGGCGTCGTCAGCCAAGACGATCCGAATCGGAGGTCGATCTCGGAGCGGATACCTGGGCGAAGACGGCGGACTCATTTTGCCGACGTACGGTGCACCATTGTGCCCCTGTTGGGCCGTCATTTGAAGGGCAGCACCGAACAATCCCCGTGGCCCTGTTTGGCGACTGTCTGCAATCACGCGAACTTAAGTGACGCGGGGCCGGGGAAAGCAAAACGGGTGCCTGCACCCCGGGCCGGGTGGTGGGTCTACGGGGAGAATAGGAGTGCCGACTTTCAGCACGAACCATGGCGCACCGACGTAGACTGCTGCGCGTGTGTCGGCTCTTCGCGCTGCATGCAGGCGAACGGGACGTCGCTGCCGAGTTTTGGCTGCTCGATGCGCCAACCTCAATCGCGCGACAAAGCGAGCGCAACGCTGACGGTTACGGGTTGGCCGCGTTGACCGCGAGGCGCGGGATGATCCTGATTCGCAACCCGGTGCAGGCGTCCGAGGATCCTGCCTATCGCCATTTCGCCCGGCGGCTGGATGCAAGCGAAATGCTCGTTCACCTGCGCTACGCGAGTACCGGCGAGGTGTCGCTCGTGAACACCCATCCGTTCAGCCAGGACGGCCGCCTCTTCGCCCACAATGGCGTCGTCGGAGACCTCGACCGGATCGAGACGAGGCTGGGAGCTAACCGGGCGATGGTCATGGGGGACACCGATTCCGAGCGTTTCTTCGCCCTGATCACGCTGGCGATCCGCGGGGCCGGGGGCGACGTCCGCGCCGGGATCATCGCAGCCGTCCGTGAGGTGGTCGCTGACTACGAGCTCTACAGCCTCAACTTCGTCCTCGGCGATATTGGCCACATCTGGGCCTTCCGTTATCCGGAGCACAATCCGCTCCACCTGCACCGTCGTCAGCCGGGCGGCCCGAGCGGTGCAGCGCCGCTCGACGAGGCGGACGCCGCCGGCACCTTGAGGCTGCACTCCGACGATGGAGCGGTGGCTCCGCTAGTGGTGATCGCGAGCGAACGAATCAGCGATGAGCCCGGTTGGGAGGAGATCCACGTAGGCGAGCTCGTTCACGTCGGACCGGATCTCGAGATAGACCGTGAGACGATCATCTCGGGGCCCCCCGCGCATCCCATGGTCCTCAGCGCGCACGAGAAGGAAACGCAGTCCTACGACTGATAGGGGTGAGAAGTGATCCTGCCCACCGACATACCCACACGCGCCGAGATCGACCGGCTGCTCGAGTGCCGCGCCCCCTCGAGCGTGTCGATCTACCTTCCGACCGACCCTGCGTCGAACGGCGAAGCCGAACGGATCGAATTGAAGACCCTGGCTTCCCGGGCGTCGACCCTTCTCCGTGATGCGGGCGCTGGAGTGCGGCTCGTTCGCCAATTCGAGCAGGAGATCGGGTATCTGGACGACGACGAAGAGTTCTGGCGCTACCAGGCCAGGACCCTGGCAGCGTTCACCACCCCGCAATGGCTGACCACGTTCAGACTCCCCAACCGCCTGCACAGCCAGGTCGAGGTGTCAGACCGCCTCCACGTGAGACCGCTCCTTCGCACGCTGACATTCCCCCATGTCGCGTTTGTCCTGGCCCTCGCGCAGGGCTCAGTCCGCGTGGTCGAGGTGACACCGGATCTCGAACCGGCACGAATCAAGGTCGAGGATCTGCCCTCGGACGTCGCCAGCGCCGCCGGCAGGTCCTCGATCGCCGACCGTGCGCCGGTTCGCCGCATTCAGGGCTCAGAAGGTCAGAAGGTCCGCATGCGCCAGTACGCCAGACAGGTCGACCGGGCACTCCGACCTTTCTTGAACGGCCTCGACGTGCCGTTGATCCTCGCCGCAACAGAGCCGATCGGGAGCATTTATCGATCGGTCAACACATACCCCCATCTGCTTGCCCAAGGCATCTCCGGAAACCCCGAAGCAGCCTCTGACGCCGAGCTCGCGGCCGGCAGTCGCGCGGTCCTCGACTCCCTCTACGCGGAGCAGCTTCGCGAGGTGCAGGAGCTTTATGCACAACGGTCCGCAGACGGGCGCGCGCTCTCGGACGTCGCCGAAATCGCCCGCGCGGCGACGTTCGGCGCGGTCGAAACGCTGCTGGTCGACATCGATGCCGCCGTGCCGGGTGAGGTCGACGACCGTTCGGGTGCGGTGGCGTTCGCGCGCGACGCCACCGGCGATGTCCACGATGTGACCGACGAGATCACGCGGCGGGCCTGGCTGAGCGATGCCCACGTCCTCGCCGTTCGCGGCCCCGACGTCCCAGACGGAGGTCCAATCGCGGCGATCCTGCGCTATGCGCTGTGAGCCGGTGGCTGGCCAGCATCCTCGTCTTGTGCACGCTGCTCACACTCGCCGCGCGAGCTTCGGCCGACCCGAGCGCGGCCACGACGCTGGCCGACACCTACTCGCCGGTGATCGGCCTGGAGCCCCAACCCAAGCTGTGCGGACCCGGTGAGGCATACCGCCCGACCAGCCTCGACATCATCCTTGGAAACTCGGAGGTGACCCTCCGCAACTCCGATGGCAAGGTCATCAAGACGGGGCCGACCGCGCAGGATCTGTCAGCTGCTCCGGCCGGTGACTACCTCGACTTCGGAGGGAACGCACTCCGTCCGGGCTGTTTCTACGAGAAGCAGTTCAAACGCTGGTTCGGCGACCGCAAGCCCACCGTCTACGCCCACATCGCGACCGACCCCGAGCACCCCGGAAAGCTCGCCGTGCAGTACTGGTTCTTCTACACGTTCAACGACTTCACCAACAAGCATGAGGGCGATTGGGAGATGGCGCAGGTCGACTTCGATGCCGCCACCCCGGAGCAGGCGCTGAAGACCGGTCCCTACCAGGTCGATTACGCGCAGCATGCCGGCGGCGAGCGCGCGGCGTGGGACGATCCAAAGCTGACCAAGGACGGCACGCATCCGGTGGAGTACATCGCCACGGGCGCCCACGCCGGCTTCTTCCAGAGCAAGCTGTATCTCGGAAAGGGAGGCACCGCCGTCTTCGGCTGCGAGGACACCCGGAGCGCCACCGAACGGTTCTCGCTTCAGACGGTGGTGGTGCCGGACACTCCGGCTCCGGCCGACTCGCCGTTTGCCTGGCTGAATTTCCAGGGCCGTTGGGGCCAGAAACAGCCGAGCGTCAACAACGGGCCGCTGGGACCGGCGAACGCGGACCGCGAGGTATGGACGCATCCGATCACCTGGGCCGACGGTCTGCGCACCAGCAGCCTGATCGTGCCGGGAGGACGAGTGCTCGGCCTGAGCGTGACGAGCTTCTTCTGCGGCGCCGTGGACCACGCCTCGATGGCGATCATCTGGAGCCTGATCCATCCGGGTCCGTTCTTCGTGCTGGTCGGACTGGTCGTCGTGGCCGGAGTCGGCACGGCCCGTCGGACCCGGTGGCGGCCGCCCGACCCGCGACCGATCCGGCACTCGCGTGCAGGAGGGCAGATCCTCCGGGCGGCACGACGGTTGTATCGGGAGAACGCATGGACGTTCATCGGCATCGGCGCGGTTTTCATTCCCGTATCGCTGCTCACCGGGGGGGCTCAATGGGTCCTGTTCCACCTCACCGGTGTGGGCGGTTTCGTGAACCTCGACGGCCGCCAGGGAGCTGTCACGGCTCTGCTTGCCTTGCTCATCGGTGACATCGGCGGGGCATTCGCCGCAGCCGCAGTCACCGGAGCGGTGTCCGCGGCGCTGAACGAACTCGACGCGGGCCGGCCGGTCACCGCGCGCCGCGCGTACACGCTGGCGGGCCGAAACGGTCGGGCCCTGGGCGGTGCCACCGGGGTGCAGTTCGTGCTCATCGCGGTGCTCGTTCTCAGCGTGGTCGGGATCCCGTTCGCTGTGTATTACTTCATTCGCACCTCCCTGTTCGCTCAAACATGCGTGCTCGAGGTGGAGAGCGCAATCGGTTCATTGCGCGCCAGCGGGCGCCTGACCCGCGGACACTGGTGGCGAACATTCGGGTTCACCACGCTTGTCAATGTCATCGCGATCCTGTCCGGACCGTTACTTGGCGTGTTGATCCTGCTGCTCACCGCCCAGTCGCTCACGTTTATCGACATCACCGGCTCGATCGTCTACACCCTGGTCGTCCCTTACGCGGCCATCGCGCTGACGCTCTACTACTTCGACCTCCAGGCTCAGCGCCAACCGCGATGACTCCTGCGCTTGAATGCAAGCCCGGATGAGCGTTCGAATCGCTTGCTGCCAGTTCGCGCCGGACGTGGACGACCCGGGCGGCAACGTGACCCGCTCCCGCCAGGCGATCGCGACCGCGCAACCCGCGCGGGCCAGGATCTCGACTTCGGGTCCACGAGCGGCTCCCGCCGAACGCTCTCCGATCTGCTCGTCGAGGAGGGCTACCAGCCGGACAAGAACTTCAATGCGCTGTTGCTCGCCGCGGGTGACCGCTCCGCGATCGCCGGCGGACGCCTCGACCCGGACGAGCAGCTGAACGCGCTGGAGCGCGCAGCTGAAGATGCACCCAAGAGTCGCCGCTGGCGGATGCGGTCTCGGATCGGCGAGCGCAAGCGCTGGTACGAGACGCCCGAGGAGACGCCGCACCACTGAGTCCTGAAGACATATCGCCCGCCCCGGGCCCTGGATCTTGCGGTTTCCGAGATACAGGTGTTGGGAAAGGTGGATGTGTCCGTAGGTCCCAGGGAGGTGGGTGTTCATGGGTCATCGACGAATCGTCACCGTCGCCGCTGTGCTCTGCACAGCGGCATTTGTCGCGTCTCCGGCCGGTGCCTCGGCCGCGGCGTCCGCCGCGCGACACGACACCGGCGACCGGGCGCAGTCGCTCGCCGTCGGGACGGGAGGTGCCGTCGCGTCGATGGACGTGGGCGCGAGCCGGGCCGGGATCGACGTTCTTCGTCAGGGCGGCAACGCGATCGACGCCGCCGTCGCGACGGCGAGTGCCCTCGGGGTGACGGTTCCGTTCGTGGCCGGCCCGGGTGGTGGCGGCTTCATGGTCATCTACAACGCCCGCACGCACACGGTCACGACCATCGATGGTCGCGAAACGTGTCCGTCGGCGTGCACGACGGACCTGTTCATCGACCCGACGACGGGGCAACCGATGAACTACGACGCGGCTTCCGACCAGCCGCTGTCGACCGGCGTGCCGGGGAACGTCGCCACGTGGGCAACCGCCGTGCGCAAGTACGGCCGGCTGTCGCTGAGCGCCGACCTGCAGCCGGCGATCGCCCTCGCCAAGGGCGGCTTCACCACGAACTTCGACTTCAACCAGCTCGAGCAGTCCGGCCTTCCGACCCTCCAGGCCTACCCGGCGAGCCGGTCGCTGCTGCTCACGTCGTCCGGTAATCCGCTGCCGGTCGGGACGAAGCTGCGCAACCCCGACCTCGCGCATACCTACGAGCTGATCGCCCGCCACGGGCCGTCCGCGTTCTACGACGGACCGATCGGACAGGCGATCGTCCAAGCTGACGATCATCCGGTGCTCACGCCCGGACAGACGATCGTCACCAACCCGGGGATCATGACCACGAAGGATCTGGAGTCCTACCGCACGAGGGTCCTCGCGCCGACCGAGGTGACGTATCGGGGGCTCAAGGTCTACGGGATGGCGCCGCCGTCGAGCGGTGGTTCGACGGAGGGCGAGATCCTCAACATCCTGAGCGGATACAAGCTCGGATCCGAGCCACGCGCCGAGGCCCTGTTCCACTACCTCGAGGCGTCGCGGCTTGCCTACGCCGATCGCGACGCCTACGTAGGCGACCCGAAGTTCGTGAATGTGCCGCTCACCGGCCTGCTCGACCCCGCCTTCGCGGCGACCCGCCGGTGCTTGATCGGCAATAAGGCGCTGACCTCGCCGGTCGCGGCCGGCTCGCCGTTCGCCCCGTTCCCGGGCTGCAGCGGCACGCCCGCATCAACCCAGGCGTCCTCGGCCTCGCCCGAGGCGCACCACACGAACAACATCGTCACCGAGGACAAATGGGGCGACATCGTCGCCTACACCAACACGATCAACTTCTTCGGTGGCAGCGGCCAGGTCGTGCCGGGCTATGGCTTCCTGCTCAACGACGAGCTGACCGACTTCGATTTCGCCCCGCCCTCGCCGGGCGCCTATGACCCGAACCTGCCGGCTGCCGGCAAGGAGCCGCGGTCGAGCATGGGGCCGGTCATCGCGCTGCGAAACGGCCAGCCGCAATTCGCGATCGGAGCCGCCGGCGGTTCGACGATCATCACCACGGTCGTCCAGATCCTGATGAACCACGTTGACTTCGGCATGAGCCTGCCCGCCGCGCTCGCCGCCCCCCGGGTGAGCCAGACCAACTCGACGACCTCGCTCGCCGAGCCCGCCTTCTACAACAGCGCGCTGGCCAAGCAGCTCACGAGCCAGTACGGCGAGCAGTTCTCGCTGGCGACCGGGTCGATCCTCCCGCTCGACAACTATCCGGGCGACGCGACGGCGCTCCAGATGCTCGGCCACAACCGTGCCGAGGCGATCGCCGAGCCGGTTCGCCTCGGCGGCGGCAGCGCCTTAGTGGTGGACCGTTGACACCGTCTCCAGCAAGCTAATCACCGCTGCCCCGTAGAACAGGGCCGGCGTCCAGGCGGGAGCAAGCACAGGTCTGCGCCTGATCAGTCGCCACACGGCGCGGATCAGGTAGGCGAGGATGAGCGCGGTGAAGAGCCGGGCGGTGAACGCGCCGGCCTTGGCGGCTCCAGTACCGGGAGTGGTCTCGGCTGCGCCCAGCGCTGCGCCGAGCGAGAACAGCGACCAGACAGCGATGGCCAGCGACAGGCGCAGCGAAATCGACGATCGCGAGCGTGTTGTGGACGCCGAAGACATGCGTTCCTCCACGACGTCATTCTCATACCCGCGGCGCCGAGATGCGCCGGTTCACGTCGGCGTCTATTCGAGGACGACGGAGCGAGCGTCGACGCCGCTCTGCACCGGGCGGCGCCAGCCTGAGAAGGCCATTCCCGCGGCGGGGATCAGCGCCACGATGATGAGAACGAGCGCCCACACGAAGGTTGACGCGAACGCGCTGGCCAGCGGACCCGCGATGGCCGCGTGCGCCCGCGCCGGCAGGTGCTGGAGCGTCGCGAGTCCACCCGAACCTGAGCCGGTGGCGTGACTGCCGACGATCGCGCTCAGGTTGCTCGTGATCGCGGTGGCGAGGATGACTGACAGCACCGCGGTGCCGATCGAGGCGCCGGCCTGACGGATGATGTTCATCGCCGTGCTCGTCCGTGCGATCGCGGCCGCCGGCACGGCCTGCATCGCGGCGGTCATGTTCGGCATCATCGCCAGGCCCATCCCCAGGCCCTGAACGAAGTTGCCGCAGCAGAGCAGCACGTACGAGGTATGCGCGCCGACGAACACGAACGGGATGAGCCCGACCGCGACGAACGGCAGGCCCGCGGCGGGCAACCAGGTGGGCCCATAACGATCGGTCAGGCTGCCGGCGACAGGCATCAAGATCATCGCGCCGAAGCCGCCCGGCGCCATCAGCAGCCCGGCCTGGAGCGCCGAGGCGTCGCGGACCGACTGGAAGTACAGCGGAACGAGCAGCATCGTCCCGAACACCGAAATCGCGAACAGGAGGAACGTTCCCGCGGCTGCGCCGGCTCGGCTGTGCGCAAACGTGCGCAGATCGATGAGCGGATTCGGCGAGCGCCAGCTGTGGACGAACCACGCGACGATCAGCACCACGCCGAGCAGCGTCGGGCCCCACGAGCGCAGCGAGCCAAAGCCGTAGCTCGAGGACTCGGCGAGTCCGTAGATGAAGATCGCGAGCCCGGGTGAGAGCAGCGCCATCCCCAGCCAGTCGAACTTGTGACCAGATTGCGGCTGATCGGGCTCGAGCACGATCAGCGCGAGGATGAACGCGACGATCCCAATCGGCAGGTTGATGAAGAAGATCCAGCGCCACGACACGTCGTCGACCAGCCAGCCTCCGAGGATCGGTCCCAGGATCGGCGCGATCAGCATCGGCACGCCGAGTACGCCCATGACGCGGCCCATGCGGTGTGGGCCGGCCTTCTGGGTCAGGATCGTCATCACCGCCGGCATGATCATCCCGCCACCGATGCCCTGCAGGACGCGGAAAAAGATGAGCGAGTCCGCGCTCCAGGACAGGCCCGACGCCACCGATCCGAGCGTGAACAGGACGAGCGATCCCATGTAGATGCGCTTGGTTCCGAACCGGTCCGCGGCCCACCCGGTCACCGGGATGACCGCGGCGAGCGCCAACGTATACCCGGTGATGACCCACTGGATCGTGGTCAGCGGAGAGTGGAAAGCGACCGCGAGGTGATCGATGGCGACGTTGACGACGGTCGTGTCGAGGATCGACATGATCGCCCCGAGCAGGACGACACCGGCGACGATCATGGTCTCGCGGTCGAGCCCCTCGGGCTGAGCGGTTGGGGCGGGCGTCTCGTTCATCCCGGGACATCGTAGCGGACCGATGGGTCCGCTTATTCTCCGGGTAGCTCCTTATGAGAACAAAGTCTCAGAATTGCTGTCGCGGCACGAGCGCCGTCTCCAGGCCGCGGCGCGGGCCACCGCGATGCACGAGCGCCATGCTCCCGGCGCGTGACGATCGGGTCTCTGCGGCGGGCTCGTTTGGCATCGCGCCGGCGAAGCCGCTGGACTGACCGTTCCGTCCGCGGACCGACGGATCGCCGGTCGACGCACTGGCGCCGCCGTTGCGCGGGTCGCTCGCCTGCCGGGCATAACCCGCCGTCTGATCCGCGTGCTGCGCGGCCGCGCCCTGCCCGTGTCCTCGCGGGTAGTCCCGGGCGGGCGACGCGCCGGAGGAGTCGTAGCCCTGAGAGCCCCACATCAGCTGGGCGGCGACCGGGGCAGGCGCGGAGACCGCGGCCGGACCGGCGTGCGATGACCTGACACGCCGGTGCGATCGCGTCCAGATCGAGTGACCCGAGGCCCGCCGCGGCCGATCCCGGGCGCGACCCGCCGCGCGATCCGCGCCACCCGCTCCGGCGTCAGCGTCCCCGGCGCCCGGCAACGGGATTGCCAACGTGCCCAGCGCCGGCTCACCGGCCGTCGGATGCTGGTTCGGACGGCGGTGCGCTCCGGCCACGTGAGCCGCCGCACCCCTCGAGGCACGAACCCCGCCGACCGCAAGTTGACCGGAATGCGGCGCGGCGAGCACGATGCCACCGATCGCGCACACCGAGACGGCGCACGCGGCCGTCACCTGCGCCACCGTGCCGCCGATCAGGGCGCCCTTGGCAGCCAGGCCGCCGAACAGGGCGCCTCCGCTCGCGACGGAGACGGCGGGGTCGGGCGACAGCGCGCGCAGCGCCCGAGCGTCGCCGCGCAGGGCGCGCTTGTAGGCGCGACAGGACGGGCACATCCGCACGTGGCGGCGGACGGTCCGGTCGCGACGCCGTCCGTCGGGTTCCGCGGCGAGGGCGGCCCGCGCCGCCGCGCACGACATCTCGTACGCCTCGCGATACGAGCGCAGACTGATCCGGGCCCGGGCGATCAGCCCGTGAACCGCCGCCTCGTCGACTTCGAGTAGCGCCGCGATCTCTCGGTACGAGTGGCCGGCGAGCTCGCGCATCAAGAGCGCGGTCCGCTGCGCCTCGGGGAGCTCGCGGATCCCCGCCATCACCGACTCGATCTCCGCCTTCGCGCCGTCGCTACCCACCGCCCGGTCGGGCACACCCTGCTCGGCGCGAGTATCGCTGCGCCGGCGTCGCGCGACGTCGATCGCCGCGTTCCGCGCGACCCTCATGAGCCAGGCCGGTAGGTTCTCGGGCGGCCCTTTGCGCAGCGAAAGTGCGAGCGCGGCGAAGGCTTCCTGAGCGGCGTCCTCGGCGTCGTGCCTGGAGCCGAGTACCCCCATGCACACCGCGAGCACGCTCTTGCGATGCCGCTCATAGAGCAGGGCGAACGCATACTCCTCGCCACCGGCGAACCGTTCAGCCAGCGCGAGATCTGAACGCAGCCGCAGCAGACGCCGCGGTATGACGCGGGTCCGGGGGACGGGCGCTGAGCCACCGCCGGTCCGGGGGACGGGCGCTGAGACGTCGCCGGCAGGGGCCGCCGACGATCCCACTAGTGCGTCCATCCCCCGGCCCGCGCTCGGCCACGACCGCTGTCCTCGGGGCCGCTCTCCCTCAACTCACTTCCTCTTGTGGTGCTTGTGGTGATCTCTGGCCTTGCCCTTCGCCTTGCCGGCATGCTTGACCCCGAACAGTGCCAGCGTCGAGTCGAGCGCGCTCTGCTTGGCCGCCGAGGTCGCCGAGCCGGAGGACGGGAAGTCCAGGAGGACGGCCAGGGGCGTCGCCTCCACCTGGGCTGCCGTCTCTCCGGCTGGAGCGACGAGCGCGCCGGCCACCATGTCGCCCGTGGACACGTCGCCGAGCGATCCACCGAACAGGCCGTTTCCGGTTGACGAGTCGCCACCGAGAATCGCCGTGGTCTGACCGACGGTGAACGTCGCCGGCGAGGTGAAGAGTCCGCTCGGATACGAATCGGCGACGGTGACCGTCACCGTCCCCGGGCTGGTCGTTCCGCTGACCGCGGTCACCGTGCCCACGAACGCATAGAGCTGCTTCGGCGTCGGCGGGGTATGGGCGAACACGGCGAGAGCCGGGCTGGCCGTCAGCGTCTGGATCGTGTCCGATGAAGACCCGCTGAACAGGGAGACGAACTTGTCGCCGGTCGCGAGCTTGCCGACCATCGCGGGCCGGCCATCGACCGAGATCCTCGTGCTCGGGTTCGTGGTGATCGTGACCTGGGTCGTCGCGGGCATCGTCGGGGACGCGCTCGGGGAGCTGCTCCAGCGCGGCCTAAGCCTGGCCGACCGGCCCCACCCGCGGCCGCCCGCGTAGGGATGGCCGTATCCGGGTTCGCCGCGGCCCGGGCCGGGAGAGCCCATGAAAGTGGGCGGGGAAAGCACGTACGCGTCAGCCACGAACGTGCCGGCCGTGGCGTTCACGGATACGACCGTCCCCGCGACGGCTGCACGCGGGCCCGACGGTCCGCGGCCCCATCCGCCGGGGCCACCGTTGTGGGCACTGGCAGTCGCCGTGCCCAGCGCGAGCGGCAAAGCAAGGACCAAGGCAAGGACAGCGCGTCTCATCTCTGCACCTCCGGGGCAGTCGTGATCATGCCGGTCGTTTCGACCTCTGACCAACTAGACGCAGCAAATCGAGAAAAGTGCGCTTCTAATTCGCGCAAAGGGTGGCCCGATCTGGGCGCGGAATAGCGCTACCAGCGACGGCCGCCGACCTCGAGCTCCTGCACCTTCAGCGACGCGATCTCGACTTCTCCGGCTTGTAGTTTGCGGATGACGGCATTGGCGATCGCGATCCGCCCGATCGCGATCGCGCCGACGGCGGTCGCGGCGACGGCGACCGGCGCCATGGCCGAGGGGCCCAATAGCCTTGCGCCGACCGCGACGGCGCCGGTTGCCGACGCGCCGGTCAGCTTGGACCAGGTCGGTCGCTGCCGGCGGGTGATGGTGGGGACCATGTGAACGCTCCTGGACTCGTGGGCTACCTGCACGCAGCCTAAATCAGGCCCTCGCCTGGATCGACCATGCGGCGCCGTTCCAGTGCTCGAGCAGGGGCAGCCGGCTGCGCTCGCCCACCGCGACGCAGTCCGCAGCCGACACGCACGACACGGCGTTCAGAACCGCGCCGCCAGCGAGCGTCGGCGTGGGCTGTATCGACCATCGGCGGCCATTCCAGCGCTCGGCCAGCGACTGGCCAGGCTGACCCGTGACGGCGCCCACGGCCACGCAGTCGGTGCGTGATACGCACGACACCCCGTTCAAGACGGCGTCGGGAGCCCCGCCCGGTGTCCGCTGAATCGACCAGCTCCCACCGGTCCAGCGCTCCACCAGCTGCCCGTAGCCAAGCGTCCCGACCGCCGTGCAGGATCTTCCGGTGCACGAGACCGCGTTGAGCACGGCGGGCTTGAACGGGGATGTCTTGGGCGTGCGTACGGTCGACCAGCGGCTGCCATCCCAGCGCTCGATCAGCGGATGGGAAAACGAGAATTGATTTGGGGTGAGCTCGCCGACCGCGAAACAGCGGCTGCCCGAGGGGCACGACACGCCGTTGAGGACGGACGACACAGGCGGCGCGACGGGGGCGAGCTGGACCGTCCAGCCGCTCCCGTCCCAGGCCATCGCGAGTGCGGAGGTGACGTTCTGGCCGACGGCGACGCAGTGCGAGGCCGACGGGCACGACGTCGCGAGCAGGTAGCCGTCGAAGGTCTGGCTCGGCGCCGGGCTGTCGTCGGTCCAGGCGCCGCCGCGCCGGCCCTCGCTCAGCGCCAGGTAGTCGTAGGGGGCGTCTGCCCCCACCGGCGGGTAGTCGAGCCCGACCGCCATGCAGGTCCTCTTGGTCGGGCAGGACACGCCGGCCAGGAAGTCCAGCGAAGCCGTCGAGAAAGGAGGAACGGCAATCGGTTGGGCCGACCAGCGCCGGCCGTTCCAGCGCGCCGCGAACAGACCTCCGACTGCCGTGCAGTTCCTCGCCGACGCGCACGAGACGGCGAGTAGCGGGCGGTTGCCGGGTCGAGCGGGAGCTTCGCCGCGAACCGCCGGGACGGACGCAGCGGCGGCGACGCCGCCTCCTGCGCAGAGCACCCCGACCGCGCAGGCGACCGGCACCCACCGGATCGACGAGACGGCCCAAGCGGCGTTAGCTCGGCAGCCGGCGGGTGACCAGCACGCGGATGACATTGAGGAGGCCGGTCGCGACGAGCACGATTGACACGTTCGCCAGCCTCTTCTCGGCCCGCGGCGTGAGCTGTTTCGGCGGCGGGTAGCCGGCCCGCGCGATCGTGGCCGATGTCCATCCCGCCCACCACGCGCCGCAAGCCTGCTGCAGGCGTTTCCGGTCGTCCGGTTCCAGCCGGCGCCGTGCGGCGGCCAGGATCGCGACCCACACGATCGCGCATCCGACGCTGTAGCCCGTGTACGTGTTGCGCTGCACGCTATTCCCGCCCCCAACGCTACCCCCGCGCGATCGCGCTCGCAAGGTTCCGGACCGCGGACGGCTACCTTGAACGGCGTGGAGATGACCCACCGTGGACACGTCGAGGCGCTTCTGGGCGACGCCGCCGCCGAGCACGCGAGGCTGCTCGAGCGGCTCCCGCCCGAGCTGGGCGAGTCGCTTCCGGTGGACGCCCAAGGCGTCACCCACGCGATCGACTATCTCGCCTCTGCGGCCGGGTTGTCAGAGAGCGAGCGGCGCGCGCTCATCCGTCCGCACGCGATCAACCCGGCGGTACTCCACGCACGGGTATATGGGATCAGCCCACCCGCGCCGTCGCTGAGTCGGGAGACCGTGATCGCGTCGTTCGTCGAGGGCGCGCGGGTGCGGGCGGATGCGCTCCTGGCCCTGGCCGACGCGGTCGGAGGCCCGGCGCTCGGCCAAGAGGTCCGTCAGGTGCTGGTGGCCGATCCGCCCCCGACCGAGGCCGACTGGGGCGAGGCGGTGGCGGCGCTCCGGGCCACCTACGCTGCGCACGAGCGCGCGGTGCTGATGATCGCCGAGCGCCTCGACTCGCCCTAGGGAAATTTTCGCCGGTTGCCGCCGCAGCAACGACGTCAACCCAGGCTGCCACTCCCACGTGTGGCCACCCTGGGCTGCGGGTACGTCCAAGTGCACCGAGGCAGCGTGCATCGGAGCGCTGCCCGAAATCCTCAGCGTCATGCTCTCCACTCTTCTACTCGCTGGACTGTTCGCGGCCCCGCTCGCCACCGCCGCCCTGTTCCTGCCCGCCGGCCGCCGCGCTCGGCGGGCCGAGGAGCCCGCCCAGCGGGCGGGCCGGCTGCTGCGGGCGCTGCTGTCCTCGGTGGTGGTGATCGCGATCGTCGCCGGGATCATGGCGTTGATTGGCGTCACCACCGGCCACCTCGAGGCCGCGGTCGCCGGGCTCGCGCTGGCCTGCCTGCTGTGGCTTCCCGCGACGCGGCGCTGGAACGCACGCGCGCATGTGTCGTGGGCGACGACGACGTACGTGTTCGTCGTCTACCTGGCGTTCATGGCGTGGTGGACGTTCGCGAGCCATCTCGGCATCACCGGCGACATCGGCGGGATGCTGCTGTGGGCGCTCGAGCTCGTGGCGGCGGTGCTCGGCTGCGCGTACCTGTGGGAGCTGTGCGACACGCTTGGCCGCGCGAGCTGGGTGCGCCGGGTCGGCACGCAGGAGCTCGCGCAAATGCCGGACGGTCCCTACCCAGCGGTCTGCCTCCAGGTCCCCTGTTACAACGAGCCGCCGGACATGGTCATCCAGACGCTCGAGTCCCTGCGCGCGCTCGACTACCCGGACTACGAGATCCAGGTGCTCGACGACAACACCGACGATGAGACACTGTGGCGGCCGGTCGAGGCGTGGTGCAAGGAGCACGAGGTCAAGTTCGTCCACCTGAGCGATTGGCCGGGCTACAAGTCGGGCGCGCTCAACTACGCCCTCCAGCACATGATGGACGGATCGTCAGAGCTGATCGGCGTGATCGACTCCGACTATCAAATCGATCCGGAGTTCCTCAGGCGCTGCGCCCCGCTGTTCGGCGACCCGAAGGTGGGCTTCATCCAGGCGCCGCAGGATTACCGCGACTGGCAAGGTGCGCCGTTCTACCGGCGCCTCTACTACTCCTACAAGTATTTCTTCGCGGTCTCGCAGCCGTCGCGAAACGAGCGCGACGGGGCGATCTTCGCTGGCACGATGGGCCTCATCCGCCGGCGCGCCCTCGAGGAGGCCGGCGGCTGGGACGAGTGGTGCATCACCGAGGACGCCGAGCTCTCGCTGCGCATCCTGCGCAACGGTTGGTCGGGCCTGCACGTCGACCAGTCGTTCGGCAAGGGAATCATGCCGCTCACCTTCGAGGCGCTGAAGGGACAGCGATTCCGCTGGTGCTTCGGCGGGATCCAGATCATGCGTCGGCACTGGCGCTGCATGCTGCCGGGCAAACAGAACGAGGACAACCGCCTCACGCTGGGCCAGCGCTGGGCGTACCTGTGCGGTGGGATCCAGTGGTACGGGGACCTGCTCGCGCTGCTGTTCTACTTCTGCCTGCTCGTCGGCGCCGTCAACATCGTCCTCAGCGGCGGGCTGGTGTTCCGCAAGCTGACCGGCTTCCTGCTCGCGGCGATCCCGCTGCTCGTGGTCCTCGGCCTGTTGCGCGCCGTGGCGCTGCTGCGCCGAGGCACCGGGGCCTCGTGGCGAGATGCCATCGGCGCCTTCTTGATCTGGCAGTCGACGATGCTGACCGTGACCAGCGCCTCGATCCAAGGGCTGTTTGCCAAGGAGGCCGCGTTCCTGCGCACGCCCAAGACGCACGGCGACGCCAGCTGGACCGATGCCGTGAAGGCAAACTGGGTGGAGTGTCTGTTCGCGTTGCTCGGTCTGCTCGGGATCGCGGGTTCCGTGTCTCGCGGCACTCCCGGCGGCTTCCTGCTGGCCGTGCTGCTCCTGTGGCCGACAACGAGCTTTCTCGCCGCGCCCTACAACAGTCTGAGCGCGCAGCGCGCGGCGCTCCCACCCGACTTGCGCGAGCGCCGGCGGACGGAGTACCTGCGCTACGGCAAGCGCCGGCTGACCTATGCCGTCGGCGGCCTCGGCCTGGCCGGCGGCGCGGCAGCGGTGGCCCTGGGGCTGTTCGTCCCCGGTCCGGCCAACATCACGCCTCCGCAGATCGTCGGCCCGGCCAAGGGTCAACCGGTCCAGTACGGACAGGTGCACTCGAGCTCGGCGAACCGGGCGGCGACGAGCACGGGCCATTCGACGTCGAAGTCGAAGTCGACGTCCTCGCATAAGCACGGCGGGTCGCACAACTCGAACTCGGGCGCGACGACGACGACGACAACCAGCAGCACGACTACCACGACGAGCACGACGCCGATGTCGCCCGCGACCACCTCGACCTCGACCACCGCCACGTCGCCGTCGCCCACCACCGCGACGACCACGTCGACGACTCCGAGCCCGACGACGAGCACGGGCACGACGACGAGCTCGGCGCCGGCCGCCGACACCACGCCGGCGGCGACGTCGACCACCTCCACCACGCCGTAGTGCGGTGCGGGCGGATCGTGCGGTGCTTGGCGTGCTCGCGCTGATGCCGATCATCGGCGCCTGCGGGACGGTCGCGAACACGAACACCCGCACGCCGGAGCCCGCCGCCGCGCCGGCGCCCGCCGCGGGGCCATCACCGTCGACGCGAACCGCGGCCGATCGGTTCCTCGCTCGGTACGTGACGAGCGACGGCCGCGTCATCCGGCACGACCAGGGCGGCGACATCGTCAGCGAGGGCCAGGCGTACGCGATGCTGATCGCCGAGGTGGCACAGCGGCCCGCGCTCGTTCGCACGGTCTGGTCGTGGACGTCGGTCCACCTGGGCAACTCCGATGGCCTGTTCGCATCACACGCGACCGGGAGCGGACAGATCGAGGACCCCCATTCCGCCACCGACGCGGACACCCTGATCGCGTACGCACTGCTGCGCTACACCGGCCCCGACCAGGCGGCGCTCCGCCGGGAGGGACTGCGCGTCGCCGACGCGGTGCTCGCTCAGGAATCGGTGCCGCTTCCCGACGGCGCGCCGCTGCCGGTGGCCGGGCCGTGGGCCAGGGCCACCGACACGGTGGACCCTTCCTACCTCATGCCGAGCGTATTCGCGGCGCTGGCGCGCCTGACCGGCGACGAGCGCTGGAAGCGGGCCGCCGGCGCGGCCGTCACCATGATCGAGGCGCTCACAGACGGCGGCCGGCGGCTGCCGCCCGACTGGGCTCGCCTGTCGGGTGGACACCTGCACCCGATCCCCAACCCGGGCGGCGGCGCGGGCGTCCAGTACGGCTTCGATGCCGCGCGGCTTCCGATCTGGTTCGCCACGGCGTGCAGCGCCGGGGCGCGGAGCCTGGCGGCGGCCTGGTGGCGCAACGTGCTCGCTACCGGCGACCGCAGCGGCGCGCAGGCCCTTGGCCTCGACGGCTCCGCGATCGACGCGACCCCCTCCCCGCTGCCCCTGATGGCCGGGTCAGCCGCCGCGACCGCCGCCGGCGACGAGCGCGCGGCGCGCTCCTTGAGCGACCGGGCCACGGCGCTCGCGCTCGAGGATCCGACCTACTACGGCGATGCCTGGGTCGCGCTCAGCCCGGCGTTGATCGAGAAATCGATCAACCCGTGTGCCACGTCGATCTGAGCCCTCGGGCTGAGGGGTCAGAGCGATCTATCAGGCCACGCCTTCCCGGTGCATACTTGGGACTCTCCCGTGTCTGCACCCGTCGAGCACTCGCTGAATCAGACGGCGCGGATCGTGCTCGCGATGATCGCCGAGGGCCACCGCACGGGGTACGCGATCAAAGCGGAGATCGAGCGCTCCACCCGGCCGTTCTGGGGCGCGAGCGTGGGCGGGATCTACCCCGAGCTCCGCCGCCTGACCGCGGCCGGCCTGGTCACCGCCCGCGACAACCCTCGAGGAGAGGCGACCCGTCATCACTACGACCTGACGCCCGAGGGGCATAGGGTCCTGCGTCGCTGGCTCACCGGCCCGGGCGAGCCCGTGCTCGAACTGCGCGATGAGGCGCTGCTGCGGCTCAGGTTCGCCGGCGTGCTCGATCCCGACGAGCAGCTCGAGGTTGTTCGCAGGATGCGGGCCCTGCACACTGATCGGGCGACCGCGCTACAGGCGCAGCTCAGCGCGGGAGATTTCGATGACCCGTTTCACCGGATGACGCTCGAGTTCGGGCTGGGCTGGAACCAGTGGGCGACCGACTGGTGCGCAGCCGCCGAGCACCGGCTGTCCAAGCAGCTAACCGACTGGCTGAAGCGCGCGATCCAGCAATGAGCGGAGCGTCTCGCGCTCCTCGTCGCTCAGCCCGGCGAACAGCTGCTCGCCGATGCTTTCCTGGGCGCGCTCGGCCCGCTCGAGTGCGCGCAAGCCCGCGTCGGTGATGTCGACGACGTGGCGGCGCCGGTCGGCGGCGTCGCGCCGGCGCTCGACGAAGCCTCGCTCCTCGAGCTCGTTGAGCAGCAGGACGCAGTTGTTCGGGTCCATCCAGAGGTACTCACACAGCTGCTGCTGGAGGGCGGGGGCGCGCGACCACCGCAGGTAGCTGAGCAGCATCAGTTGTCGGAGGGTGATCCCGAGCAGCTCCTCGGTGCTCCGCTTCTGAATGACCTTGGCCAGCCGCAGGAGCATCACGACGGTCCCGGGCGAAGTGTCTACGGCCATTAGAAATTGCAGGGTATCAGGATTATCATCTTGACCTCAATGATAGTCCATGATACAGTGATCATCACTCGATGAACTACGGGCTATTTAGAAGGGATGATCACTATCAAAGGCTTAATAGGGCGGTCGGCGGCGCCTGACGGCGGCGCCTTGGTCAGTGGAGAGCGCCGGCGCTGGGTGGCACTTGCCGTCGTGTGCATGGGCCAGCTGATGATGGTGCTCGACGCGACCATCGTCAACGTCGCGCTGCCGTCCATGCAGCGGGATCTGGGCTTCTCGCAGGCGAACCTGGCGTGGGTCATCGACGCCTACGCGATCGCGTTCGGCAGCTTCCTGCTCCTGGCCGGCCGGCTGGGCGACCTGCTCGGGCGAAAGCGGATGTTCCTGACCGGGCTGGTCGTGTTCACGCTGGCGTCGGCTCTGTGCGGACTGTCCAACGGACAGGTCGAGCTGATCGTCGCGCGCTTCGTCCAGGGCCTGGGCGGAGCCGTCGCGTCGGCAGCGGTGCTCGCGCTGCTGGTCACAGAATTCCCCAAGCCCTCCGAGCGCGCCATCGCGCTGAGCGTGTACGCGTTCATCGTCTCGAGCGGCGGCTCGATCGGGCTCCTCGCGGGCGGCGTGCTGACGCAGGCGGTGAACTGGCACTGGATCTTCTTCATCAACCTCCCGATCGGGGCGGCGACCTTCCTCTTGGGCCGGGCCCTGATCAACGAAACCGACCGCCTGGGCCTCGGTCATGGCGTCGACGTGCTCGGTTCGCTGCTCGTCACGCTGGCGCTGATGGTCGGCGTGTACGCGATCGTCAAGGCGACTAACTACGGATGGTTGTCGGTGCACACGCTCGGCTTCGGCGCCGCGGCGTTCGCCCTGCTCGGACTGTTCGTGGCAGTCGAGTCCCGGGTCGCCAACCCGATGTTCCCACTGCGGATCCTGCGTGTCCCCGGCCTGGCCGCCTCAAGTGTGGTGCGCGGCTTCCTGATCACCGGGATGTACGCCACGTTCCTGCTCGGAGTGCTCTATCTCCAGCACGTGCACGGCTACGGGGCGCTTGAGACCGGCCTGGCCTTCCTGCCGATGACGCTGGTGATGGGAGCGATGTCGGCCGGCGTCACCGCGCGGCTGATGGGGCGGTTCGGACCAACCTCGGTTTTGCTCGCGGGACTGGGATTGATCACCGCGGCGCTCGTGTTGCTGTCGCGGCTGCCCACTCACACCGCGTACTTCCCGGGGGTGTTCGCGCCGTTCGTGCTGCTCGGGCTCGGCGCCGGGCTGGCGTTCCTGCCGCTGACCACGATCGCGATGGCCGAGGTGCCGCGGGCCGACGCCGGACTGGCCTCAGGGATCGTCAACGCGTCGCTTCAGATCTCGGCTGCGATCGGGACCGCCGCGCTCAGCACCGTCGCGGCGTCGCGGACCAAGGTGCTGACCGGCCTCGGAGCACACCATCTCCAGGCGCTGACGGGCGGGTTCCATCTCGCCTGGGCGATCGGCGCCGGCGCCGTGGCGGCCGGGGCCCTGATCACGCTGGTGTGGCTGCGTCCGCGCCGGCACCCGGACGAGGTCCTCCAACTCGACGAGCACGAAGCGGCCGATCTGCAATTGGAGGCGGCGTGATGAGCACGATGGCGCACACCCAAGTCGGCAGCGCCCAGGTTCGGCGGTCGCTCGATCGATCCCGTCGCCGCAAGCCGCTCCGGCTCCAGATCACCCGCCGGCGCGCGGGGCGCCCCGCCGGCGAGGAGAAGTTCGTGACGCAGGTGCGCTTCGGTGGCGCCGAGGCCGTGGTCGTGCCCTTCGACGATTCCGGGTTTCTCACCACTCGCCCTGCGCCGGCGGACGACTGAGACGAAACCCGTGCCAGGGCCGGGTGAACCGGCATTCACCCGGTGGCGGTCGCCGAGTGAGCCCTTGTCCGGGTTGGATGGGTTGGATGGATTGGATGGGTTGGATGGGTTGGATGGAGATGGCCCCAATCGCTCGTCGAGCTCCGCCCCCGACGGCTACATCTGGACCGGGGTCTTGCCGATTACCGGGCGAGAGGAACGCACGCAACCTCCACATGCCGCCACCCGCATTCATCGCCCGCCAGCCGATCTTCAACCCCAAGCTCGAGGTTGTCGGCTACGAGCTGCTGTTTCGCGGCCAGGGCTACGCCGCCGGCGCGCAGATCGATGACGCCCAGCGCGCCACCGCGACGGTCGTGCTCAACGCGCTGACCGAGCTCGACATGAACCGCATCGTGGCCAATAAGACGGCCTGGATCAATGTCTCGCGCGAGTTCGTCCTCGACGGCCTGATCCAGGCGGTTCCGCCGAGCGTGGTCGGGCTCGAGATCCCCGAGACCGAGACGTTCGACGACGACATGGTCGGGGCGCTGCGCGAGCTGAAGGAAGAGGGCTATCGGCTGGCGCTCGACGACTTCCGGTTCCGGGAGGGCTCCGAGGCGGTGCTCGACCTGTTCGACGTCGTCAAGCTCAGCATGCCCGACCTTGGCCGCCCGCAGCTGCGCGAGCTGGTCGAGCGCCTGCGGCCGTACCCCGGCAAGGTGCTGGCCGACAAGCTCGGGACGCGTCCCGATCACGAGGTCTGTATCGCGGTCGGCTGCGACCTGTTCCAGGGCTACTTCTTCTGCCGGCCGGCGGTCGTCGGGACGCGCGGGATTTCGGCCAACCGGCTGGCGCTCCTTCAGGTCGTCGCCGCGCTCAACGATCCGGCCGTCCAGTTCGCCGAGATCGAGCAAGTCGTGGCGAAGGACGTCGCGCTCAGCTTCCGCCTGCTGCGTTACGTCAACTCGGCGTACTTCGGGCTGCGGGGCGACGTGCGGTCGATCGGCCAGGCGCTCGCGCTGCTCGGGCTGGACAACGTCCGGCGGTGGGCGACGCTGAGCACGATGGCGAGCATCGACAACAAGCCCACCGAGCTGACGCTCACCGCGCTGATCCGCGCCCGCTTCTGCGAGCTGGCCGGCGGCAAGCTGGGGATCGGCGGCTCGTCGGAGCTGTTCACGCTCGGTCTGTTCTCCGTCATCGACGCGATGATGGACGCCCCGATGCACGACGTCGTCTCCTCGCTGCCGCTGGCCGAGGACATTCGCGAGGCGCTCGTCCAGCGCCGCGGCCAGATGGGTGGGCTGCTGGACTCGGTCGTCGCGCTCGAGGGCGGCGACGACGACGGCTTCGTCCCCAAAGCGGGCGAGCTGTACCTCGAAGCGCTGATGTGGGCCAACAGCACCGCCGAGTCGCTGTTCGGGGAGCCTCAAGCGGCGCGGGCACGCGCCGAGGATTCACGCGCCGGCGCCGCGGCACCGCGACCGAGGCGAGCACCGGCACCGTGGGCCAGCACGCCACCGCCCCTGTTTGACCAGGAAGCGGTGGTGGTCCAACCGCCCCACCCCCAGCTCAGCCTGTTCGCCCGGATCTGGGCGCGCGTTCTGTCGGTCTTCGGCCGGCGCGTCGGCGATGCGCGGGCCTAGCTGCAAGCCCTAAGCCGCGAACGGCACCACGAAGTCGCAGTCGGGTCCGGTCGACTCGCTCCCCGGACCGTTCCACGTATACGTGATCCTGACCCCCAGATCGGCCGGGCGCAGGTCCCGGCCCTCAGCCCAGGTGCGCAGTGACTCAGAGACCAGCTCCCACTGGGCCGGGCTCGTCTCGCCGCCCTGGCCGATATGGACGAACGCTTCGCGATGCGCCGGCTCGGTGCGCAGCGTGAGCTCGGGCACCGCCTCGGCCAACTCCTGGGCGCGGTTCTCGGGCACCGGGCGGCACCACTCGAGCGGAGTGTCCGCGTCCTCGCTCAGTTCGCTGTAGAAGATGCAGAAGGCGGCGCCGATCGGCGGTTCGAGCCTGGGCAGTGGGTGCTCTCGCATGAGCGCCACGAACTCCTTGCCCAGGGCCCACGCCTGGTCGTGCCCGTGGACGGTGCGCTTCAGGCACAGCACGCTGCGCACGGGCATATCCCTGGTCATGACCTCGTACATGACTGACCTCTTTCCGTTGATGCGGTCGACGAGGTACGCGGCCAGCTCGCGGCGCGCGACGTGCTCGGACTCGACCAAGGCCCAATAGGCCTCGAGCCGCTGCACGGCCTGCGCCGAGTCGAGCTCCAGGATCGCCTTGACCTCTGGCAGCGGCATGTCGAGCCGGCGCAGCGCGGCGACGAGCCGTGCCTGCTCGAGTTGACTGGCGTCGTAATAGCGATATCCCGAGCTCTCATCCACCCGCGCCGGCGCGAGCAGGCCGAGCTCGTCGTACAGCCGCAGGGCCTTGGGCGACAACCGCGTCCGCTCCGCGAACGCGCCGATGCTCATCAGCTCCACGGACCGTTTCTCGTCGACGTTTGCCATAACAGGGTCAGTGTGCGGCTTGCCCAAGGGTCAGAGTCAAGCTTGAAATAGGGCAACTCCGAGCCGGTCTGGCGCCGGACACACCGCTCGACCGTGATCGGAGACTCGCCGGCGCGCCAGGCGCTGGCGAACGCGCTCGGCGCGCGTTACCTGTCTAGCTGACCCGGTGGTCGTCGCGGCGCAGGGCGTCGGTGAACCGCTTGGGCACGGCGGCGTCTTCGCCCTCCTCCCAGAGCGTGATGACCACGAGCTCGTCTCCCTCGGGGCGACACACGTAGACGAGGTCGCGGCGGGTCTCGTCGCGGACCCGAACCGTGCCATCCGAAGCTTGCTCGAAACGACCAGCCGCGTACGCCCGCGCCACCGCGGAGGCGACCTCGACCTTTGGATCGAGCGTACCCCGCACCCGCTGGCGATAGCGATCGGCCGCGTGGTCGGTCACCGCGACGAGTGCCATCACGGGTAACTGAGCACATCCACCGGAGTGTCGGGATTCGCCACCGTCGACGATCCGCCGACCCCGTTGATCACGGAGTTGATCCCACCGCTTCCTCCGGTGGCATTCAGGAAGATCGTGAAGATGTCCGTGAACTGCGCACCAGAGGTGGGTGACTGGAACGCCTGGGTGGCGAAGATCGGGACGCCCTGGTCAAAGAACGAGTAGCTCCCCATCCCGTACCCCTGGAACCCGCGCGCGCGAGGCGTGACGAGGAAGGCGGCGTAGCCGTCGGTCGTCGGGCTCGACATCCACGCCGACTGGCTCGGCGGGTCGTAGGGCATCTCGTTCTGGAAGAACACGTCTTCGCCGTTGCGGCCGTTCCAGATCACCTCGTACTTCTGGTAGTGCTCGACTGCCAACCCGTATGCATCGACGTCGTCACCGTTGACGATCACGCCGGTGTCCGCCGTGTTGTCGGTCCAGCCGACACCGGCACCGTGGTCAGCTCGCCAGGCCCAGATGTCGTCCAGGATCGTGTGATCGGTGTTGACGATCAGGCTGGTGCTCGCCCGTCCGGGCTCGGCGCCGCCGATCCGGAAGAAGACGTCCTGCACGAGCGTCGGCTCACTCGCGTCGTCTGACCCACCCCCGGCGGCGAAACGCGCGAAGCGCCCGAAGCGCCCGCCGTGCGCCCCGACCACGAGCAGCGCCGGCGAGTTGCGCGGCCCGGCGTCGAAGATGATCCCCGACAGCTTGATCCCCGGAACCGTCGCGGTCTCCATCGACACGTTCCCGTCCTCAGGGATCAGCGTCGCGAAGCCGAGCCCCATCACCACGGTGCCCGGCCGCGTTACATCGATGGGCTGGGAGAGGTGATACACGCCGGGGGTGAGGATCAGGTTCTGACCCAGCGCGAGCGCCGCGTTGATGACCCACACCGGCGTGGCCGGGTTGGCGATGAAGAAGCGCCGAATCGGGATCGACGTGCCCGCCTCCGCGCCGCTCGCGTAGGACGGCCCGACCGAGTCGCGCTGGACGGCGGGGACGAACACGTTGTAGTTGCCGTGCGAATCCGTGTACAGGAAGGGCTCCTCTTCGGACACGGGAGTCGTCGGCAACGTCGTGTACTGGCTGGCTCCCGCCCCGAAGTCCGTGGCCGGCGCGCCGCTGTCACCCAGGAACACCTGGTTCCACACGCCGTTGGTCCAGTCGTCGATGTCGCTGTTGCGAGTGAAGAACTGCTGCTGGCCGCCGTTGATGAGCACTCCACCGGCGAAGTCGTCATCGGCCAGGAACCCGCCGCTGACGAACCCCTCGTTGCAGAAGTCCTGGAGCGCGACGTTTCCGTTGATGACCACGCGGCGCAT
>DATJUA010000050.1:0-25489 GCA_035502815.1 Solirubrobacteraceae bacterium
ATCGACCTGGTGGCGCGCTGCGACCGACTGCCGCGGCCGGGCGAGACGGTCACCGACGCGGAGTTCCAGCGAGTGCCGGGCGGCAAGGGCGCCAACCAGGCGGTGGCGGCGGCCCGGCTGGGCGCCGAGGTCGCGTTCGTAGGGCGGATCGGCCGGGACGACCTCGTACTGCGCTCGCTCGAGCGCGAGGAGGTGGACGTGCGGGGCGTGACCCGCGACGACGGCGAGAGTGGCGTGGCGCTGATCCTGGTCGACTCGAGCGGCGAGAACGTGATCGTGGTGGCGCCGGGAGCGAACCGGCGGCTTGCCCCCGAGGACGTGCAGGTCGGCGACGGCGACGCCGTGATCTGCCAGCTCGAGATTCCGATCGAGGCGGTGGCGGCCGCGGCGGCGCAGGCGGCTTTCTTCTGCCTGAACGCGGCGCCGGCCCGCGACCTCGCCGGCCTCGACCGGAAGCCGGAGCTGCTCGTCGTCAACCGCTACGAGTACGAGCGCGTCGAGGCGGGCGGCTCGCTGGTCGCGCTGACGCTTGGCGCCGAGGGCGCCGTACTGCTCGAACGGGGACGGGAGGTGGCGCGGGCCCGCCCGCCGGCCGTTACCGCGGTTGACGGCACCGCGGCCGGCGATGCCTTCTGTGCCGCGTTGGTCGTGTCGCTGCTCGAGGGCTACGAGCGCGAAGCGGCGCTCGCGCGGGCGTGCGCCGCGGGCGCGCTGGCCGCCTCGCGCGCGGGCGCCCAGCCGTCGCTGCCGACTGCGGCCGAGGTGGACGCGCTACTGGACGCTTGACGCGTGGTCTGTCACAGTCGGCTGGCACTCGCCACCAACGGGAGGTGCTACGTGCCGTATCCGGTCACGTTCGAGGCGGATTACGTCGAGCGGCGCAGCCGTTTGACGACCTTCTTCCGGATCATCCTGTTCATCCCAATCGCGATCTGGCTTTGGTTCTACGAGGTCGCTGCGTTGATCATGGTCGTGTTCGCGTGGTTCGCGATCGTCATCACCGCCCGCTACCCGAAGGCCGTGTACGACTTCGTCGCCGGCTTCACGCGGACGCTTACGCGCGCCACCGCATACGCCGCGCTGCTGTGCGATCCCTATCCCCCGTTCGAGGGCGAGCATCGCTCGTATCCGGTGCGGATGCAGTTCACCCGGCTCGAGCGCTACAGCCGCCCGAGGACCTTCTTCCGATTCATCCTCCAGATCCCGATCCTGTTCCTGCGCTATGTCCTCGCGCTGCTTCTCGAGCTCGCGGCGGTCGCGGCCTGGTTCGTGATCCTGATCACCGGCAAGCTCCCGCGCGGGCTGTTCGACGTGATGGTGCTAGCGAACTCGTACACGGCGCGCTCGGACGCGTACTTGTTCCTGCTGACGGAGACCTACCCGCCGTTCCAGGACGAGCAGACGCGAGCGGCCGGCCGTCAGTAGACGCTAGCTCGGGGTGATCACGTGACTCGGGTCCGGCCGGTTCGTGTCGCCGGCCGCGCTGTAGTCGCGAAACTGTGCATCCCGCTGCTCGGTGGCGGCCCGCACGCCCTCCGTACCCGCCCGTTCGACGAAGGCCAAGCCTTCGGGCGTGTTGCGCATCAGGCCGTCGAGGATCGGGCCAAGCGTCTGGGTCGCGCGGAGTCCCATGTTTTCGTAGGCCTGGTTGACGATCAGCTTCATCGCCGCGAGCTGGGAGGACGGGATTGCCGCGAGCTCGCGGGCCATCTCGGCCACCGCGGCCTCGAGCTGATCGAATGCGACGGCACGGTTGATCAGCTCGATGTCGGCCGCCTCGCGGCCCGACAGCGGCTTGCCGGTCAGCGCATGCTCCTTGGCCTTGGCCAGGCCCAGCCGGTAGACCCACATGCCTGACAGGTAGCAGCCCCAGACACGTGAGTAGGGCGTCCCGATCTGAGCGTCCTCGGCCGCGATGATCAGGTCGGCGCACAGGGCCAGGTCGCTGCCCCCGCCCACGCACCAGCCGTGCACCTGGGCGATCACGGGCTTGGGCGTGCGCCACATGCTCATGAACTTCTGGGTCGGGCTGTCGGACGACGCGGCCCACGCGAAGTCCTTGCCCGGATCCCAGCGCCCGTCGGTCGTAAGCATCTCATCCCACTGGTGAAAGCCACCGGCGAAGTCGTATCCGGCGCAGAACGCCCGGCCGGCGCCGCGAACCACGATCACCTTGACCTCCGGGTCGCGCGTGGCTTGACCGACCGCCGCCTCGAACTCCTCGGGCATCGGCGGCACGATCGTGTTCAGCCGGTCGGGACGGTTCAGCGTGATTGTCGCGACCGGGCCCCGGGCGTCGTACAACAGGGTCTGGTAGCTCACGCCGGCGCCGGGTTGAGCTAGCGGGTGCCGAACCCGACGCGGTGATCCTCGTGGTCGACGAGGACGTAGACCACGCGCGCGAGGTCCAGCGCGACCGTGCCGTCTTCGGCGGTCAGGTCGTGCCAGCCCTCCGAGCCGAGCGCCTGACGGAGCTTGCTGAGCTCGTCCGGCTGGACGCGCGCGCCCAGAACCTGGCCGCCGTAGAACCCGATGCTGATCTTTTGAGGCTTCTCTTCTGGCATCTCAGTGGACTGGCTGGACGATCTCGGTGAGCACCCCGCCGGTGCAGGAAGGATGAAGGAAGGCTACCTGGGAGCCGCGAATGCCGGTGCGTGGCTGCTCGTCGATCAGCCGCACGCCGGCGGCGTTGAGGGCGTCCAGCGTGGCTTGCACGGACGCGACCCGGTAGGCCACGTGGTGCAATCCCGGTCCCTTGCGGGCCAGGAACTTGCCGACCGTGGTCTCGGGGCCGAGCGGCTGGAGCAGCTCGATGTGCGAGTCGCCGACGTCGAGCAGCGCGGCATCCACCCCCTGCTCGGAGACGGTCTCGCGATGGACCAGGGGCATGCCGAGCGCGTCGCGGTAGACCGCGAGCGCGGCATCGATGTCCTCGACGGCGACGCCGACGTGGTCGAGAGCGGTCAGCTGCACCCGCGGCAGCTTAGGGCTTGCCGCCGCGATGGTGGGGGCTGGCCGGGTTCAGCGCGGTGGCCGCCGCCACCGACAGCTCGCCGATCCGTGATGGAGCCGCCCGGGGAACGTGACCCATGATCCGGTCGATGTCCTTGCGCTCGAGCACCTCGTTAGAGAGCAGCGTGGTGGCGAGCGAGTCGAGCTCGGCCCGGTGGGAGTCGATGATCGACGTGGCGGAGCGCAGGGCCTCGTCGGCGAGCTCGCGCACCTCGGCGTCGCGCACCCGGCGGGTCGCCTCGGCGGCCCCCTGGTCGATCGCGCGCAGTGATCCGGAGCCGGTGCCCATCGCGTACTCGAACACCATCGCGTGGGCGATCTCGGCCACGCGCTTGAGGTCGTCGGAGGCGCCGGTGGTGATCGAGCCGAACACGAGCTGCTCGGCCGCTCGGCCGCCCAGGAGCATCGTCATGAAGTCGATCAGCTCCTCGCGCGTCTTCAGGTAGCGGTCCTCCTCGGGGAGGTTCAGCGTGTAGCCGAGCGCCTTGCCGCGCGGGACGATCGAGATGCGGTGGACGCGGTCGACGCTGGGCAAGAGCTCGCCGCACAGAGCGTGGCCAGCCTCGTGGTAGGCGACGACGCGCTTCTCGTGCTCGGTCAGGGCGCGCAGCGACTGCATCCCGGCGACGACCCGCTCGAGTGCGGCGTCGAAGTCCTTCATCGACACGCGGTCGGCGCCTCGGCGGGCCGCGAAGATGGCCGCCTCGTTGCAGATGTTGGCGATGTCGGCGCCGGTCAGGCCCGATGTCTGGCGGGCCAGCAGGTTGAGGTTGAGGCCGTCGGCCAGGCGCTTATTGCGCGAGTGGACGTGGAAGATCTTCTCGCGGCCGTTGACGTCGGGAGGCGAGACGAAGATCTGGCGGTCGAAGCGGCCCGGACGCAGGAGGGCCGGATCGAGCTTCTCGAGCAGGTTCGAAGCCGCGATCACGACCACCTCCTTGCGCGCGGTGAACCCGTCCATCTCGACGAGCAGCTGGTTCAGGGTTTGATCGCGCTCGCCCGACACGTCCATTCCGCGGTGACCGCCGACCGCGTCGAGCTCGTCGATGAACACGATCGCCGGCGCCTTCTTGCGCGCCGCCTTGAACAGGTGGCGGATGCGGGCGGCGCCCACGCCGACGAACATCTCCACGAACGAGGCCGCGGACGCGCTGAAGAAGGTGGCGCCCGACTCGTGGGCGACGGCCTTGGCCAGCAGCGTCTTGCCGGTGCCGGGCGGACCGTGCAACAGGATCCCCTTGGGCACCTTGGCGCCGATGGCGCGGAAGCGCTCGGGATCGCGCAGGTAGTCGACGACCTCGCGCAGCTCCTCCTTGGCCTCGTCGGCGCCGGCGATGTCAGTCCATCCGATCGAAGGGGCGGAATCGGGCTTGATCTGCTCCGGACGCGTGCGCGGCATGAAGCGCATGAGCGCGAACACGCCGATTACCAGCGCGCCCATGAACACGATCGGAAGCCAGGCCTGGAGGAACGAGGTCACGTCCGGATACCCCAGAAACGTGCTGGGCCCATGGATGACCGGTATGACGATGTGGTGTGTGGCCGCGTGAACGGCCTTCGTGGTCCCCGTCCCCGCTTTGATGGCGCTCGCAGCATGCTTCATGGGCCAGTGGAGATCATCGGCACTCCGCGGGCCTCACTCAACCCTCTCTAGACGGGGGTTCGGCGAGTAGCGCCGGCCGACCTTGGCGCACGGCTGCCCGTTCACGAGCACGACGTCGGCGGTGAAGTCGTTGTCGCCGCGGATCAGCGAGGAGCCCACCCCGTAGGCGTCGACGGGGACGCCCCCGGCTTCGAACTCGCGGATGCGCTGGGCCGTGAAGCCGCCGCTGGCGACGATGCGGACGTGCGGAAAGCCGGCGCCGTCCAGGGCGCCGCGCACCTTCTCGACCAGCCGCGGGTTGACCCCGGTCGGCTTGAAGCCGCCCATCTCGTCGAACAGGGCGCGGTCGACCAGGTCCTCGGCGGTGTCCAGCCGCACGCCCCACAGCTTCGGCCCGAGCGCTTGCGCGACCTCGAGGGCGGTTCTCACCGAGTCGTCCTCGAAGTCGACGAGCACGGTGATGTTCATCTCCTCGTGGTACCGGTTGGCGAACACGGTCGCCGCCTTGACGGTGTCGCCCCCGTAGGCGGCGATCAGGCCGTGCGGGACGGTGCCGATGCCGCGCCCGCCCCACCACGAGGCCTGGGCGTCGGTCGAGACACCGATCGCGCCGGCCACGTGCGCGCTCCAGCCGTCGCCGGTCTGGACGAGCCAGTGGTCGTGACGCGCCGGAAAGTAGAAGATCTGCTTGCCGCGGGCGGCCTCGACGACCTGGAGGACGTTGCGCATGATCAGCGATCGGCGGGCCAGCACGCCGAGGTAGACGGTCTCGAGATGGGCGAACAGGCTGTATTCCCCCTCGATCGTCATCACCGTCTCGCGGGGGGCGACCTGGTCCCCTTCGTACAGCGCGTGGACCTCGAGGTCGTTCCAGCCGCCTAACCAGGTCCCCTCGTGGTCGCGGCCGGAGCAGAGCTTCAAGACCGCGATCGCTTCGTCGATGCCGCCGAGCACCGAGTCTTGCTTCTGGAACACCTGCATGGTGACGCGCGGATTGTGCCCTTCGGCCTCGAGCAACTCCTTCGTGTAGACGAAGTAGGCGTCGGAGTAATACCCCTGCCTGATGCGGTCGACCGGCAGCCGGAAGATCGCGGGGTCAAGCCGCGACTGGGTCTGCGTCGCCATGGCGGAAGTCTAGGTGAGCGGGTGGGGCTCGCCCACCGGTGCTCGGGAACTTGCCAATCGCTGCACGGTTGGTTGCACCGCCGTTGGCCGAGAGTGACGATTGCTACCAGCTCATCAGCGCGACTCAGAGGGGAGACAAATGCTTGAGCGTGTTAGTGCCCGCCACGCGTGGGGGATCGGTGCCCTGGCGACCGCGGTGGCGGTGGCCCTGTTGTTGTTCCTGGGGTCTGCCGGCGGCGGCACGGCCGCCGCGAGCTCCCGGCCGTTGGTGGTCGATTCGGCCAAGCTCGTGCCGATCAGCCCGAAGATCCCGGCCAAGGAGACGTGCGCATCGATCGCCACGCTCGCTTCGCTGGCTGGGCTTCCCCGTTATCCGACCGCGATCGCTTCGGCCACGGTGGTGCCGGCCTCCGCCGGAACCGCGACCACGCCGGCCAACCCCGAGTACTGCAACGTGCAGGGGATGATCGCGCCGCAGACCCACTTCGACCTGCAACTGCCCTTGAACACGTGGCAGGGCCGGTATCTGCAGAACGGCTGCGGAGGTTACTGCGGGACAGTTTCGGGCCAGACGTTCCCCACCTGCGATGCCACCCTCCAAGGTGACTTCGCGATGGCCACCGACGACGAAGGACACGTCACCGCGGCCGGCCTCGGCGGTGGGGGGCTGTTCGCCTTCAACGACGAGAAGCTGCGGACCGAATACGGCTACCAGTCCGAGCAGGCGCTTTACGTGGTGGCCAGGTACATCATCAATTACTTCTACGGCCAGGACCCGAACTACTCGTACTTCAATGGGTGCTCGGACGGCGGGCGCGAGGCGATGGAGATGGCCGAGCGCTATCCCGACGACTTCAACGGCATCATCGCCGGCGCGCCGGAGATCTACGCCGGTCCGCTCAACGCCGAGGAGCAGACCTGGAACTACAAGGTCAACACGGACTCGAACGGCAACGCGATCCTGACCGACAACAAGTTGCCCGCGCTCGAGGCGGCGGTGGTCAACGCCTGCGGCGGCGACGACGGCGTGGCCGGGGACGGGATCATCACCGATCCGCAGGACTGTCACTTCAACCCGGCGAGCATCGAGTGCCCGGCCGGCACCGATAACAACTCCTGTCTCACAGCGGCGCAGGTGCAGGTCGTACGCGAGTACTACGAAGGGCCGACCGATCCGCAGGGGCAGCGCCTGTACCCGGGTGGCGTGCCCTACGGTTCGGAGGGCGGGTGGTCAGTGTTCGAACTGCCGCCGAGCTCCAACGGGGGCAGCGTCCCCACCACCGAGTCGCTGGATTACTCGGGCCTCTCCCAGCCCTACCTGCGCTATCAGCTACTTCAGCCGGGTCAATTGGGTCCCGACCCGAGTCAGTGGCAGTTCACCGCCCAGGACTTCCGTTCGATGTTCCCGGTGGCGGACACCTGGGATGCTCTGGACACCAACCTCAGCGCGTTCGAACGGCACGGCGGGAAACTGATCATGTGGCAGGGATGGGCGGACAACGGGATCCCGCCGACGGGGACCGTGGACTACTACGACACGCTGGTGTCGCGCAACGGCGGCCTGTCCTCGACGGAGCAGTTCGCGCGACTGTTCATGGAGCCGACGGTGTACCACTGCGGAGGTGGCTACGCGAGCGCCGTGCAGCCCGACCTGATTCTGCCGATCGTGGAGTGGGTCGAGACGGGAACCGCGCCGGGCGGTGACTCGGATCCGCTGACCATTAGCTACACGGTGGGAAGCAACTCGTTGTCGCGGCCACTGTATCCCTACCCCGACATCCCGAAGTACGACGGCAGCGGGCCGACGTCCGACGCGTCGAGCTTCCACGCCGTGGTGGCGCCGGCCTACGCCAACCACACCGACTACACCAACTGGATCGGCAACAACCTGCTGTACCAGCCGATCGGTGGTGGTCAAGGTCGGGAGGAGGGGTACGCCCGGCGCGGGTGAAGAGTGTCGCTTGGGAGATAACTGGTGCTATGCGCCAGTTATCTCCCAACGGGGCTTGCTATCTCCTGCCGCCCCAGGGAGCAGCGACTTATTTAGATGCTCTGCGGGCCGGGCGGCCAGCGGAAGCGACAGCACCGCGATCAGGATCATCAACGGCCCGGTCCCGACGTCGGTGGCCTGGCCGGTGAACAAGCCGCCGAGTCCCTCGGCCAGGAACCAGAACACGAGCGACACTGCCATCGACGCGATCAGCGCGATTCGCGTGCCGCGGCCCCAGAGTACACACAATCCGATCTCAGCCGAGATCACGGCGAGCAGGACCGCGACCGTCATCCCCGACCCGTTGACCAGGTTGGCCGCGGCGGTGTGAAGGCTGGACAGCCACCCCGCGCCCGAGGGCGCGCTGCTGAGCGCACTGCTTGTGGCGTCGCGGCCCGCGTTGGCGGGGAACAGCCAGAACACTGCCGCGCCGAGCCACAAGGCGGCCCAGGTGACCCGCGCGCCCGCCGGCCCGAGGAGCCCGAAACCGGGATCTTGGCCGTCCGCGTCGCGGGCCGTCCTGGGCCAGACGAGCAGCCCGGCGATGATGTACAGCGGTGCAGTGCCAAGGATCCCGGTCAGTGGCGTCGGTGTCACACCCGTGAACAGGAACCCGAGGCCCTCGCCGGTCAACCACACGTTCAGCGCCCACGCGAACGAGATCAAGAGGGCGGGCTTGACCGTGCGCGGGATCAGCAGGCAGACACCGATCGACAACTCCCCGACGACGGCCAGTACCACGAACGCGGCCTGATCCGGCCGAATCAGGCGGCCGATCCAGGTGATCGGATGCCCGATCACGACCGGCTGTCCGGCCGCGCTCGGATCGATCACCCCAGTTACAAAGTGAGTGAAGAAGTATGGCTGTAGCTTGAGCAGGCCATCGACGATCCAGATCAGACCAAGGGCGATCTGCCCGATCCGGGTCGGTGAGCGAGTTGATGATGTGAACATGGTGAGGGGGACGCCGCGACACGGCGTTTCCTTTCCGGGTTCACACGCCGGTCACCTGGCGTCGTGGAAGATGATCCCGAGCGTCGTGCGCTGACCGCGGGTGACCGTCGACACCCCATGGCGCAGGCCGATCCGGTGGTAACCGCTGGCCCCTCGGTTCGGTCGCTCCCGGGTCGGAAAGAGCACGAAGGCGCCCTGGGGTGGAGTGAGGACGTGCGCGCGACTCTGGGCGCGCGGGCGCTGCTCGAGCAGCACGAACTCGCCGCCGTCGAAGTCCTCGGCGGGGCGTGACAGAACGGTCAGAATCTGGAACGGGAAATAGACCTCTCCGTACAGGTCCTGGTGCAGGGCGTTCCAGTCCCCCTCGCCGTAGCGGAGGATCAGGGGAGTCGGCCGCGTCTGGCCGGCCGCGCGGCAGCGTTCCAGAAGCTGTGAGTGCTCGAGCGGGAAGGTGACGGTCTCGCCCCGGAGCAGCTCGCTCCAGCGGTTGGCCACCGGCGCCAGGTGGGGATAGAACGACGCGCGCAGCGCCGCGATCGTCTCAGGCAGCGGATGGTCGAAGTAGCGGTAGCGGCCCTCGCCGAAGCGGTGGCGCGCCATCTCGATCGTCGAGCGGAAGCGTCCGCCGTCGAACAGGTCGGCCAGCTCGTCGCACTCCTCCGAACTGAGCAGCGGCGGCGTGATCGCGTAGCCCGTCGCGTCGAGCTGTCCGGTGAGCTGCTCCCAATCGAGCGCATCGACGCGCTCGCGGATGTTGGTGTTCATGGCAGATACAACGCCCCGCCCCGCGGCCGTGTGAGATCTACTCGCCGCCGAGCAGCTCGCGCGCCAGGTCGGTGTAGCACGCGGCGGCGAACCCGAGGTCGCGTACGTCTATCCGCTCGTTGGCGTTGTGGACGAGCGGGGCGGACTCGAGCAGCGTCATGTGGCGCTGGGGGAAGAACCCGTAGGCGACGCACTCGGGGAACTGCTCGCGGAACCAGCGCGAGTCCGAGAACCCCGGGAGGATGACCGGCACCGTATCGGCCCCCGGATCGTTGGCGCGCACCCAGCGACCGATCGCGTCCATCAACGCGCTCTGCACCGGCGAGGAGTTGCCCGTGATCTGCTCGGTGAACTCGATCTCGAGCCGGTCCGCGGCATCCCCCAGAACCTGCGCGATCCGCCGGCGCACGGCGTCCTCGCCCAGGCCGGGAGGCACCCGGCAGTCGATCTTCAGGTATGCGCGCGAGGGAATCACGTTGATCTTGTCCGAGGCATGGGCCATGGTCGGGGCGAGGGTCACGCCCAGCATCGGCTCGACCAGGATCAGCAAGTGAGGCTCTGACGTGGCGATCCGCGCGAGCGCGGCGGCCGGGTCATCCGGGTCGCCGCCGAGCCCGCGCAGCAACGCGGCCGGCGCCTCGGTCAGCTCGAACAGCGGCTCGGCCGCGCCGATCAGCTCGAGCACGGGGCCCAACTTGAGCAGCGCGTTGTCGCCGGTCTTGGGCAGCGAGGCGTGTCCGGCCACGCCGTGCGCGGTCAGCTTGAAGCGGAAGATCCCCTTCTCCGCGCAACACACGCCGTAGCGGCGGCGGCCCTCGAACTCGAACACGTCGCCGCCGCCCTCGTTGAGCAGCATGTCGCAGCGGACTCGTTCCGGATGTGTCTCGGTCAGCCAGTGGGCGCCGACGTCGCCACCGGTCTCCTCGTCGGAGACGAACACGAGTTTCAGCGTTCCGCCGTGCGGGCGCCAGCCGCCGCGGGCGAGCGTGGCCGCCGCCACCGCCTCGGCGGCCACCTGGGACTTCATGTCGATCGCGCCCCGGCCCCACAGGAAGCCGTCGACCACGTCGCCCGACCAGGGGCCGTGCGCCCACTCCGACGGGTCCGCGAGCACGGTGTCGACGTGACCCAGATAGCAGAGCGTCGGACCGTCGTCGTCGCCCGAACCGGCCCCGGCCAGGTCGGCCACGAGGTTCGGCCGATCTTCGTCGTCGGCCAGCAACTCGGTCCGCAAGCCGGCCTCGCGCAGATACGACGCGAGGAACTCGATCGCGGGACGCTCGTTGCCCGGCGGGTTGACGGTGTTGAAGCGCACCAGCTCGCGCAGGACGTCGGTCGTCTCGCGCTGGAGGTCGTCCGCGGCCATGACGCGGTCAGCCTAGCGGCCGGGACGCGTACGATGCCCGCGTGGCCACCGAAGACGACCTGGCACTCGCGCTCGAGCTGGCGGACGTGGCCGACTCCATCACGCTGTCGCGGTTCCGCGCCACCGATCTCGTCGTCGAGACCAAGCCCGACCTCACGCCCGTGACCGAGGCCGACAGGACGGTCGAGCAGACGCTGCGCGAGCGGCTGGCGTCTCTTCGACCAGGCGACGCGATCCTGGGCGAGGAGTACGGCTCTTCGGAAGAGTCGCCCGAGAACGGGCGGCGGTGGATCGTCGACCCGATCGACGGGACCAAGAACTACGTACGCGGAATCCCGGTGTGGGGGACGTTGCTGGCGCTCCAGGAGTGGGATCGAATCACGCTCGGGGTCGTGTCGGCGCCGGCCTTGCAACGGAGGTGGTGGGCGGCCCGGGGCGCCGGGGCGTTCGCGCGCGACGAACTGTCCACCGAGCCGCGGCGCCTGCACGTCTCGGCCGTCCGTGCACTCGAGGACGCGCAGCTGTGCATCTCTGGGTTGGACGGTTGGGATAACTCCCCGGGACGGATCGATCAGCTCCTGGGACTGGCCCGGGCGTGCTGGCGGACCCGCGGATTCGGCGACTTCTGGGGCTACATGATGGTCGGCGAAGGGGTGGCCGAGATCTGCTGCGAGCCGGCGGTCACGCTGTGGGACCTCGCCGCCGCGCAGGTGATCGTCGAGGAGGCCGGCGGGATCTTCACGGATCTGGCCGGCGTGCCGACGGCCGGGGGCGGCGACGCGCTGGCGACCAACGGGCCGCTGCACGACGATGCGCTCGGGTTCGTCCGGCGGGCAGGGCCCTAACGAGCCTGTGCGGGCAGCGTCCGCGCGAGGAACTCCCGCGTGAGCTCCCAGGCTCGGGCGGCTGGCTCGGGCTGGTGGAACATCGCCGACGCGTGGTTGTCGAAGGCATGGCCAGCGCCCTCGTGGATGTGGCACTCCATGTTCGGCCGGGAAGCGGCGAACACGCCCACGGTCTCGGCCTGCTCACGGGGGATGTACTGGTCGGCACCGCCGAAGTGCAGCAACGCCGGGCAGGTGATGCGGTCGGCTTCGTCGAGCATGCCGGCGATGCCCGAGCCGTAGTAACAGACCGCGACGTCCGGTTCGCTGGCGATCGCCACCTCGAAGGCGAGCGTGCCGCCCAAGCAGAACCCGAGCACGCCGGCTCTGCGATCCGTCACCTCGGGCAGCCCGCGAAGCGTCCGTAGAGCGTCGACCGAGTCGCGCACGGCGAGCTCGGGGTCGAGTTGCTGGGCGACCTCGAACGCCCGGCCCAGCCCGGCCTCGTCGTGGCCGACAGCGATGTTCGGCTCGATCCGCCAGTAGAGATCCGGCGCGAGCGCGACGTACCCCAGGCCGGCCAGCCGATCAGCCGCCTCCTTGATGTAGTCGCCGACGCCGAAGATCTCCTGGAGGACCACGATCCCGGGCCCCGACCCAGCCTCGGGAAGCACCACATGGGCATCCATTTCGCCATCCGGCGTGCTCACCTGCTCGACCCGCACCGTTGTCGGCATGGCGCGAAAGCCTAACCGTGACCCGACGTGACGGGTAGTTCCATCCGGTAGTGCGGCCCGATGTCCGGCGGCTCGAACTCCTCCGAGGCGACGACGAAGCCGAGCCGTTCGTACAGCGAGCGCGCCGGGGTGCGGGCGTTGCACCACACGCGCGTGGCCCCTTGGGCGACGGCATGCTGCACGAGCGCTTGCAGGATCCGGGTACCGGCCCCCCGGCCGCGCGCTTGCGGCTTGGTGGCCATGCCGCGCACTCGCCAGTCGCCCGGCTGCTCGCCATCGCGTCCCACCAGCCCGACGGCAACCAGCTCGTCGCCGTCGTACGCGCCGAACGCGACCGAGCCCGACGGCTCGTGCGAGGCGAGATCCTGGAGCGAGGAGAGGGGGCGCAGGACCTCCTGGCGGAGCTGGCGCGTCTGTGCCAGCGGGATCGATCGAACCTCCATTTGCAGCATCTTCACAGAGTGATGGCGCCGGCGAGGAAGGACGACGGATCGAGTGGCCCGCAACCCGGGAGGGTAAGGTCAAGAACTGAGGGTCATGCGCGGCGAACTTCAACCTAGTCGGGATCGCGAGGAGCCGGACACGGCGACTGGACCGCGGGCGAGCCTCAAGCCACAACCCGACTCGCAGGACGGGCATCAGCACGACACCGGCAGCTTCAGCCCGATCGGCCCCGTCAACCGCCGCAAGCTCATCTTCGGGGTGCTGTTCGTCGTCGCTGCGCTCGTCGGCCTGTACTTCCTTGTTCCCAAGCTCGCCGGGCTACATCAGACCTGGGGCCAGCTCAAGCACGGCAATCCGCTCTGGCTGGCGCTCGGGGCGGGCCTCGAGTTCCTGTCGATCGGGGGCTACACGGTCCTGTTCCGCACCGTGTTCGCGCGCGGCGTGCCGCGGCTGGATTGGCGAGCATCCGTGGAGATCCCGCTGGCCGGGATCGCTGCGATCCGCCTATTCGCGGCGGCCGGCGCCGGTGGCGTGGCGGTCACGGTCTGGGCTCTGCGCCGAGCGGGCATGGAGCCCCGCGTGATCGCCTGCCGGATCACTGCTAACTACGCGATCCAGTACTCGATCTATCTCGCCGCGCTGGTGATCGGCGGACTTGGCTTGTGGATCGGGGTGTTCGCCGGGCACGGACCTGCGGCGCTGACGCTGCTGCCAGCGGTCCTCAGCGCGGCGGCGCTGGCCCTGGGGGCAGGGGCGGCCCTGGTGCCCGGCGACTTCGAGCGACGCCTGGAGCGCATGGCGCGGCGCAGTGGTCCGGCCGGACGGCTGGCCGCCCGCCTCGCAACTCTGCCCGCGACGCTCGGATCGGGCGTTCGCACCGCGCTCGACCTGGTGCGCGAGCGGCGCCTGGGACTGCTTGGCGCGCTTGCCTACTGGGGCTTCGACATCGCCGTGCTCGGCGTGTCATTCCATGCCTTTGGCACGGTGGTGCCGGTCGCGGTGCTCGTCATGGGCTACTTCCTCGGCACGCTCGGCAGCCTGCTGCCCCTCCCCGGGGGGATCGGCGGCGTCGAGGGAGGGATGATCGGAGCGTTCGCGGCGTTCGGCATTCCCGCCGGCCGCGCCGTGGTCGCGGTGCTCGCCTACCGAGCGATCTCCTTCTGGCTCCCCACCCTCCCGGGCATCGGCGGTTACGTCGCGTTGCGCAAGACGGTTCGGGGCTGGCGCGAGGAGGACGACCAGCGGCGCGAGACGGCCGTAGGAGGCTGACCCCGCGATGAGCGCCAGACGGGGCGAGCGCCGGGGCGCGGGCGCGCGCATGGTCAGCGCGTTCCTGGGGTTCATCCGGTGGATCGGCCGGCTGCTCCGCGGCGAGGTCGTCAAGCGAGTGGGAGGGCCGGCGCGGGCGCGCGTGATCGTGCTGTTCGCGTTCGTGCTCGCGTTGAACGGCGCCGATTCATCGACCGTAGGCGCGATCGCACGGCAGCTCGAGTCGGGGCTGCACATCAACAACACCGACGTCGGGCTGCTCGCCTCGGTCTCGCTGATCGTCGGAGCGGTGTTCACGATTCCGGTGGGGCTGCTGGTCGACCGGACGCGGCGGATGCCGCTGTTGGCGTTCAGCGTTGTCCTGTGGAGCGTCGCGTCGCTGCTCAGCGCGTTCGCGGGGAGCTTCTCCGGCCTGCTGCTGACGCGGCTGGCACTGGGAGCCGTCGCCGCCACCGCGGGACCCGCGATCGCCTCGCTCACCGGCGACTACTTCGCCGCCGACGAACGCGCGCGGATCTGGTCCTACATCCTCGTCGGCGAGGCCGCCGGTACGGCATTCGGGTTCATCATCAGCGGGTTCGTCGCGGACCTGATCGACTGGCGAGCCGCGTTCATCGTGCTCGGACTCCCAGGCTTCTTCCTGGCCCGCGAGCTGTGGCGGACGGTCCCGGAGCCTCTGCGCGGCGGCCAGAGCCATCTCGAGGTCGGCGACGTCGACCTCGACCTGGCAGTGAGCAGAGGCGCGGCGCGCGCCGAACGTGGTGAGGGCGTGGCACCTGAGGAGGAGCCGGCCGCCGACGCGGGGCAGCAAGCCGCGCGTGAGGCGGCGCGCCGCGCGGGCGTCGAGCCAAACCCCCGGCTCGTGCTCCACGAGGACCCCAGCAAGATGAACCTCGGCGCGTCAATCCGCTACCTGTTCTCGATCCCGTCCAACGTGCTGATGATCGTCGGCTCGTCGCTCGGCTACTTCTACTTTGCGGGGCTCCAGACATTCGCCTTGCTGTTCGTGCTGGGCCACTTCAAAGCCGGTCAGGCGGAGGGGGAGCTGTTCCTGGCCCTGCTCGTCGTCGGCGCGGTGATCGGAACGCTCGTCGGAGGCCGCGTGCCGGACGTCCTGCTCAAGCGCGGCTATCTGTCGGCACGCGTGTGGTTTCCGGGCGCCTGCTATGCCGGCGCCGCGGTGCTGATGATCCCGGCATTCCTGGGCAGGAGCATCACTCCGGCGATCTGGTTCGCCGTCCTCGGGGCCGCGCTGATCTCGGCCGCCAATCCTCCGCTTCAGGCGGCACGTCTCGACGTGGTGCCGGCTGGGTTGTGGGGACGGACGCAGGCCGCGCTGACCGTCGTGCGCTCGCTCGCCCAGGCACTCGCGCCACTGGTGTTCGGCGGCGTGTCGCAGCTGATCTCGGGGATCGTCCCCTCCCAAGCGCCGATCGGGGACGTGAAGACACACCTTCATGCCCCGTCTTCGAGCACCACCACCGGACTTCAGGTCACCTTCCTGGTGATGCTGACGACGCTCGCCGCCGCCGGCTACTTCCTGTTCCGGGCCCGTGAGACGTTCCCGTCGGACCTCGCCAGCGCGGCAGCGTCTGACGACCAAGCGCGACCGGCTGACCCCGATCCGCCCGTCACCTGGGAGGGGTTTGATAAGGGCTCGTAGGCCGGTTCAGCCGCCCAGGCCGCCGAACACCGCAAACGAGGCGCGGCCCGGATCCTCGTCGTAGGCGGCGCGCCGGCTCACCTCGGCCGTGACCGTGCTGTCAGGCGGCGCTTCGCCGCGAAGGCGCTCGGCAAGGGCCTTCGCGCTGTCCTCGTCGGCCGCGCCGATGAGCAGGTAGCGCCACCGCCGCACCAGCGGCACGCCCTCGCCGTGCAATCGCTGCGCCAACGCGACTGTCTCCCGGTGCGACGGGCACTCGACGCGTACCTCGTACTCGGCGTAACCGCTCTCGGCCGTATCCTCGCGCTCCTTGGCGATCAGCTTGGCGTGCTCGGCGGCGAGCTCGGCGTCCGTCTGCGGGAGCGGGACGTCGGGGTCCTCCCATTCCTCTGCCGTCGGGTGCCAGCGCTTGAGCTCGAGCTCGACCACCCACCCATTCTCGGCCGCGAGCGCGCGTATCGCATCCGCCGCGGCGTCGGCCTGCCGGCGGTCGCCGGCGTAGACGAACACGTTCGGACCGTCGCCCGAGACGGCGAGCCGATCGCCGAACGAGTTCTCGAGCTCCTCGCCGAGCTTTTCGGCTCCGAGCCGCTTCGTTAGCGCCCGGGCGGCGGTCTCATCGAGCAATTCCGCACGTAGTCGCCAGTCGTCGGCCATGTGAAGAGGGTATTTGATCGGATAAGGGGGAGTGAGTCGGGGCGCCTCCGCGGGTATTCCCGCTGGAATCCAGGTTTCCCGAGCAAGGACCCCAATACATGTTCATCGCTATTGATCTCGCGCTGTTGCCCGTGGCATTCGTCGGCGCGATGGTGGCCCGCGAGTTGCGCCCGTGGTGGCGCCAGTGGCAGCAGATTCGCGCCCTTCCCGAATCGATCCGGACGGAGTCGCGAAGATGAGTCAAGTACCCCACGATGTCAGCCTGGCGACCGAGGCGTACGCCGCGTATCTGAACGCGCCGCGCGGAGTGCTCGACAGCGACGAGCAAGTGCTGTTCGACGAGGACATGGCGCGCGCGCGAGCGGCCATGGAGCGCGCCTGGTTGGAGTCGACGCCCGTGCTGGAGGGGAACTGCGAGTGAAGCTGCGGCGCCTCGCCGGCGCCGGCGCCGGCGCGCTGGCCATTTCCCTGGCGCTGTTGGTGTTCTCGGGCGCCGCCCAGGCGTTCTCCTTGCCTGTGACCGGGCCGCCTGACGCCCCGCGCATGGTCTTCAACGACCAGATGCGGGTGGTCTCGGTGTGCCTGCCGGTGACCAATCCCGCCGGCAGCCGAAGCCTCTTGTACGGGGAGCGCTTCACCGACGGCCCCGTCGGTCCGACGACGCCGGCGATCGTGCTCGTTCACGGCATCGCGTCCTCCACCGAGGACTGGGACTTCTCGCCGACCTGGTCAGTTGCCCGGGCGTTGGCGAGTGCGGGCTACGTGGTGTTCTCCTATGACCGGCTCGGCTACGCCAAGAGCAGCTACTACTCGCAGCCCGGCGGCGGCTTCACGCTCACTACCCAGGCCCACCGGGCGATGCTGCACGACGTGGTCGGCGATGTGAAGACCGGCGGTTACGGAATCAGCGCCAGCGCTGATTGCTCGCAGGCCACGACGCCGGCGCACACCCAGAACTCGACCGTGGTGATCGTCGGCCACAGCGCCGGCGGCTGGGTGGTCGCCGGTTACCCCGGCGAATACCACGACGTGGCGGCGATGATCCAGACCGACATCTCGGGCTCTGCCGGCGGCTCACCCACCAGCCCGCTGGGATCCTCCTCGGGCGGGGAGTTCACCCCGGACCCGAACCATCCCGACTACTTCCAGTTCTTCCAGACCACCCAGGACTGCCTCGAGTTCAACACGTATGCCCCGGGAGTGGTCGCGTATGCGGCGAAAATCGCCTGCACGCCGCCGTTCCTTGACTCGCCGTACGGCGAGATCGCCGACCTGCCCGCGATGTACACGCAAAACGACGCCGACATCGCGCTGATCGGCCCCTCGATTCCCGTGTTGCTCACCTCGGGCGAGGAGGACACGACCGACCCCCCATCGTCCGCCGATGCGGACTACGCCTACTACAAGGCCCATTGCGGGTGCGACGTGACCCAGTTGCTGCTCCCGGATACCGCCCATCTGTTCATGGTCCACAGGTCGCTGTCGACCTGGGTCGACTACGTCGTGGACTGGCTCACCGCGCACGGCCTGCCCGGCGGGCGCTGAGTCGGCTGGGGTGGGGGGCGGGGTCGGCGGGGTAGGCGGCGGGTTGGGCGAGGTGGGCGGGGTTCCCATCCACCGGTCTCATACTTGTGACATGGATCGCCTGTTCGGTGAGGAACAAGCGCCGGCCGCCGCCGGCTCGCCGATGCTTCCAGATGCGCCGCTGGCCACCCGGATGCGGCCGCGCACGCTCGAGGAGTTCGTCGGCCAGGATCGCCTGCTCGCGGCGGGCTCGGCGCTGCGCCAGGCGATCCAGGACGGGCACCCGCACTCGATGATCCTGCACGGCCCGCCTGGGAGCGGCAAGACGACCCTGGCGCGCCTGATCGCCGAGGCGTCGGGTGCTGCGTTCGAGGAGGAGAGCGCCGTGCAGGCCGGCCGGGCGGAGGTGCGCGGCGTGATCGAGCGCGCCCGGCAGCGGCTCGGCGCCGGCGGCCGGCGAACCATCTTCTTTCTGGACGAAATCCACCGCTTCAACAAGGCCCAGCAGGACGCGCTGCTGCCGGCGGTCGAGGAGGGGCTGGTGACGCTGATCGGGGCCACCACCGAGAACCCCTACTTCGAGGTCAACTCGGCGCTGCTCTCCCGGGCGCGGGTATACGAGCTCGAGCCGCTCACCCCGGCCCAGGTGCGCGTGCTGCTCGACCGGGCGGTGGCGCGCGGTGAGTGCGGTCCGGTCGAGCGGGTGTCGGTCTCCGCCGAGGCGCTGGAATTCCTGGCCGAACGTTCAGGCGGCGACGCCCGGACCGCGCTGAACGCGCTCGAGCTCGCCTGCCAGACGGCGGGCGACGACGGGTTGGTCGGATTGCAGCAGGCCGAGGACGCCCTCCAGCGCCGCGCGCTGCTCTACGACCGGCAGGCCGACCGCCACTACGACACGATTTCGGCCTGGATCAAGGCCACCCGCGGCTCGGACCCGGACGCGTCCCTGTACTACCTGGCGGTCATGCTCGAGGGCGGCGAAGACCCGCGCTTCATCGTGCGGCGGATGGTGATCCTGGCTTCCGAGGACATCGGCAACGCCGATCCCCAGGCGCTCGTGGTGGCGACCGCGGCGGCCGCGGCGGTCGAGCACGTGGGTCTGCCGGAGGCTCAGTTCGCCTTGGCCCAGACCGCCATCTACCTGTCGCTGGCGCCCAAATCGGATGCGGCCAAACGGGCGGTGGGGGCGGCTCGCGGGTTCATCCGTGACCACGGCGCGCAGCCGCCCCCGGCATACCTGCGCTCATCGACGCGCAGCGGCGGCGAGTACGACTCTCCGCATGCCCACCCGGGACACGTCTCGCCACAGGAGCTGATGCCCGACCCGGCAATCGGGGAGCGGTTCTACGCGCCCGATGACGCGGAAGCGTTGTTGCGCGAGCGACTCGAGCAGATCCGGCGGGCCCGTGGCCGGGCGTGATTGCCGGATAGCCTTTCTTCGATGCAAGCAACTATCGCCACCGATCAGCTGGAATCCTTCAACCCCGCAACCGGCGAGCTCGTCGGATCCGTCCCGATCACGGCGCCCGAGGACGTTCAGGGCGTGGTCGATTCGGTCGCCTCTCTACAGCCGGCGTGGGGCGCGCTGCCGCTTTCGGAGCGGGGGCGCTATCTCCAGCGCGCCGCTCAGCTGTTGCTCGAGGACGCCGACGAGATCCGCGATCTGATCGTCCGCGAGCAGGGAAAGCCCCGCAACGAGGCGTTCGCGATGGAGATCCTGCCCACCGTGGACGCGTTGAACTGGATCGCGGGTGCCGGCGCCGAGATCCTCGCCGACGAGAAGGTCCCGATGCCGCAGGCCTTTCTGAAGACCAAGCGGTCGACGTTCGTCTACGAGCCGCTCGGCGTGATCGCGGTCATCTCGCCGTGGAACTACCCGTGGAGCATTCCGCTTGGCGAGGTGGCGCTTGCCCTGATCGCCGGCAACGGCGTGGTCCTCAAGCCCGCCTCGCTGACGCCGCTGATCGGCGAGCGGGTCGCTTCGCTGTTCTCGCGCGCCGGGGTACCGGACGGGCTCGTGCGGGTGGTGCACGGTCCGGGGACGGGCGCAGCGCTGGCCGAGTCGAGCGTCGGCAAGGTGTTCTTCACCGGGTCGGTGGAGACCGGTCGGAGCGTCGCCGAGGCGTGTGCCCGGCGGCTGAAGGGCTCAGTGCTCGAGCTGGGCGGCAAGGACCCGATGATCGTGCTCGAGGACGCGCACCTGGAGCACGCGATCGCCGGCGCGGTGTGGGGTGGTTTTGCCAACGCCGGCCAGACCTGCTCGGGGATCGAGCGCGTGTATGTGATGCGCGGTGTCTCTGAGCGGTTCATCGCCGGCGTGGTCGAAGGCGCCCAGCGCCTGCGGGTCGGCGACCCGATCGGCTGGGAGACCGAGATCGGGCCGATGACCTCCGAGGAGCAGTTCACGATCGTGCGCGAGCTGGTCGACGACGCCGTCGCGGCTGGGGCGGTTTTGCACTGCGGCGGGGCGGTCGACGCGCCGGCGGGTCTCGAGGGCGTGTTCTATGCACCGGCCGTCCTGACTGGCGTGACGCCAGACATGCGGATCATGCGCGAGGAGATCTTCGGGCCCGTGGTGCCGATCGTGGTGGTCGATTCCGAGGCTGAGGCGGTGGCCCTGGCCAACGACTCGGACTTCGGACTGGGCGCGTCGGTGTGGACGGCGGATCGCTCACGCGGCGAGCGGATCGCCGCGCAACTGGAGTCCGGGATGGTGTGGATCAACGACCACATGTTTTCTCATGGCGCGTGCCAGTGCTCGTGGGGCGGAGTCAAGGACTCCGGGCTCGGGCGCACGCACTCGAAGTTCGGCCTGTACGAGTGCGTGAACGTAAAGCTGCGCGTGTGGGAGGGCTCGCCGCTGCGCGACCCGTGGTGGCATCCGTACGACGAGACCCTGGGTCGCGCACTTCGCCAGAGCGCCAAGCTGCTCTACGGGCCGGCCGGCGCCCGGGGTCGGGCGCTGGTGGACGGCGCCGTACCGCTCACCCGGTTGGGCGCCCGCCTCGCCCGCGATGCAATCCGGCGCTAGCGGCGCGGTACCCTCATAGACGTGCCGGCCAACGCTTATCGCGGTAAGGAGTGCGTGTGCCAGCTCCGCCTCGGGATCTGCGATCAGTCCTGCGTGCAGGGCATGCTCGAGACCCCGTTCTACATCGCCTGCCTCAGGCTGACCGGCCGGCGGTGCGTGGTGATCGGTGGGGGCGACGTCGGGCTTGAGAAGGTCGAAGGCCTGCTTGCCTGCGACGCCGACGTGACGCTGGTGGCGCCCGAGGCACATCCAGAGCTTGTCCAGCTTTCCCTGGAGGGGTCGATCCAGTGGGAGCGGCGTGAGTACGCCGATGGAGACCTCGAGGGCGCGCTGATCGCGATCGCCGCGACGGACGACACCGATCTGAACATTCGCGTGTTCCACGACGCCGAGGAGCGAGCGATGCTCGTCAACGTCGTGGACGTGCCGCCGCTGTGCAACTTCATCCTGCCGGCGATCGTGCGAACCGGGCCATTGGCAGTGGCGATCTCCACCGCCGGCGCATCGCCGGCCCTGGCCAAGCGGATGAAGCGCGAGATCTCCGAACTGTTCGGCGAGCCCTACGCGGTCCTGGCCGTCCTCCTCAACGAGGCGCGTGGCTGGGCCAAGGCGACCCTGCCCACCTACCAGGATCGCAAGGAGTTCTTCGAGTCGATCGTCAACGGCGCCCCGGATCCGGTCGAGCTGTTGCGAGCCGGGGACGTGGACGCGGTCCGCGCCCTGATTGCGGACGCCCAGAGCGTGTACGCGCCCGCCGCCGGGTGAGCGAGCTAACGCATCTGGACGCCTCCGGACGGGCCCGGATGGTCGACGTCGGCGACAAGTCCGCCACCGAGCGCCGCGCGGTGGCGCGGGCCGTCGTGCGGGTGTCGGCGGAGACCGCACAGAAGGTGCTCGCCGGCGATGCCCCCAAGGGCGACGTGCTCGGCGTGGCCCGCATCGCGGGTATCCAAGCGGCCAAGCGGACCGCCGAGCTAATCCCTCTCTGCCATCCGCTGCCGTTGACCTTCGTGGGCGTCGAGGGATCGATCGATCCCGAAGCCGGGTCGATCACGTTGACCGCTGAGGCGCGCACGACGGCGCCGACCGGGGTCGAGATGGAGGCAATGACCGCCGCCAGCGTCGCCGCGCTGACCGTCTACGACATGGTCAAAGGAATCGAGCGCGGAGCGGAGATCGCCGAGGTCGTCCTGCTCGAGAAGTCGGGCGGGCGCTCGGGCCGCTGGACCCGGTCGACCTCCCGTCCCGAGTAGAACCTCCTATCTAATCGGTAGGCGGTTGTCGAAGCCCGTCCGTTGGCGGTTGACTCGCCGGGGGGACGCCGTGGCGCCTCCGACTTGCCGGATAAGTGCTCACTCATCGCGCCGGTGGCGGTGAATGCCGATTCACCCGGCTCCTCCACGGATAAGTGCCCACTCGCGGCCGGTGCGGGGCCGAGTGGGCCGTTCTCCGGCACCGAAATGTGGTGCAACCGGCGTCGGGGCGGATTCGAATGGAGCGTGCTACGTATAGCGCCGGCTAGCCCAGCAGCTCGGACAGCGCGTCGATCGTTCCCGCGTCGGCGCCCTGAGCCATGTCCGCGTGGAACGGCGGGGCGATCGCGGTCAGGCCGCCGTCGACGACGAGCGTCGTTCCGGTCACGTACTCCGCGCCCGGGGACAGGAGGAACAGCGCGCAGTCGGCCACCTCGGCGGCGGTGCCCATCCGGCGCTTGGGGATCTTCGGCAGCACGGTTTCGAGCGAGGGGACGCGTCCGGTGGCGTAGAAGTAGCTCGAGGAGTCGGTCTCGATGATCCCCCCGTTGACCGCGTTCACGTTCACGCCACGCGGGGCGAGCTCGACCGCCATGTACCGCGCCCACGTCTCGAGGGCCGCCTTGGCCGACCCGAGGTTGGCGTAGGTGGGGAACGAGCGGATGCTCCCGTAGCTCGACAGGACGACGATCCGGCCCCCGCCCTCCATCATCCGCACCGCCCGCTGCGTCCCGACCACGAACGCGCGCACATTGAGGTTGAACGTGCGCTCCAGGTGGTGGGGCTTCACATCCATGAAGTGGTGGAAGTTGCTCGCCGAGGCATTGGAGACGAAGAAGTCCAGGCGACCGAATCGCTCCTGCACCTGCTCGAACATCGCCTCGATCTCCTCGACGTTCTCCAGATCGGCCTGGATGGCCAGGCCCGTGGCGCCCAGGCGCTCGACCTCGGCCACCACCTCGCGGGCCAGCTCCTCGCTGCGCTTGTAGTTGACGATCACATGCGTCCCCCGGGCGGCGAGCCGCAGGGCCAGCGCCCGTCCGATGCCGCGGGAGGCGCCCGTGATCAGCGCGATCTTGCCCTCGAAGCCGCGGCGCGGGTCCGGAAGGAGGGTGTCGTCGGCGCTCATCGGCCCGTTCTCTGAAGTAGGTCTCGGGCGATCGTCGTCTTCTGGATCTCCGCCGTCCCCTCCTCGAAGCGCTGAGCTCGAGCGTCGCGATACACCCGCTCGATCGGGCTCGAGGACCAGTACCCGACGCCACCGTGGACCTGGAGCGCACCGTCGGTCACGCGCTGGAGCATCTCCGAAGCGAACAGCTTGGCCATCGCCGCCTCCGTGGGTGCGTGCCCGCGTTCCTCCCAGGTGCTCGCGGCGTGCCTCACCAGCCGGCGCGCGGCCTCGACATCGGTGGCCATCTCGGCCAGCCTGAACGCGATCGCCTGCCGCTCGGCGATCTTGCGCCCGAACGTCTCGCGCTGCTGGGCGTAGTCGAGGGACAGGTCGAGCGCGCGCTGAGCCAGGCCGACGCACGTGGTCGCCAGCGAGATGCGGCTCGGCCCGAGGAACCCGCTCAAGGCGATCTCCACGCCCTGGCCCTCCTCGCCGAACCGGTCGGCCACGGGGACGGGCGCGCGGTCGAACACGATGTGGCCGTGGTCGGTCCCGCGCACGCCCATCGTCTCGGCCATCTCGCGCGCGTCGACTCCCTCGCCACGGGTCGGAACCATCAGCGCCACCGTTCCGTCGTTGCCGCGCGTGCCCTCCACGCGGGCGAACGTCATCAGGTAGTCGGCGATCGTCCCGAACGTGATCAGGTGCTTCTCGCCGCTCAGGAAGTAGGTGTCGCCTTCCCGGACGACGCTGCACCGGATGTCGGCGCCGCTGCCGGCGCCGGGCTCGGTCAGTGTGAACGCGACCTTGATGTCGCCGGCGACCGCGGGCTTGATGAAGCGCTCGCGCTGATCGTCGTTCGCGTGCGAGTCCATCGGCCGCCAGATGCCGTTGGCGACGTGCACGATCATCCGCAGCGACGCGTGCGACATCGAGAACACCTCGAGCAGCTCGAGGTAGCGCGTGAACGGGATTCCAGCGCCTCCGTACTCGACCGGCGCCGCCAGCCGAAGGTAGCCGCGATCGCGCAACTCGTCCCACAGTGACAGCGGAACCTTGTGGTCGCGCTCGATCAGCTCGGACCAGCTCTCCCCCTCGTTCTCGACGTAGGCGCGGATCTCGCTGTGAAGAGTGGTGGTGGTCATGCGGTCACAAAGTCGCGGGCGTGCTCGCGCAGGAGGAACTTCTGGATCTTGCCCGATGGCGTCCGGGGAAGCGACGGCACCAGCTCCAGGCGCTCGGGCCAGTAGGTCTTCGAGACGCGGTGGGAGTCTAGGTACTCCAGCATCGTGTCGAATTCCAGCTCGCCCACCACGAACGCGCAGGCGCGCTCGCCTAGCCGCTCATCGGGCATCGCGACGATCGCGACGTCGCGCACCGCCGGGTGGGCATGCAGGAGCTGCTCGATCTCGGCGACGGGGACCTTCTCGCCGCCGCGGTTGATCACGTCCTTGACCCGGCCGGTGATCCGGACGTAGCCGCTCCGGTCGATCCGGGCCAGGTCACCGGTCCGGTACCAGCCATCTTCGGTGACTACCTCGGCGGTCAGGGTCGGGCGGTTCAGGTATCCCACGAACAGGCAGTCGGTGTGGACCTCGAAGTTGCCCTCCTCGCCCGGAGCGAGCATCCGTCCCTCGTCGTCGACCACACGTAGCCGGACCCCGGAGAGAGCGCGTCCGTCGGTGCCCCAGGCCAGCTCAGCATCATCCCCGGGCGCGAACGCGCAGCCCAGGCAGCTCTCGGTCGTTCCCCATGCGCCCCCGACCTCGGCGTCGAGGACCTGGCGGGACCGGCGGGCCAGCTCGCGCGGGATCGCAGCGCCAGTGGCGACAAACGTGCGCAGACGCTCCGGCGTCTCGCCCCGATCGTCGGCCACCCGGGTGAGATCGGCCAGGAACGGAGTCGCCGCCTGAACGAACGTGACGCCGAATCGCCGCATCGCGTCAAGTCCGACGTCGGCATCCCAGACCTCCTGGAGCACCTGGGCCGCGCCGAGCCGGATCGCGATCCACATCCCGTAGAGAAAGCCGGTCTGGTGTGCCAGCGGCGAGGGCACGTAGATGACGTCGTCGCCGCTCAGCCCGAAATGATCGATGTGATGATCGGCGGCGCGCATCAATGCGTCGTGGCGATGGAGTGCGCCCTTGGGCTCGCCCGAGGT
>DATJUA010000051.1:0-25888 GCA_035502815.1 Solirubrobacteraceae bacterium
AGGAGACCGGTACTAATGGGTCGAGGGCTTGACGGATATTTTGATATCCGTGCATTGGCACTGTGCGGTTTTGAAGGCCCGGGAAGAGGGCTGGTCTCGACCAGTTTCCGGTGGCTATGGCGAGGGGGAAACACCTCTTCCCATTCCGAACAGAGCCGTTAAGCCCCTCAGCGCCGATGGTACTTGGCCCGCAAGGGCCTGGGAGAGTAGGTCGCCGCCGGTTCTTCTTTGAAGTCCAAGACGGGTGCCAATCAGCGGAACGTGTAGATGCAGGGCGTGATCAAGTACTTTCGCGCCAATCCGCAGGCACTCGTCCTGCTGGTGATCTGCGTCGTGCTCGGGTTGGGCACGTTCATCGCGGTGCTCATCGCACTCGCCGAGTCGCCGAACGGTCAGACCGCCGGCTATCCCGAAGGCGTCATCCTGGGCGCGCACGCCGCGCTCACGACATTGCGAGCGGGCCTTCTCGGCGGGTAACGGGCGCGCGGCGCCCACGCCGCGCCCGGGACGGGTAGGCCGCGCCCAGCGCCCGCGACGCGCCCGCCGCCTGCGACGCGCCCAGCGCCCAGCGCCCGCGGCGGGCAGACCGCACCCGCGCCGCGCCATCGACGCGATGGCGCGCCTTAGTCCGCCGGTCGGTGGCGCCCGTCCCAGGTCGAGCAACGCGGTGGTCTGCTGAGCGGCACTTGCTTTCCATGCCAGGGAGGATTAGGGTCGCCGGGTCGGATTGAGGCTGTAATCCTTTGGGGCCGGATGCAACCGTTCGTGCCCATGCTCGGGCGAAAGGGGTTTCGAGTGAAGAGATCGTTCGCTTTGATCGCGGTTCTCGGGGTGGCTCTGACCGTGGTCTTGACCCAGCCCTCGGTTCGGTCGGGGCCGGCGGCCTCCCAGGCGAGCCGGGTGGCGCTGGCCGCCCAGGCCAGAGCCGCGTTCAATAAATACATGTCGTCTCACGCGACCTTCATCCGCGCGCACGCCCAGAGCGGCGCCACCGTGGGGAGGGGCGCTACCGTGCCGCATGTACGGCCTCACGTGGCGGCCGCGACGGTGACCAGCGGCGGAGTGCAGCCGGCTCCCGGTGTGAACTGGGGAGGATATGCCGACCAGGAGACGGGCTCGTCGACGGTCTCGGGCGTGAGCGGGCACTGGACGATCCCTCGAGTGACATGTCTGCAGGGCTCCTACCGTTACCAGGACGCCTTCGCCGCCCAGTGGGTGGGGATCGACGGTTTCTCCGACGGGACGGTGGAGCAGCTGGGCAGCGGCGAGCAGTGCTACGAGGGTGTCCTCTACTACTACGTTTGGTACGAGATGTACCCGAACGGCACGGTGCAGGAGGGCACGACGCAGTGCATCAACGACAACGTCGACTGTCCGCGTCCTGGGGATCAGATCAGCGCTTCTGTGAATGTCACGTCTGGCGGTGCCGGCGTCAACAACTACACATTGACGCTGACGGACGCAACGACGCGTGGCAACAACTTCTCGGTGACCCAACCGTGCGCGACCAGCACGTGTCAGGACTCCAGCGGCGAATGGATCATCGAGCGCCCTGCGACCGAGCTGTCAAACGGCCTGATCCAGATCCTGCCACTGGTTGACTTCGACCAGAACGCCTTCAGCAACGGGACCGTGACCTCAGGTGGGGTCACCTCGAGCATCGCCGGCTTCCGCGGAGGGACCGTCTACGACGTCCTGACCGAGGACGACACGATGTCGTACTACCTCGATTGCGTTGGGCAGTCCAGGCCGCCCGACCAGCTGCTGCTCGTCAGCAACGCGAACGCTTGCCCGACCGTTGCTCCGGTGAACGGCAACAGCTTCAGCGACACCTGGGACACCAGCTTCTGACGGAGTCGCACAGAGCACGTGGTCGTTGGCCCGGGCACCCTCGCGGAGGTGGGGGCTGCCCGGGCCGGCGCCTGCGGGCTGGCGTCAGCGCAGCACCTGGCCCCGGTCGCCGGCGCTCGGAGCGCGGCGGATCGGGCACAGGCAGTGCGCGGGGGCAGCCGGAACGCTCCCACCCCGGCGCTCGCGCTGCCAGCGCAGCGGGCGGCGATGGGGGTGCGTTTCCCAAGCCTCGAGCTGGGGGTGCGCGTCATCCGGCGGGTCGCCAAGCAGGTCCTCGGCGAGCGCCAACCAGGCGCGCAAACGATTGGCTGAAGACTGGAACATATGTTCGATAGCGTAGGGGGCGCATCGGACGGAACGGAGGCGGGCAACGCGTGCCGAGGCTCGTAAAGGGCCAGCTCAGCCCCGTCTGGAAGCCTGATTTGCCCTGACAATGCTCCACCGCTGCACCCGGATCGGACGGCCCAGTTCGACGCGCTTGCGGTCGAGTTCCTGCACGATTTCTTGCAGGTCGGTACCGAGCGAGTCAGGCCGCCGAGCCGAGCGAGCCCCACACCTCGATCTTGGTCGCCACGCGACCCACGACCTCGGTGGTGAACTCGGTCGTTCCGGCGTGCCCGCCCAGGTCGGGGGTCTTGACCCCCGACGCGATTGTCTCAAGCGCGGCCTCGTAGATTGCGCGTGAGGCCCGCTCGGCGGCGGGGCCGTGATGGTCGGCCGCGTGGCGCAGCAGCGCGCCGCAGGCCAGGATCATGGCGAGCGGATTGGCGAGGTCCTTGCCCTCGAGCGCCGGCGCCGTCCCGTGCGGCGCCTCGGCCATCGCGACGGTCGTCTGATAGTCCTCGTCGAAGGCGAGCAGCACCGACTCGGCTCCGGCAATCGACCCGAACATGGGGAGGACGAGATCGGACAGGCAGTCGCCGTCGCGGTTGAGCGCCGGGATCACGAGCGGCGCGTCGGTCGCTCCCGACAGCAGGCCCGCGTACGTGGCGTCGATCAACACGGGCTCGTAGCTGATCTCGGGATGGCGGGCCGACGCCGCGTCCATTTCCTCCTTGAGCATCCCCTCGTACACGGGCGACACGGTCCACTTCGGCCCGCCGTACACGCGGGCGTTCATCTTGGCCGCCGTCCGGAACGAGTACTCCGACACGGCGCGGCAGGTCGAGCGTGTGATCTTCTCGGTCCGGTATGCGATCTCGGACGGCGAGCCGGGATCTCCGTCGCGACTCTCCTTGGCGCCATACGCGTCGTCCACCGCCATCCGCACGACGGAGATCGGGTAGTGCACGCCGGCGATCGGCGTCACGCCCGGAAGGCGGCGGCCGGTCCTGACGATCACCTTTCCGTCGACCTCCTCGCGCAGGATGCGGTTGGGCGATCCGACGTCGCCCGCTCCCTCGGGCGTGATCGTGGCCGCCTTCAGGCCGAGACCGGCGTCGAGCATGGCACGAGCCGCGTCGGTCACCACGGCATTCGCCGTCGCCCGGCGGTTGGCCAGCGACAGGTCGAAGCGCTCGAGCTCGAGCTCGAGTCCCAACAACGCCGGATCGAGCAGTCGCACCGATTGCTCGAGCAACTCCTGCCCGGTCTGGTCGCCCGCGAGGACGACGACCTTGATCGGGTCGGCCATGGCGGGTGACCATAGCCGACCCACGCCGTCCGGCCGGGCTGGGAAGCGGTGGCGGCTCGCCGAGGAGCCCTGCTCCGTACGATTGGTGAGGGACCGGCCACCAGGCATACCCCCCGCCATGAGCAGCTCCGCACACGACGGGACGATCGGCGGCTCGCTCCGCCCTCGCGGCCCGATTCAGCTGACCTTGTCGGCCCGCCACAACGGGCGTGAGACCGTCGTGAGCGTGGTCGGAGAGCTGGATGTCCTGACCGTTCCGAGGCTGGCCAGGACGCTCGACGACATCATCCGCCGGCGCGACGACGACGTCGTCATCGACCTGACCCGGACCGGGTTCATCGACTCACTTGGGTTGCATGCGCTGCTCACCGTCCAGCGGCGTCTGGCGGACCGCTCGCGGCGTTTCGCGGTGATCTGCGACGCCGGACCGGTCCGGCACTCCATTGAGCTGGCCAGGCTGGCTGAGCCCCTGGGCGTGGTCTCGAGCTTCGCGGAGTACGAGCTGCACCGGACATCACGCGATACGGCCCCGAGCTAGTGGAAAAACGACCGCTACCCCGCGGGGGTCTCGCCGGTCGGCATCAGCTCGTCCTGCCGCGCGGCCAGCGCCTCGATCACGGTCGCGAGGTGCTCGTCGAAGTCGACCCCGAGGTCCTCTGCCCCCTGGCGGAGCTCATCGCGATGCACGGCCGCGGCGAAGCTCGGTTGCTTGAGCTTTTTCTTGACCGATTTCGGCGTCATCCCGACCAGCCCCTCGGGCCGCACATAGGCGACCGCCAGCACAAACCCGGACAGCTCGTCGACGGCAAACAGGGTCTTTTCCATCGGCGAGTCGCGCGACACGCCCAGGAAGTCGGCGTGTGAGGCCACGGCACGGATCAGTTCGGGCGGGTACCCACGCCGCTCCAGCTCGGCCAGCGCATAGCGAGGGTGGCCGTCCTCGAGGTTTGGATAGCGCTCGTAGTCGAGATCGTGGAGAAGTCCGGTGAGGCCCCACAGGTCCTCGTCGCCCCCGAACCGGGGCGCATACGCGCGCATGGCCGCCTCCACGGCGAGCATGTGGCGGCGCAGCGAATCGGAGGTTGTCCACTCACAAAGGAGGTCCCACGCCTCCTGGCGCGAACTCAGAACCTGCATGGACGGGAGCCTAGCTGAGGGACGTTTGCAGGTCGGTCCGCCCCCTGAACAGCAGCCGGCCGGCGAGATCGTTGTTCGCCGCACAAAGTCTGCCCCACCGGCAGCCAAACGCCGCCGGCCACGGGAGAAACCCCGCGGGACGAACCCGCCGACCCGACAAGGTACCCTCCGGCCACCCATGGAAAAGTTCGTGATCGAAGGCGGGGTGCCCCTCGCGGGCACGATCGTCCCCGCCGGTAACAAGAACGGCGCGCTCCCGATTCTGGCCGCGTGCCTGCTCACAGAAGACGAGGTGATCCTCCGGAACGTCCCGCGCATCCGGGACGTAGAGGCGATGACGTTGCTGCTCGAGCAGCTCGGGGCGCGGGTCCAGTGGCTTGGCCCGGGCGAGATCTCGATCGACTGCTCGAGCGTCGAGCGCACCGAAGTCGACCGTGAACTCGCGGATCGGATCCGTGCATCGTTCCTGCTGGCAGGTCCGCTGCTGGCGCGGTTTGGCCGCGCCCACATGCCCCCGCCCGGCGGGGACGTGATCGGTCGCCGGCGCCTCGACCCTCATCTCGACGCCTTCCGCGCGCTCGGGGCCTCGGTCTCCGACCAGGGCGGCGATATCCGGCTAGACGCCCCGCTCGGGCTGAGGCCGTGCGACTTTTTGATGGACGAGCCGTCGGTGATGGCCACCGAGAACGCGCTGATGGCGGCCGCGCTGACCCGCGGTCCGACCGTGATCCGCAACGCCGCATCCGAGCCGCACGTCCAGGACCTCGCTCGGATGCTGATGGCGATGGGAGCCCATATCGATGGGGTCGGATCCAACGTCATGACGGTCCACGGCGTCGCCAGCCTGCGAGGCTGTACGCACGGGATTGCCCCGGACCACATCGAGATCGGTTCGTTCATGGCGCTGGCAGGCGTCACCGGGGGCGAGCTGATCGTCCGGGACACCGTCCCCGAGGATCTGCGCATGATCCGCCTCGTTTTCGAACGGCTCGGCCTGCGCACCGAGCTTCAGGGCTCCGACGTGATCGTTCCCGGCAACCAGGAGCTCGTGATTCGTAACGACAAGGGCGATCACACGCCCAAGGTCCAGGACGGGCCGTGGCCCGCGTTCCCGGCCGACCTGACCAGCGTCGCGCTGGCCCTCGCCACCCAGGCCCAGGGCTCGGTGATGATCCACGAGTGGATGTTCGAGAACCGCCTGTTCTTCGTCGACAAGCTCGTGCTGATGGGCGCCTCGATCACGATCTGCGATCCGCACCGGGCGATGGTCGTCGGGCCGCGCTGCTTGACCGGCCAGCGCGTCGACTCGCCCGACATCCGCGCCGGCATGGCGATGCTGATCGCGGCATTCGCCGCCGACGGCGTCACCGAGATCGGGAACGTTCGCCACATCGATCGCGGATACGAGCGCATCGACGAGCGGCTGCGCGAACTGGGCGCCCGGATCGAGCGCCGGGACGACGTACCGGTCTCGGTCTGACCGGAACGACCCCGGCAGGCCCTAGCTGACACAGTCCGGGGCGATGGTTGACCGCATTCCCAGCGGAACGCGCGACTTTTTGCCCGACGAGATGCAGGAGCTGCGGGCGATGACCGACCGCATCCGGACGGTGTTCCAGCGCGCCGGCTACGGCGAGGTGTACACCCCGGCGCTCGAGTACGAGACGACGTTCGCGCGCGCCAACCCGACCGCGAGCGGCCCGACGTACCGCGTGTTCGACGAGCTCGGCAACGTGCTGGTGCTGCGATCGGACATGACGATCCCGATCGCACGGCTCGTGGCCACCCGCTACCGCGACGCCGAGCCACCGCTTCGCTTCTGCTACTTCGCGCACGCTTACCGGAGCGTCCGGCCCCAGCGCGGCCAGTCCCGCGAGTTTCTCCAGGCCGGGATCGAGCTGATCGGGGCGACCGCGCCAAACGGAACGGCTGAGGTGCTGACGGTCCTGTGCAATGCGCTCGACGCCGCGGGCCTCCAGACCTACCGGATCGGCCTGGGCGACGCCTCGCTGTACTCCGAGCTCCTCGACCGCCTCGGCGTTGACGCCGATCGCCGGGAGCGCATCCTGACCGAGTTGGCCAACGGCGATTTCGTCGGACTCCAAAAAGAGGTCGACGCGCTCGGCCTGCAAACCGAAGATGCCGAGCTGCTGCTCCGAGTCCCCCGACGCCGGGGCGGGCCGGAGGTTCTGCAAACGCTCCCCGCCCCGCTCGAGGCCGCGGCCACCGGGATGCGCGCGGTGCACGACCTGCTCGCGCCCGACGTGGCCGGCCGCATCATCTTCGACCTTGGCCTGGTGCGCGGCCTCGGCTACTACACCGGCGCCGTGTTCCAGGTCTACGACCCCGCCTACGGAGTTCCGATCGGGATCGGCGGACGCTACGACGACCTTCTGGGCCAGTTCGGGCGGTCGCTGCCCGCCGTCGGCTTCGCCCTGAACGTCGAGCGCCTGCACATCGCGCTGACGAGCGAGGAGCGAGGCGAGGAGCTGGGCCGCGGCCGAAGGCACCTGCCATGAGCGAGCTGCGGATCGCCGTTCCCCGGGGCGCTCTGTTTTCGCAGACGCTCGACCTCCTCGATCGGCTCGACATTGCCACCCGCGAGCTGCGCGACAACGACCGCCGGCTCCTGTTCGAGGACGTCGGCGTCATCACCATGCGCCCTTCGGACGTTCCCACCTACGTCGAGGCTGGCGCCGCGGACCTGGGGATCACCGGCAAGGACGTGCTGCTCGAGCAGGCCGAGCGCGACCTCTATGAGCTCATCGACCTCGGCTACGGCCACTGCACGATGGTGCTCGCCACCGTCGCCGGGGAGGATCCCGCTTCCGAGGCCCTGCGGCGTCTGGGGGTGATGCGAATCGCCACAAAGTATCCGCGGATCGCCACCCGGTACTTCCTCGAGACCGGGCGCCAGGCCGAGATCGTCGAGGTCAAGGGCTCGGTCGAGCTCGCCCCGCTGACCGGGCTGGCCGAGGCGATCGTGGACCTGACCGCCACCGGGGCAACGCTGAAGGAGAACGGGCTGGTGGTCCGGGAGGAGATCGCTCACAGCACGGCCCGCCTGATCGCCAATCCCGTCTCACACAAGCTGAAGGCCCCCGCCATCGACGCGTTGCTGGAGCGCCTCAATGCGATGTGAGCGCTTCGGCCTGAGCGGCGGTCCCGCCGAGACCGCCGACGCGATCCGGAAGCTGATTCCGGCCCCCGAGTCGGTGCGGGAGCCCGTGAGCGGCATCATCGAGGCCGTTCGCGCGAAGGGCGATCCCGCCCTCGTCGAGTACATCCGCAGGTTTGACGCCGGCGGCCGGCAGCCCGGGCCGATCCGGGCGCAGCCCGAGGAGCTCGAGGCGGCGGCCGCCGCGCTGGATCCCAGCGTCCGGCACGGGATCGAGCGCGCGGTCGAGAACCTCGAGACCGTAATGGTCGGGTGGCGCGCCGGCCTCGGCCAGTCGGTCGAGGTGGGAGAGAACCGCGTCGTCCTGCGCCACGCGCCGATCTCCCGGGCCGCGGTGTACGTCCCGGGGGGCCGGGCGCCGTACCCGAGCACGGTCGTCATGGGAGTGGTCCCGGCGCGGCTTGCCGGCGTCGAGCACATCGCGGTGTGCGCGCCGCCGACCCGGGGCGGCGACGTCGACCTGGTCGTGCTCGGAGCCTGCCACCTGACCGGCGTCAGCGTCGTCTACCGGATGGGCGGCGCGCACGCGATCGCCGCGCTCGCCTACGGGACCGAGTCCGTCGCGCCCGTCGACATGATCGTCGGCCCGGGAAACCTGTTCGTGCAGGAGGCCAAGCGCCAGGTGTTCGGGCAAGTCGGGATCGACGGGTTCGCCGGTCCCAGCGACCTGCTGGCGATCGCCACCGCCGACGCCGATCCCGAACCGCTCGGGCTTGACCTGCTGGCCCAGGCCGAGCACGGCCCGGGGACGCTCGTCGTCGCGGTCTCGGACGCACCCGAGCTACTGGCCACCCTCGCAAAGCAACTGCAAGCCGGTCCCGACACCGGGGCCGTGAGCGCTCTGGTCCACGCGAGCGATCCCGATCAGGGGCTGGCCCTGGCCGAGGCGTTCGCCCCCGAGCACCTCCAACTCGTCGGCGCCGGCGCCGAGGTGCTCGCGGATCGCGTCACCAAGGCCGGCTGTCTGTTCGTCGGCGCCAACGCCGGAACTGCGTTCGGCGACTACATCGCCGGCTCGAACCACATCCTTCCGACCAACCGAGCGGCCCGCTTCGCGTCCGGACTTAGCCCCGAGCACTTCCTGCGCCGCTTCACCGAGGTCCGCATCGGCGACGCCGACGAACTCGCTCGATCCGCGGCTCCGCTCGCCCGGGCCGAGGGCTTCGAGCTGCACGCCCGGTCGATGGAGGCGCGTATGGGCGAGAATGGCCCGTGATGACGCGCACCGCACAGATCGACCGGAAAACGGGGGAGACCGAGGTGAGCGTCACCCTCGGCCTCGACGGGACCGGCGCCGGAGAGCGCGACACCGGGGTCGGCTTCTTCGACCACATGCTCGATCTGCTGGCCCGCCACGGGCGCCTCGATCTCGCCGTCAAGGCGCGCGGCGACCTCGAGACGGGAGCCCACCACACGGTCGAGGACGTCGGGATCTGCCTCGGCCAAGCCCTCGACGAGGCGCTCGGCGACCGCGCGGGCATAGGCCGCTTCGGCCAGGCCACGATCCCGATGGACGAGGCGCGCGTGTCGTGCGCGATCGACATCTCCGGACGCGGGCTGTCCGCCTTCGAGGTGCCGCTCCCGCCCGGCGCCACCGGCACTTTCGACCACGAGCTGCTCGAAGAGTTCTGCCGGGCGCTGGCGCTCAACGCCAAGCTGACCCTCCACCTGACCTGCGAACGCGGGACCAACGCCCATCACGTGATCGAGGCGACGTTCAAATCGCTCGCTCGGGCGTTGCGATTCGCGGTGGCGCTCGACCCGAGCGAACATGGCGTCCCGAGCACGAAGGGAACGCTGGTGTGACGCGGGTGGCCGTGATCGACTACGGGATGGGAAACCGGCGCTCGGTCGAGAAGGCGCTCGAGCACGTCGGCGCGCAGGTGGTGATGACCAGCGATCACGACGAGCTGCGCCGCAGCGATGGGCTGGTGCTGCCCGGCGTCGGCGCGTTCCCGCAGGCTATGCGCAACCTGGACGGACTCGGCCTGCCCGAGCTGATCCGTGAGCTCGTCGACCAGGGCAAACCGCTCCTCGGCATCTGCCTGGGAATGCAGCTGCTGCTCGACACCTCGGAGGAGATGGGCGGCGCGGCCGGGCTCGGGTTGATCGGGGGCCAGGTCACGCGCCTGACGGCGGACGGCCTGCGCGTCCCGCACATCGGCTGGAACGAGGTGCGCTTCGAGCGTCCCTCGCCTCTGACCGGGCAACTGGCGCCATCGGGTTGCGCCTTCTACCACGTTCATTCGTTTGCCGCGCGGACCCGCGATCCCGAGCACGTGATCGGCACCGCCGAATACGGCGAGCGGTTCGCCACCATGGTCGGCCACGACAACGTGTTCGGCGTCCAGTTCCATCCCGAGAAGTCGTCCCGGAACGGGTTGCGCATGCTCCACAGCTTCGTGGGGGTATGTGTCGGCCTGGCCGGCGCCCGCGCATGATCCTCCTGCCCGCGGTCGACATCCTCGACGGCAAGACGGTCCGCCTGACCCGCGGGGAGTTCGACCAGAGCACGGTGTACGACGCCGATCCGCTCGACGCGGCCCGCCGCTGGGTGGACGAGGGCGCCCGCAGCCTGCACGTCGTCGACCTCGACGGGGCGCGGCGGGGCGCGCCGGTCAACATCGACCACGTCCGGCGAATCACGGCGGAAGTCCCCGTGCCGGTCCAGGTCGGGGGCGGCCTGCGAACGATCGGTGCCGTGCGCGATGCCGTCGAGGCCGGGGCCGCGCGGGTGGTCATCGGCACGGCCGCCTACCAGGACGTCGACTTCCTCGACGAGGCGGTCGCCGAGTTCGACGACCGGGTGGTGGTCTCGATCGACGCGCGCGAGGGTCGTCTGGCCGGCGCCGGTTGGACCGAGCAGACCGATATCCCGATCGAGGCCGTGATCGAGCAGCTGGGGGCCCGCGGGGTGCGCCGGTTCGTGTTCTCGAGCATCGAGCGCGACGGCATGCTGGCCGGGCCGGATCTCGAGGGCGCGCGTCGCGTCGCGGAGGCGGTGCGCGGCACGTACACCTACTCGGGCGGTGTCGCGTCGCTGGACGACCTGCGCTCGCTCGTGGATCTGCGCGAGGTCAACCTGATCGGCGTGATCGTCGGGAAGGCACTGTACGAGCGGCAGTTCAGCGTCGCCGACGGCCAGGCCGTGCTGGACGGGCACTGAGTTGCACTACAAGCGGGTCATCCCCTGTCTCGACGTCGACGGCGGGCGCGTGGTCAAGGGGGTCGGCTTCCTGGATCTGCGCGATGCGGGCGATCCGGTCGAGCTGGCCAGTCGCTACGACGCCGCCGGCGCGGACGAGCTCGTGTTCCTCGACATCACGGCGACCTCCGACCGGCGCGAGACGGTCGTCGATCTGGCTCGCCGAACCGCGGACGACGTGTTCGTACCGTTCACGATCGGCGGCGGCATCCGCTCGGTGGCCGACGCGCAGGCGGTGCTCGACGCCGGCGCCGACAAGGTCTCGGTCAACTCTGCCGCCCTGGCCGGGCCCGAACTGATCGACGAGCTCGCCGCGAACTTCGGCGCCCAGTGCGTCGTGCTCGCGATCGATGCCAAGGCACGGCCCGACGGCTCGTGGGAGGCGTATGTGGCCGGCGGCCGCACGCCCACCGGCCGGGACGCGGTTGACTGGGCCCGTGAGGCGACCGAGCGAGGAGCAGGGGAGATCCTGCTGACCAGCATGGATCGCGACGGGACGAACGCCGGCTACGACCTCGGTCTAACCGCGGCCGTGGCCCGAGCCGTCGGCGTTCCCGTGATCGCTTCCGGCGGCGCAGGCCGACTCGAGCACCTGAATCAGGCGCTGGAGGTTGGTGCGGACGCCGTGCTGTGCGCTTCGATCCTCCACTACGGGCAGCACACAGTGGGCGAAATCAAGGCCCACCTCCAGTCAACGGGAGCGGCAATCCGTCCCGTTGAATAATGGGCCTCGCTTCGCTCGGCGTCCGTGGGACCGCCGAAGCCTCATCCGGCTGTATCTGTATGTATGTTGGCCCGGGTGAAGCGACCGCGCTAAGCGGCCTCTTCCACGTACCCGGCGGCAGCGCATGCATCGCAATACGCGGCGGGCGGAACGCGGGGCTCATAACAACCAGGACGGCAGCACGTAGACGACCGCTTGGGCCGACCGCGACCGATCCGGGCGGCAGCGGCATCCTTGAGCTCCTCGCGCATGCGATCGAGCTCCGCCGCGTGCGACGCGCAGAACCTGCGGCCCGACATGGCCGGCTCCTGGCAATGACTTCCACTACGACAACGCATAGACACACAAGGATAGCAGGAAGCTCTCGAACGCACGTTCTCTGCGAGCCTCATTGCACGCCGTATGCGGGGATTTTCTTGGGCGCCTGTTGATCGGTTGCGAGCGCCGTGTTGGGAGTAAGTTAGCGCGCCGGGGCGGTGGGGTTCAATGTCGCGCGGGGAGCATCTGGTAAAGCGTCGTATAGCCGCTCAGGTAAATCGTGCCGGTGTCGTCGCACACGACCGGATTGAACGCTCCATCCGGGAACGAGAACACCTGGCGGCCGGTGCGCACGTTGAGCCCGGCGGTCGTCTTCGTGCCGAGGTCCGAGTAGTAGACGACGTTGCCCACGATCGTCGCCGACCCGGAGATCTTCCCGCCCGCCGGGTGCTTCCACCGGATCGCCCCGGACTGGGCATTGAAGGCGTAGAAGTTGCCGTCGTAGGACCCCAGGTAGACGGTCGGCCCGAGTCCCGGAGTGTCCTGCACGGCGGGCGACGCGTATACGTACGCACCGGTTGACGTGGCCCAGGCGAGCTGACCCGTCTTCTGGGCGAATGAGTAGACGCGCCCGTCGGTGTTCCCGATGTACACGCGCCCGAACGCCACGGCCGGGGTCGAATAGAAGTTGCCCGAGCCGAACCCGAGATCGGCGCCGTTGGTGTTGACCGCCCAGACCTGGTGGCCGGTGGCGGCGTTGAGCGCGTACGCCCGGCCCGAGTAGTCGCCGAAGTACACGTCGCCGTTCGATAGCGCCAGGCCGCCCTTGACCGCAGCGGAGGCGTGATAGGTCCAGTTGACCCGGCCGGTGGTCGCGTTCAGCGAGTAGACCGTGCCGCCCTGATCGCCGAAGTACACGGCGTTGCCCCAGGCGATCGGCGAGGACTCGGTTCCCGGGGGGATCGGCCTTGACCAGACGACGGCGCCGGTCTTCATCGACAGGGCGGCGAAGCGCCCGTTGCCGGGCGTCGAGCCCGGGTGGCGGTTCGTCGAGAGCAGCGAGACGTACATCAGCCCCTGGCTGATACCGAGCGCGGGGGACGCGGCTGCGAGTGTCCCGACCTTGGTCTCCCAGAGCTTCTGTCCGGTGTGCTTGTTGAGCGCCTTGGCCGACCCGTCGTCGTCGATCAGGTACAGGCGGTTCTGGTAGATAACCGGCGGGAACTCGAGCAGGGCGAAGTCCTGGAAGCGCCAGCCGACGTGCAGCGGTGGCTCCGCCGGGTCAGGGCCGGAGTAGACACGCGTGCGCGCGGCGTCGAACCCGTAGCGCGGCCACGAGAAGTCGTCGACGGGGACCTTTGGCGACGTGGTCGTGGTCGGACGCGTGAACTCGACGTTCGGGTGGGAGACGTTGTGCGGCGCGTGGGCTAGGACGAACGCCACCGCGCCTCCGGCGAGCACAAGCAGAACCACCACGGCGCCGAGCCCGCGCCGCAGCCACCGCCGCGAACCGGGACTCGACATGGCGGGCAATGCTAGCCACAGCTCCCCCCGGAAGCCGTTGGGAAGAAACTATGCCTTATGCCGGAATTACTTCCCGAGCCAGACGAGCTGCTGAAGCGAGTGCGTGCGTTACCGGCCGCGCAGCCGCTGCTCGCGCGGCTGGAAGACCGCCCCGGCGTGTACCTGGTGGGCGGGGCGGTTCGAGACCTCCTGCTCGGCGGCGTGCCGTTCGACCTCGATTTCGTCGTCGAGGGCGATGCGGCTGCGGTCGCGGCCTCGCTGGGCGGCGAGCTGACCGTTCACGATCGGTTCGGAACCTCGACGGTGCGGCTCGACGGACTCACCTACGACGTCGCGCGCGCTCGCCGCGAGACGTACGCGCGGCCCGGCGCGTTGCCCGACGTCGAACCCGCGCCGCTCGAGGCGGACCTGCTCCGGCGCGACTTCACGGTAAATGCGATCGCCATCGCGCTCGGTGGCTCGCGCGCCGGCGAGCTCCGAGCGGCGCCCGGCGCCCTCGAGGACCTCGACGCCGGGCGGCTTCGCGTTCTTCACGACCGCAGCTTCATCGACGACCCCACCCGGCTGCTGCGCCTGACCCGCTACGCCAGCCGCCTAGGGTTCGAGATTGAGCCGGGGACCCGCGCGTTGGTGACCGAAGCGGTCGAGGGCCGGGCGTTGTGCACGGTGAGCGGCCCCCGCATCGGTACCGAGCTACGGCTGCTTGCCCGCGAGAAGGACCCAGTGAACGCCCTCCTGGTTTTGCGTTCGCTGGGTCTGGACGCCGCGATCCATCCCGGATTTGGACTGCGCGACGAGGCGCTGGCGCGGCGCGCGCTCGCGCTGATGCCAGGCGACGCGCGGCGCGACCGCCTCGCGGTGTCGGCGGCATCGATGGGCCTCCCGGCCGCGGATCTGACGGCGCTGCTCGAATCGCTCGCGTTCGAGGCCGACGATCGCGACGCGGTGGTGGGGACCGCCACCTGGGCGGACGAGCTGGCCCGCGCGCTGGTCGCCGCGCGGGCCCCATCGGAGATCGCGGCCGCCGCGGCCGGCGCCCCGCCCGAGCTGGTGGCGCTGGCCGGCGCGCTCGGCCCTGAGTCCCAGGCCATTGAGTGGCTCGAGCACCTGCGCCACGTTCGCCTGGCGATCGACGGGCGCGACCTGCTCGAGGCCGGCGTCCCAGAGGGCCCGGCCATCGGGCGCGGTCTGCGGGCCGCCCTCGCCGCGAAGCTCGACCAGCGCGCATCCGGCCGCGAGCAGGAGCTCGCGGAGGCGCTGGGCGCCGCCGGTGGGGTCGGTGGGCACCAGTAGATTCGGGTCAGACATGCAGTTGACAGAGCCGTTCTATTTGCGAGGCGAGCACGTGGCGATCGACATGCCGGGGGCGCACGCGCTGTTCACGACGCGCCGGGGAGGCTTCTCCGACGGGCCGTACGCCAGCCTGAACCTCGGCCGCTTGACCGCGGACCATCCCGACGCCGTCCAGCGCAACCGCGCCCAGCTCCAGTCGGAGGTCGGACGTCCGCCCGTCTTCATTCGCCAGGTGCACGGGTCGGTCGTGCGACGGATCGACACGCTTGAGGTGGACGGTGTCGCGCCCCTCCCCGACGAGGGCATCGAGCTGCCCGCGGCCGACGGCCAGGCCACCGCGCTGCCGGACGTGGCGCCGATGGTGCTCACCGCGGACTGCCTGCCGATCGCGATCGCGGGCCCGGGCGTGGTCGCGATGGTCCATGCGGGTTGGCGCGGGTTGGCCGACGGGATCGTGGCCGAGGGGGTGCGGGCGGTGCGCGAGCTCGGTGCCGACGGCCCACTCGAGGCGGCGATCGGCCCGGGCGCCGGCGGCTGCTGCTACGAGGTCGGCGAAGAGGTCCGCGAGGCCTTCGCCGAGCACGGCGAGGGCGTTCGCCATGGGCGCAACATCGACCTGAAGGCGATCGCGCGCGAGCAGCTCGATCAAGCCGGCGTGGCGGCGGTCCACGACGTGGGACTGTGCACGATCTGCTCGGACCCGTCGCTGTTCTTCTCGCACCGCCGCGATCATGGGATCACCGGGCGTCAGGCTGGGCTGGCGTGGTTGAGTTGATCACCGGCCTGCGGGCCGAGGTGGTACGCGCCAATCTCGAGCGAGTCCGGTCCGAGATCGCCGGCGCGGGCGGCGATCCGGCATCGGTTGAGATCTTGGCCGCTGTCAAGTACGTCCCGGTGGGGGAGCTCGGGGTGCTGGCGCAGGCCGGCCTGACGCTGGTCGGGGAGAACCGCGCTCAGGAGCTGGTCGAGAAGGCCGAGGCCTACCCCGGCGTGTTCACCTGGGACTTCATCGGCCACCTGCAGAGCCGCAAGGTGCCCCAGCTGCTGCCGCATGTCCGCTACATCGAGACCGTGGCCAGCGACTCGGCGCTCGAGCAACTCGGGCGCCACGGCGACCCGGAGACCGAGGTCTTGGTCGAGGTCAATGTGGCCGGGGAGCCGGGCAAGAGCGGGATCGCCCCGGCCGAGCTGCCCGGCTTCATTGAGCGGTCCCCGGTGCGGGTGGTCGGACTGATGACGATGCCGCCGCTCGCGCCCGAGCCCGAGGACAGCCGACGGCATTTCACGGCGCTTCGCGAGCTGGCCGGCGAGCACGGACTGCCCCAGCTGTCGATGGGGACCAGCCAGGACTACCTCGTGGCGGTGCAGGAGGGGGCGACGATCGTGCGGCTCGGCACAAGCCTGTACCGCTCCACAGCCTCCTAGAGCGTCATAATCACGGCAGGGAATCCCTCGCGGGAATCGAAACTCCCCATCCGAGATGGCCTTACGAGACACCTGGCACCGCACGCTCATGTATTTCGGGCTGGCGGACGACGAGGACTACGAGGACGACCTCGAACCCTACGAAGAGCCGGAGGTCGAGGCCCAGCACGCCTACAGCGACCGGCCGAACGTACGCCGGCTGAGCTCGCGCCGCCGGCGCGACGAATTCGATGACATCTTTGCCGACGATCCCGAAGCCGACCGCCGCACCGCCTCGCTGCGACCGGTCGGTGGCGGCCGCGGCAACGGCAGGGGAGGGGCTGATCGAGTGCATTTCGTCGCTCCCAAGAACTTCAACGAGGTGCAGGACGTGGCGGACAAGTTCAAGGACGCGATCCCCGTGATCTTGAACCTGCAGAACACCGATCACGACCTGTCCAAGCGGCTGATCGACTTCTCTAGCGGCCTCACCTACGCGCTCGACGGCGGGATGCAGCGGATCGCCGACAAGGTGTTTCTGCTCACGCCGCGCAACGTCGAGGTCTCGGCGGAGGAGCGCGCTCGTCTGCTCGAGAAGGGCTTCTTCAACCAGAGCTGATGGTTGTTGGGTGGGACCGTTCCCGCCAGCGATAGATTTCACTACATGCTTGTCGGTCTGATTGGCGCTGGCAATATGGCGCGCGCGCTCGCGCGTGGGTGGGGTGATCCCGTGCTCGTCTCCGACGGAGGGTCCGGACGCGCGGCCGAGCTAGCTCGGGAACTCGGGGGCGAGGCGGTCGACTCGAACGTCGAGGTGGCCGATCGCGCCGACCTCGTCGTGCTCTGCCACAAGCCGGCGCAGTTCGTCGACGTCGCCCAGGAGCTGCGCGGGCACGTCAAGGCGATCGCGTCTGTTCTCGGCGGCGTCAAGTCCCAGGAGCTGCGCCAGGAGTACGGCGTCCCCGTGTTCCGGTTCATGCCCAACACGCCGGTCGAGGTGCGTCGCGGCGTCCTGTGCTACTCACCTGAGGGCCAGCTTGACGAGCCGCTCGAGGCGCAGGTGCTCGAGTTGTTCGGACGGCTCGGCACGGTGGTCACGGTCCCCGAGCGCCTGATGGACGCCGCGAACGCAGTCGTCGGCGTGGGCCCCGCTTACCACGCTCTGGTCGTCGAGGCCCAGGTCGATGCAGCCGTGCGCCACGGCGTCGCGCCGGGACTGGCCAGCCGGATGGTGGCCGAAACGATGGCCGGGACCGCGGCGCTGCTCGAGCGCCGCCGCTACGACACGCTGGCGGTGAGGCGCGAGGTGACATCACCGGGCGGCACCACGGCCCGCGGCCTGGCCGCCCTGGATCGCTGCGGTCTGCGTTCGGCTTTCCAGGCCGCGTTTGACTCCGTCATCGAGTGGGGGCGCGCATGACCTTCGCGGCGGTCACCCGGGGCGACATCGCCAACTACGTGAGCGCGCTGTTCCTCGTTTACATCCTCTTGATCTTTGTCTACATCCTGCTCAACATGATGTTCTCGCTCGGTCTCCGGCCGCCGTACTCCCGCTTCACCGACGCGATCATGAACTTCCTGCGCGACGTATGCGAGCCGTATCTGAAGATCTACCGCCGATTCATCCCGCCGATCGGGATGTTCGACCTGACGCCGATGATCGCGATCATCGTCCTGTACATCGTGAGGACGCTCGTGGTCAACGCAATCGCGGGCTGAACCGCCGCTCGATGGGCATGGCGCAGGCGACGGCATCGCTTCGTGCGGCGGCGTCCGCGCGCGCCGCGCTGGTCGCGGGAGTCGTGATCTCGCTGGACCAGATCACCAAGCACACGATCGCGGCTGGAATCGCGCCGGGTCAGGAGAAGAAGCTCCTACCGGGCGTGCACCTGGTGCACGTGCGCAACACCGGCGTGGCCTTCAGCCTGTTCTCGGGCGGCGGCACGCTCGTGCTCGTGTTCACGCTGGCCGCGCTGGCGCTGCTGATCCTCTACTTCCTGCGCCGCCCCGACCGGCCGTGGCTGTGGCTCCCGACCGGAATGCTGACCGGCGGCGCGATCGGAAACCTGATCGACCGGATCGCCAACGGGGCGGTGACCGACTTCATCAAGCTCCCGCACTGGCCGGCCTTCAACGTGGCCGACATGTCGATCACCTTCGGCGTGCTCGTGCTGCTGTGGGTGCTCGAGTGGGGGCGCGAGCGCTCGCCCGATCGATGACGACCGAGACCCGGATCGAGCTCAGCGTGCCCGAGCAGGCCGCGGGCACCCGCCTGGACCGCTTCCTGGGCGAGATCGTGGGTTCGCGCGCACAAGCCCAGACGCTGATCGATGCCGGGCGCGTCCGCGTCGACGGCGCGACGCGGCCCAAGCGCCACCTGGTGGCACCGGGCGAGGTGATCGAGATCGACGAAAGCTCGCTCGAGTCGGGCCTGGTGCCCGACGATGCGGCGCCGTTCGAGGTGGCCTACGAGGACGAGCATCTGCTCGTGGTCGACAAGCCCGCCGGCGTCGTCGTCCACCCCGCCCGCGGCCACACCGCCGGCACGCTGGCCCAGGCCCTGGCCGGACGGGCGGCCGGTGGCGAGGACCCGTGGCGGGCCGGAATCGTGCACCGGCTCGACCGCGACACGTCGGGGCTGCTCGTCGTGGCCAAGAACGACGCCGTCCACCGCGCGCTCAAGTCGCTGCTATCTCACCGCCGCCTCCGTCGCGAGTATTTCGCGCTCGTCGAGGGCCACCCGCCCGCCCGGACCGGGACGATCGACGCTCCGATCGGGCGCCACCGCCGCGATCGCAAGCTGATGTCAATCGACAGCGACAACCCGCGCGAGGCCCGCACCCACTTCGAGCTCGAGCGCCTCCTCCCGAGCTCGGCGCTTCTGCGCGTCGCGCTCGAGACCGGCCGTACTCACCAGATCCGCGTCCACCTGGCCGCGATCGGCCACCCCGTCTGCGGCGATCCCCAGTACGGGAAGCGGGGTCGCTTGGGCCTCGCCCGCCAGTTCCTCCACGCCGCCAGGCTCGCATTCGTGCACCCGGTGACGCGCGAGGAGATCGACGTGCGGTCCGAGCTGCCGGCGGACCTGGTGGCGGCGCTCGAACGCGCAGAGCGGGGCGACTAGCCCGACCGCGTAGGACACATGTGGCCCTGAATCCGCATTCGCCGCGGGCGGGCGGCCGAGTGCGGAGATATGACCCATATGTGGCGCTGAATCCGCATTCACCGCCGGCGGGCGGCCGAGTGCGGGGATATGACCCATGTAGTGCGTCTGGTGGCGGTGCCGCCGGTCGCTGAGCGGGGCGACGGCGACCGGGTTGCCCTACCACCTCGGGTGCATATCCGCCGAAAAAGAGGGCGGGGCGGCCCGTCCACAGCCGCCCCGCCTAACGTTGCGAACCGAGCCACCGGAGGTAGGGGAAGGGAGGTTCGGCCCGCGCACGAGCCACCGCTGAAGGTAGGGGAAGCGAATGGCCCGCTACACCTGAAAACGTAGCGGCGGACAAAAACTTGCGTAAACTGAGTTGGACCAGTCATCAAAGGCGCCGCCGTCAGGCGCCGCCGACAACCCTCGATCCCGTCCACGTGGATCGCGCCCTGCCTCGGTCAGTCGAGGTCCGCGAGCGCGCGTGAGCGGTCTGAAGTACAAACCAAACACAAGGGAGTAGCACTAGTGGCTCAGATCGGAATCAAGGAGCTGCTGGAGGCCGGCGTCCATTTCGGCCACCAGACGCGCCGTTGGAACCCGAAGATGCGCCGTTTCATCTTTGGCGAGCGCGACGGCAACTACATCATCGACCTCCTCCAGACCCAGGCGTTGCTGGAGGACGCGCAGCATTTCGCTTCCGACGTGTCCCGGCGCGGCGGGACCGTCCTGTTCGTGGGCACCAAGAAGCAGGCCCGCGACACGATCCGCGAGAACGCCGAGGCGGCCGACATGCCCTACGTCAACCACCGCTGGCTCGGCGGCCTGCTGACGAACTTCCAGACGATCTCGCTGCGGATCAAGCGCCTGCACGACCTCGAGCGCTACGAGTCCGAAGGCCAGCTTCAGCTGCTGCCCACGCGCGAGCGCATGGCGGCCCAGGCGGACCTCGAGAAGCTCCGCGCCAACCTCGGTGGCGTCAAGAACATGCAGCGCCTCCCCGACGCGGTGTTCGTGATCGATCTGAAGACCGAGGCGATCGCCGTGCGCGAGGCCCAGCGCCTGCGCATCCCGATCATCGGCCTGGTCGATACCAACTGCGACCCGGACGGGATCGACTACGTGGTCCCCGGCAACGACGACGCGATCCGATCCTGCGCGCTGATCACCCGGGCGGTTGGCGACGTCGTCTCCCAGGGTCACAACGTCTTCCGGGAGGAGGAGGAACGCGCCCGGATCGAGCGCGAGCGCCAGGAGGCCGAAGCGCGGGCTCGCCAGGAGGCCGAAGAGCGCGCCCGGCAGGAGGCCGAGGAGCGGGCTCGCCAGGAGGCCGAGGAACGCGCCCGCCAGGAGGCGGAGGAACTCGAACGGCGCGAGGCCGAGGCTCGAGCTCGCCAGGAGGCAGCGGCGGCCCAGACTGCGGAGACGGCGCAGCCCGCGGCTGACGCCGCGCAACCGGAGGCGACCCCGGCGGCAGAGCCTCAGACTGCGCCGACCGAGCCTGAGACCCCGGCTGCGGAGCCCGAGGCCCCGGCTGCGGAGCCGGAGGCCCCGGCTGCGGAGGCCGAGGCCCCGACCGCGGAGGCTGAGGCGGCACCCGCAGCCGAGGAGGCACCACCGGCCGCCGAGGCTCCCCAGGCAGCCGAGCCCGAGCCTGCGAGCGCGAGCGAACCTGAATCCGACAACCCCGAGACCGGTGCGGAGGAGAGCGCATGAGTGCGATCAGCGCAAAGGAAGTCAAGGCGCTGCGCGACCGCACGGGGGCGGGGGTGCTCGCCTGCCGGGAGGCCCTGACCGAAGCCGAGGGTGACGTTGATCGCGCCGTCGAGATCCTCCGTGCCCGGGGCCAGGCCCAGGCGGCCAAGCGAGCCGGGGCGGAGGCGACCGAGGGCGTCGTGCAGAGCTACATCCACTCGGGCAACAAGATCGGGGTGCTCGTCGAGGTCGACTGCGAGACGGACTTCGTGGCGCGCAACGACAACTTCGTCGAGTTCGCGCGCGACCTCGCGCTGCACATCGCGGCGGCGAATCCGATTGCCGTCAGCGACGAGGACGTGCCGGCGGAGGATCGCGAGCGGGAGGAGCGGATCGCGGTCGAGCAGGCCGCCGACCGCCCCGAGAACGTCCGCGAGCGGATCGTCCAGGGCAAGCTCGACAAGTGGCTCGACGACGTGGTGCTGCTGCGCCAGACGCACGTCAACGAGGACAAGCACGGCGGCAAGACGATCGAGGAGCTCCGCGCCCAGTTGGCGAGTGAGACCGGCGAGAATGTCGTGATTCGCCGTTTCAGCCGCTTCCAAGTGGGCGCTTGACCTCCGCCGGAGAGCAGCCCGTGACGACGACGGTGGTGGGCGACGAGCCGGACGGGCGAGACCCGGTCTATAAGCGGGTGCTGCTCAAGCTCTCGGGCGAGGCCCTGATGGGTGACCTCGAGTACGGGACGGATGCGGCCCGCGTCCAGGCCGTCGCGGCGCAGATCGCCGCCGTGCACCGGCGCGGCGTCGAGGTGGCGATCGTCGTGGGCGGCGGCAACATCTACCGGGGGCTGGCCGCGGCCGCCCGCGGCATGGACCGCGCCACCGGCGACTACATGGGGATGCTCGCGACCGTGCTCAACGCGCTCGCGCTCCAGGACGCGCTCGAGAAGGCGGACGTCCAGACCCGCGTGCAGTCGGCGATCACGATCTCCGAGGTGGCCGAGCCCTACATCCGCCGCCGCGCGATGCGCCATCTCGAAAAGGGTCGCATCGTGATCTTCGGCGCCGGGACCGGAAATCCGTTCTTCTCGACCGATACCGCGGCCGCGCTACGGGCCGCCGAGCTCCACGCCGAGATCATCCTGATGGCCAAGAACCGCGTCGAGGGCGTGTACACGGCCGACCCGAGGCTTGACCCGACGGCAGAGTTCATTCCTGAGATCACCCACAAGGACGCTCTGACTCGCGGGCTTCAGGTGATGGACTCGACCGCCTTCGCCCTGTGCATGGACAACAACCTGCCGATCATCGTCTTCAACATGGCCGACGGGCGCAACATCGACAAGATAGTGTCCGGAGAGCGAGTAGGAACGCTGGTGAGAACGTGACGACGGACATGATCGACGAGTTCCTGGCCGATGCGCGGGAGCGGATGCACAAGTCGGTCGATGCGATCCGGAACGAGTTCGGCTCGGTCCGAACCGGGCGAGCCAGCCCGGCGCTGTTGGATCGGATCCAGGTCGACTACTACGGGACCGCCACGCCGCTAAAGCAGCTCGCCACCATCAGCGCGCCCGAGGCGCGCCTGCTGACGATCCAGCCCTATGACAAGAGCTCGATCAAGGCGATCGAACGGGCGATCCTCGAGTCCGACGTGGGTCTGACCCCGAACAACGACGGCAACCTCATCCGCCTGGGCGTGCCCGAGCTGACCGAGGAGCGGCGCAAGCAGCTGGTCAAGGTGGTCCGGCACATCGCCGAGGAGGGCCGGGTGGCGATCCGCAACGTCCGCCGCGACGTGATGCACGACCTGCGCGAGCTCAAGGAGGCGGGCGAAGCTGGATCCGATGACGAGCATCGCGCCGAGGTCGAGCTCCAGAAGGTCACTGACGCGCGGATCGCCGAACTCGACGAGCTGCTCAAGCACAAGGAAGCCGAGATCCTGGAGGTCTAGGTGGTGACTCGCGATGAGCGGGGGACCGCCGAACAGGACGGCGCACAGGCCCGCTACGTAGCGATCATCACCGATGGGAACGGACGTTGGGCGAAACGGCGTGGCCTGCCGGCGCTGGCCGGGCACGAGGCGGGCGCCGACGTCGTCAAGGCCAGGCTCCGCGACGCGGCCGACCTGGGGATCGAGGAGCTCACCGTGTACTCGTTCTCGACCGAAAACTGGACGCGCCCGCAGGCCGAGGTCCAGGGCCTGATGGCGATGATGGGCCGCCGCATCCAAGCGGAGACGCCCGAGCTGCACGACGAGGGAGTGCGCATGCGCTTCATCGGCCGGCGCAGCGATCCCGTGCCCCCGACGCTGATCGAACGGATGGAATGGGCCGAGGAGCTGACCCGCGAGAACCGCAGGATCACCCTGTTCGTGGCCTTCAACTACGGCGGCCGGGCGGAGATTCTCGATGCGGCGCGAACCTTTAGGACGGGCACCGAGGACGAGTTCCGCGCCCACCTGTACGCCCCCGACATGCACGATCCCGACCTGATCATCCGGACCAGCGGTGAACGACGGATCTCGAACTACCTGCTGTGGCAGGGGGCATACTCGGAGTGGGTGTTCCGCGACGAACTGTGGCCGGACTTCTCACGGGAGTCGTTGGAGGCGAGCCTCGAGGAGTTCGCCGCTCGCAGCCGCCGATTCGGGGGCCGGTAACGATGCCCGCCGCGCGCACGGGCTCGGCAGCCCGGGAGCGTCGATCGCGGCGCGAGCCCGAGGAGCGCAAGCCGCGCCGCCGGTCGGATCTGCTCCAGCGGATCCTGGTCGCGATCCCGCTCGCGGTCGCGACGATCATCTTCATCGATCTGGGCGGTCTCCCGTACGCCCTGTTCATGATCGCTGCGGGGCTGATCTGCATGCACGAGCTGTACCGCCTGCTCGACCGGTGGCGCCCGGTCCCGTTCGTCGGCTTCGTGGCCCTCGTGGCGCTGGTGCTGGCGGCCCGCGCCGACGGCCGAGGCGGCGTGCTCCTGGTCGCGGTGGCGGCGGTTCCGGTCGTGCTCCTGGCGGTGATCATCCGCGACCAACCACGCCCGACGGTCGCGATCGCGGGGACGCTGCTCGGCATCTACTGGATCGGGCTGGCTTTCGCGCACACCGAGCTTCTGCGCCAGCTTCACCACGGCAACAGCGTCATGATCGACGTTCTGGTGGGAACGTTCATAGGGGACACGGGCGCCTACATTGGCGGGCGGCTGTTCGGACGCCGACCACTCGCGGCTCGGATCTCCCCGAACAAGACCGTCGAGGGACTGTTCTGCGGCATGTTCGCGGCGGTGCTCGCGGTGTTCATCGCCGGGCTTTACCAGACGTGGCTCACGCAGGGCAAGGCGCTCGAGCTGGGGCTGGCCGTCGCCGTGCTCGGGCCGCTGGGCGACCTGTTCGAGTCGGTGGTCAAGCGCGATGCCGGCGCCAAGGACGCGGGAACGCTGCTGGGGTCGCACGGCGGCTTCCTCGATCGCTTGGATGGCGCCCTGTTCACCGTCGTGGTGGGCTACTACATCTGGCTCTCTGTGGTCCACTAATCCCCGAGTCCTAGACTGAACCACCGTGCCTCGGCGCGTCGCGATCCTCGGTTCCACCGGCTCGATCGGCTGGCAGGCGCTCGACGTGATCGAGCGCTCGGGCGGCGAGCTGTCCGTGGTGGCCCTGAGCGCCGCGAGCTCCTGGGAGTCGCTGCTCGAGCAGGCACAGCGCCACGGCGTGCGCCGGGTCGCACTCGCCGATCCCGATGCGGCGGCGCGAGCGGCGGAGGCGTGGACGAATGGAGAGGTGCTGGCCGGCCCCGACGGCGTGGTCAAGCTGATCACCGAGTGCGAGTGCGACATGGTCCTGAACGCGATCGTGGGCTCGGCAGGCCTGCTTCCGACCGTCGCCACGCTGGCCGAGGGAATCGACCTCGCGCTCGCTAACAAGGAGTCGCTCGTCGTCGGCGGCGAGCTGGTGACCGCGCTGGCCCAGGCCACGGGCGCCGCGATCCTCCCAGTCGACTCCGAGCACGCCGCGCTGCATCAGCTGCTCGCCGCCGAGCGACCCGGCACCGTCGACCGCCTGATCCTGACCGCTTCCGGCGGCCCGTTCCGTGGCCTCAAGCGCGAGGACCTCGAGCACGTCACGACCGAGCAGGCGCTCGCCCACCCAACCTGGGCGATGGGAGGCAAGATCACGATCGACTCCGCGACGCTGATGAACAAGGGGCTCGAGCTGATCGAGGCCCACCACCTGTTCGGCATGCCGTACGAGCAGATCGACATCGTCGTCCACCCCCAGTCGATCATCCACAGCCTGGTCCAGCTGTGCGACGGCGCCACCCTGGCCCACCTCGGCTACCCCGACATGCGCGTCCCGATCTCCTACGCGCTCAACCATCCCGAACGGGTCGATGTGCCCGTCCGTCCGCTCGACCTGGTTCAGCTTGGGTCGCTCACGTTCGAGCCGGTCGACGAGGAGACGTTCAGCTGCGTCCGGCTCGCCCGCGAGGCGGCGCGCGCGGGGGGGACGGCGCCGTGCATCATGAACGCCGCCAACGAGGTCGCGGTGCACGCCTTCCTCGCCGGGCGGTTGCGGTTCCTCGACATTGCCGGGGTGATCGAGGAGACGCTGGCGCTCCTGCCGGCGGAGCCCGTTCACTCCTTCGACTCGCTCGGCGAGGCCGATGGCGAGGCCCGCCGCGTCGCGGGCGAGCTCGCGGCCGAACGAGCCGTGGCCTAGCGGCTCTTACGGCCATCTCATCCGGGCCTGCCACACTGGATTTGGATGTCCTACGTCCTGGCCTTCCTGGGGTTCGTCGCGCTGATCGTCCTGCACGAGGCCGGCCACTTCGTGGCCGCCAA
>DATJUA010000052.1:0-42093 GCA_035502815.1 Solirubrobacteraceae bacterium
TCGACTCCGGCGTCGGCGCCGGCTCGGAGATCCCGCCGACCTACGACCCGATGGTCGCGAAGCTGATCGTCTGGGACACAGACCGGGCCGCCGCGACCGCGCGCATGCGCCGGGCGCTCGCCGAGTTCGAGATCACCGGCCTGACCACGCTGCTGCCCTTCCACCAGCGGCTGCTCGCGACCGAGCAGTGGGCGCGCGGGGAGACCTGCCGCGACCTGATCGAGGACGACGCCTGGCTCGCGGCCGGCGCGCAGGACGAGCCCGACGCCGAGCCCGCAGCGCCGCAGGAGAACGGGACGACCACGCGGCAGTACACCGTCGAGGTCTCGGGCCGCCGCTTCGAGGTGCGCGTGCGCGGCGACGGCGACGCCGCCGTCGCGGCTGTCCCGGCGCGGGGACGGCGGCCGCGCGCCGCACCGCGCTCGCAGTCGCCGGGCGCCGCCCACCAGCACGACGGCGATGAGCTCGCAAGCCCGATGCAGGGGACCGTGCTGAAGATCGCCGTCGAGCCCGGCGCCGCCGTCACGAAGGGAACGCTGATCGCGATCGTCGAAGCGATGAAGATGGAGAACGAGATCACCGCGCACAAGGCCGGCGTCGTGTCCGAGCTGCCGATCGCGGTCGGCGCGTCGGTGGCCACCGGAGACACGCTCGCGGTAATCAGCCCGGCGAGCGACTAAGGCGCCGCTGTCAGGCGCCGGCGCCACGCCGCCGGCCCGCCCCGCCAGGCGAAACCCTCCTCGGGCCAGGCCAGCGTCACGAACAGCGTGCAGAGCACCAGATCACGACCCACCACCGCCCACGACTCGAGCGGCTCAAACGTCTTCAACGGGTCGAAGTGCAGCGGGTAATAGATCTGGGTCATCGACATCGCACACGCGAGCAGCGCCACCGCGGCGAGGCCGCGTCTGCCCCGGATCACCGCGACCATCGGCGCGAGCCAGATCAGGTATTGGGGCGAGAGCACCCGGTCGAACACGATGAACGCACAGACCGCCGCGGCGGATGACGCGAGCAGCCGCGTCCGGGTGGCCGGACCACGCGCATAGAGCAGCCACACCACGACCAGCGAGAGGAGCTGGAGGATGCTCATCACGCCGGCGAACGCCATCGGAACGTGACCGTCGAGATTGTCGGAGCTGTGCGTGAAGTAATAGGACAGGTGCAGGCCGATCAGCTGATGCGCGGCCAGGAACAGGGCCGCGCCGACGCTCTCGAGCTGGAGCGGACGGTTCTCCTGGCCGTGAATCGCCCACCACAACCCCTTCGGGGCGATGATGGCAAAGGGCAGGAAGCAGACCAGCACGACCGCGGCGAACACGGCGAGGCCCCATAACGCGGTGCGCCGGCCCTCGCGTCGCCACACGTACATCAGCGCGAGGGGAAGGATCACGATCGGGTAGGCCTTGGCCGCCGTGCCCAGGCCGAGCAGCACGAACGCGCTCCACTTGCGGTCGAAGTAGAGCGCCGCGAGGGCGGCGATCGTGAGCATCGTCGGAAACAGGTCGTAGCGCGAGAGGACCACGGCGCCGAGCAGGACGGGCGAAAGGGCGATCAGCGCGACGCCGCAGGCGAGTTGCCGGTTGCTCACTCGCTGGGCCGAGAGCACGAGCGCGGAAAGGCCGGCGGCAATCACGCCGCATACGGCCATCATCAGCTCGAACACCGTCATGTACCCCGAGAACGAGTCGCCGGCAAGTAGCCGCGGAAGGATGAATATCGGTAGCGACAGCGGCGGATACTCGACCGAGAAGTCGCGGTACGGGAACAGCCCGCGGCCCACGATGTAGTTCGCGTACTTGGCGTACTCGCGGGTGTCCCACTGGCGGTCCAGGGCGTACCAGCCGTGGTGGATCAGGTACCAGGCGATGACGAAGCCGAGCATCGCCGCCGCGACCGCCAGCACGGTGCGCTGCCGGTCCGGCGAGAAGGAGCCCGCGCGCGGCGCCCGCAATCCGAACGTGGTGCCGGCGATCCCCAGCGCGGAATTCGGGGGCGGTGTGGTTGGGGTGTCAGACATTGCTCGTCGTCGCTAGGACGCCGCCATCAGGCGCCGCCGTCGAAGGCTCGCGAAGCTCCCCCGGCGTGATTATCCAGAAAAGGAGCCGCGGTTGCGGGTGCCGGCGTGCAGGTCACGCCACGGTCCTGATCCGGGAGGCCAGATCGTAGGAGTAGACGTACATCGTGACCCGGCCGATTCGGTAGACCGCGCGCGGGCGTCCCAGGTCCGGCGTCCGGGTCCAGACGTCGGCGGTGTTCGGGTCGACGAGCAGGAAGCTGCCGGTGCCCGCCCGCGGCGAGTACCAGCTGCTGATGAAGTGCAGGTCGAAACGGCATAGGTGCTTTTGCTGATCGCACACGGCCACGGGGTAGACCTGCACGCGGAATCCCGTCGCCCACGTGACTGGAGCGGCCGCCCAATAGCCCGCGTAGCCGACGGTCAGGTGCTCGCGGGCGGCGATCGCGGCGATCCGATTGGCCACCCCCGTCGTGACCGGTGGGTTCGAGCGCATCGGGAGGCTCGTGCCGCCCTGCGCCATCGACACCACTCCGCCGAGCGCGAAGATGCAAACGCCGGCCAAGACGGGCGCGGCGAGGCGCGGCCGGGCTCCCGCGACGGCGGCCGGAATCGCCGCGGCGGCTGGATACAGCAGGCCGACCAGGTAGCGGTCGGCGCCGATGTCGGCCGGCGCCGAACTGAACAGGAACGCGAGCGTGAGCAGCACGGCCGACGCGCACCAGAAGACGTAGAACGCGACCCTGGTCGAACCGGCCGGGTCCTCCCCAGCGACGGGCGAACGCGCGGCACGTCCGCGACGGCGGAGCTGGCGCCAGCACAGCCAGGGAAGCGATACGACCGCGGCGATGCTCAGCACGGCACACACGAACGCCAGCGCCGATCCGGGCGATAGAGGACGCCCGAAATAGTCCCCGTTGCCGAGCACGGCGATCGACTTCCACCAGAGCTTGAAGTTGGCCGCGGTCTTGTGCCCGACGGTGACCCTCGTGGTGTGCAGCCCGGGCTCCCGCGTCACCGCCAGCGCCGACATGACGACGGCGGTAATCCCCCAGGTCAGTCCCGTCACGGCAAGAGTGGCGAGCCCGCTCCAAAACGCGCGGGTGGTCAGTTGCCCCGGCTCGAGCACGCGCGCTACGACCAACGCGAGCACGAACGGCGCCAGGACCGCGACGCTCACGAGCGGATCGGAGGCCGCGTTGACGCCGGTGACGGTCCCGACCGCCAGGATCAGCGCGATGAGCACCGGCCACGACAATGCGCTGCCGCGGCGCTCGAGCAGCACGACGAAGGCGCCGACCAGCGCGAGGCAGAACCATACGGGGGCGTGCTGAGTGGTGGACAGCTCCAGGTGCAGCGTCGCCGGCGAGGCGCAGATCAGGAGCACCGCCGTGAGGGCCGCCGCCCACCGGTCGGCCACCTGCGAAACCCCCCATGCGGCGAGCCCAGCGGCCGCCAGCGCCATGGCATACGGGGCGTACTCCCACACCTGCCGGTGGGCGGGGAGCCATTTGGTGGCCAGGTCGAACAGCAGCGTGGCGTACCAGGCGAACTCGCCGAGTACGACGTTGGCGTGGGCCGGCGCGGCGCCGAACAGCTCCGAGATCACCGGGCCGGAGGCGATGTCGGCGTCCAGGTTGGCCGACCTCGCGATGCTCTCGAGATGGTGCGCGAGCAGGATCAGGTAGACGAGTGCGAACGGCACGGCCGCCCAGCGCGACCAGCCGAGCGGATGCGGGAAACGGCCGGCGGGCGGTGCCGCGCCGCTGGTGCTTGGCGAAGGGTGCGACCGGCCGCGAGCGCTCTCGGTGCCGGTGCCGGCGGCGGTCACGGCGTGGGCGGATAGAGGGTCGCCTGCGCCCGGGTGCCCGGGCCAAGCGAGGTCCGCAGGATGACGCTGCCGCGATCGCGCCCACGGAACACGTACACCGTCGCGCCGTCCACCTTGATCTCGGTCGCGAGCCCCCGGTTGAGCCGCTCGAGTTCGAACGGCGAGCGCGTGAAATGGCCGGTACGGGCCAGCTCGACACGCTCGGCTGCGGAGGCGAACCCAAGCGTCTGCTCGGCCTGGTGCTGGAGGTTGCTGGCGCTCTCCGCCACAGCCGCGAACGAGAGCAGGATTCCCGCCGCCAGCACGGTCAGGAATGCCGGCAACGCCCGTTCGGCCACTCGCCTGCGCCCGGCGATCAGCAGCACGCCGGCGGCGACGGCCACGGCCACGGCGAGACAGCCCACGACGATGGCAACGGTGGCGAGGGTCGAATAGCCCATGCGGGCGTAGGGTAGAGGGCGGGCCGTTGGCTCGCCCGGCTAATGCAGCTGTTTCACGTTCTCGGCGTGAATGCGGCGCTGGGTATCGGTGCGGCGGCCGTCGGGCAGCGGCGCATCGGCGCCTTCCGAGCGGAGCGCGTGCAGGTACGCGAGGTCCTCGTCGAGGCGCTTCACGGCCTCATCCCGCTCCTGCGGCCGCCCGTGCCCGGGGACGATCGTCGCCGCCCGTTCTACGAGTGGTCGCAGCCGCTCGAGCGTCGCCTCGTACGCGTCGATCGACCCGCCCGGCGATATCCACGGGATCTCGACCGGCGAAAGGTAGTCGCCGCACACGAGCGTCCCGAGCCACGGGATGAAGTACGCGGTGCCGTCGGCGGTATGTCCGTCGGCCGGGTACAGCTCGAGCTCGTTCGCGCCGGATCCCAGGGATAAACGGCCTGGGACGGGGAGCGCCTGGATCCCGCCCAGGGACAGCGGCCGGCGATCGTCCACGTACTGTTCCTCGTCGAACCTTCTCAGCTCGCGTTGTGCGGCGCCGGGCTCGGCGGCGAGCCGCACCGCCGTGCTCTCGCCGCAGCCCAGCGAGGCGTCCGGGAAGGCCAGCCGCCCCAGCAGGTGATCCCAGTCGGCGTGCGTGGCAAGCAGCCCCGACACCGGGAAGCCCGCCTGGTCGGTGACGCTGGACAGCGCCTCGAGCTCGTCGGGGTAGATCGGCGAGTCGATCACGAAGCCCTCGTCGCCGGCGCGGACCGCCGTGCAACTGGTCTGCCAGTACCGGCTGATGAAGACGATCAGGTCGGGGTGGACGCTGAGCGCACGCACGGCCAGCGGCGAGGAGGCCCTACGAGACGCCTATCAGCTTCGCCGCCTCGCGCAGGCTGCCCACCTCCGCGTCCGGCTTCTTCTGGTTGGACTCGAGCGTCTCCTTGTCCCGATTGACCCAGATCACCGGGATCTTGCGCTTCAGGCAGGGCTCGACGTCGTAGTAGTAGCTGGCGGCGACGTGGATCCAGCCCTTCTTGCCGCCGATCCGCCGCTCGCACTCCTGGAAATGGGCCGGGTCGGGCTTGTAGGAGCGCACCTGCTGGGCGGTGACGACGAGATCGAAGTCGAGCGGGATGTGTCGGCGGGTCTGGCCGAGCAGCTTGTCGTCGATGTTCGAGATGAGCCCGACCTTGTGCTTCTTCTTGATTTTCTGGAGAACGGGATTGGTTTCTTTGAACGCCGGCCACCGCTGTACCGAGTCGGGGAGGAAGCCGGCCCGGGAAGGCTCGAGCGGCCAGCCGAGCGTCTTGGCGATCTGCACGGCGGTCCGCCGCAGCACCTCGGCGTATAGCTCGTAGGAGCCCGCTTGGATCTGTTTTTGCACCTCGTAGAAGAGCGGGATCAGCTCGTCACGCTCGATCGTGAAGCCGTCGCGCTCAGCCTCCTTGCGGAACGCGTCGTACGCGCCGGTCTCCCAGTCGATCAGGGTCCCGTACACGTCGAAGGTCACAAATGTGATGTCCTTTGGGATCGCCATGGGGCGGCCATGATGCCATGGGGACGGAGCCGAATGCTTTTCCAGGCGTTTCGAGGGCGTTTCGGCGGCCTCGCGGCACCCTTCGCGCCCACCTACTACAGTCCAGCCGCGGATGGATCTGCTCGAATATCAGGGCAAGCAGCTGTTCGCCCGCCACGGCGTTCCCGTGCCGGCCGGACAGCCGGCTCGCACCGTTGAGGATGCGGTGGCCGCCGCCGAAGCGGTCGGTTATCCGTGCGCGATCAAGGCGCAGGTCCAGATCGGCGGCCGCGGCAAGTTGGGCGGCATCAAGATCGCGAACGACCGCGCCGAGGCCGAGCAGCACGCCCGCACGATTCTAGGGATGGACATCCGCGGCCTCACCGTCCACGAGCTGTGGATCGAGGGCGCCTCGCAGATCGCCTCAGAGTACTACGCCTCGGTCGTGTTCGATCGGTCGGCCAAGGCGCCCCTCGTGATGCTATCCACCAAGGGCGGGATGGACATCGAGCAGGTGGCCGACGAGGACCCGGACGCCATCGCCACCCTCCACGTCGACCCGCTGCTCGGCTTCCAGGACTTCCATGGCCGCCGGCTTGCCTACGAGGCCGGCGTCGACGACGACGTGGTGCGGCCCGTCGGCGCGATGCTCTCGAAGCTCTACGACGTGTTCGTGTCGGAGGAGGCGACGCTGGTCGAGGTCAACCCGCTCATCATCACGCCCGACCGCGAGGTCCGCGCTCTTGACGCCAAGGTCACCTTGGACGACAACGCGCTCTTCCGCCATGGCGACAACGCCGATCTGCGCGACCTGTCGGGCGAGGATCCCCAGGAGCGGATGGCCAAGGAGCGGGGCCTGACCTACGTCAAGCTCGACGGCGACGTGGGCATCCTGGCCAACGGCGCCGGCCTGTCGATGTCGACGCTCGACGTCGTCGCCGAGGCTGGGGGCACGCCCGCCAACTTCCTCGACGCCGGCGGCGGCTCTCGCGCCGACGCGATCACCAGCGCGGTCGAGGTCATCCTCTCCGACCCCAAGGTCAAGGCGGTTCTCTTCAACATCTTCGGCGGCATCACCCGCTGTGACGAGGTCGCGCGCGGGCTGATCGAGGCGTTTGCCCAGATAAACCCGGCCGTGCCATTCGTCGTTCGGCTGGACGGGACCAACGGCGAGGAGGGCCGCGCGCTGCTGGCCGAAGCCCAGCTGCCCAACGTGTACACCGAATCGACCATGGACGGCGCGGCCGCCAAGGTCGTCGAACTCGCCGCGGCTGCGGCTGCGGGTGCGGGTGCGGCCGCGGGCGCCGGCGCGGGGTCGAGCTCATGAGCATCCTCGTCGACGAGAACACCCGCCTGTGCACCTCCGGCATCACCGGGCGCGAGGGCACCTTCCATTCGCTCCGCAACCGCGAGTACGGCACCCAGGTCGTCGCCGGCGTCACGCCTGGCAAGGGCGGCCAGGACGTCGAGGGCATCCCCGTTTTCAACACCTTCCGCGAGGCGGTGTCTTCCGAGGGCGCAAATACCGCGATGATCTTCGTCCCGCCGCGGTTCGCCGCCGACTCGATCCTCGAGGCCGAAGACGCCGGCATCGAGCTGATCATCTGCATCACCGAGGGTATTCCGGCCCAAGACGAGTTGCGCGTCTACAACGTGCTCAAGAAGAACGGCCGCTCCCGGCTGATCGGGCCCAACTGCCCAGGCATCCTCTCGCCGGGCAAGGCCAGCGTCGGCATCATTCCGGCCTCGTTCTTTCGCGCGGGGAACGTCGGGGTTGTTTCTCGCTCGGGGACGCTGACTTACCAGATCGGCAACGTGCTGGCCCAAAGTGGGTTCGGCAACTCCTCGATCGTCGGCATCGGGGGCGATCCCGTCCCGGGCACCGACTTCATCGACGTGCTCGGGATGTTCCAAGAGGATTCCGAGACCGAGCTGATCGTCATGTGCGGCGAGATCGGCGGCGACGCCGAGGAGCGCGCCGCCGACTTCATCGAGGAACACGTGACCAAGCCGGTGATCGGCTACATCGCCGGCTTCACCGCCCCGCCCGGCAAGACGATGGGGCACGCCGGCGCCATCGTGTCCGGCTCGCGTGGGACCGCCAAGGCCAAGGCCGAGGCGCTCGAGAGCAAGGGCGTCCAGGTCGGACGGACCCCAACTAAGGTCGCCGAGCTCGCCGCCTCGCGCCTGTCCGCGGCGGCCTGAGCACCGCTCGTCCAACCTGGCTAACCACCGGCTCCGGCCCAACCCGGACAACGTCACACTCGCGAGCCCGACTCCGGTGAATGAGCCGATTCACCCGGCTATGACACGGTGAACGGCACTTTCGCGGCGAGCGCACCCGCGAGTGTGCCGTTATCCGGAAAATCCAGCGCCGGCACCCCGACCGCGCCGGCCGTTACGCTCCGGCGCTGGTCGTGACCACGGGCGAAGGCGTGAGCACCCTCGAGCATCTCGCGGAGATGGACCGGCTGCTGCGCGACATCCAGCTCGAGCTCGCCCCCAACCGCGAGCCGGCGCCAGCGCTTGAGCCCGCGCCACCGGATTCCGCGCCACCGGATTCCGCGCCACCGGATCGCGCGCGATCGGATCCCACGCCGCCAGAACCCGCCCCTCCGCGACCTCGCAAAGCCGCCCCCGATTCCGGTGCATCATCGGGGGGAGCGCCGACAGAAGCGCCGACATCCGCGCCGGCGCCACCGCCACCCGACCCCCAACTCCGAGCGATGAGTCAGCTCGCCGTCCGCCTCGTCGCCTCGATGCGCGAGCTGCTCGACGGCTACGAACAGTTCCTCGTACAGCTCCCGGCGGAGCCGCCGCAGCGCCAGCCGGAGCCCGAGCCCGAGCCCGAGCCGGAGCCGGAGCCGGCCCCGCCCCGCCCGCGCCGCGCCGCACGCCCCCCGACGACCGCCGAGCACGACGTGCCGGACGTGACCGTGGCCGCCGGCCCATTCCCGAGTCTCGATGCTCTGCGCGGGTTCGAGCAGGCCGTGTCGCGGCTGCCCGGCGTCCGGGACGTGGCCGTGCGCGGGTACGAGGGGGCGGACCGGGCGATCATCGAGGTCCGTCTCGAACAACCCTGACCGCCGCGGGCGTCACGCCACCGAAGTCCGTACTCTTGTTCCCATGCCCCCGTCGATCTCGTTCGCCCGCGGTGCGCCGTCGCTCGACATCGTCGACGTGGAGGGGCTGCGGGCGGCCGCCGACGCGGCCTTCACGGCCGATCCGGGCGGGATGACCGCGTACGGGACGGCCATCGGCTACCCGCCGCTGCGCGCGTGGATTGCCGAGCGCCACCAGGTTGTCCCCGAGCAGGTCGTCGTCACCAACGGCTCGATGCAGGCGGACGCTTTCCTGTTCGACGCGCTCGTGCAGGCCGGGGACACCGTCATCGTCGAACGCCCGACCTACGACCGGACCCTGCTCTCGCTGCGCAATCGGGGGGCCGACGTGCGTATGGTCGAGCTCGAGCCCGACGGCATTGACGTGTCCGCCGTCGAGCGGCTGCTCGCCTCGGGCGTGAAGCCGAAGCTCGCCCACATCATCCCCAACTTCCAGAACCCGGCCGGTTACACGCTGTCGGCGGAGAAGCGGAGCCGGCTGCTCGAGCTGGCGCGCGAGCACGAGTTCACGCTGTTCGAGGACGACCCGTACGTGGCCCTGCGTTTCGAGGGGTCGCCGCTGCCGACGATGCTCTCGATGGATCAGGACGACCGGGTGGTGTACGCCTCGTCGTTCTCCAAGACCGTGTGCCCGGGCATCCGCGTCGGCTATCTGGTCGGGCCGGCCGAGGTCATCGCCCGGATCGTGAAGATCGCGACCCAGACCTACATCTCGCCCAACATGGTCGCCCAGGGCATCGTCCACCACTTCTGCCTGTCCGGCGCGATCGATCGGTCGATCGAGAACGTGCGCGCAGCGCTCCATGAGCGGGCCAACACGCTGTGCGATGCGCTGCAAAGGGAGATCCCCGACGCGCGGTTCGTCAGGCCGCTCGGGGGTTATTTCCTCTGGGTCGACCTGCCCCGCGGCACGGACGTCGGCGCGCTGTTCGAGGCGGCCGCCGAGCGCGGCGTCCAGTTCGTCAAGGGCACCGACTTCGTGCTCGACGGAGGCAAGTCGAGCCTGCGCCTGGCCTACTCCGGGGTGACCCCGGCGGAGATCGGGGAGGGCGTCAAGCGCCTCGCCGAGGCCTACCACGAGCTGTCACCCGTGGCCGACGCGGATGCGGCCTGACGAGATAGAGGCTCTCGGAGACCTGGCCGGCGAGGCGGCCGCCGGCGCGACCAAGCAGATCCGCGAGCTGCACACCGGCATCGCCGGCCGCGTGTGGCGCCGGGTCGGACCGGCAGCCCTGCCGGTCAAACTTGCCCACGACCTGATCGCTCACAGGGCGTACGGCGCCGCCGGCGAGCTGACTCGCACAATCGTCCGCGCCGGTGTGCACGCCGCGAGCCTGGCCCAACCGACCGACGCCCCCTCGATCCACCGTTCCCCGGCGGGCCGGGCCGTGGTCGGCGCGCTCAACGGCGCGTTCGGCGACACGCTGGTGCGCCGGCGCAACGCGCTCGCCCTGAACATGACGATCCGCCGCAAGGGGCAGGACGTCGAGCTCAATCGGCTCGAGCTCACAAGGGCCTATCCGAACGCCAAGCCGAAGCTGGCCGTCTTCGTCCACGGACTGTGCGAGACCGACGAGGCCTGGAAGGGGATTCCCGCCCGCCCCGGGGCGCGCCACGTCCCGTACGGCCACCGGATGGAGATCGAGCTCGGCTACACCCCGGCCTACCTGCGCTACAACACCGGCCGCCACATCTCCGAGAACGGCCGCGATCTGGCAGACATCCTGGAGCAACTCGTGGCGAACTGGCCGACCGATGTGCACGAGGTGGTCCTGGTAGGGCACTCGATGGGCGGCCTGGTCGCGCGGTCCGCGTGCCATTACGGAGTGGGCAGCGCGTGCGTGGCCAAGGTCCACCACGTGTTCACGCTGGGAACGCCGCATCGCGGCGCGCCGCTCGAGCAGGCAGCCAACGCCGCGAGCGCCGCGCTTCGCCGCCTCCCGGAGACCCGCCCGCTGGCCACGGCCCTCAACCTCCGCAGTTCGGGGATCAAGGACCTCCGCTACGGCTACCTCGTGGACGAGTGCTGGATGGATCAGGACTGTGACGCGTACCTTCGCGACACCTCGCGTGAGATCCCCTTCCTCGCCACCGCCCGCCACTACTTCATCTGCGCCACGCTCACCCGAGAGCCCGACGCGCCGGCCGGCCGGATCATCGGCGATCTGCTCGTGCTCCAACCGAGCGCATGGGCGCAGGAGTCCAGCGCCAAGCGCCTGCGCTTCCCGGTCGAGCACTACTACCACCTCGGCCAGGCCAACCACTTCGACCTGCTCAACCACCCGGCGATCTTCGCTCAGATGCGCCGCTGCCTGGCCAGTCAGCGAGCGCTGCCAGCGCCGGGGGGTTGATGAATTTTGGTCGCGGTAGCAACCAAAATTCGCCACGCCCTCCCGCAATCAGCGCCCGTACCGCTCCCGCCCAAGCACCAACTGCTCGGGTAGCGCGATCCGCGGCGGTGGCGAGGGGTCGGCCACGACCGAGACGGTCTCGGCCACGCTCATGGTGATCGTGGCGGTCGCCCCATCCGAGCGCACCGACACCGTCTCGCCGTCGTTTTCGGCTACCTCACCGGAGAGCCCCGGCTCGATCCCCGACTCCTTCAGGTAGTGCAGGAGGTCCTCGGCCTCGTTCTCGAGCCGCAGGATCGTCACCTTGGCACCGACCGAGCAGTCAGCCAGCGGCACTCCGTCGAGCCGCTCGTGGACACGGATCGGGTGGCCGTGGGGGCAGGTCTTGGCGTCGCCGACCGTGGCGCGCACGTAGGCCTCGAAGCGTGGCGTCATCGCGTGCTCGAGCTTCTCGGCCTCCTCGTGTACGTCGTCCCAGGGTACGCCCACGGTGTCGGTCAGGAAGCGCTCGATCATCCGGTGGCGGCTGACGATGCTCTCCGCGTGCTCGCGCCCGGACGGCGTGAACTCGATCATCCGCTCGGCGTTACGCGCGACGTACCCGTCGCGTTCCAGCCGGCCGATCATCTCGTGAACCGTCGGGGCCGACAGCTGCATCGCGCGGGCCAGGTTCGCGCCGGTCATCGGCAACCCGGCCTCGAACAGCCAGAACAGCATCTCGAGGTACTCCTGCTCGGCGACGCTTCCACGGGTTGAGGCCATGTACCGGATCGTACCGGCCGCCCATCGCATAGCATCGCGGGCTTGCCAAACCTGCCCTTGAAGCCCCCGATCGAGCCCCAGCTCGCCCGCTCCCGCGCCACACTGCCCGTCGGCGAGCAGTGGTCCTACGAGCCAAAGTACGACGGCTTCCGAGCCATCGTGTTCGTCGACGGCGACCCGGAGATGATCCAGTCGCGGAGCGGAAAGCCACTCGGGCGCTACTTCCCCGAGCTGCGTTTCCCGGCCGGCCGCTACGTGGTCGACGGCGAGATCGTCATCGACGACCCCGAGGGCGGCGAGGACTTCGACGCGCTCCAGAACCGGATCCATCCAGCCCTGTCACGGATCACCATGCTCTCCGAGCAGACGCCCGCCCACTACGTCGCCTTCGACCTGCTCGCCGTCGACGACGAGTCCTGGCTCGAGAAGCCGTTCGCGCAGCGGCGGGCGCAGCTGGAAGACCTGTGCTCGACCGGGATCGATTGCACCCCCCTGACCACCGACCCGACCGAAGCCGAGCCGTGGCTGCGTAGCGGCGAGGGGGTCGTGGCCAAAGACGTGAACGCCGCCTACCGCCCCGGCGAGCGCACCGGGATGATGAAGATCAAGCGGGTGCGCACGATCGACGCGGTCGTGGCCGGATGGCGGCCGGGCAAGGAGCCCGACACGGTCGGCTCGCTGATCCTCGGCCTGTACGACGACGCCGGCAAGCTGCACATCGTCGGGCATTCGAGCGGGCTCAAGGCGGCCGAGAAGCGCTCGCTGGTGGCCAAGCTCAAGCCATACGAGACCGGTGACCGCGGCCACGGGGACCCGAGCCGATGGCAGAGCGAAAGGGAGCTCGAGTGGGTCTCCGTTCGCCCCGAGCTGGTCGTCGAGGTCACGTTCGACCACGCGAGCGGCGGGCGTATCCGTCACGGCACGAAGATCCTGCGCTGGCGCGAGGACAAGCCGCCGCTCGACTGCAAGCTGGAGCAGATGTCCCAATGACGGACGACGCGGAGGTCATCGTCGTCGGGGCCGGCCTGGCCGGCCTCGTCGCCACCGCCGAGCTCGCCGACGCCGGCCGTCGGGTGATCCTGCTGGACCAGGAACCCGAGGCGTCGATGGGCGGCCAGGCGTTCTGGTCCTTCGGCGGCCTGTTCTTCGTGAACAGCCCGGAGCAGCGGCGTGTCGGCGTCAAGGACTCGCCCGAGCTGGCGCTCCAGGACTGGCTGGGCAGCGCGGGGTTCGACCGCCCCGAGGACAAGTGGCCGCGCAAGTGGGCCGAGGCGTACGTCGAGTTCGCCTCCGGCGAGAAGCGCCAGTGGCTCTACGACCAGGGCGTCCGCTTCTTTCCCACCCCGGGGTGGGCCGAGCGCGGTGGCTACCTGGCCACCGAGCACGGCAACTCGGTGCCCCGCTTCCACATCACCTGGGGCACCGGCCCGGGAATCATCGAGCCGTTCGCGCGCCGCGTGCGCGACGGCGTCGCGCGCGGCAACGTGACGCTGAAGTTCCGCCACCGCGTCGACCGGCTGACGACCAACGGAGGCGGACTGGACGGCGTCGCCGGCACGGTGCTCGAGCCGAGCGGCGTGTCGCGCGGGCAGCCTAGCTCGCGCACTCCGGTCGGCGAGTTCGACCTAAATGCGCCCGCCGTCATCGTCACCTCGGGCGGGATCGGCGCCAACCACGACCTCGTGCGGGCCAACTGGCCAAAGACGCTCGGGACTCCGCCGCAGCGGATGCTGAGCGGCGTCCCTGATCACGTCGACGGGCGGATGATCCAGATCTCCAAGGACGCCGGCGCCAACGTGATCAATCCCGATCGCATGTGGCACTACACGGAGGGGATCGAGAACTGGAGCCCGATCTGGAGCCGCCACGGGATCCGCATCCTCCCCGGCCCGTCACCGCTGTGGCTCGATGGGCGCGGCCGGCGCCTCCCCGTGCCACTGTTCCCGGGCTTCGACACGCTCGGCACGCTCGAGCACCTGATGACGACGGGGTCCGACTACAGCTGGTTCGTCCTCACCCAGAAGATCATCGAGCGCGAGTTCGCTCTGTCCGGCTCCGAGCAGAACCCCGATCTGACCGGGCGCAATGCGCGTCAGGTCATCTCGAGCCGACTGAGCAAGGGCGCGCCACCGCCGGTCGAGGCGTTCAAGCGACACGGCGCGGACTTCATCGTCGAGCACGACCTGGGCACGCTGGTCCGACGTATGAACGCCCTGACCGGCGAGGACCTGCTCGACGCGGCTCAGCTCGAGCGCGAGGTCAAGGCGCGCGATCGCGAGATCGAGAACCCCTACACCAAGGACCTCCAGATCACCGCGCTGCGCGGCGCGCGCCGCTACATCCCGGACCGCCTGAGTCGCGTCGCTAAGCCCCATCGCCTGCTCGACCCGGGCGCCGGGCCGCTGATCGCCGTCCGGCTTTGGATCCTCACCCGCAAGACGCTCGGCGGGATCGAGACCGACCTCTCCGCCCGGGTGCTGAAGGTCGACGGCGAGCCGCTGCCCGGGCTGTACGCGGCCGGCGAGGTGTCCGGGTTCGGGGGCGGCGGCGTCCACGGCTACCGCTCGCTCGAGGGAACGTTCCTGGGCGGGTGCCTGTTCTCGGGTCGCGCAGCGGGCCGAGCCGCGGCTCGGGACGTGGCTTAGGGGCCTCGCTTCGCCGCGCAGTGGCCCCCAATCGCACGGACAACTCGCCACCCCCCCGGCGGCGAGGCGAAGATACTGCCGCGATGATCCCCGCCAAGGCGCCGCCGTCAGGCGCCGCCGACCGTCTTCATATCCCGACCACGATCCTCGTCGCCCCCGACTCGTTCAAGGGGACCTTCTCGGCGCTCGAGGTGGCGCAGGCGATCGGCCGCGGCCTCGAGGCCCGCGGCCGCCCGGTCGATCTGTGCCCGGTGGCCGACGGTGGCGAGGGGACGCTCCAGGCGCTCCTGCCCGCGATCGACGGTGAGCTGCGCGTGGCGATCGTGTCGGATCCGCTCGGCCGGGCGGTCGAAGCGCAGTTCGGGATCGGCGACGGCGTCGCGATCGTCGAGATGGCGGCCGCGAGCGGCCTCGGTCTCGTAAAACCGGACGAGCGCAACCCGATAAAGGCCAGCACATTCGGCACCGGAGAGCTGATTCTGGCCGCGATCGAGGCCGGGGCCCGGGACGTCTACCTGGGCGTCGGCGGGAGCGCGACGACCGACGGCGGTACGGGTGCGATCCACGCGATCAACGAAGGGGGCGGCCTGGGCGGCGCCCGAATCATCGTGCTGACCGACGTCCGCACGCCGTTCGAGCAGGCCGCGCGCGTGTTCGGCCCCCAGAAGGGGGCGGACGGTGCCACGGTCGCTCGCCTGACCCGGCGGCTGAACGACCAGGCCCGGCGGCTGAAACGCGACCCCCGCGGGGTGCCCATGACCGGCGCGGCGGGCGGGCTCTCGGGCGGGCTGTGGGCCGAGTTCGGCGCCCAGCTCGTTCCCGGGGCCCAGTTCGTGCTCGACGCGGTCGACTTCGACCGCCGCATGCGGGCCGCGCGCGCCGTCGTCACCGGCGAGGGAAAGCTCGATCAGCAGAGCCTGGCCGGCAAGCTCGTCTCCGAGATCGCGACCCGGGCACGCCAGGCCGGCGTGCCCTGTCACGCGATCGTCGGGACGCGCGAGCTCGACTCGTTCGGCGTCCGCATGCTCGACCTCCAGGCCGTGCTCGAGGCGAGCACGCCCCGGCAGATCGCCGCCGCGGCGCGCCGTCTGGCCGACGTCGTCTAGTTGTGCGAGAAGGCGGTGCGGCGTTCGATGGACGGGGCGGGGAGCGGAGCGTCGAGCGACTCCATGAACTCGCTGACGCTGCCCAGGAACTCGAGCAGGTGATCGGCCATGTCGCGCGTCATCCCGGCGCGCACGACGATCCGCAGCACGCTCAGATCCTGCCGGTTGGCCGGGAAGGTATAGGCGGGCACGAGCCAGCCGCGCGTGCGCAACCGGTCGGAGACGTCGAACACCGTGTAGTTCTTGACCTCAGGCGCGAGCCCGAAGGCGAACACCGGCAGATCCCTCCCCTCCGAGAACAGGCGAAAGTGGCCCATCTTGGCGATCTCACTGGATAGGTAGGTCGCCACGTCCTGGGCCCCTTGCATGACGCGGCGATAGCCGTCGCTACCCAGCGTGGTGAACATGTAGTACTGGGCGATCACCTCGCTCCCCGGACGCGAGAAGTTGAGCGCAAACGTCGGCATGTTGCCGCCCAGGTAGTTGACGTCGAACACCAGGTCGCGCGGCAAGGCCTCCTCGTTGCGCCAGATCGCCCACCCGACTCCCGGATACACGAGCCCGTACTTGTGTCCCGAGGCGTTGATCGACTGGACGCGCGGAATCCGGAAGTCCCACTCGAGGTCGGGCTGCAGAACCGGCGCCACGAACCCGCCCGACGCGCCGTCCACGTGGATCGGCACGTTCCATCCCTGCTTCTCCTCGAGCTCGTCCAGCGCGGCAGCGATCTCCTTGACCGGCTCGTAGCTGCCGTCGAACGTCGAGCCGAGGATCGCCACCACCCCGATCGTGTTCTCGTCGCACCGGGCCACGGCCTCCTCGGGGCTCAGATGGAACCGGTCGCCGTCCATCGGGACCAGGCGTGGCTCGACATCCCAATAGCGGCAGAACTTCTCCCAGCACACCTGCACGTTTATCCCGGCGACCAGATTGGGGCGGTCGGTCGGCTTCCCGGCCGCTCGCATCCGCTCGCGCCAGCGCCACTTGAGCGCCATCCCGCCCAGCATGCACGCCTCGCTCGACCCGGTGGTCGAGCACCCCGTCGCCTGCTCGTGCTCGGGCGAGTTCCACATCTCGGCCAGGATGTTCACGCAGCGCGACTCGATCTCGGCCGTCTGCGGGTACTCGTCCTTGTCGATTATGTTCTTGTCCGCCGTGTCGGCCATCAGGCGGGCGGCCAGCGACGGCATATAGGTGGTCACGAAGGTGGCCAGGTTCAGGCGGGCCTGCCCGTCGAGCAGGAGCTCGCTGGTGATCAGCTCGTAGGCCATGTCGCCGCTCATGCCGCTTTCGCCGAGTCGATGAATCGGCAGCTCGGCCGCTTCCTCGCGGCGGGCCGCGGCCTCAGGCATGGGGTGACGGGACGGATGCTTACGCTGGGTCGAGAGTGGCATCGAGGCGGCTCCTTGGTCGCGGCTGTGGCAGAGATCATCCCGCCTACCACGCGCCGGCGATCCCTAACATCGCCCGCGTGGATCCAGATCAGCAGGGCGAGCCCCCGGCGGGAACGCCCGCGCCCGCGATTCGGGCCTCAGACCACGACCGCGAGCAGGCGCTCGAGCTGCTCTCGGCCGCGGCGAGTGACGGCCGGTTGACCCTGGAGGAGTACTCGTCCCGAGCCGACCGTGTGCTCGGGGCGCGGCTGGTGGTCGAGCTGTCCGAGCTGACGGCCGACCTCCGGAGAACGCCCGATGTGTCTGTCGGGGCGCCCGAGAAGCTGGTCGCGATCCTCAGCAACGAGACGCGCCGGGGGCGTTGGACCGTGCCCTCTCATCTCGAGCTGCGCTCGGTGCTGGGCGACTGTCATATCGAGATGCAGGACGCGGTGCTCACTTCGCACGTCACCCGGATCGACGCGAGCACGACTCTTGGCGCGGTGACGATCGTCGTCCCCGACGGCGTCGAGGTGCGACTGTTCGGCCGTGCGATCCTCGGCGCCAAGAACTCGGAGGTGGGCGAGGCGGCGCTTCCAGGCGCACCTGTGATCGAGGTCAACGCGAGCGTGATCCTCGGCAACGTCACGGTCAAGCCCGCGCCGGTCAAGCTCGGCGAGCGCATCCGCGCCTACCTGTCCGGGGGCGGCTGACACCCGAGCTCGATCAGGTAGCGCGCGAACGCCAGCCGGTCGCGGTCGGGATGGAACGGCTCGCCGCCGTCCCTGAGCAGCGCGGCGACGCGCTCGAGGTCGTACAGGAGCGCGAGCTTGCCGGGCGGGTCGTCCCACTCGCCGGAGTCGTAGCGCTCGACCCACGCCGCCAGTGCCGCCAGCGCCTCGAGCTGGACCTGGTCCTCCCACCAACCGCTGCGCAGCGGCAGGCGATAGCGCGCCCGCAACACGCACACGTCCGCCCATAGCTGCTCGAACCACATCCAGCGCTCGCGCGGGTAGAGCCCCTCGGGGCTGAGCGGCCAGCGCGCGGAGACCGGCTCATCCCAGTCGTTTTCGGGCTCGTGACCGTCCGCGTCCCAGTCTCCGGGCTCGGGGCGGCTCAAGACGAGCCTCCACGGGCCAGCTTTCGCAACCGCCGATCCTCGAACCAGCGCCGCAGGCGCAGCCGTGTCGGCGCGATCCGGCCGTACAGGAGCAGGGCGTGACCGTCGGGCAGCTGGCGCAGCGCCTCGGCCGCGATCAGCGGTCGGCGCCGGCGGGAGGTCGAGCGGGTGGTACCTCCCGCCCCGGTCGTGTGCGTCCGATCGCGTGTCTCCTCCTCCCCGATCAGCCCGGCGAAGTAACGCAGCGTGTCGAGGTCCGCCACGCCCGGCAGGAGCATCCTCGCGCGATGACTGTTGACGACGGTCTCGGCCTGCTGGCCGTAGCGCGAGCGGGCCTGGGCCAGATCGTGGAAGATCGTCACGAGCTGGATGTTGTGGCTGGGCGCGGTGGACGCGATCTCCGCCAGGTGGGGGAGGGGCGCGACGTTGCCCGCCTCGTCGAGGCACAGCAACAGTGGTCTCGGCAGCGCGCCGCCCGCGAGTGTGGCGCGCTCGTAGGCACGGTCGACGATCTCTCCGAGCAGGGCCAGGAACAGCGGGCGGAGCAGCTTCGATGCCTTGGCGTCGCCGATCAGATACAGGGTCGCCGTGCCGTCGAGCAGCCGGTCCGCGGTGATCTGGCTCGAGCTCGCCGACTGCACGACGCGCTGGAAGCGGTAGGCGCGCAGGAGCGTCTGGGCGGTCGCCTCGATCGAGGTCCGTGTCCGGTCGGCCTGCGCCTCGAAGGAACGGACCGCGTCGTAGGCGGCGTGCGCGCCGGCCAGCCGCGCGTCGTCTTGCGCCTCGCCGGTGATCCGGGCCAGCGTCTCGTCGAGCTCGCGCGCCCCCTGGCCGTGGACCCAGCGCACCACGGTGTCCATGCCCACCCCACCGGCCGCCGCGGCATACAGGAGCGGCGCGAGTCGCTGCTCGGCGGCGACGGCCCAGAAGTCGCCGCCCTCGACGCCCCGGCGGTCGAGCTCGCCGGCGCTGGCCAGCCGCCAGGCGACCTCGAGCGCGCCGTCCCAGGTGGTCGCGGCGTGAAGCGGCGACCACGTGTGCGACGCGGTCTGCGCCAGCCCGAACGGGTCGAACACGAGCACCTCCCCGAGCGCCTCGCGGCGCGCCTGGGTCGCGGATAGCAGATCGGTCTTGATCGAGCTGGCGACCGCCGGCCCGTTCCATTCGAGCAGCGCAGGGATCGCGATCCCGGCCGACTTGCCCGATTGGGGTGGACCGAAGGCGACGAGCGCGTGGCGGTGCTCGGCGTAGAGGAGCCTGCCGCCCCGCCGGCCGAGCACCAGCCGACCGCCACGCTCGCCACGGCCCCGGAGCCGACGCGAGCGCCCGGCCCGTCTCAGCCGACGCAGTTCGCCGGAGCGTGCCCAGCTGGCGCCCGCGCCGGCGCGCAGCCCGGCGCCGGCCCGTCCGGCGCCGGCCCGTCCGGCGATGAGCGCCACGGCGCCGCCGCCCCCGGCCAGCAGGCCCAGCGCACTGTAGAAGCCCTCGGCGCCAGGCAGCCGGGCCCGAGCCACCGTCGGCCACGCCCGCGCGGGATCCGAGAGACGCGCCGGAAGCCGGATCAACACGCCGAGCAGCTGGCCGACGCCGACGCTTGGCCAGCCCGTCCCGAACAGGGCGCCGGCTAGCCCTCCCCACAGCCAGAGCGCCCCCGCGACCCCGAGCAGGCAACCGATGATCGCCAGCACCGCTGCGTCCGACAGCGCCCCCTGCCGGTCGCCGCTCATCCGCGGGACAGCCTCTCGTCGCTGACGCGCATGCCCGTATCCGTATTTGTCAGTCGCGTCTCGAGCCGTGATCGATAGTGCTGGACGACGAACGACCGGCTGCCCACGCGCCACAGGGCCTGACCCGCCGACAGCATCGAGATCACGCGGGCCTCGTTCTCGGACAGCCCGAGTAGCGTCCGCGTGAGCGGGACCTGGCTCTCGTCCTGGTGGTAGATGATGCGCGTCGACGCGTCAGCGACAAGGCCCTCGGCGATCCGCGCCGCCCGGGATCCGGCGTCGCCCGCGGCGCGCAGATCGGCCAGCTTGTGCAGCACGACGAGGTTCATGACCCCGAACTGCCGGGCGAGCTTGAAGTTCGACTGGAACCACTCGCCGAGTCCGGTGTGCTGCACGATCTTCCACGACTCGTCGGCGACGCTGATCAGGCGCTCCCGGCCGGGACGCTCCGCCATCCGCGCGAGCAGGGCGCTCATCCAGGCGGAGGCACACGCCATCAGGATCCCGACCGCCGGCGAATCCTTGACCGCGTGCAGGTCGAGCACGAGCAGCCGCGCGTCGAGGTTGAGCCCGGGTGTGGTCGGGCCGTCGAACATGCCCCGGAGCGGTCCCTCGCACAGGTCCTGGATGGCCAGTGCCGCTCGCCGGACGTCGAGCGCGAGCTTCTCCGGCGTCGTCCGCAGGCGCTCCGCCATCTCCGCGGTCGGGCCGAACAGGGCGGCCGCGATGTCGGGCAGCGTCGGCTCGGCCTCGCGCGCGGTCCGCACGGCGTGGAGCGCCTCGCGTAAGCCGGCCGCCTCGATCTGGGTCAGCGCCCCGCCGAGCGCGGTCACCGTTACCGCCCGGAGTAACTCGAGCTGGGCGTGCTCCTCGGGGCGCGAGGCGAGCGGGTTGAGCCGGACGCCGCCGCCCGGCTGCAGCGAAACCGGCTTGACGCCGACCGCCTGGCACAGCGGTCCGTACTCGCGCTTGACGTCGAGCACGAACGCGCGCCGCCCGAACAGCATCATCCGCCACAGCAGCGTCTTGACCAGCGCGCTCTTGCCCTGGCCGAGCTTGCCGAGGACGATCGCGTTCGGGTCGTCGAGCGTGCCCTGGCCGTACAGCAGCCAGGGGTCGTAACAGAAGGCGCCACCGCTCGAGTCGCGTCCGACGAACACGCCGCGCCCGCCCAGCCCGCCGCCGGCCACGAACGGGTAGATGGCCTGGGCATGACGCGTGGTGCAGCGATGTCCGGGACGCTCCGCCACCGCGCCGCTCATATCCGCCTCCGGCCCCGCAAGACGACTCCCACCACTGCGATGGCCACGATGACCAGCACCGGGAGCACGTGGCCACGGACCAGCTCGTCATAGAGCAGGCGCGCCACCATGTAATGCCAGAGATAGGTGAGGAACGCGCTCGCCGGCGTCGTCATCGCAGCCCCCGGCACAGCGGCAGCGTGAACGCGAACGCGTCGGCCTGCTGCCCGTACATCCGGTGCAGCTCGAGGCGAGCCCGGACCGCCTGCTCATGGACCTCGGCGCAGGCCCGGCGCAGGTCGTCGGGGTCTCGGCCGGAGACCGTCACGAACCCCGCCAGGCGCACCTCGGCATGACCCGCGGCGAGCTCTGACTCGCGGCGCATCGCGGACTCCTGGGCCTGCCGCTGTCGGGCCGTCTCCGCCTGCCCGAAGCGCTGGCGAAGCTCGCGGTCGGCGCGGTCGCGGGTGACGGCGGCCTCGGCCTCGCGCGTCGAGCGCTCGGGCGCGATCGGTTCGAACGTCACCGCCACCGTGCGTACGACGCTCGAGCGTCCGAGCAGCGCATCCATGAACATCGGCGAGACGTCGACCCGCGGCCACTGGGCGACCCAGAAGGTCGCGTGCAGTGCGCCGTCGGCCCGGTAGTGCTCCCAGTGCTCCTCGGCGCCGAGCGGCCAGGCGTTGCACTCGGCCAGACCCGTGCGCCCGGGGTCGGCCGCCTCGAGCGCGGCCAGCTCGGCCCGCGCGTAGGGGTCGAACGCGGTCCGCAGCGCCCGCGCGAGCTGGCCCGCTCGGAGCGCGCCCAGCACCGTCACCTCGGCTGCCTCGATCCCGTGCGCGACGCGTTCGGTCTCCTCGAGCAGCGCGCTCATGCCCGAGTCGCGGCGGCGGTCGCCGCCGCGGCGCGCGTCGATCTGCACGGCGACGAGCACCTCGTGCTCGTGGGCGGCCCGTGTCGTCGCGCCGATCAACTCGAGGTAGGACTCGATCATCGGCGTGCCCCGCAGCGGGATGCCGGGATCGTGCTCGTCGTGCAGCCAGCGCGCCAGCTCGTCGCCCTGAGCCGGCGCTGTCCGCTCGACCCACTGGATCCGGCGAATCAGGCTTCCGGCGGCTCCCGATAAGACCAGGCCCCAGCGCGCCAGCCGGCGCTCCTGCGCCTCGGGATCGAGCAGCGCGAACGACACCACCCGACAGGCGAGTACCGCGGTGAGGCGCCGGCGCCGCTGCTCGGACAGCACGCCGATCGTGCGGTCCTCGTAGGGCACGTCGAGGATCCGCACGCCCCGCAGCGCGGCTGGAGGATCGGGGCGCGGCGGCCTGAGCAGACGGCGGACCGGTCGCGAGCGCTCTGCGGCCAGCGCGCCGGCGCCCGGCACGAGCGAGCGGAAGCGAAGCCGCCGCCTCGCCCAGCGCCGCGCGAACGAAAGCGCGATCGGCGCCCACTCCTCGGGCGTGCGCCGTCCGACCGGCGCGAAGGCGAGACCCAGCGCGAAGCCGAACCCGAGCATCGCGAGGAATGCGCCGGCCGCCGTCGGTTCGCGATCCAGGATCGCGATCGCGGCCACCAGACCGCCCGTCACGACGCCGGCCTGGCCGGCGCGAAGCTGGCCGAGCAGCCCCCGCCGCTCCAGCGGACCGAAGCGATATGCGACGCGCTCGTCTGTCATCCGGCGTCCTCGTTGGGCCAGACGGGGGTCTTGCCGATGTTCTCGCGGTCGAGCCCGAGGACGGGTTGAGCCGGCCCGTTCGCAGCCCGCGACGTGCCAGACAGCTCGTCGTCGGGCGGCTGCGGCTGGACGCCGGTCGTCGTGGTCGCCCGATCGGGAGCGTCGGTCCGCGGCTCATCCGCGGCCGCAGCCGCCTCGGGGCCCAGCGGCTCGGGACTCAGCGGCTCGGGACTCGGCGGCCCGGGAGTCAGTGGCCCGGGAAGCGAGCCCTGCGCGTCCGCCGATCCCGCGTCCGCCAACCGCCGCATCTCGCCCGCGCGGGTCGACCAGTCCTCTTCGAGGCGGCGGGCTCGATCCAGCGAGCGGCTGGCCGCTCCCGGGACCGCAGCGAGCTCGCCGCGCAGCGGCCCCACGGCACCGGACGCGATCTCCGCCAGCGGGATCAGCCGCAGCAGCGCCCAAGGCGAAAAGGCCGCGAGCATGACCAGGACCGCGCCGGCCATCAGCCCCGTGATGTTGCCGCCGCTCGAGCTGACCGCGGCACCCCCGAGTGAGAGGACGGCGACGATCGCGAACTTCGACAGGATCAACGCCACGAGCAGCTCCACCGCGCGGATCGCCCAGACCCGCCGCGCCGGCCACACGAACGCGGCGAACGCGAGCGGAAGCATCAGCACGATCACGTAGACGGCCGCCTCTCGCAGCAGCAGCTCGATCCACAGGACGAACGCGGCGGCGATCACGAACAGGCCGACCAGGAATGGGACGAACGGCGAGCCACCGAACGCGGCCGTCCCGGCGGCGATCTCGGCGATCTTCGCCAGGAAGCGCGCGCTCTCGTTCCCGGCCGCCGACGAGATGACCGAACAGAGCTGGTCGCACGCCGTCAGGATCAGCGTTGTCAGCGGAGCGGCGATCGCGATCGCCAGCATGGCCAGCGGCAGGTACCCGAACGCCGCTCTGGCCAGCAAGGCGACGTCCGAGCGAAGCAGCGCCTGCACGGCCGCGGCGAACAGAAAGGGCAACGTCAGCGCGGCGGCGATCGCCGCCATCCGCCAGTAGGCCGACGAGAACCACGTGGTGTGGAGCTGCGGTTTGGTGGTATTGCCCAACGCGGTCGCCGTGTCGTTCAGGACCCCCTGCGCGGCTCCGGAGACCATCGTGCTGATCGCGGTGAGCGCGAGCGAGGTGGTCGCCGACGACACGCCGCCCGCGAGCCCGCCGGCGAGGCCGCCCGCCAGGCCGCCTGTGAGGCCGCCGGAAAGCGTGCTCGACCCGCCGGAAAGGCCGCCGCCCAGCAGGTCTTTCCCGGCGCTCAGCGCCGTGCCGGCCGTGGCGCCGGCGGAGTTCAACCCGAGACCCACGCCCAGCCCCGGTGGGCTCGCGGCCGCCGCCGACGCGGGCCCCGCTGCCGACGCCAGCGCAAACGCAACCGCGGCCACCCCAATTACGAGCGCCGCTCGAGGGCCAACGCGGCGTGCGCTCATTTGGCGGTCGTCCCCAGATGCTGGAAGAAGTTGACCAGCCCTGGCCCGGACCCGATCACGAGCGCAGACGCGCCGGAGATCACGGCAGCCATCCGCCCCCTCGCTGCGTAGTGCGGGTTGTGCGCGTGCGACGCGAGCGCCCACAGTGCCGCCCCGACGAATGCCCCGAGCAGCGCGATCGCGAGCGCCCACGCTTCGGCTCCGTTCACCAGCTGCTGGAGCACGTTGCTGCCAGGAAGACCGGACAGGTCCGGGGTGGCGGTCACATCGCCGGCAATCGCGAACGCCCCAGCAAGGAATGCCATCTCATTACCTCCGAGTTGAATTGAGCCAATTAAGCTTGAAGGAACCTAGCAATACTAATTTGCATATGCTAGGCTCGATCAACTCAATTTAGTCTCAATTCAACTCACTATGTCCTTAGTAGAGACCCTGGACGAAGCCGCCGGTCCGGTCGACGTCGGTGAGCTGTATGGACTGCTGGCCAAGCGGCTCGAGCAGATCGTGCGGATCGACGTGCGCGCCCCAGATGTCGTCGTGGAGGACGCGTGCCAGTTCGCCTGGGGTCGCCTCGTGCACCATCGCCACCGCGTCGCTCGCGAGACCGTCATGAGCTGGCTCGCCCGGACCGCCGTGCACGAGGCGCTCAAGCTGCTGCGGCGCGATCGCCGGGAGTTGTCGCTCGAGGCCGCGTCCGAGCGGGTGGTGCCGGCGCCGGCGTCACCCCTGGCGGCCACGGATACGCTCGTCGAGCGTCGTGAGCGGCTGCGGGAGATCCGCCGGCTCCCCGAGCGCCAGCAGCGCCTCCTGTGGCTACACGCGCTCGGGTGGAGCTACGCCGAGATCGCCGTGCACGAAGGGTGCACCGTACGGACGGTCGATCGCCAGCTCACACGGGCCAGGCAGGCGCTCAAGCAGGACGTTCGACACTAGGCCGCCGGCTACCGCGCGCGGCCGCGCTTGCGTCGCCGTCGCTCCGCTGGACTCAGCTTCCGCGGCTTGGCGCGCTGCTTTGATCCGGCCCGCCCGCCCTCGCCGGCGCCGGCCGCTGCGGCGGCCCGGTGACGAACCGGGGCGCGCTTGCGGGCATCGAACCAGATGAACAGAGCGATACCGCCAAGCACGACGAGCGCGGCGACCGCGATGATGAGCACCGAGTTGCCGCTGAACGCGCTGCCGCCGCCCGCGGTGGCGCTGGTGGAGACCGTCGGCGTCGCGGTGGTGCTCGTCGACACCGACGGCTGCGGGAGCCCCTCCGAGAACGGATTGCTGGCCGTCGTCTGCGCGCTCGCCACCGCCGGCCAGACGAGCGCCATCGAGACGACGGCGGCGAGGACAACGCGAGTAGATCTCACTCTCGCCCCGGACGCTCTCTAGGCGAGCGGCTGCTCCATCGCCGGCGTCTCTGGCGCGGCGACGTACGGCTGCTCGTCTGCGACATCCTCCTCGTGATACACGCTCTCGGCGTTCACGGCCCAGATGTCGTGGTGGGCGCCCTTCACGATGTTGTCGACGGCCCGCATCGCGGTGAGCATGGAATGGTCCGAGTTGTTGTAACGGTGCAGGCCGTTGCGTCCCACCTGGATCAGGTTCGGGATCGGATCGAGCCAGCCGCGGATCGTTTGCACCCGCTCGGCGTACTCGGCGTCATACATCGGATATGCCTTGTGGACGCGGACGACGAAGCCCATCTTCACCCTGCCGGCTCGCGCCAGGCCGAGCTGTTGAATCTCGCGCGTCGCCATTGCCACGAGGTTGTCATCGCTCATGGACCAGAGCTCGTCCCCCTCGAAGCAGAAGTACTCCATCCCGATCGACGCGTCCTTGTCGTTGGGGACCATGAACGGGCTCCAGGAACGGAAGTTCTGGATTCGCCCGACCTTCACCGAAGGGTCGTGGATGTAGATCCAGTTGTCGGGGAACACGTTCTCGTTCTCGATCACGAGCAGCACGGTGAGAAAGTCGCGGTAGCGCAGCCCGCGCGCGGCGTCGCGGACGTCGCCCGGCGCGTCGGGCTCGGCGATGCCGACGGTCGTCCGCAGTGGCAGCGAGGAGATCACGTACGACGGCTTGATGGTCTCGCCGCCCGCCACCACCTCGACCACGCGATTGCCGTCGAAGCGGATCCGCGTCACGGGGGCGTTCAGCCGCACCTCGCCGCCGTTGGCCCGAATCTCGTCGCGCATCTTCTCCCACATCTGCCCGGGTCCGAAGCGGGGATAGTTGAACTCCGAGATCAGCGACTTGATCTGGTTGCCCTTGTTGCCGAAGAAGGCGTTCTTGGCGGCGGCGAAGAACGACAGGCCCTTGATCCGCTGCGCGGCCCACTCGCCCCGAATCTCGGAGGTTGACACGCCCCACACCTTCTCGGTGTAGGACTTGAAGAACTGGTTGAACAGCCAGCGGCCGAACCGGTTGGTGACCCACTGCTCGAATGTGTCCTCGCGTCCTTTGGGCTTGGCCGCGGCCCACATGTAGGAGGCGAGCGCCTTGGTCAGGTCGACCGGTCCGAGCTTCTTGATCACGTCCATCCCCTGGAGCGGATACTCGAGGAACTTGTGGTTCCAGTAGATCCGGCTCTGGCGCGGTCGCCTGAGGAACTCATCGGCGAGGATCTCGTGCCAGAGGTCGTCGACCTCCCTGGCCTTGGTGAAGAAGCGGTGGCCGCCGAGGTCGAAGCGATAGCCCTCGCGCACGTCGGTGCGCGCAATGCCGCCGACCTGGTCGGTCGACTCGACCACGATCACTGGCTTGCCCTGCTTGGCCAGCAGGTAGCCGGCGGTGAGCCCGGCCGGCCCGCCCCCGAGGGCGACCACCGGGCGCTCGGCCGTGATCTCCGTCCCGCTCGCAGCGGAGCCCGGGCTGGAATTCGGAGTCGGGTCGGTCGTCATGTGGGGAGAGCTCAGGAAACCTTCTGGTACAGGACGGCGCTGTAGGCGAGGATGCTGGCTCCGCGGTAGTTATGCGGTGCGTAAGCCACCGGCTTCAACACCCCGCTGTTGACGTCGTTCTGGAGAATCTGTCCCCACTGCGCCGCGCGCAGGCGTACCAGGTACGTCCAGGACGCCTTCCAGTTCGTCACGCCCTCTGTCAAGGGCCGGACGTACAGGAGCTGCTGTCCCGGCCTGAGGCTAGCAACCAGCGGATCGAGGGTCGCCGCGGGATTTGCCGCTTCCAGTCGCTTCTGTGCGTACACCCAGTCCATGTAACTCGGGTCCTTGATCGGGCCGAGCGTGCTCGCGTAGTTCAGGCCGGCCGGCAGGTAGTACCAGGCCAGCGGCGTCGAGTCGGGCTGCGCGCTCACCACCAGGTCGCCCCGATGCAGGAGCGGGGTCATCTCGCCGCTGATGTCCTTCATGTCGCTCTTGTAACGCGGTGCGTACGACGACGGGTGGGTGATGAACACGATCACCAGCGCGATGCAGACCAGCCCGAGGACGCCCGATCGCGCCGCTCCCCACGCGGCGAGCAGCAGGATCGCGGCGAGGATCGGCGCCATGTAGCGCGCCACGAACGCCGGGGTGATCTGCGACGCCAGCCAGGCGATGATCAGCGTTCCCGCGATCAGCCAGATCAGCGACCACATCATCGTCCCCTCGCGCGTACGCCGGCCCTTCTTGGTGAACAGCGGTGCCAGACCGACGATCCAAGCCACGAGCAGCGTGACCGTGATGCGATCGGAGCCCAACAGGTCCCGCGACAGGAGCACGGGAACGCCGAAGCGAATCGTCGGAGCCCACGGCGCCCCCGTGTGGGTCGCCTGATAGATGAAGTTCGGCACCCAGGGGATGAACAGGACGCCCGCGCCCACGTACGCGAGCACGGCGTCGCGCACGATGCCCCGCCGATCGTCGCTCGCCAGCCAGATCGGAATCAGCGCGACCACCGAGCCGGCGGCGAAGAACAGACCCCACGCGTGCGTGTAGAGCATCAGCGCCTCGCACACCGCGAACAGGATCAGGTAGCGCCGGCGCCGGTTGACGAAGGCGTGGATGAACGCGGTCGTCTCGATGATCCCGAGCAGGCCCATCAGCTCGTACATCCGAGCCTCCTGCGCGTACGCGGTCAGGAACGTGCTGAACGCGCACAGCACCGCCATGTACATGCCGGTGCGGCGATCGAACAGGCTCCAGCCCGACCACAGGCCGGCGGGGATCGTCAGCAAGCCGAAGACGAGCGACAGCGAGTGCGCGGCCGCCTCGCCGGCGCCGAACCACCCGATCCAGAAGTGCAGCATCAGGTAGAACAGCGGAGGCGAGCCGTCATGGCGCAGAACGCCGGGGATCGCGCTCAGAGAGTGCGAGGCGATGCCCGTGGTGATCGCCTCGTCCTCCCAGAACTGGCCGACGGAGCCGCCGAGATAGCGCGTCCGGATAAAGGCCGAGATCGCCATCAGCACGACCAGGAAGATCGTCGTGCTCGCCCACACGGGCACCCGCTCGAGCCGTTTGGGCACCTTGATGTCGGCTACGCGCGGGATGCCGCCCGGCGGCGCGGTGACCGTGGCCATCTAGCCGCTCACCTTACTGGCGCAGGTCGAGAACACGTAGAAGGTGCGCTGGCGGAAGAACGTCGTGTAGTGGGCGCCGGCGTGCTCCCACGCGATGATCTGCTGCGGGCTGGGCAGCAGTGCCGCGTTCGACGTATCGCGATCCTGGAGGATCGTCGCCGGCCACGGCGGCCCGACCAGCCCGGTGGGCTGCGCCTCGACCTGCAGCGTGCGCACGCCGAGCGCGTAGGCGACCATCGGCACCTGGAAGCCCTCCACCATGATCGGGCCGCAGCGCCGGATCGCGGCGGGGCCGCCGAGCCGGTTGATGACCGTGCCGAGATCCTCACGGAGATGGGCCTGGTACAGCAGCGCGCGATGGGTGCGCGGCAGGCTGATGACGTTCTTGCTGATCCACGGCGGGATCGCCAGGAACAGCGCAATCGCGACGGCGCTGCCGGCGGGAAGCGCAAAGGCGGCGGAGCCGAGCCGTCGCAGACTCGGCGCCCGCGCCGCAAGCCAGCGGATCAGGCGCGGCACGGTCTGGGCGAACCAGCCCCACGCGATGCCACCGGCGATGGCGACCGGTGCGGTGCCGAGCACCAGGTAACGGCCGTTGCCGGAAAAGCCGAGCTGGGTCTCCAGCGCGATTCCGAACCACCACACGAAGCCGAACAGCCCGATCCCGAGAAGCCACGCGCGCGCGCTTATGTCCCGGCTCGCCCGCCACGTCCGCCACCAGGAGCCGCGCGTACGCCAGAGGCCGAACGCGGCCGCGATGAGCGCCAGGATCGCCGGGATCTTGACCCGGTTGAGCACCTCGGGCCAGGCCTCCTGCTTGAACACGGTGCAGACCGGGCAGCTCGTGAACGCGGCGCTGTTGGAGCGGGGGTGCAAGGCCCGGGTGATCCCGGCCAGCAGGCTGCCCGCGCCCCACAGCGGGAACAGGAACCAGAGCACGAAGATCAGTCCGGCCAGCGCCAGCACCAGCTTGCGAGCGCCCGGATCGCGCCAGAACACGTACAGGGCGTACGGCCCCCAGAAGACCCACAGCTCGGGGCGGTCGAGCGCGGAGAAGAAGCTGACCACGAGCGCCTGCCGCGGGGCACCGTCCATGTATCGCTCGACCGCGATCAGCATCAGCGCGGTGGCCAGGCCCTCGGAGTACCCGAGCGCGTTGTCGCTGATGAACCCGCCCGAGTTGATCAGGCTGCCGGCCGCGATCAGCCCCGCGAGCAGGAGCGGTACGTACCGCCAGACGCTCTTCTCAGAAGACGTCGCCCAGCCCAGGTCTCGCGTGACCCGCCAGGCAACCCGGAACACCATCACCACGGCCATCACGGCTCCGGCGCGGGCCACGGCCAGCCACAGATCCGGCTGCGCCTTCCCGAACACCGCGAAGATCGTCGTGAAGATCATCGGCAGCGGCTTCCAGCTCGGGCCGCCGAGTAGGTGCAGGTTGAGGTGGATGATCTCCCGGCCCCAGACGAGCCACGCCCATGGGTCGTAGCTCGGCGTGGAGGGGATCAGCAGCGATAGCGCGCCGATGATGAGCGCCACGCCTCCGAGCCACAGGTAGAAGCGCCACCCTCCGAAGACGGCGGTCAGCGCGCGAGCCCGCGCCGCGACATCAGTCGACGGCGCCGGTGCAGTCAGCTCAGCGGTAGGAACAGACAAAGGGACCGGAAGATGTGGTTGATGCCGCGCTCGCAAGTTAGACACGGCAGCGGCAAACACGTACAGAGCCTGCGCACCGGGCGCGGGCGACGCGCCGCCATTCTAGACCGCGCCTGCCTCGGACCGCGCCCGCACACCAGCCTCGGACCGCGCCCGGCTATCCCGACACGCCCTGCTGCAGACACGCCGCGAGGCTGGCCAGCTCCGCGTCCGAGCCCTGATGGGGATACAGCAGTGCGGTGCCGATCACCTCGGCTCCCTGGCTCTGCCCCTCGATCTGATCGGACTGCGCCGCCCCGGGAGTGTTCGTGAACACGATCGTCGGCCCGGACGGGAGCGCGCCGACCTGGAGCTGGATCGGGCTGACCACCTGAACCGGCAGGTGAGCGCTACGGATGCACCCGAGGTGGTTGTCCATGTCGGTCAGCGGGCTGTCGACCCGTCCCCGGCTGGCGAGCGTCTTTGACCCGCTCGGCGTGGTCGGCTGTACCCGGACCGCCCCGCACCCGGCGAGCGCCGCCGCGCAGCCCAGCAGCGCCACCGCGGCCCGCGCCGATGTGCCGGCGCGCCAGGGTCCGCGCGGTGAGACGACGTTCATAGACCGCATGCGATTGCCAAAGGTAGAGGATCATCCCGATTGTGCTCCTGTACGGCGCCCTCTCCGGACCGCTGCCCAAGCTGGGGGTCGTGGCGGCGGCCGCCCTGGCCGCCGTGGTCATGCTTCACCGCGACACGCGGGTCCAGGCGGTCGCGATGCTCGGCGCGCTCATCCTCTGCCCGGTGCTGCTTCTGGGCGCGATCTGGCACTCGCCCCAGCTCAACGTGATCCACCGCCACCCTCTCCTCGCCGTGGTCGGCGCGGTCTTCGTGCTCGTCGCGGTCGTGGCCGCGGCGCTCGTGGCCGGCCGGTGGCCGGCCCTGCTGGCCGGCGCGGTGTTGATCGCGCTGCCCTTCCGGATCCCGATCCAGGCCGGCGGCACCACCGCCAACCTGCTGGTCCCGCTGTACTTCGTCGTCGCCGCCGGTGCAGTGGCTTTCATCGTCCAGTCGCTGCGCCCGGGATGGATCCGCGGGCCTGACGCCGTCCAGCCCGCCGCCCCACACCCGCCCGGCCCGGACCCGCCCGGCCCGGCCCCGCCCGGCCCGGACCCGCCCGGCCCGGCCCCGGGCGCCCCCGCCGCCGTGGCCGCCCGCTGGCTCGAGCGGCTGCTCGCCGTCTACGTCGTCCTGTACGGCCTGCAGGCGGCGTACTCGCCGGCCTTCCAGACCGCGCTCCAGAACATGGTGTTCTTCTACGTTCCGTTCGCGCTCGGCTACTGCCTGCTGCGCCGGGTCGACTGGACGCGGGAGCTGACGCGCAACTGCCTCGTGCTGATCGCCGGTCTGGCGGTCCTGTTCTGCCTGGTCGGCTTCGTCGAGTACGCGACCAAGACGATCTTCCTGAACCCCAAGCTGATCGCGGCCAACGCCGACCACGTGTACTTCACCGTCAACTCGGTGTTCTTCGACCCGAACATCTTCGGGCGGTTCCTCGCGCTGGTGATGATCCTGCTCGGGTGCGTGCTGCTCTACGCCCGCCGTCAGCACACGCAACTGCTGACGCTGCTCGTGCTCGCGATCCTCTGGGGCGGACTCGTGACCACGCTGTCACGTTCCAGCATGGGAGCGCTGCTCGTCGGGCTGGGCGTGCTCGCGGCCCTGCGGTGGAGAGTCGAGCGGACGGTGTTCATCGCGGCCGGGGTCGTCGCGGTGGCCGCGGTCCTGATCGTGATCTTCTCCACCACGTTTGGGCTCAATCAGGGTCTGAACGGGGCGTCGAGCGGGCGGCCCGGGCTCGTGTCGGGGGGGCTCGACCTGTTCAGGTCGCGACCCATATGGGGGTACGGGTCGGGCTCGTTTGAGACGGAGTTCGCCAAGCACCACCACGCGCTCGGTGAGACGACGTCCGCGTCGCACACGATCCCGGTCACGATCGCGGCCGAGCAGGGCCTGATCGGCGAGCTCGCATACGTGGCGTTCGTCATCGCCGCCCTGATCACGCTCGTGCGCCGCGCGCGGGCCGATCCCGTCCGCGTCGCGATCGCCGGCGCGTTCGTGGCGCTCCTGTTCCACACGTTCCTGTATGCCGACTTCCTCGAGGACCCGATCACGTGGACGCTGCTGGCAATCGGCGCCGCCCTCGCCCGGCGAGCGCCCGCGGCGTCGGCGACAGCCGAGGGCGACGTCCTCGGGCGCGATCGCCGCCTCGAGCAGCAGCTGGCCTAGCCCAAGCTCAGGCGCCGTCCTGAACAAGTCGCCAAATCCCCCCGCCTGACCCCCCGGTTGGCGACATAAGCATTGGGTCGATGCTTATCTCGCCACGGCGCCCCCCGGACGCCCGGGTTTGTGACGTTTTGCAGGGTTTTACGCCACCTGGCGACCGCCGGCGACGACGTTCTGATCCCGAGTCGCCGCACGAACAATGGACGTGACATCTCGCGCCAATAGGGGTAGCATCGGCCCCCGTGACCTGGGGACTCATCTGGCTGATGCTCGCCCTGAAGATCCCGCTCGCAGGGCTGATCTACCTCGTCTGGTGGGCGATCAAGCAGGAGCCCGACGAGGCGTCGTCTCAGGACGACGACGGCGGCATCCGGCGCCATCCGAACCACCCGCGCCAGCCGTTCCCCCGGCGCCCCCGCCGCGGGCCACACGGGGATCCGCCACCGCTCGCGCCCTCGCGCGTGCGGGTCACGCGCGCGCGCACCCGCACGCTCGACCGCTGATCCGCCGAACGCTCGACCGCTGATCCGCCGAACGCTCGACCCGCTGATCCGCCGAACGGGCAGCCGGTCCGCCGCCGCTGCCAGACTTGAGCGCAGATGAATTCGCCCGCCTCCGTCCTCTCCGACGCGACGATCATCGAGCTCGTCCAGGAGGGTCGAATCCGGATCGACCCGTGGGAACCCGGCCTCGTCCAGCCCGCCAGCGTCGACCTGCGCCTCGGCGACTCTTTCCGGGTGTTCCACAACCACCTCGCGTCGGCGATCGACCTGCGCGAGCCGCCCTCCGGTCTGACCGAGGAGGTGGTGATCGCCCCCGACGAGTCGTTCGTCATCCACCCGGGAGAGTTCTGCCTTGGCCGGACGCTCGAATGGGTCGAGCTCCCCGACGACATCGTGGCCCGCATCGAAGGCAAGTCGAGCATTGGTCGCCTCGGTCTGATCGTCCACGCCACCGCGGGCTTCTGCGACCCCGGTTGGAAGGGGACCTTGACGCTCGAGCTGAACAACCTCACGCGGATCCCGATCAAGCTGTACCCGGGGCTCCAGATCGCCCAGCTGTCGTTCATGACGCTCGACCGGCCGGCGGCCCGGCCGTACGGCAGCCCGGAGCTCGGCAGCCACTATCAGGGTCAGCGCGCCGCCACCGAGAGCCGCTATCCAGGGATGATGCCCGCGCCGTCCGCCGCCAACGCGAATCGGACGGCCATCGAGTAGGCTCGCGCCCGTGACCGCCCTGATGATCGCGGCCGGGGAGCCGTCGAAGGTCCCGCTCTACATCGTCGGCGGGCTATTCGTCGTTTGGGCGCTGTCGCTCGCGGCGATCGGACTCACGCGTCCGAGCTTCCCGTACAACGCGCGCGGCCAACGGCTGGTCATTGGTACGAGCGCCTTGCTGATGCTGCTCACGATGGCGATGGCCGTCCTGACGAGCGCGTTTCCCAAGTAGTCCGGACCCCGGCGTCTTGCCCGAACCGGGCCCCAAGCGTCTCGCCCGAACGATGCGGGTACTAAATTCAGAGTGGGAATCCGGCCACGCCCCCCGGCTGGAGCACCCTTCGGCAACAGCGCGAGAAGGAGCGCCATGACGACACAGACCGAGCAACGAGACGGCGCCGGCGCAGCGACGTCGAACGAAACCCTGACCGTTACCGACAACCGGACCGGCAAGCAGTACGAGATTCCGATCGAGGACGGGACCATCCGCGCCACCGAGCTGCGGAAGATCAAGACCGACGAGGACGATTTCGGGCTGATGAGCTACGACCCCGCCTATATGGCAACGGCGTCGTGCCGCTCAGCCATCACCTACATCGACGGCGAGCGGGGCATCCTCGAATACCGCGGGTACCCGATCGAGCAGCTCGCGGAGCGCTCGAGCTACCTCGAGGTCGCCTACCTGCTGGTCCACGGCGAGCTGCCGAGCCAGAGCCAGCTCGACGAGTGGATCCACCACATCACGATTCACACGTTCGTGCACGAGAACGTCAAGGAGTTCATGCAGGGCTTCCGCTACGACGCTCATCCAATGGGGATGCTGCTCGCATCGGTCGGCGCCCTGTCGACCTTCTATCCCGAGGCGAGCAAGATCCACGACCACGACATCCGCTACATCCAGGTGATCCGCCTGCTGGCCAAGATGCCGACGCTGGCCGCGTTCTCGTTCCGCCACAACCAGGGCAAGCCGTACGTCTATCCGGACAACGAGCTGTCCTACGCGGGCAACTTTCTCTCGATGATCTACAAGATGACCGAGATCCGCTACGAGCCGGATCCTCGGCTCGAGCACGCCCTCGATGTCCTGTTCATCCTCCACGCCGACCACGAGCAGAACTGCTCGACCAGCGCCGTACGCAGCGTCGGCTCGAGCCAGGTCGATCCCTATTCGGCGGTGGCCGCGGGGGTGGCCGCGCTGTACGGACCGCTCCACGGCGGCGCCAACGAGGCGGCGCTGCGGATGCTCCGCCGGATCGAGACCAAGGAAAACATCCCCGACTTCATCAAGGGCGTGAAGGACGGCCAGGAGCGCCTGATGGGCTTCGGGCACCGCGTCTACAAGAACTACGACCCGCGGGCGAAGATCATCAAGAAGGCCGTCGACGAGGTGCTCGAGGTGACCGGCACCAACCCGTTGCTCGACATCGCGCTCGAGCTCGAGAAGATCGCGCTCGAGGACGAGTACTTCATCGACCGCAAGCTATACCCGAACGTCGACTTCTATTCGGGCTTGATCTACGAGGCGCTCGGGATGCCGATGGAGATGTTCCCGGTGCTGTTCGCGATCGGACGGACGAGCGGCTGGATCGCGCAGTGGCTCGAGATGATCGATGACTCGGAGCAGAAGATCGCGCGCCCGCGCCAGATCTACACCGGCGAGCGCGGCCGCGACTACGTGCCGATGGATAGGCGCTGAGGCCCAGACACGAGACCTGGACGTTGACCGTCCGCGCCGGCGGGCGCGTCGAGCACCAGCACTTCGAAGATCTCGAACGTGCGCTCGGCGCGCTCGGTTCGCGGATGAGCGAATTGGCGAATCTGACGACCGAGCACCCGGCACGCACGCGGCTGCGCAAGTACGCGCCGGAGGACCAGGTCGTGGCCCGGGTCGAGCTGTCCGGGCCGCAGCGGCGTCTGGCCGACGTACACGCCGGCATCGACGTGCGCGGCGACGGCTCGACCGAGGCCTACGTCGGACAGGTCCGCCGCAGGGCGCTCGATGTCGGTCCGGACGAGGATGTCGTCGCTGCGCTGCGTCGAGAGGTGGTACGGAGCTGAGCTATCGTTCCCCGACATGAGAGGAGCCTTAACGATCTTGCGTTATGCGGTGCGACCGTTCGGCTACCTCGCGTTCGTGCTCGCGCTCGCCTCCCTGTCGCTGGCCGCCAAGGCGTTGGGTGACCGCGACGAGCTCGGATACTTCACCGACCGGCTCGCCCGCATGCTGTGGCGCTACCCGGAGGTCACCCGGCGTGGCGTTCAGATGGCCTGGCTCGTCTGGGGGATCGCGTTCGCCATCGCGGTCTCGCCCTACGACCCGCTGTCTACCCCGTGGGACGAGGTTGGGCTTGCGGCGGTGGCGATGATCGTCCTCTGGCGGCGGATTGTCGCCGGGCACCGAGCCGAGCGTTGAGGTTCTCGAGCGCCCGCTCGAGTCCGACTTCGGCCGGATCGAGCTCACGCATCGCCGCGGCGAGGCGGTACTCGGCGAAGTAGTCCGGGTCGATCTCGCAGGCCGCCGCGATCAGCTCCATCGCTCGCATCGACGGCTTGTCGTGACCGTTGGCGAGCATGTTGATGTGGGCGTGGGTGATCCCCTTGCCGTCCAGCTGCCGCGTTGCCTCAGCCAGGCCACGGTAGGTGAGCGAGCGCGCATCCATCAACGTCCGAAGTGCTTCTCCGAAGGGTCTGGTGCTGGGCCGGTTCATGGACTCTCCTGACGGGGCTCCCGGAGGGTAGCGCCCTCCCGTGTCGTCATGAGCCTGTCGAAATTTGACAGGCTCGCCTGCTGCTTGGTAGGGTACCTAACAACGTAGCCGCAGGCAAGCCCTCAACGGACCAGCGGCTGTGGCCCCGTCGCCAGGCGCAGACCGGCAGGCCATTGCGACGGGGAGCGCCGGGCCGAGACCTTACCTCGTGATAAGGGGGCGCGGGTGAAATCCGCGCGAGGTTCTCGGCCCGGCTTTTTATCTCGCCGGGCCCGCGCCGGCCCGCCCTAGAGCACCAGCGTCGCGCCATGGGCGCGCAGCCAGCGCAGCTGCTCGCGGTACCCCGGGCTGCGCGCCGCCAGCAGCCGCCAGAACCGGGGCGAATGGTCCATCACCTCGAGGTGGCAGACCTCGTGCCAGACGACGTAGTCGAGCACGGGCTCGGGCGCCAGCAGCAGCCGCCAGTTGAAGCTCATCGCGCCGGTCCGGGAGCAGCTCGCCCAGCGCGTGCGCTGGGCCCGGATCGTCAGTCGTGAGTAGGAGGCGCCGGCCAGCGCGCACGCCCGGTCGAGCCTTGGCTCGATCTCGGTCCGTGCCGCCCGCCGGTACCAGCGCTCGAGGGCGGGCCCGCGCGCGTCGCCGTCGGGGACGAGCAGCACGTCGTCGCGGCGAGTGACGCGTACCCGTCCGGCCTCGCCACGCAACGCCAGCGTCCGCCCCAGGTAGGGCACGGTCTCCCCGCGCGCCGCGACCGCGGCCCGCGCCCGGGAAAGTTCCGCGATCCGGCGCTCGATCCATGGCTGCAGCTCCCTGATCGCGGCGGCTGCCTCTCGCTCGGCCGCGCGCCGCGGCAGCACGACCTCGACCCCCCGGGTGGCGTCGACGGTCACGCGCACACGCCGCGCGCGGTCCGAGCGGCGAACCTGGTAAGACCACTCTTCTTGCACGGCGGCACAGAGTACGGTCAGCTTCCGACATGAGTTCGTTTCCACGCCTCCCTGACCCCCTCACCGACGGGCGCGTCGCCCTGCGCGACTACAGCGAGCGCGACATCCCCGAGATCCTGATCGCCTACCAGGACGATCGCCGGCTGCATCTACTCAACGGTGAGGAGCGCCCACCGAGCGGAGCCGAGCTGGGCGGCCGGGCCGAGCGCGAGCCCGCCCTCCGCGCCGCCGGCGAGCGGGCCACGCTGACCGTCCTCGAGGCCGACTCGGACACGTGCCGGGGCCAGGTCCGCGTGATCGATGCCGACTGGGACAACGGGCGCGCGCAGCTCGCGATCTGGGTGGCGCCGCAGGCTCGCGGTCGCGGTCTGGGCACTGGCGCCCTCAGGCTGGCCGGCGAATGGCTGCTGGGCGCCTGCCGCCTCGACCGGCTGGAGTTGCTCGCCGAGCCCGACAACGCCCCGGTCATCGCCGCCGCCGGGGCCGCCGGCTTCGTCAGCGAGGGTGTTCTGCGTGGCTACGAGCGCAAGCGGGGAAAGAGGGTGGACATGGCCGTTCTGTCGCTGATCCCAGCCGACCTCTGATCGCTTCGATGCCCTGAACCCTTCTATGCCCTGAACCCTTCCATGCCCTATTGGCGCGTCAAGCTTCCCCCCAGCGTGAGATCGCCGTTCGAGGTGTACGTCAACGGCGTGCGCCAGGAGCTCGGTTCCGACTACCGGGTCTCCGAGGGCGATCTGCTGTTCGGACGCGAGCTCATCCACCAGCGGCTGGGCGCCCGCGCCTGGTTCCTCGGCTTCTGGGGGATCGGGACCTACAAGCGAAACGACGAGATCGACGTCCGCTACGAGGTCGCCGGGCAGCCCCAGGTGGTCCACGTCACCGAGATCATTCCCCCGTCCGGACAACCTCGCGGGTGACCCAGGGCGCCAGCAGGCGCAGCGCGGCCAGGATCGCGCGGGTCGCCGGCGAGCGGTTCAGCGTGTAGAAGTGGATCCCCGGCGCGCCCCGCGCCAGCAGCTCGGCGCACTGGAGCGTCGCGTAGGAGACGCCGAGCTGGAGCACTTCGTTGGGGAACGGCGCCCGCTTCTCGAGCTGCTCGAGCAGGGACTCCGGGATCGACGCCCCGCAGATCTCGGTGAACCGCTTGATCTGTCCCACGTCGGTGATCGGCATGATGCCCGGGATGATCGGAACGTCGATCCCCGCCGCGCGCGCCTCCTCGACGAACCGGAAGTACACCTCGTTGTCGAAGAACAGCTGGGTGATCAGGAACGAGGCGCCGCTGTCGACCTTGTGCTTGAGGAAGCGCAGGTCGCTGGCCAGGTCGGCCGCCTCGGGGTGGACCTCGGGGAAGCAGGCCGCTCCAACGGTCATCGGGTATCGCTCGGCGATCAGCGCCGCGAGATCGCTCGAATAGCTCAGGCCGCCCGGATGCGGCCGCCATTCCGGCTCGCCCCGCGGCGGGTCGCCACGCAACGCGAGTACATTCTCGATGCCCGCGTCGGCCAGGCTGTCGAGAATCACGCACAGCTCGTCGCGGCTCGCGCCCACGCAGCTGAGGTGCGCCATCGCCTCAATCCCGAGCTCTTGCTTGATCCACTTCGTGAGCTCGAGCGTGAGCCCGCGCGTCGAGCCCGCCGCGCCGTAGGTCACCGACACGAAATCGGGCTCGAGCTCGCGCAGCGACGTCAGCGCGGCGCGGAGGTTCTGCTCGCCCTCATCCGTCCTCGGCGGGAAGAACTCGAAGGAAAAGACGGGACGGTCGGCCCGAGACAGCATCTGATCAATTTGCATGCCGGGAACCGTACCAACCTTGACATGACTGTGTCAAGGTTTTGTTCATCGACTCGACAATTCTCCTACCCACCGTTCCACATCCCCGTCCGACTCGCGCATCACCCGGCCGAGCCGCTCGAGGTGGGTCAGGTAGCAGAGCGTCTCGGGCAGCCACCAGCCCGCGTTGGTTTGCGTGAGCGGCTCCTCGTGGAGGAGCGGGGTGATCTCGAGCGCGGTCTTCGGTCCCTGTGCCACCGCAGCCAGGGCCACGTTCAGACGCTCGGCCACCAGGCGGCGGTTGCCCTCGATGTGGCCGTGAACGTCGAGAAACGGCTTGCCATGGCCCGACAGCGCGAGCCGGGCGCCGAGCTCGTCGACCACGTCCAGCGACGTCAGGAATTCGCCGATCGGATCCGGGGTCCAGCCGTAGTCGAAGTACAGCGAGATCCGTCCCAGGACGTGATCGCCGGAGATCAGCAGCCGACGCTCGGCCTGGAACAGGCAGACGTGGGATGGCGCATGCCCCGGCGTCTCGAACGCCGTCCAGGGGCCGAGATCGGTGTCGACCGTCACGCCGGCCACGAGCGGGCGGTTGGGCTCGATCACCCGAGCGATCCCGGACGGGCTGCCCCGCGCATGCTCGGCGTAACGCTCGAGCGCCGACGCCGGCACGCCACTTTGGCGCCCCACCTCGAGTCGCCGCGCGAGCACCATGTCCGGGTCGGTCGCCGTCGCGAATCCGTGCTCGTGGTTGGGGTGCATCCACATCTCGCACCCCGTCCGGTCGCAGATCGTCGCCGCCTGGCCCCAGTGATCGGCGTGGGCGTGGGTGCATACGACCAGCCGCACGTCGTCGACCCGTAGTCCGACCTGGTCCATCGCGCGCTCGAGCTCGACGAACGACCCGGGCTCGTGCATCCCGGTGTCGAACAGCACGAGGCCGCCGTCCGCCGCCACCGCCCACGCGTTGCAGTGCGGGATGCCCGGAAACGGCAGCGGCAGCCGTAGCCGCCAGAGGCCGGGTATCACCCGTTCTCCGCGCCCGAGCTCACGGGTACGTGTGCGCGGCATCTGGCCGCGAACCCTAGACTCCGCCGCTCGGATGTCGAGCGCAGACGTCGCCAGGCGCTACTTCGAGGCTGTCTCCGCGCGCGATCTCGACGCTGTCGTCGCGATGTGGGCGGCCGGCGGGATCGAGCAGGTCGGGCAGAACCAGATGCTGGCCCCCGAGGGACCGCGCGACTTCCTGCGCGAGCTGTACGGCGCCTTTCCCGATCTCGCCTGGGACGTCCGCGACGTGATTGGCTCTGAGGAGGCGAGCCGCGTCGCCGTCCGATGGCGCATGACCGGCACGTTCGCGGGGCCGGGCACCTTCCAGGATTTCGTGGCCAACGGCGCGCGCGTCGACCTCGAGGGGTGCGACATCCTCGAGGTCACCGAAGACGGCAAGCTCCGGCGCCTCGACGCCTACTTCGATACGAGCGAGGTCGCGCGCCAGCTCGGCGTGCTCCCGCCCGCCGGGTCGCGCGCGGAAGCCAACCTAACCAAGCTCGCCAACGTCAAGACGCGCGCGCTGTCCCGGATCCACGGATCGGACGCCGAGCCGATCGCCGAGGGCGTGTGGCTCGTCCGCGGCGGCATCCCCAGGACGATGAACGTGTTCCTGATCGAGGAGGACGGCGGCGTCACCCTGTTCGACGCCGGCATCTCCGACATGACCTCGTCGCTCGCCGCGGCCGGCGCTCGCCTCGGAGGGATCAGGCGCGTCGTGCTCGGGCACGCCGACGCCGACCACCGTGGCGCCGCGCCCGGGCTGAACGTGCCGGTCAACTGCCACCCAGGCGAACGTGACGCGGCCGAGTCGGCCGACTCCTACCGCGACTACTGGGATCGATCCAAGCTCGACCCGCACGGACGCGCGCTGCTCTGGCGGCTGATCCCGACCTGGGACGGAGGCGCCGTGCAGATCGCGGGCACGCTCGATGACGGCGACCGGGTCGGCGCCTTCAAGGTCGTCCACCTCCCCGGCCACGCGCCAGGCCAGATCGCGCTGTTCCGCGAGTCCGATCGGCTCGCGCTCGTGTCCGACGTGCTCTACACGCTGGATCCCCAGACCGGGCGACACCAGCCCGCCCACGTCCCCCATCCGGCGTTCAACCAGGACACCGAGCAGGCGCGTGCCTCGATCCGCAAGCTCGCGGCGCTCGATCCCGCGACGGTCTGGGCCGGGCACACCGACCCGGTTACCGGCGACGTGGCCGCCCAGCTCGAGCAAGCCGCCGCGGCGCCCGCCTGATCGACCGTGGCCAAGCAGCGAAAGCGCCAGCGCGAGAAGCTCGCCAGGGTGGGTGGGAACCATTTCGACTACCGCGACCCCGAGGGCAACGTGCTCACCCTGCGCGGCTCGCTCAAGCCCGGTGCGCGGCGCGAGTACGCCGACATCCTGGCCGGGGGTCTCGAGCGCGAGGACGCCTGGCAGCGCGCCACCGAGCTGCTGTTCGAGCGCCTGGCGGTGTCGTGGACGATCTCGGGCCTCGAGCTCACCCGTCAGAAGGAGCTCCTCGGCCGCTACCGGATGGCCACGACCGACGAGCGTCGCTTCGTCCGCGACGCGCTGCG
>DATJUA010000053.1:0-70981 GCA_035502815.1 Solirubrobacteraceae bacterium
GCCGCGACGCGCCGCAGTTGGTCCGAGGAGCCTGGTCGGGCTCAGACGGTTACTTCGGGACCCACCGGTCCGGACCGGGAAGCGCTCAACCGCCCAGGCACGGAGGCCAGCTCGTGCGAGAGAAATCCGAGCGCCGGTCCGCACAGGAGCGACACCCAGGCGCTCAATGCAACGAACGGCCACGAGGTCGAGAGCAGGCCGCCCAGGGCGCCCGTGCCGGCCGCGAGCGGATGCGTGGTCAGCGCGAGGCCGAGCGCGGCCACCGTGTGGGGACCGGCCGCTCCCGGAACGTAGTTGTCCAGGCCCGTGGCGAACCACCAGAACAGCACCGATGCCGCGCACACGAACGCCGGGGCGGCCGCCAGCGATCCATCCGCCGAGAAGGCGGACACGATCACGAGGCCTCCTCCGACGATCCCGATGGCCAGCGCGATCCCCCACAGGTTGGGAACTCCGGCCAGGGCCGGCCCGAGGGTCATGATTACGACGGCCCCGATCGAGCCGGTAGTTGCGGAGATCAGGGTCTTACGCAGCGCGGCCCGGTTCCCGCCGAGCACGTAGAACAGGCCCCAGGTGACGAACGTCGCCGGGAGGACGAGCTGGAACTTTTCCGGGAGCCCGAACTTGCCGAACACGCCGTCGGCGACGGTGAACCAGTGCAGGTTGAAGTTCAGGGTGAACTCCGACCACAGGAACGCGACAACCCCGATGCTGAGACCGAGTGGCGCAACGGCCTTGAGGCGACTTGACATGACAGATACTCCTTCCTCTTGAGGGTGTGGGTGACTGTCCACGAGTGACCTCGTGGCTCAGGGAGTGCGGCGCGCCCCGAAGCGGCCGCTCGAAGAGATGTGGGCGACTAAGCGACTACGCCGGCCGGCGGCTTGATCTCGCGCTTGAGGATCTTTCCCGTCGGCCCCTTCGGCAGCTCGTCGACGAACCAGACTTGCCGCGGGTACTTGTAGGCGGCGACGTTGGCCTTGACGTAGTCGCGCAGCTGCGCCTCGGTCACGTCCTGCCCGGGCTTGAGCGCGACCGCCGCTCCGACCTCCTCACCCAGCGACGGATGGGGGATGCCGATCACGGCCGCCTCGCGCACCGCGGGGTGCTCGTAGAGAACCTCTTCGATCTCGCGCGGATACACGTTGTAGCCACCGCGGATGATGAGTTCCTTCTTGCGGTCAACGATGAAGAAAAACCCTTCCTCGTCGACCCGTGCGATGTCGCCCGAGTAGAACCAGCCGTCGGCGTCGATCGCCTCCGAGGTCGCCTCGGGGCGATTCCAGTAGCCCTTCATCACGTTGTGCCCGCGGATCGCTATCTCGCCCGGCTCGCCGGTCTCGCTGTCGCGGCGGTGAAGGTCGACCAGCTTCATCTCGACGCCCTCGATCGGCGTGCCGATCGAGCCGGGCTTGCGCTCGCGACCAGGGTGATTGAACGAGGCCACGGGCGAGGTCTCGGACAGGCCGTAGCCCTCGAGGATCACGCATCCGAATGCCCCCTCGAAGCACCGCAGTACCTCGACGGGGAGGGCGGCTCCGCCCGACACGCACAGCCGCAGGGTGCTCACGTCGAAGCGGTCGCGCTCGGGGTGGTGCAACAGGGCCGAATACATCGTGGGGACGCCTTCGAACACGGTCACCCGGTCCTCGGCGATCGCGGTGAGGGCACGCCCCGCGTCGAAGCGGGGGATCAGCACGAGTGACGCGCCGGCGCTCACCGAGGTGTTCAGCGCGCACGTCTGCCCGAACGCGTGGAACAGAGGAAGGGCGCCCAAGATGACGTCCTCTGGGCCGATCGAGAACACCTGCTTCATCACGTCCGCGTTGATCGCGAGGTTCGAATGCGTGAGCTCGGCACCTTTGGGCTTGCCGGTCGTGCCCGACGTGTAGAGGATCACCGCGGTGTCGTCCGCGGTCCGCTTTACCACCTCGCGGACCGGATCAGCCGACTCGAGCAGCGCCCGGAACGCCTCCGGCTCGACGATCACACACTCGGCTCCCGCCTCGGCCGCGCCCTGCTGTGCGGCTTGCGCAAACTGGTGCCAAGCGAAGACAAGCTTGGCCTCGGGATCGCCGAGGTAGAACGCGACCTCGCGCTGCTTGAGAAGCACGTTCATCGGCACGACGACGCCGCCGGCCCGGAGCACGCCGTAGTAGGCGATCGCGAACTCCGGGACGTTGGGAAGCATGATCCCAATCCGGTCGCCGGGCTCGACCCCGCGCTCGCGGAGGAAGCCGGCGACCCGAGCGGTCGCCTCGTCGAGGTCGGCGTACGTCATTACTTCGTGATCCATCTCCAGCGCCGGCCGGGTGGCGCAGTCCTGGGTGGTGCGGGTCAGGTTGTCTGCGAGGTTCTCGTTCATCTGACGGTCCCTTTCTGGACGGCGAGTGCTGACGCGTACAGAGTCCCGCGACCGCCTCGGCGGGAACATGGGCATGGCTGCCGAATTCGCGGGCGCCCGGTTGTGGTCGGCAACCAATCGGACGCTTCCGGCCCGGCTAGCGCGGCGCCGGCCGGCCGTTCGCCTCGGCGTCCGACAGCCGGGCGGCGATCAGGATCTCGAGCAGATCTGACACGTTGCGAAGATCGCGACCCGTCCGCTCGGCGATCCTGGCCAGCCGGTAATGGGCCGTGTTCACGTGGATGTGGAGGCTGTCGGCGGCCCGCCGGACGTTGAGGTCACACGAGACGTACTCGCGCAGGGTCGTGATCAGCGCAGCGCCGTCCTCGGCGTCCTGGGCGACGAACTCGTGGATGGTCGGCGCGATCAGACGGTTTGCAGTGGGGTCGGGGCGGAGGGTCAGATATTCGAACGCGGTCAAATCGGACAGCGCGACAACGCCGGGCTGCGAGCCTGTCGCGAGTCGCAGCGTCCTCGCCTCCCGGTAGGCATCGCCCACCTGGGCAAGGCTCGAGACCGAGGTGCTGACGGCCACCGCGAGCGGCAAGCCGCCGTCCGCCAGCCGGCGCTGGACGTCGAGTAGGCGCGGAGCCGGCGCCGCCTTTAGCCCACCGCCCGCGACGACCACGACGACGATCTCGTCGTGGCGGACGACCGCCAGCGGGGTCGTCCGACCCCCGACGGCGCGGGCGAGGGCGGAGGCCGCGCCACGCAACATCTCCTCGTCTTGACGCTCCGAGACGGCGGTGGCCGAGATCAAGGCAAACGACGAGCCATCTTCGAGGCCCGCATCGCGCGCGGCGTCGAGACGCGGCCCCGGTTCGGGGCTACGCCCGTCCAGCAGATCCTCGAGCAGGTTGCGCCGCACGGCCTCACCGGTAGCCGCGAGCTGCTCCTGGGCCTCGAGGTACACCTCGGCCGCGTGCGTGGTGGCGACCTCGAAGTAACGCGGCAGGTGCGAGGCGAAAGCGAGCGCCGCGCGCTGGGAGTCCTCGTCGTCCGCGAGGGACAGTGCCGTGTCCCACAGCACGCGTTCGCCGATGTAAAACGCCTGCACGAAATCGCTGAGCGACACGCGCCTGGTCCGGCGGGCGGCGTGCGGACGCACGAACAGCAGGTCCTCGCGAGTAACGTCGCGGTCGAGTCCGAGGCTGTCGAGACTCGCGCGCAGATGGGACATGACGTGCGTGCGGACGTCACGTCGTAATTGCTCGTCAAAGGACCCGTAGGCCGGGATCTCGGTGACGATCTTCTCCGTCGCGTCGTCGGCGAGATCCTCGAGCCGCTGCTCTAGCGCCTCACGTAGCGCGATGATCGCTGGGTCCGGATTCACGCCACGAAACCTCTCCTCGGGGCGGATTGTACGCAGCACACAACCGAATGCTCCGAACTTCGGGTGCTGCGCCGTTGCCATCGGGCTTGCGGGGCGGGAGTCTTATGGCGCAAGCACAAACCGGAGGAGACGATGAGCAACAAGGCCACGACCGAAACCAACCGATCCCGTCTGCGGCGCACGAACCGGGCGGCCCGATCCGGGCTCGACGTGATGCTCGGCGAGGCGGCGGTCGGTGGGCCGCCGCGGTTTCTGGCTCCGGGAGCGGGAGTGAAGGTCGGCGCCGGTCTGGCGCGACATCCTGGGCGGGCCGTCGCGCGTGCTGGAGGACTCACTGCCGAACTCGCCCGCACCGCGCTGGGGCGCTCGGAGCTGACGCCGGCAAAGGGCGATCGGCGCTTCGCCGATCCGGCGTGGGAGGGGAACTGGCTGCTGCGCCGCGTGCTCCAGTCCTACCTCGCAGTGGGCGAGACGGTCGATGGCCTGATCGCCGACGCGGACGTCGACTGGCGCGCCGAGCGACGCGCGCGGCTCGCGGCGGCAAACGTGCTCGACGCAGTGGCCCCGAGCAACTTCGCCTGGTCGAACCCGACCGTTCTCAAGGAGATCGTGAATACCGGAGGTGGCAACCTCGTCCGCGGCACGCGGCAGCTCGTTCATGACCTCGGCGGTCCGTCGCGACTGCCCGCGACCGTCGACACGAGCGGGTTCGAAGTCGGCGGGAACCTCGCCGCGTCCCCTGGATCGGTCGTGCTCCGAACCGAGGTGTTCGAGCTCATCCAGTACAAGCCGACGACCGATCAGGTGCGGGAAACACCGCTTCTGTTCGTGCCGCCGACGATCAACAAGTTCTATGTGCTCGACCTGTCGCCGGGGAGGAGCATGATCGAGTACTACGTCGCCCAGGGACAGCAGGTGTTCGCGATCTCGTGGCGCAACCCCGATCAAGAGCAGGGCGACTTCGACCTCGACACCTACGCGGCCGCCGTGGCCGAGGCCCGCGACGCGGTCGCGACGATTACGCGCGGTGGCCCGGTCCACCTGGCCGCGGCCTGCTCGGGAGGGATCATCACCGCCGGACTGCTCGGTCACCTCGCGGCCAGCGGCGAGCTCGGCGGCGTGGCGAGCCTGACGCTGATGGTGTGCGCGCTCGACAATGACAGCGAGGGCACGGTGTCGGCACTAACCAGCCGCGACGTCGCGGCGGCGGCGATCGCCGAGTCCGCGCGCAAGGGTTACGTCGACGGCCAGGCCCTCGCCGGCGTGTTCACCTGGCTGCGCCCCAACGACCTGGTCTGGAACTACGTCGTCAACAACTACCTGCTCGGCAAGGCGCCGCCGGCCTTCGACGTCCTGTACTGGAACCAGGACACGGTCCGGCTGGCCGCGGGTCTTCACCGCGACTTCATTCACATTGCCTTGGACAACTCGTTCGTTCATCCGGGCACGCTCGAGGTCCTCGGCTCTCCGGTGGACCTGGGAGCGGTTGACCTCGACACGTACTTTGTGGCCGGCGCGAGTGACCACATCGTCCCGTGGGAGAGCGCGTACAACGGCGCCCAGCTGTTCGGGGGCAACCGGCGTTTCATCCTTTCTCGGAGCGGTCACATCCAGGCGCTGGTCAATCCACCAAGTCCGGACAGCCGCTCGAGCTTCCGCGTGACCGATGAGCTTCCCGAAAGTCCGGACGAGTTCCTCGCCGGTGAGCGGGCGGGAATCCAAATCTCGGGCAGCTGGTGGGGTGACTGGGACGCCTGGCTGGCCGAGCGCTCTGGTGAGGAGAAGCCCGCGCCCAAGAAGCTCGGCGACGCGACCTACAAGGCCCGCGGGAAGGCGCCGGGGAGCTATGTACTTGCCAACTGAGGACCTTCCGGTCATTCCCGAGGAGCCCTGGCGCGGCGATTACCTGCTCGAGACGCGCTGGCAGCTCGAGCTGGCCCGGCTGCTCGCCGACCCGGTTTGGCGTGGCCGCGGTGTCCCGCGCGGTGACGGGCGCCCCGTGATCCTGCTGCCCGGCTTCGGCGCCGGGGACCAGACGCTGCTGATCCTCGCCGCGTGGCTGCGCCGGATCGGATACTCGCCGCACGTATGCGGGTTTGTTACGAACACGGGCTGCTCCGACCGCGCGGTTGACCGGGTGGAGCGCCGCCTCGAGGCGCTGTACGAGCGTCACGGGCGGCGGGCGGCGGTGATCGGCCACAGCCGCGGCGGTCACTACGCGCGGGCGATCGGAGAGCGCCGACCCGACCTGGTGTCGCACGCGATCAGCGCCGGCGCCGGCCTACGCCGGATGCTTGCCACGAGCTCTGCGATTCACGGCGCCGTCGGTGCGGCGCGTTGGGTGACGGTGCGCACTGGTCGGGCGCGGTCGCCACGTTGCCTCACCGAGATATGCGATTGCGCGTTCGCGCGTAATTTCGCCGGCCCGTTTCCCGAGGACCGTGTCCGCCTGACCAGCATCTACTCCAAGGGCGACGGAGTCGTCCGCTGGCAGTCCGCGCTTGTCCCGTATGCCGATTGCGTCGAGGTGAGCGGGAGCCACGTCGGCCTGATCTTCAACCGCAAGACCTACCGGGCGATCGCGCACGCGCTCGCCGAACCGGAGCTACAAAACGATTCAAAATCGACGGCGGCGCCTGACGGCGGCGCCTTAGGAGATCCCGATGCTGACCGTCCCTGACCTGTTCGAAGACCTCGGCCACTCGCTGGCCACCGACTACTTCTTCCTGCGTGAACAGCTCACCGAAGAGCAGCTCGACGTCCTGCGCCGCGTGCGCGTGTTCGTCGACGACGAGGTGCTTCCGGTCATCGGCGGCTACTGGGAACGCGCCGAGATGCCGTGGCCACTGATCCAGCGCCTCGGCGAGCTCGGGGTGGTCGGCGAGGATATCCGTGGCTACGGCTGCCCCGGCCTTGACCCGATCGCGTCCGGGCTCGTCCACATGGAGCTGAACCGAGGCGATGGCAGCCTCGGCACCTTCCTCGGCGTGCAGGCGGGTCTGGCCATGCAGTCGATCGCCGTGCTCGGCTCGGAGGAGCAGAAGCAGCGCTGGCTACCCGGAATGGCGAGGCTCGAGCAACTCGGAGCGTTCGCACTGACCGAGCCAGATCACGGCTCGGACTCTGTCTCGCTGGCCACGAGCGCGCGCTCCGTCGACGGCGGCTTTCGCCTCAACGGCGCCAAGCGCTGGATCGGAAACGGCAGCCTGGCCGACGTTGTCGTCGTCTGGGCGCGAGGCGAGGACGGGTGCGTGAACGGCTTCCTGGTCGAGAAGGGCAGTCCCGGCTATGACGCTCAGGTGATTGCGGGGAAGGGATCGCTGCGCGCGATCTGGCAGGCCCAGATCGAATTGAACGATGTGTTCGTTCCGGCCGGCAACCGCCTGCCCGGGGCGAACAGCTTCAAGGACACCGGGCGCGTGCTGGCCGGGACGCGAAGCACCTGCGCCTGGGCTGCGCTCGGGCACGCCGTCGCGGCCTACGAGACCGCGCTCGCCTACGCAAAGCGCCGCGAGCAGTTCGGACGTGCGCTCGCGAGCTTCCAGATCGTCCAGCAACGGCTGGTGAACATGCTGGCCGACGTCACCGCGATGCAGCTCTACTGCCTCCAGCTCGGGCGACTGGCCGAGCGCCGTCAACTGAGCGACACGATCGCGGGCCTGGCGAAGCTGAACAACACGCGCACCGCCCGCAAGGTGTGCGCCGAGGCGCGCGACATGCTGGGCGGCAACGGGATCCTGCTCGATAACCACGTGATCCGTCACATGACGGACGTCGAGGCGATCCACACCTACGAGGGCACCGAGACGATGCAGGCGCTCATCGTCGGCCGGGACATCACCGGCCTCGGCGCGTTCGCTTGAGGCTCGGTAGGGTGGGCGCGATGCCACCCTTGAGTGAGAGGGTTGATCTGGGCGCAGGCCGCGTCGCGGCCTACGAGGTGATCGGTGACGGTCCACCCATGTTCTACTTCCAGGGCGGCCCGGGTTTCAGTGCGGCGCTCCTGCGCCCGGAGGCCGAACTGCTGGCAGATCGGTTCAGCGTCTATCTGATCGATCCCGCCGGCTCGGGCGGGTCGAGCCCACCGAGCGACGAGTCCCAGTACGACCACGTCGGCCACGCCCGCTTCTATGACGAGGTGCGGCAGGCGCTTGACGTGGGGGCCGCGACGATCATGGGAATCTCGTTCGGCGGGATCGTGGCGCTGACCTATGCCGCCTTGTTCCCCGAGGTGACCACGCGGTGCGTCTGTGTTTCGTCGCGTGCGGTGGGTCAGGAGCTGGAGGGAGAGGCTGCCAAGGCCGAGCGGCAGGCGTTCCTGGCCCGTCATGCTGGTCAGAGCTGGTATCCGTCGGCTCGGAAGGTCTTGGACGAGTGGACCGAGCGGGCGCTCGCGGCCGAGGACTCGCGCGAGGTGGACGCGATGATGGCCGAGGTGTTGCCGCTCTACACATCGGACCCGGACCGCCCCGAGGTCAAGGCGATGATTGAGGAATGGCGGCAGGACATGCAGAGCGACCTCGCGGCGGTCAAGGTGTGGGAGTCGGGGCTTTGGCAGAGGATCGACGTGAGGCCGTTGCTGGCCGACATCCGGTGCCCCACGCTGGTCCTGGTCGGGGCGGAAGACATGATCTGCGGTCCGGCGCAGGGACGGCTGATCGTCGACGCGCTCCGCGGGGCGCAGCTCACGATCGTCCCAGGCTCGGGCCACTTCATCGGTACCGAAGCTCCAGAGCCGTTTCGGGACCAGATCATCGCCTTCGCCGGCTGATGGAGGCGCAGCCTGACCGGTGGTCCCGGTGGCACCGAGAGCGCCGCGGCATCGGTGATTCGGTTGGCCGTCAGAGCACCCTGAGCCGACTCGCCGATATGCGTGATGAACTGTTGCGTCGGAGTGAGCCTCTCGACGGCGTCACCTTGCTCGACGTCGGAACCGGCGACGGACTGATCGGTCTCGAGGCACTCAAGCGGGTCGGGCCGGCCGGGACCGTGATCTTCTGTGACATCTCGGAGGCGCTGCTCGAGCAGTGCCGCGAGGCGGTGCGATCGCTGGGCTACCTGGACCGCGCCCGGTTTGAGATCGCCAAGGCGGAGGACCTGGCGGCCATCGCCGACACCTCCGTGGACGTGATCACCACCCGCTCGGTGTTGATTTTCGTGCGTGACAAGCCGGGCGCGTTCTCCGCCATGCACCGGGTATTGCGGCCGGGCGGGAGGATCGCGCTCCGGGAGCCGATCGGCAGGTTGATGTTCCCCGAACCCGCCGATCGCTTCTGGGGCTACGACGTGCGCCCGGTAGTTGACCTGGCGGCCAAGGTCAAAGCCGCTGCCGCGGCGCTCGAGGACACGGACTTCCGCGCCGCGATGATGGAATTCGACGACCGTGACCTGGCGCGCCTCGCGCAGACCGCCGGCTTCGAACGGGCACACGTCGAGTGCCACATCGACATCGAGCCAGGATCGATCATGCCGGCCACGAACGTGGAGGAGCTGCTCGAGTTGGCCCCGAACCCCACCGCGCCGTCGGTCGCGGAGGCCATCGAAGCGGGCCTGACTCCGGCCGAGCGCGAACGGTTCCTTGCGGTGCTCGACCAGGCGATTCGTGCCGGGGACTCGATCCGTCGCACGGCGGTCGCATACGTCCTGGCGACAAAGGCGCGGTAGCCGCGACCGGTGCCGCAGGCGTCGCCCTGGGTGTAATCTCAAGGGGTCTTTCTGCGGGTTTAAGGCGGACCGGAGGCGCGTTGCCTAGGCCAAGGCTGATCGTCATTGCGGCGTGTGGGACGCTGGCCCTATCGGGTGGCGTGTCGACGGCCGTCGCGCTGGGCAGCTCAGCCTCGGGTGGCTTGCCGACCGTGTCGGTCCCGACGCTGACCACACCAACGGTAAGCGTGCCCACGGTCACGGTGCCCACGGTCACGGTCCCGTCGATCACCACCGGTCCGATCACCACCCCGCAGGTCAGCACCCCGGGTATCACGACGCCATCGCTCAGCACGCCGTCGGTTCCCACCGCGACGGTGTCGACGCCGAGCCTTCCGATCTCGCCGACGGTGACGCATGTGGCGTCGGAGCCGAGCCACGAGTCGGGTACGCCGACGACCGGGTTGGCCACCACCGCGAGCTCACACCCCGGCTCGAGCGGCTCCACGTCTGGAGCTTCGTCCACCTCGAGCGCCGGCCGCGGCAAGGCCGGCTCGGCCGGACGCGGCGGCCGGCCGGCCGGTGGCGCGTCGACCGCATCCGCGCGCCGGGCTCCGTCAGGGAATCCCTCCGGCACGGGAACCGGGGAGGCCGGTGCGGCGTCTGGTGGGGGCGACCCGGGACGGGCGTCAGGTGGCACCACCGGCTCGCATTCGCCCGCCGGCTCCGGCGCAACGTCGACGAAGTCCAACGGACCGATCGCCCGACTGGTCAAGGTTCTGCCGACAGCCGTGCTGATCGCCTTGCTGGCATTCGCGGTCATCGCAGCCGTGATGGCGCTCAACGCGTACCTCCAGCGCCGGCGTGCCAAGGCACTCGCCGGCCAGCGTGCCGCGCTCCTCTCGGACGTCGGCGTGCTCCAGTCCGCGCTCCTCCCTGCCGTCCCGGCCAGTCTCGGCGACCTCCGCGTGTCGGTGGCCTATCGGCCGGCGCAGGGGCTCGCCGCGGGCGGCGACTTCTTCGACGTGTTCACGATGTCGCCCGAGACGACCGGGATCATCATCGGCGACGTCTCGGGGCACGGGCGCGAATCGCTGATCCATGCCGCGCTGGTGCGCTACACGCTGCGGACGCTGATGGGGGAGGGGCATCCGTTGCCCGAGGTCCTCTCGCGCGCGGACCGGTATCTCACCGGCGAGCTGGGCGAGGGTTTTGCCACCGTCATCGTGTGCCGCTACGAGCACGCGACCGGAAAGCTCACCTGGGCGAAGGCCGGACACGAGCCGCCGATCGTCGCCGGCCAGCCCGACCGCGACGAGGCGGCGGCGATACCGCTCGGCCTGGGGATGGGCGACACCTGGCCCGAGTTCTCGCGCTTCCTGGCGTCGGGCGAGCGCGTGTGCCTGTTCACCGACGGCCTGATCGAAGCCCGCCGTGACGGCGAGCAGCTCGGGCGGGCGCACCTCAAGTCGCTCGTCGAGCAGGGCCTGAGCGCGCAGGCGCTGCTCGACCGGATCGAGGCCGACGCCGACGCGTGCACCGACGACCTCGCCGCCGTCGTCCTCACGCGCGCGGTGGTCGCCGGCGCCGCCATCGGCGACACGAGCCAGGCGCCGGAGGCGGCGACCGTCTAGCTGACCGTCGGGCTACGCGGCGTCGAGTGCCTGACGCAGGTCGGCGACGAGATCGGACGGCTCCTCGATCCCGCAGCTCAGCCTCACCAGGTCCGCCGGCACGGCCGCAGCCGAGTCCTCCACCGACTGATGGGTCATGGCCTGGGGCACCTCGATCAGCGATTCGACGCCGCCGAGTGATTCGGCCAGCGTGAACAGACGCGTTCGCGTCGCAAGCTCGGTCGCCTGCGGGTGGCGGAAGCTGACCATGCCGCTGAAGCCCGGCCACCGTACGTCCTGAACTCCGGGGGCGGCGCGCAGGAGCTCGACGACCGCCGCGGCGCTGCGCGCGTGCGCCGCCATGCGCAGGTGCAGCGTGCGCAGCCCGCGGTGCACGAGGAAGCAGTCAAACGGTCCGGGGACGGCGCCGACCGAGTTCTGGACGAACCGCAGGCGCTCGTTCCACTCGTCGGTCTGGCTGATCACGGCACCACCCACCACGTCCGAGTGCCCGCCCAGGTACTTGGTCGTCGAGTGCACGACGAAATCGGCGCCCAGCTCGAGCGGGCGCTGGTTAGCGGGCGTGGCGAAGGTGTTGTCGACGGCGACCAGCGCGCCCCGCCGCCGGGCAATCACGCCGGCGATGTCGATCACGTCGAGCTTGGGATTGGTCGGGCTCTCGATCCAGATGAGCCGCGTGTCCGCGCGGACAGCGCGCTCGACCGCGGCGAGGTCGGTCTGGTCGACCAGGTCGTAGGTGAGCCCCCAACCTGCCATGACCTTGTCAACTAGTCGGTAGGTGCCGCCGTACAGGTCGCCGGGCAGCACCACGTGCGCGCCCGCCTGGCAGGAGGCGGTGATCAGCGCGTGCTCGGCCGCGAGCCCGGAGGAGAACGCGGCCGCGAAGCCGCCCTCCAGCTCGCCGAGCGCCTGCTCGAGCGCGGCCCGCGTCGGGTTGGCCGTGCGCGCGTAGTCGTACTCGCCGACGAACTCGCCGGGCCGGGGCTGGGCATAAGTCGACGTCTGGTGGATCGCCGGAATGACCGACCCGAACGACGGATCGGGCGTCAGCCCGGCATGCACCGCGCGCGTGGCGAACGCGTCGCCGCGCTCCTCCCGTGAGCGCGGACTCACGACGCGAGTGCTTCCAGCAGGTCCGTCCGCGTGACGAGGCCTTCGGCCCGGCCGTCGCGCGTGACGAGCAGCGCCTGCTGATCGCCGACCAGCAGCTCCACCGCGTCGCGCACCGGATCGTCGATCGACACGGCGGGGAACGGCGGCTCCATCACCTCGACGATCTCGGTGTCGAGCACGCTTGGGTCATCGGCGGCTCGCTTGAGCAGTCCGCGCTCACCGATCGCGCCGACCACGGTGGCCGGATCGTGGGCGCTGACCACCGGAAGCTGGGACACCCGGTGCTCGTGCAGGAGCGCCACCGCATCGCGTACCCGGAAATGGGTCTGGACGGTGACGAGCGGCGGGATCTCGCCCGCTTGGCGCTTGCGCGCGAGCACGTCGCCGACGACGAGCTTCGTGTCGCGATCGAGGAAGCCGTACTGACGCATCCAGGCGTCGGAATAGATCTTGGACAGGTAGGACCGGCCACCGTCGGGCAGGATCACGACCATCAACGCCTCGGGGTCGTCGACCTCGGCCGCAACTTGCAGCGCGGCGTGAAGGGCCAGGCCACCCGACCCGCCGGCCAGGATGCCCTCGAGGTGCGCGAGCCGGCGCGTGGTCAAGAAGGCGTCCTTATCCGACACGGTGATCCACCGGTCGATCACGGAAGCATCGAACGTCTGAGGCCAGAAGTCTTCTCCGACTCCCTCGACCAGGTACGGCCTGACGTTCTCGGGACCACCCGAGTAGATCGAGCCCTCCGGGTCGGCGCCGATCACGGTCAGGTCGGGGTTGCGCTCGCGCAGGTAGCGCGCGGTGCCGGTCACCGTGCCGCCGGTTCCCACGCCGGCGATGAGGTGGGTGATCTGTCCCCCGGTCTGCTCCCAGATCTCGGGGCCGGTCGACTCGTAATGGGCTTGTGGATTGGCCTGGTTGAAGTACTGGTTGGGTTGGAATGCTCCCGGGATCTCGTCCGTCAGCCGGTCGGCCACGCGGTAGTAGGACTGGGGCGATTCGGGGGGGACGTCGGTGGGCGCTAACACGACGTCCGCCCCGTAGGCACGCAGGAGATCGATTTTCTCCCGCGACATCTTGTCGGGCATCACCGCGATCACCCGGTATCCCTTGAGCCGGGCCGCGATGGCCAGGCCGGTGCCGGTGTTGCCTGAGGTGGGCTCGATGATCGTGCCGCCCGGCTGCAGGCGTCCCTCGCGCTCGGCCGCCTCGATCAGGGCGACCGCCACGCGGTCCTTGATCGAGCCGCCGGGGTTGAACACCTCGAGCTTGGCGGCCAGACGGGGCTTCACGCCCGCGCCAAGGCGCGAGAGGCGGACGAGCGGCGTGTCGCCGATCGTGTCCAGGATCGACTCCTTGAGGATCGGCTGGGTGGCACTAATGGACATGCAATCAGTCTGATGATCCTGCGGCGTTTTGACAAGTCACCGAAGATTCTGCGAGTAATCACCTTTCAATAAGATATTCTTCGGTCGTACGCCCTATGCCTCGGCTTACCTCGAATCATCCACAGCCACTCGTCGACGACGTCGACCGCGCGATGCTCGAGTTGCTCGCCCACGACGCCCGGATCACCAACCAGCGGCTGGCCGAGCGGGTGGGAATTGCGCCGTCGACCGCACTGGCCCGGCTGCGCTCGTTGCGCGAGCGCGGAGTAATTCGCGGATTTCATGCCGAAGTCGACCTCGCGGCGTTGGGCCGCCCGCTCCAGGCGCTGATCGCCGTGCGCCTCACGGTGCACGAGCGCGACCAGATCGACGACTTCACGAACGCGGTCCGAGCCCTGCCCGGCGTGCTGATGGTGTTCCACCTGACCGGGGTGACCGACTACCTCGTGTGGGTGGCGGCAGCCGACGCTCAGGACCTGCGTGAGTTCGTGGTCGACCATCTGGCCACGCATCCCTCGGTGGCGCACGCCGAGACGTCGCTGATCTACGAGCATCGCCGCGGGCCCGGGGTGTGGGGCGCAGCAGACCCGGCATGAGTTCCGCGCCCGCGCAACGGCTGGCCGGCCTCGGCACGACGATCTTCACCGAGATGACCGCGCTCGCCGTTCGGACCGGCTCGATCAACCTGGGGCAGGGGTTTCCCGACACCGACGGGCCGGTGGCGGTGATCGAGGCGGCGGTCAGTGCGCTGCGTTCGGGTGAGAACCAGTACGCGCCGCTTCCCGGAGTGCCCGCGCTGCGCGAGGCGGTGCTCGAGCACCAGCGCGAGTGGTACGGCCTCGAGCCCGAGGACGTTCTGATCACGTTCGGCGCCACCGAGGCCATCGCCTCAGCGCTGCTCGGGCTGTGCGATCCGGGCGATGAGGTGGTGGTGCTCGAGCCTTACTACGACTCCTACGCGGCGTGCATCTCGTTTGCCGGCGCCACGCGGCGTCCGGTGACGCTGCGCCCGCCCGGGTTCGAGGTGACGGCCGGGGCGCTGCAAGATGCGATTGGACCCCGTGCCCGGCTGCTGCTGCTCAACTCGCCGCACAACCCGACCGGACGCGTGCTCACCCGCGATGAGCTCGAGCTGATCGCCGCCGAGTGCCGCGAGCGCGACCTGGTCTGCGTGACCGACGAGGTCTACGAGCACCTCGTGTACGACGGCGAGCACATCCCGATCGCCACGCTCCCGGGCATGGCGCAGCGAACCTTGACGATCTCGAGCGTCGGCAAGTCGTTCTCGGTCACCGGTTGGAAGATCGGATGGTGCTCGGGTCCGGCCCCGCTGGTCGCCGCCACCCGCATGGTCAAGCAGTACCTGACGTTCGCCGGCGGCACCCCGTTGCAGCACGCAGCTGCCGCTGCACTTCGACTTCCGCGCGCCGAGATCGCCGGGCCGGCGGACGATCTGCGGGCCAAGCGCGATCAGCTTTGCGCTGGGCTCGAGGCCGCGGGGCTGCGCCCGTACGTGCCGGCGGGCACGTACTTCGTCAACGCCGACGTCGGGACGGATGCGGTCGAGTTCTGCCGGGAACTGCCGGAGCGCTGTGGAGTGGTCGCGATCCCGACGGGCGTCTTCTACGACGATAAGGACGTCGCGCGCACGATGGCGCGGTTCGCGTTCTGCAAGCGACCCGAAGTTATTGCGCAGGCGGCCGAGCGACTCGCTTCGCTCGCGTGAAGCGAAGTCCTACGGCTTCGGGTTCACGTGCTGGAAGCCGAAGCGTCCCTTGATGCACAGGTTGCCGCGCGTGATGTCGTGATCCGCGGGCGAGGTCACCTTGACGATCTGGTTGTCCTGCACGTGCAGGACTAGGTTGCAACCAACGCCGCAGTACGGGCAGATCGTGTCGGTCTTGGTCTGACGTGACTCGTCCCACGTCGCGGCGTCGCGTAGGTCGTGCTCGGACTTGAACATGAGCGCGCCGGTCGGGCACACCGCGATGCAGTTGCCGCAGTACACGCAGGCCGACTCGGGCAGCGGGTTGGCGTACTCGGTGGAGATGCGAGCGTCAAATCCGCGCCCGGCGACGGTGATCGCGAACGTGTTCTGATACTGCTCGCCGCACGCGTCGACGCACTTGTAACACAGGATGCACTTCGAGTAGTCGCGTATGTACAGGTCGTTGTCGACCTTGGTCGGGGCGCGGACGGTGGCGGCCGTCTGACCGTCGGGGCGCTCGTGATGGCCCGCGTGCTTGTGGTCACGATCCGGATCGGGCGGGGACGGCGGCCCGTAGCGCTCGGGCTTGCCGTCGTAGCGCTTGAGGTAATCGCCCGCCACCTGGGTGATCGACAGGTCGACGCTCGAGGCGAGAAACTCAATCACCATCTTGCGGCTGTGGCGCACGCGTTCGGAGTCGGTGCGGACGACCATGTCGGGCTCGACCTTGCGCGAGCACGCGGGCACGAGCATGCGCGATCCCTCGAGCTCGACCACGCAGATCCGGCACGCATTGGCGGGCATCAGCGTCTCGCCGTAGCACAGCGTGGGCGTGTCGATCCCGAGCTGGCGACACGCGTCGAGAATCGTCGAGCCTTCGGGCACCTCGACCGGCTGCTCGTCGATCGTCAGCGTGATCTGCCGGACGACCGGTTCGGGCGGAGCCATGGGCAGCTGGATCGGGTTCACGCGGGCGCTCCTCCATTCACGTTGCCGTTGCCGTTGCTTGTGAAGACATCTAGTCGCGCGATCGCGGATTCGACGGCGCTCGACGCGGTTTGGCCGAGGCCGCAGATCGAGGCGTCGCGCATGGCCCGGCCGATCTCGGCGATCAGGTTCAGCTCGTCCTGGACGGTTCCGCGCGTGCGCCCCGAGATCAGCCGCGCGAGCGCCTCCTCCTGACGGACGGTGCCGACCCGGCAGGGAACGCACTGGCCGCAACTCTCGTCGCGCATGAAGCCGGCGATCGTCATCAGCAGCTCGGGCACGTCGGCCTGGTCGTCGAGGACCAGCACGACGCCAGAGCCAAGCGTTGTTCCAGCCTCGCGGGCGTCCTCGAGCGTGAGCTTCAGGTCGAGGTAATCCGGGGTGACGAAGCTGCCCGCAGCACCGCCGAGGAGGACGGCGCGCAGGGTGCGCCCGGGGTTCACGCCACCGGCCAGCTCGAGCAGGTCGCGCAGCGTGGCCCCGAATGGAACCTCATAGGTTCCGGGCCGCTGCACGGCGCCCGAGACACAGAAGAGCTTCGGGCCGGTAGAGCGCTCGGTCCCGATCCGGGCGAACGCGATGCCTCCTTCCAGCACGATCGGGAGGACGTTGACCAGCGTCTCGACGTTGTTGACGACCGTGGGTTGGCCGAACAGGCCGCGCTCGACCGGGAACGGGGGCTTGTTGCGCGGCTCGCCGCGATAGCCCTCAATTGAGCCGAAAATCGCGGTCTCCTCGCCGCAGATGTAGGCGCCGGCACCCTTGCGCACCTCGATGTCGAAGCGCAGCTGTCCGCGACCGAGGATGTCCTCGCCCAGCAGTGACTTCTCGCGCGCCTGTTCGAGCGCGTGCTCCAGCCGGCGCTGGCCGAGCGGATATTCGCCCCGCAGGTAGACGTAGCCGTGCTCGCAACCGGTGGCGAAGGCCACGATCGTCATCGCTTCGATCAGCGAGAACGGGTCGCCCTCGATGATCGTCCGGTCCTTGAACGTCCCCGGCTCTGATTCGTCGGCATTGCAGATCAGATAGTGGGGGCGGCGAGGCTGGCGCGCGACAGCATCCCACTTGCGGCCGGCCGGGAACGCGGCCCCGCCGCGGCCCATCAGCTTCGAGTCGAGCGCCTCGCGGATGACGCCCTCGGGGCCAAGCTCGAATGCTCGGCGAAGCGCGTCGTAGCCGCCGTGGGCGCGGTAGTCGTCGAGGCTGCCGGGATCGACCAAACCGATTCGCTCGAGCAGGCGCAGCCCGGACTGACCCGCTGAGCCGCCGCCGTCAGGCGCCGCCGACCGTTCTAATTGCGGCGGCACCGCCGAGGGTGGCGGCGCCGGCGTCGCGCCGTTCACGATCTCGAGCAGTCCGCCGGAGTCGACCGCGGTCAGCTCGCGCTCGGCGGGGTTCTCGCCGGACTCGACGAGGAATGCGGCCGGCGCCCGGTCGCATTGGCCCAGACACGGACTGGCCAGCCAGGTGGTGCCGTCGTGGTCGCTTCCCTGGGGGCCGATCTGCTCCGTCAGGTTGTCGATCAGCTGCTGCGAGCCGGCGCACCGGCATACGAGGTCGTTGCACACGTGCAGTACTCGGGGCGCGCGCGGCTCAACGGAGAACAGGGCGTAGAAGGTCGCGACGCCGAATACGTCCGCCGGGGGAATGGTCAGGCGTTGGGCGATGTAGCTGAGCGCCCCCGGGCTGATCCAGCCGGCACGCTCGTGGAGCGCGTGCAGCGTGGGGAGGAGCTGGTGGCGCTGGGCCCGCGCGGCGTGCCCGCCGTGGGCCGAATGACCGTTTTCGACCCGGTCGGCGCCGGCCCAGGCCGACACCGGGGGACCGAGGAACGCGTCGATCGCCGCGCGCTCGTCGGTGGTAGGTTCGGCGTCGAGGAGGCGGAGATCCACGTTACGTCAGTTAACTACTCGCCGGCCTCGTGGCTGGCCAGCGCGGCCGTTTCCTTGGCGGCGCCGTTCAGCTTCTCCACGCGGACGGCCGTTGCCTTGAACTCGGCGGTCCCGGCCTTCGGGTCCGTGGCGTCGATCGTCAGCACGTTGACGTCGACCTGGTCTGGGAAGTGGAAGGTCATGAAGGCGAGTCCCGGGCGCAGGTTGGCGTCAAGGCGCACGGGTGCGTCGACCGAGCCGCGCCGCGAGCTGATCCGCACCACCTCGCCGGCCTCGACGTCGAGCTTCGTCGCGTCCTCCGGGTGGAGATCGAGCGTCTCTCCCCGGCGCAGGGGAGACTTGTAGAGGTTCGACTGCACTCCGGTGTTGTAGGAGTCCAGGCGCCGGCCGGTGGTGAGTCGCATCGGGAACTCGTCGCTCAGCTCGTCGATCGGCGGCACCCAGGTCGTGACCGAGAACGGCGCCTTGGGTCCTCTGACCGGCTCCTCCCACAACCGGTCGTGGAGGTAAAGCGACCCGGGATGGTCCTCGTTCAGGCACGGCCACTGGATGCCGCCGTGCTGCTCGAGTCGCTCGTAGCTCATGCCGGCATGCATCGGGCTGAGGGTGCGCAGCTCGTTCCAGGCGTCCTCGAGCGTGGGCTCACCCCAGTCGTGTCCGAGGCGACGGGCGAGTTCGCCGATGATCCAGTGATCATCCCGCGCCTGGCCGGGCGGATCGAGCGCCTTGCGCATCAGCTGCACGCGGCGCTCGCTGTTGGTCACGGTCCCGCCGTCGACCTCGCACCACGAGGCAGACGCGGGCAGCACCACGTCGGCTAGCTCGGCCGTCTTGGTCATGAGGATGTCCTGGACGATCAGGAAGTCGAGTCCTTCGAGCAGCTCCAGCGTCTTCTTTGAGTCGGCCTCGGACTGAGCCGGGTTCTCGCCGAACACGTACAGGGTCTTGAGATCGCCGCGCTCCATCCCTTCGAACATCTGCGTCAGGTGCCAGCCGTACTTGGGGACGATCGGCGTGCCCCAGGCGGCCTCGAACTTCGCCCGCGCCGCCTCGTCCTTCTCGATGTCCTGGAAGCCGGGAAGCTTGTTCGGGATCGCACCCATGTCGCCGCCGCCCTGGACGTTGTTCTGGCCGCGGAGCGGGTTGAGCCCCGATCCGTAGCGCCCCACGTGGCCGGTCAGGAGCGCCAGGTTGATCAGCGACAGAACGTTGTCGACGGCGGTGACGTGCTCGGTGATACCGAGCGTCCAGCACAGGATCGCGCGGTCGGCGCGCGCGTACGCGTGGGCGAGCTCGCGGATCGTCTCGGCAGGCACGCCGGTGATCCGCTCGCCCTCCTCGAGCGTCCACTTCTCGACCGATGCCTTGAATTCCTCGAAGCCGGTCGTGGCGTTTTCGATGAAGACGTCGTTGGTCAGCCCGGCGTGGATGATCTCCCGGGCGACCGTGTTGGCCAGCGCGATGTCGGTGCCGACGTCGAGCCCGAGCCAAGTGTCGGCCCACTGCGCGCTGCTCGCGCGGCGCGGATCGACGCCGTAGAGCTTCGCGCCACGGTGGATCGCTTTGAGGACATGATGGAAGAAGATCGGATGCGTTTCGCGCGCGTTCGATCCCCACAGGATCAGCAGATCCGTTTCCTCGACCTCCTTATAGGACGACGTTCCGCCGCCCGCACCGAACACAGTCGCCAGACCGACGACGCTGGGAGCGTGTCAAGTGCGGTTGCACGAGTCGATGTTGTTCGACCCCATCACGGAACGCACGAACTTCTGCGCCAGGAAGTTGACCTCGTTCGAGGCCTTCGAGCAGCTGAACATGCCGAACGAGCGCGTCGTGTCCGTGGCCTTGGCCCGGGCGAGCCCGGCCGCCGCGACGTCAAGCGCCTCGTCCCAGCTCGCCGGGCGAAGCGTTCCGTTCTCGCGCACCATCGGCTCTGTCAGCCGGCCGCGTTGCTTTGGCAATCCAATCACCTCCTTCCATCAGTCCGGGCCCGTAGCGCGGGCTGTTGGACATATAAGTACAAGGGTAGAGGCTCGGGCCGATGGGGACAAATCTCGCGGGCGGGTTTTCGTCCGCTGTCTGACGCCGGCGGCGCAGGCGGGTTTCTCCCCTCCCCGCACCGATCCGGGGTTTCTTCGCACTCGCCCCGCCGCCCGGGGTGAATGCCCGTTCACCCGGCTCCTGCACGGGTTTCGTCGCCCTCGTCCCGTCGCCGGCGGTGAATGCCCCGTCACCCGGCTCCTCTGTTCTCGAATTTCGTCGCACTCGCCCACGATCCCGGGTTTCTTCGCACTCGCCCCGTCGCCCGGGGTGAATGCCCGTTCACCCGGCTCCTGCACGGGTTTCGTCGCCCTCGCCCCGTCGCCGGCGGTGAATGCCCCTTTACCCGGCTCTTGCACGGGTTCTGTCGCGCTGCTGCACGTGCTGGCGCGCGGTCCCTTGTGCCGATACCACAAGTTCCGGCCGCCGGAGATGGAGCCTGGTCGTGAAACGTCCCTCGGAGCCAACGTTTCACGACCAGGCTTCGCAAGATCACGCGAATCGCGATTGGGGCCCTTCCAACCGCGCCTCGAGGCGGGGGTGCCGGCTAGCCGCCTCGGGGCGGTGGCCGTGGTCAGCTCGGACTGGCGGCCGCCGGAACCTCAGGCGTCCGGACGGTGGCGCTCGAGCAGCTCGCCGGCGCGGTCGCGCTCGAGCGGGCCGAGCGACGCCGGCGCCAGCTCATAACGCGTCGCGTAGTCGGCGAGCAGGGCCCGACGGACCTCGTCGATCCCCACGCCGGGCGCCTCGTCGGACACCGCCCCGGTCGTGTCCGGGTCCCACTCCAGCCCGAGCGCGGCGTACACGGGAACGAGCACCTCGCGGATCGCGGTGGCGGACTGCACGACGACGACGCTCGAATGCAGCCAGGATCCCCGCACGATTCGCTCGGCGGCGCCGATCAGCTTCACTTGCCCGCGCGCGTTGACGCTGAACTCGCCGGGGCAGTATTCGCCGGACACCTCACCGACCCGCGCGTCGACCCCCAGGCGCCGCAACGCGTCGGCCTGCCGGTGGGCGTCCCGCGCGAAGCGCTCGCGGATCCCGGGGATCGACGGCCCCGCCGGCATGACCTCGTCGAAGATCAGGCAGCCCTCGTTATACGCGGCCGCGCGGCCGCCGGCGCCGCGGACCACGGGCGCGAAGTCGTGCCCGCGCGCGGCGGCAACGGCAGCCCCAAACCCGGGCCGGAAGCGGTCGCGGCGCCCGAACGCGACGGTCGCCTGCGGGCGGTAGCAGCGGATCACCGGCGGGCGCTGACCCGAGGCGACCAGGTCGAGCAGTGCGTGCGCCATCGCCACGTCCAGGACGGGATCGGTGCCGGCCCGACCTTCGACGAGCTCGACGTGCACGGCCTGCTTCTAGAGCTCGGCGATCCGCTGCACGACGGCGGGATCGACCTCGAGCGCGGTCACGTTCTCGGCGATCTGCGCCGGCGCGGTGGCGCCGAACAGCGCGCTCGCCACCGCCGGGTTGGCCAGGGCGAAGGCGATCGCCAGCGCGGCGGAGCTGACCCCAAGCTCGCGGGCCAGCGCGTGCAGCCGGCGCCCGCGCTCGCGTGCGTCCGCCAGCCGTGGCGCGTCGAGCTCGCCGGCGGCGCGGCCCGTCCCGCCGGCGTCGTACTTGCCGGTCAAGACCCCGCCGGCCAGCACGAACGATGCGACCGCGCCGGCGCCCGAGGCGGCGAGCGCATCGGTCATGTCGGCGCCCTCCACCCAGTCGCGCCTCACCAGGCTGTACGGGAGCTGGGCGGCGCACGGCATCGGGACGCCCAGCTCTTGCGCCGCGCGGACAGCCTCGCCGAACGGTCCGGCCTGCCAGTTGACGATTCCCCAGGCCCGGGCCTTGCCGGAGCTGATCAGCTCGCCGATCGCGGCCACCATGTCCCCGACCGGCAGGCCCTCGGGCGGTGGGTTGGCGTAGATCAGGTCGACGTACTCGAAGCCCATCCGGGCCAGTGAGCCGTCGAGCTCGGCGGCGGCGCTCTGCTCGGGCCAGAACTCCCACCACAGCTTGTTGGAGACGATGGTGTCGGCGCGCGCCCAGCCGGCGGTCCGGAACAGCTCGCCGAACAGGAGCTCGGAGTAGCCCGTCGGGATGGGCGCGCTGCCCGTCTCGTCGTTGTAGCGCGCGTCGTCGAGGAAGTTGATGCCGTACTCGCGCGCGGCGAGCATCACGGCAAGACCGTCCTCGCGCGGGATGCGCTCGAACGTGCGCCACGAACCCAGCGACAGGCGCGAGACGTCGAGCTCCGACCGTCCCAGTCGTTGCCTGGGCATGCCGGTCTCAGGGGGCAAGCCGCTGCACCTTCCAGCCGCCGTCCGCCTCCGGCAAGTAGAGCAGCCGATCGTGCATCCGGCTGGTTCGGTGCTGCCAGAACTCGAACCGCTCGGGATGCAGGCGGTAGCCGCCCCAAGACTCGCTCAACGGCAACTCGCCGCTGGCCGGATACTCGTCGGCGAGCTCGCCGGCTCGTTCTTCGAGCCACTCGCGGCTCGGAATCGGTCGGCTCTGCGGCGAGGCGAGCGCGCTCAGCTGGCTCCCGCGCGGGCGAGTCCGGGCGTAGGCGAGAGAATCCTCGCGCGCGGTGCGCTGCACCGGGCCCTCGATCCGCACCTGGCGGCCGAGCTGTTGCCAGTGGAAGAGCAGGGCGGCGCGCGGGTTGGCCGCGAGCTCGAGCCCCTTGCGGCTCTCGTAGTTGGAGTAGAAGACGAATCCGGTTTCATCGGCCCGCTTGAGGAGCACCATTCGCACCGATGGCGCGCCGTCGGGCGTGGCGGTGGCGAGCGCCATGGCCTCGGGTTGCGAGATTGCTGCCTCGGTGGCCTGCTCGAACCAGCGCCTGAACTGGCGGACGGGATCGGGGTCGACGTCTTCTTCCCAGAGCGGGATGTCCTCCTCGGTCATGCCCGCGATTATTAGTCTTCGGGTCACTCGATGCCTGCGCCACCGAAGATCATCCACCTCGACCAGCTCGAGTCGATTCCGGGCCCGGGAACGCTCACCTGGCATCCCGTCCGGCTGACGCTGGGTGTGCGAGCGTTCGGCTGCAACGCGTACACCGCCGGCGAGCCCGGACAAGAGGTGGTCGAGCCGCATACCGAGGACCCCAAGCTCGCCCATCAGGAGCTGTACTTCGTCGCGGCCGGTCGGGCGCGGTTCACGATCGACGGCGAGTCCTACGACGCGCCGGCGGGGACGTACGTTTTCGTCCCCGACCCGGCCTCGCATCGGCGCGCGGTCGCCTCGGAGCCGGGCACGACCGTCCTCAGCTTCGGCGGACCGCCGACGTTCGAGCCCTCCGCGTGGGAGTGGTCGTTCCGGGCGGCGCCGCTTATCCGGACCGAGCCGGAGCGCGCCCGCGAGATCCTGGTTGAAGGCCTCGAGGCCCATCCGGAATCCGCGTCGCTTCACTACAGCGTGGCCTGTCTGGAGGCGGTGGACGGGAACCGGGACGCGGCGTTCGCCGCGCTTGGGCGTGCGGTCGAACTCAAGCCCGAAGCGGCGGACTGGGCACGCGCCGACGAGGACTTCAAGGCCCTCCGGGAGGATCCGGAGTTCCGGGCTCTGACGGCGCTACCGTAGCCCTGCGATGCGGATCGCGACCTGGAACGTCAACTCGCTCAAGCAGCGCCTTCCCCGGCTGCTGCCCTGGCTCGATCAGCGCCGGCCGGACGTGGTTTGCCTTCAGGAGACGAAGATCGCCGACGACGCGTTCATCGAGCTCTTGGGCGACGATCTGTCGGACCGTGGCTATCAGGCCGCGACCTACGGCGAGGCGGCCTGGAACGGGGTGGCGATCCTCTCGCGCGTCGGACTCGAGGACGTCGTGCGCGGGCTCGACGGCGCGCCCGGGTTCCCGAACCCGGAGGCCCGCGCGGTGGCGGCCACCTGCTCCGGGGTCCACATCACCTCGGTGTATGTGCCCAACGGTCGCGCTCCCGACTCCGATCATTACCGCTACAAGCTGAAGTGGCTCGAGTCGCTCCGCAACGCGGTCGCCGCCGGACCAGACGCGCAGATCGTGTGCGGCGACATGAACATCGCCCCGACCGACGAGGACGTGTTCGATCCCGAGGCGTACGTCGGCCACACCCACGTCACCGAACCGGAGCGCGCCGCGCTGGGCGAGATCGAGGCGCTCGGTCTGCACGATGTGGTGCGTGACCGGTGGCCGGGGAAACGCGTGTTCACCTACTGGGACTACCGGGCCGGGATGTTCCACCAGGACCTCGGGATGCGGATTGACTTGGTGCTCGCGAGCCAGCCCGTGGAAGCCCGCGTGAAGGCGGCCTGGATCGACCGCCAGGCGCGCAAGGGGAGTGGCCCGAGCGACCACGCGCCGGTGATCGTCGACCTCGACGAGGCGCCCGACGGGGACATCGGGCCCGTCGTGCCGCCGCCGTCCAACCCGGTGACCAAGCGCGGGTCGAAGAAGCTGCCCCAGGCGACTCCCTAGTGGGTCGACGGGAAACGTTTCGCCCGGAAGGCCGAGGCCGGGGGCCGTCAGGCGAGGACGCAGGATCCGACGCGTAGCAGCGCTACGCGAGGATCCGAGGACAAAGCCTGGCGGTCATCCGGGCCGGCATTACGGGTGGAACGTTTTCAGGAGCCCCACTAGCTCCGGCCCGGGTTCACGGCCGCGGTCGGTCGCGGTCCCGCGAAGGCTGGACGCGCTTTGGTTCGCCCGGCATCTTCGGGTAGTCGGGCGGATAGGGCATGTCGCCCAGACCATTGCCCAGGTCCCGTTCGTAGCAGTCCAACAATGGCTGGAGCGAGTGCGACACGTCGTCGATCTCGGCCTGGCGGTCTCCCAGCTGGGCGAACCGCGTCGGCATCGTCGCGACCGTGAAGTCCTCGGGCGCGACGGTGGGGAGCTCGTCCCACTCAAGCGGCGCCGACACCGTGGCGCCCGGCTTGGGCCGGATGCTGTAGGCCGACGCGATCGTCCGGTCGCGCGCATTCTGGTTGTAGTCGATGAAGATGCGCTCGCCTCGCTCTTCCTTCCACCAGCTCGTCGTGACCTGGTCGGGGAAGCGGCGCTCGAGCTCGCGACCGAAGGCGATCGCCGCATGGCGGACGTCGGTGAACGTCCAGAGCGGCTCGATCCGGATGTAGATGTGGATGCCGCGGCCGCCCGAGGTCTTGGGAAAGCCGCGATAGCCGAGCTCCTCGAGCAGGGAGCGGGCCTCGCGGGCGACCCTCGCCGCGTCTTCGAAATCGGTTCCGGGCTGCGGGTCAAGATCGAGGCGCAGCTCGTCGGGGTGGTCGACGTCCTGACGGCGAACCGGCCACGGGTGGAAGGTGATCGTGCCCATCTGAGCCGCCCAGGCGACGACGGCGATCTCGGTGGGGCAGATCTCGTTGGCGCGGCGCCCGGAGGGGAACGCGATCTGGGCGGTCTCGACGTAGTCGGGAGCTCCCTTGGGCACCCGCTTCTGGTAGAAGGCGTCGCCCACCCGGCCCTCGCGGGTTGACAGCACCATCCCGGGATAGACGCCCTTGGGCCACCGCTCGAGCGTTGTCGGCCGGCGGTTCAGCGCGCGCATGATCCCGCCGTCGACGGCCAGGTAGTAGTTGACGATGTCGAGCTTGGTGACCGCGGCGGTGCGGTCGGTCGGCGGGAAGATGACCCGGTCCGGGTTGGAGACGCGCACATCCTGCCCGCCGGCGTCGACGATCGTTTCGGGCAGCGTGGGCATCCCGTGAAGTTCTACCGGTCGGCTGCCATGACGACGGAACGCCTCCATTATCCTGGCGGCCAGGCGATGGACGCGACGCAGCGACTGCGGGCGGTACAGGCCTCGACGTCAACCGAAAAGCTGACCCAGGCGCTGGAAGATCCGAGCCCCGAGGTGGTTCGCGCAGCCATCGGTCGCCTCGTCGATCTGCGTGGACACGCCGCGGCGAACGCGTTGCGCGCTGCGCTGTTCGACGTTGACCTCTCTGTTGTCGGCGACATCGCGAAGGCGCTGCAACGAGTGGGCGACGGCGGGGTCGCCGAGATGGCGATCGAAGCGCTCGGCGACGAACGATCGACACGACGCCTCGCCGCCATCCGTGCCCTCGGGGCGATCTCGACGGCACGAGCCGCCAGCTGGCTGCAAAGTGCGTTGGACGACGATGTCGCGGGAGTGCGCTCGGCGAGTCTCGACGCGCTCGCCCGGCTCGGGGAGCACGCCAGCCCGGCCGCGGCGCCCGCTTGCGCCCGGTTGCTCCACGATCCCCTCCCGCACGTGCGGATTGCTGCGGTACGCGCGGTGGCCCGACTGGAGCCCCATCCCGGAGCCTTGCTGGCTCCCGCCGCAAATGACGCGGATCGGCTCGTCCGGCTCGAGGTTGCCGGCCACGTCGCGAGCCTTCCTGAGAGCGCGGCCAAGTCGTTGCTCGCGGACCCCGACCTCCGGGTGAGGGAGGCGGCGGCGCGCGCGGCGGGCACGCGAGAGGTCGGCGCACTCGCGTTGCTTCTCACCGACGATCCGGCCCACGACGTTCGGCGCGCAGCAGCGCGCGCGCTCGGAGCGACGCGAGATGACCGCGTCGCCGACGTGCTGCTCCCGGGTCTAGAGGATCCGGACGCGCTCGTGCGCGCAGCCGTCTTGCGTGCGCTGGAGGAGATCCTGACCCGGGCAACGGCGGTGAGACGGCTATGTGCTGAGCTCGCCAGCGAGCGAGCCGAGCGGCGGAGGGTCACCGTGTACGCGCTGGCCCATCTGAGCGCCCGTGAGGCCGCGCACGACCTGGCGCGCCTCGCCGACGATCCCGATCCGGACGTCCGCCTCGCGCTGATCGCCAGCGCCGAGGTTCTCTTTGATGAGCCGGGCGCCTTGATGCGTTACCTGCGGTCGGACGCGGACCCGGCCGTCAGACAAGCGGCAGGGATGTGGCTGCTGCGAGCAGGGCGCCGGTGATCCTCACAACGGATACACGGCATACGCGATCACGACGACCACGAACACATAGAAGAGGTACAGGTTCACGTCACCGCTCTGGATCGGTCTCACCAGGTCCGCGAGCTTCTGCACGAGCCTGATCACCGGTCGGTAGAGGTAGAGCTCGAAGATGGGAGTCACCTGGAATCGATAGTGCACGGGCCCCGAGCGTCCCGCTGGGTCGTCCGAAGCGCGCTCGACATGGATGCTCGGTCGATACAAAGGCTCGAATGTGACCCGAACCGGGTTGGCATGGGTGGTGGCGGTGTATTGCATCCGCGGTCTGAACGACACGATCCCGCCGTCCCACGCCGGTACGCGGCGGTTCCGGGCGAGTGGCTTGCCGGCGAGGAAGATCAGGATCGGGACCGCGCTGATCGCGACCAGGAACGCGGCGAGGTAGGTGGGCGAGAACTCCGAGAACTGGGTGTGGGCGGGGATCACGCCCAGCTGCGGGACGATCAGTTTCGACTGGATGTAGATCCCGGCGGTCACGCGTGCCACCCGGTCCAGCGCGGTGAGTACCAGCGGGGCGCCGATGCCAAGGAAGACGCAGGCGCCGGCGAGAAGTGCCGGACCGGCGACCGGCTCCCGGGCCTCGCGGGCGCTGGCCGCCTGGCCGGATCTGGGCATGCCGAGGAAGGGAATCCCGTAGGAACGGACGAACGCGTTGATCGCCAGCCCGCCCGTGAGCGCGATCACCGCTCCCGCAATCACGATGAGGATTCCCACGAGGTGGCTCGAGATGCGGAAGCCCTGGAAGAGCCCCTGGAACAGCAGCCACTCCGAGACGAAACCGTTGAGCGGCGGAAGCGCCGCGATCGCGACCGTGCCGATCAGGCTGATAACGGCGGTGCGCGGAAGCCGGCGGATCAGGCCCCCGAGCCGGTCGAGATCCCGGGTTCCCGTCGCGTGCTCGATCACGCCTGCCTCGAGGAACAGCAGCGTCTTGTACGTGCCGTGGTTGACCGTGTGGTAGAGCGCCACGATCAGCAGGAAAGCGCCAATCGCGCGTTGCCCGTAGGCCGTGAACGTCATGCCGGCCCCCAGCGCGGTAACGATGATCCCGATGTTCTCGATGCTCGAGTAGGCGAGGAACCGCTTCAGGTCACGCTCCATGAGCGCGTACAGGATCCCGAGCACGGCAGAGATTGCGCCGAACCCCATCGTCAGCACACCCCACCATGCCGGTCCGCCCGGCAGCAGGGTGAAGCCGAACAGCGCGATGCCGTAGACCCCGAGCTTGATGATCAGCCCAGACAGGAACGCCGACCCGTCGGCCGGTGCGACCGGGTGGGCGGCGGGAAGCCAGATGTGAAATGGGACCAGTCCGGCCTTGAATGCGAAACCGAACAGCGCGAGGAGGAACGCGGCCGACCGCCATCCAGCGTGCACGCGCGAGGCGCGGGCAGCGATCGTGACCAGGTCGAGCGTGCCGGTCTGGGCCGCCAGGATCGCGAACGCCAGCACGATCAGCACGAAGCCGACCTCGCTGAGCGCGATGAACAGGAACGCACCGCTCGCGACACCGGGCCGGTCGTGGTGGCGCAAGATCAGCAGGTAGCACAGCAGCGCCATCGTCTCCCAGGCGACGAGGAACGCCACGACGTTCGCCGCGATCAGCACTGCCAGCGAGGCCAGCAGTGCCAGGTTGTAGACGACGAGGTAGAGGGCAGTCCCGCGAGCCGGCTTGTGATAACGGGGGGCGTAGAAGGCAATCGCACCGGCAACCAAACCGAGCAACGCGATGAACGGTGCGGCAAGCGGCGCGAGATGGAATTTCGCGCCGCCGACCGTCGCGGATCCGAGCGCCAGGGTGGGCCCGGCGCCGTGGACGGCCAGGAGCACCCCGCACGTCGCGGCGCCGCCGCCGCCGATTCCGGACAGCACGGCGGAGCCCACGAGTCCCAATCGGCGCGTGGCGGCCAGGCCAAGGATTGCGGCGGCGAGCCACGCGGCGCAGGCCCCGACTGCCAGCGCGCCGATCGCGTGTGTCACTTCGCACTCCCGGCGTCGAGGTCCAACGACAGCGCGCAGACGCGCTCCTCAAGCCGCCCAACGGCGACGAGCAGGCCCTGGAGGAGGGCGAGCGGGCTCGGCGGGCAGCCGGGCACGACCACGTCGACCGGCACGACACGATCGATTGCGCCGTGGATCAACTCGTCTTCGGGGTACACCCCGCCGAGCGCACACGCGCCAACCGCGATCACCGCCTTCGGGTCCGGCGTGGCGTGGTACGCCTTGCGCAGCAAGTTCTCAGCGGCGCGCACCGCGGGTCCGGTCACCATCAGAACGTCGGCGTGACGCGGCGCGGGGGTGAAGAAGAACCCCAGCCTGTGCAGGTCGTAGTGGGGTGCGGCGAGGAGGCGGATCTCGGATTCGCAGACCGCGCACGACCCGGTGTCGACCGTCCGGATGTGAAGGCTCCGGCCGAACAGGCGCAGCGCGCGGCGCCTGAGCTCGTCCGAGAGCTCCTCGGGCTCCCGGCCTGGTGCGACGTCAGCCACTGCGCATCCCGTCGTCGCCGCGGATCGGCACGCGCTTGAACAGCGCCGCGCGAACGCCCGTCGCGAGCAGGAACTCGCCGCTGGGTTCGACCACCCCGTCGGCGACGTCCAGGCAGCGCCCACACGCGGTACAGCGGCCAAGGTCGACTACCAGCTCACGATCCTCGCGGGCGAGCGCGCCCGCCGGGCACGCTTGCGCCAGCCGATCGGCAATCTGGGTAGTCAGACGCGCCGAATGGAACGCGGGTGCGCTGGGCAGCGCCCTCGCCCAGGGGTCGATGGACTTCGGGTAGCGCGTGGTGGCAATACCCCGGCGCAGGCCCCGGTAGAACCAGAACGCCATCAGCGAGCGAAGCCGGCCACGGTCAGCCAGAAGCTGGCCTCGATGATCGGGATGTCGGTGAACACGTTCTGCGCCCGGGCCGCGTCGTCGAACGCCCGCCAGTTACGAACCGAGGCTGGGCGCAGACGCACTTGGTCGATGCGGCCCTCGTGATCGAGTGACACCCAGGCGAGCGCCTCACCGCGTGGCGATTCGGCCCAGCCAAGTCCCGCGCCCGCTCCAGGCGATACCGGTTCTGCCTCGGCGCCCGCCTCGGCTAGGTGGCCAGTGATAAGCCGCGATGCCTCCTCGACCTCGTCCACCATGACGCTCATCCGTGCCAGCACGTCGCCCCCTTCGCGCGTCCGCACGGCGGGCGCCGGATCGTCGCCCGCGCCGGTGGGGTGGTCGCGACGGGCGTCGATGGCCTGGGCGGACGCGCGCGCGACGGGGCCGACCAGGGACAGGCGGTGAGCATTCTCCGGGGTGACGATTCCGGTGGACTCGAGCCGGTCGACGTGTGAGTTCGTGACGAGCAGCGCCTCGACTACGTAACGGAACTCGTCGAGGACTCGGGGTAGCCGCTCCTGGATCTGACCGGCGTCGGGTGCTCGGCGGACGCCGCCGGGAGAGACGACGCCGAACAGGTAGCGGTGGCCGAAGGCAGCCAGGTTCAAACGCAGCAGCTCCTCGAGCACGATCTCGCTGCGTGCCTGACCGACGGACAGGCCAGTCGTCTGACACATAGCGGCAATCGCGGCGGCGTGGTTGTAGATCCGCTCGAGCTCGAGCGCGACCGCCCTCGTGTGTGCGGCTGCCTCCGGGAGCTCGGTGCCGGAAGCCATCTCAACTGCCCGGCAGAACGCAAGCGTGTCACCGACCGAGGAGAGTCCATCCGCGCGTTCGGAGTAGAAGGACGCTCGGTCCGGATCGAGCCCTCTCAGTCGACGTTCCACGCCGCGGTGCTTGTGCCACTGGAACACATATACGTCGAGCACCTCTTCGCCCGTGGTCACCAGGCCGAAGTACAGAGACTCCCACCCGGTCACGCGAACCGGCCCGAATGGAAACTCGAACGCCTCGCCGGTCACCACGTGCGGCTCGTAGTCGCGCGCGAGCCTTCTGCCCTCTCGTCGCTGCAAGCGCGGGAACAGGTCGGAGTGATGAGGCGGGACGAGAACCCGGTTCATCCGCTTGCCGTTGTCCGGCCGGGCCCCGTACTGCTCGTAGATCTCACACTCCTCGACGAACGCGGCCGGATCAAGGTCCGACAGGGGAGGGAAGTGATCCTCCTCGAGCTCGCACTCGAGGATCACGTAGCGGCTCTCAGCGTCGAGCGCGTACACGCTGCGCAGGACAAGCCCTCCGTCCCCGCGATCCTCGGCGAACAGGTCGGCCAACCGTGCGTCGTGCTCGGTCCAGAGCTCATGACTGAGGCAGGCAAGCCGGGCGGTCTCGACACGCTCGGTCCTGACGCGGTCGGTACCCGGCAGCAGCGCCACCCCGTCGCCGTTCACGCTCGTCTGCGGAGTACGGTCGTTCACGAGATGGCATGGATCGAGTGCATGATCAGGCGGTCCAAGCCGCCCGGGATCCACAACCCGAGGAGCAGGAGCAGGACGAGCCCGGCGATGAGCGGCGTCCCCGCGAGCAGCCGACCGGACCTGTCGCGGTAGGCCGGCTCGCCTGTCGGCCGGGCCGGCGAGCCGCCGAGAGCCATCTCGGCTGCCGCGCCGACCAGCGCGACGAACACGATCGCGAGCAGAACGAGAAGCGCCGCAACCAGCACGATGCTCGATCGCGCAAGACCGGCACGGACGATCGTGAACTCGCTCACGAACAGCCCGAACGGGGGAGACCCGGCCACGGCAAGCGCCGCCAGCAAGAGAACCGCACCGGTAAGGGGCGTCACGCTCAGGACTCCGCTCACCTCGTCGATCAGTCGGGTTCGGTAGCGCAGCACGAGGTCGCCACTGGTGAGGAACAGGACCGCCTTTCCAATCGCGTGGGTGAGCGTGTGCAGCAACGCTCCGTAGAGGCCGAGCACACCCCCGAAGCCGAGAGCAATCGAGATGATCCCCATGTGCTCGACCGACGAATAGGCGAACAGCCGCTTGTAGTTGCCCCGCAGCACGATGAACAGCGCGCCGATGATCACCGAGGCGAAGCCGAAGACGAGCAGAATGCGGGCCGCGAAGTGTGTTCCCAGCTCGGCGTGTGTGAGCGCTTGGAAGCGGATGATCGCGTACATACCGGTGTTGAGCAGGGCCGCGGAGAGCATCGCGCTGGCCGGGCTCGGCGCCTCCGAGTGCGCATCGGGCAACCAGGTGTGCATCGGCACCAGCCCCACCTTGGTCCCATAGCCGATCAGCGCCAGCAGGAAGGCGAGCCGCAGGCTCTCGCCGCTCAGTCCACCCGAGTGCGCGAACAGGTATGACCAGGTCAGATGCTCGGTGGGAGAGCCAGGAAGCCGGCTTGCCGCGAAGTACAGGAACAGCGTCCCGACGAGCGCGATCGTCACTCCGAAGGAGCTGATGATGATGTACTTCCAGGCGGCTTCGAGTGACACCGGCTTTCCCTCCAGGCCCACGAGTACGCAGCTTGCCAGCGTGCTCGCCTCGATCAGCACCCACAGCAGCCCGAGGTTGCCGGTCTCGAAGGAGGCGAGCATCATCGATGCGAAGATCGCGAAGAAGATGAAGTACAGCCGCACCTGCAGCGGGCTCAGCTCGCCGCGCTGCTCCTCGGCCCGCATGTAGGCGGCCGAGCCGACGCTGGCCAGTCCGACCACGAGTGCGATCGTGACCAGGAAGAAGCCGCTCAGCGGGTCCAGGTAGAGGAACCCGCTCAGTCCGTGCACGCGGCGACCGCCACCGACGTGGACCGTCAGCGCGACCGCGACCGCGAGGGTGGCCACGCCCGCGAAGACAGCCGTCACGCCGAGCGGCCGAGCCCGAGCGGTGAGCGCACTTGCGAAGGCCGGCAGCAACGGCAGCAGCACGACGATGAGCGCGAGGACCGTCATTCGGTCAGCTGCCTCAGCTCGGGGGCACTCGCCTCGGCGAGCTGGCGGGCCAGTCCGGAGACGAAGGCGATCATGATCAACACGGCGGCCACCAGGTCAAGGAAGACGCCGGCCTCGACGATGAACGGGAAGGTCGCCACCGTGGCGATCGCGCCGAGGAACACGCCGTTCTCGATGATCAGCCACCCGATCAGCTGCGCGATCGTGTGTCGGCGCACGACCATGCAGAGCGCGCCCAGCAGGATCACAGCGGTAGAGATGGGCAACACCGCCTCGGCCACGAATGCGTTACCCACGGTGCCCGCGCGGATGACCAGGAAGGCAAAGGCGGTCAGGAAGGCACCGACGATCAACGAGGTCGACAGACCCGTGGAGAGGGCGATGTCACGCTTGAGGGCGAAGCGCTCGATCAGGAAGTGCCGAGTTCCATACGGGATCCCGATGCCCTTGATCGCGAACGTCAGCGCCGCCAGCGCCCAGAGCCCGGCGTCGTGCTGATGAATCGCCACGACCGCCGCGCCAAACGAGAGCACGATCGACTGCGCGCCGTAGTAGATCACGTATCGGTCGAACAGCTTCGAGCCCAGGCAGGCAAACGCGCAAAGCAGAATCGTGACCGCCGCGATGTCGAGCAGTACCCCTTCCGGAGAACTGGCTGACAGGCTCTGGATGACGGCAACCGTGCGCATGCTTGGTCAGCTTGCGAGGACGTAGGAGGTGGCGATTCCAATCAGCGCGAGCAGGAAGGCCGCTCCGAGGTACTCGGCGATCCGGAAGAAGCGCAGCTTGGCGAACGAGCTGTCGATGACCACGATCACGAATCCGCACACCGCGAGCTTGCCGAGTAGCGCGAGGATCCCCAGTAGCCCCCCGACGAGACTGGTCGCACTGCCCAATCCCCAGGGGATCACGAACACGTTCATGAAAATTGCGGACATCAGGAACAGCTTCATCCACGACCCCCACTTGACCAGCGCGTACTCGCGGCCCGAGTACTCGAGCACGCGGCTCTCCTCGATCATCGAGATCTCGATCGTCCCGCTCGGGTTGTCGATCGGGATGCGACCGTTTTCGGCCAGCACGAGCATGAAGAACGCGATCGCCCCGAGCAGGTGAGTTGGCAGCACGTACGCGGCGCTCGAGTGAGCGATCGCGTGGTTCTCCAGATAGGGGTTATCGGAGTGCGACAGCGCCGCCACGGTGAAGAACACGAGAATCAGCGCCGGCTCGGCGAAGCTTCCGGCCCATGTGGTGCGGCTGGCGCCGAGGCCGCCGAATGGGCTGCTCGTGTCATACGCGGCCAGCGAGATCGCAAAGCTCGCGAGTCCGAGCACGAGCGCTCCGCCGATCAGATCCGCCAGGAAGGCCAGCGGAAGAGGCTCATCGGTGATGATCGGAACGATCGCCGAGACGGTGAGGTAGCAGGCGAATGCCACGAATGGCGCGCTCCGGAAGATCCAGGAGGCCTGATTGGAGATGGCGCTGCCCTTGCGCAGCAGCTTGTGCAGGTCACGGTACGGCTGGAGCACGCTCGGGCCGCGCTTGCACTGGACGATTGCTTCCGCCCGTGACAGCACGCCGGCGTACAACGGCGCGGCAAATAGCACGACCGCGCTCTGAATTATCTGTAGCACATCGCCCACGCGCGCTCCTCGGCCACCGACTCCTTGGGATGGATGTCCAACTGGGCCTAGAAGCCATCACCCGCGCCCGCTGTCTATCGGACGCTTGGAGTTACGCGGGCCTCATCGCGTGGAACAAAGCCATCATATCCACACCGGATGCCGATTGTCCACTGTCAGTGTCATTGATATAATTTTGTCTCTCACACGCGATGAGGCTCGCGTAACGCCAAGCCGCTCGTCGGCAGGGATGATGGCCTCTACGTCCCACCGACGAGATAGGAGGTAACTATGCGTTGCTATCTGTGTGACAGCTCAGGTCAACCCACCGAAGCGGTGGCGATCTGCCGAGTGTGCGGCTTGGCGTTGTGCCGTGACCACCACGACGAGGCGCTGCTCGCGGACCGTCCGGCTGGCCTCGTGCGCCCCGGCTGTGTCCACGATCCGATCCGGTGGGCCCGAGTTCGCCGCGAGATTCAGAAGCTCGAAGCGCTGTTGTGATCGGCTCGTGTCCGGTGAGTACAACTACCACGGCGTCCACCCGAGGTCACGGGCTATGGCACGCGCGGTGTTCATGACCTGACCGGCAAGCTCGCGACGCGGCGACCGGTCGACGCACAGACGGTCGATTGGCCCCGAGATCGCGATGGCTCCGACCACAGCGCGATGGCGGCCCTCGATTGGCGCGGCGATCGATGCCACGCCAGGCAGAAACTCGCCAACATCATCGGACCAGCCCCGGTCCGCGGACTTCTCGAGCTGCTGCCGGAGCTGCTCGGGGTCCGTGACGGTGCCTGAGGTGCAACGTGCGAGCTCTGACCCTGCGATCGCCGATGCGAGGTCACGGTTGTGGGCGAGCAGCGCCTTGCCGACGGCGGTCGCATGCATCGGGATCAGATCGCCGACCGCGACCGGCTGCGGAGTGTCATCGGGATGGATGACATGGTGGATGACCAAGACGAGATTGTCGTGCGGGGTGCCGATCCGAACGCTCTCGCCGGCCTGCGCGGCGAGGGTGTCCGACCATGGCAACGCGCGCAGGCGGAGTTCGTTGTCCTCCAGGTAGCGCGATCCGATGTGCAGAAGAGCAGGGCCGATCTGATATTTGCCCGACTCGCGGTCCTGCTCCACGAAGCCGACCATCTCGAGAGTGCGCAGGATCCCGTACGCCGTCCCCTTTGGCACCTGTAGTTCTCGCGCGAGCTCAGCCACGCCACGACGCGGCCGGCCGGTCAGGAGGCGTAACACGGTGGCGGCTCGCTCGATGGACTGGATCTGCACGGACACCGTGTTCTCAGCCTTGACCGAAGCGGTCGCTGACATGTGACGGCCGTTCGAGGTTGCCGAGCCACCTCGGCGTGTCACGCCACTCGGACGCGAGATCGCGAGCGATCTCCTCGAGAATTGGGGGGCGGACCTCGGGACGTTCGTCCTGTTCGAGGTCGAGTGCCTTGAATCCGTTGAGGCGCGGGATGCCGCTGGCTTGCGCCAGGAACACGAGCTCGAGATCGTGCGTTCGTACCGACTGAACGATCTCGGACACGTACAGGAGGCGGCCCGGCACCACCTCGAGTCCCGTCTCCTCCTCAACCTCCCGCTTGACCGCGTCGAGCACGGACTCGTATCGGTTGACGCGCCCGCCCGGCAGGGAGAGTTCGATCTGCCCGCGGCGTCGCTGCACCGCGACGATCAGACGGCCGTCAATCAGGATCACGGCTCGTGCCTTGACCCTCACGACTCGAGCTCCCCGGCCAATTGCTCGCAGCGTCGCTCGATCCGCGACAGCTCGTCAAGACGCGCGCGGGCCTGTTGCTCGCCGCGCCGGCGATCTCTCGTGGCACGCTCGATCGCGTCACGAATCGCCTCGACCGCCTCGTCCACAGCGCCGGTCAACTGACGTCGGTAGGACCGAACCGCTTCGGTCACGCGGCGGGCCAGCTCCGATCGCAGGCGGCCCGCGTGGCGGTCGGTCATTTCGATCAGCCGTTGCTCCGCGTCACGAATCACAAGGCGCCGACCCAAGGCGCCGGGCGCGATCGTTCGCCCGAAGCCGACGATGATGTCGAGCGCGTGCTCGACGTCCTTGAGCTTGAACGAAAAGCGCGACGGCTCGCGAAGACCCGTATCGGGCAGAGCGTCACTCGCTCGGGTGCCGAAGACCTCCTCGGCAGCCAGTTGGATCTCCTCGAGGATTCCCGCGATCCGGCTCGCATAACGCTCCTCGAGGTCCGTCAGCCGCTCGGCGATCTCCGCCTCGAAGCGCGGAGCCAGCCGCGCGAATTCGGCATGAATCGTTGTGTCGATCCAACCTTCGAGGTCGGCCGAGAGCTCTCGCCGGGTAGCCTTCGCGAGCTGATCCACGTGCGCGTGTAACTCGCTGCGCAGGCGCACCTGCTCGCGTCGCGCATACCCTTCCAGCGGCTCGTTGATCAGCTCGGTGAGAGCCCGGTCGATGCCGCGTTCTAGAAGGTCAGCGGCCTCCGTGCTCGCCGCTTTCAGCTCGGCGATCCGCTGCTCGAACAGCTCCACGCGCGTTGCGAGTTGATCGAGTGGCAGTTGGGTCGCGCGCGACTCGAAACGTGCCGCCTGGGCAATCTGCGCCGCGGTGCTCCTGGCCAGCTGTGCGACCGAGCGGAGCAGCAGCGCGCGTCGCTCGCCGGCGGCCAGCTGCCCGACGCGGGCAAGAAGCGGGGATACCTCCTCACGGCGGCGCGCGCTGACCGCGAACAGTTCCGGATCTGTTTCCCCGAGCAGGTCGCGAAGTGCGCCGCGGACGAACTCGATCGCCACGACGCGGTCGGCCCGGTCGAGATGATCGATCTTGTTGATCACCCACAGAAGCCTCGGTACGCGCTCGCTGGCCTCACGGAACAGCCCGCGCTCGGCCTCCGAAAGCGGCTGCCCGGCGTCCAGCACACATAGCGCCGCGTCCACGGACGGAAGAAACCCGTGCGCCACCTCGGTGTTGTGACTGTGAATCGAGCCGATGCCCGGGGTGTCGACGAGCTCGAGCCCGCCACGGAGGAGCTTGTGATCGAGCTCAACTCGCGCGCGCTCGACGCCGTGACGATTGCCGGGATTCCGCTCCTCGGTCACATACTCGGCCAGCTCGGCCAGCGGTCGTTCTTCCTGGCGACCGTCGTGGAAGGTGATCGAGAGTGAGTCGCTCGCGCCGGCCCCGATCACGGTCACCACGGAGGTGAGCGGGACGACGCCCGTGGGAAGCACGTCGCGACCGAGTAGCGCGTTGATCAGCGTGCTCTTGCCGCGCTTGAACTCGCCGAGGACCACGAGGTTGAATCGATCTTCGGCGACACGGGTCAACGCCGCGGCAAGGTGCTGACTGGGGGTGCCGGCGAGAAGACCGGCGCCAAGGGATTGCAGCTCCTCGAGCGTGCGCAGCCAAGTATCGCGCTCGTCTACCCCTGTCCCGCTGCCCCCCATGGACGGGCGCGCCCGCCCAGGACCGCCCAGAACCGTTGGCTCCACCAGACCTCCACAATCGTGGACTTTTGTCGGTAGAGGCCATCAGCGGCCGCAGCCGCGCTCCGAGCGAGCCTCATCGCTCGTGACGAAGCATAGCGGGCCACTCCACCGATCCGCGTCAGGACGCCCGCCTCTCAGAAACGATGCCGCGCCAGGCGCAACCCGCCGCGCGGACGCCCTCCCTCGGTCAACGTTGCTACCGCCGGCACCATCTCGCTTGTGACCAGCCCAGCCTGGTCGGTCATCTCGTCCACGATGTGAAACGACCGTGCGATGCCCTCGGGGGTGTCGATGATGATCGTAACTATCGGCACATGGCGTCGGAGCTGGAGCAACCGATCGCCGTGTGGAGCGTGGTCGCCGTGGAACCCCCAGACCCCTCGCACACATGTTGCGCCACTCGCCTGGCTTTCGCGCAGCTTCCGGACGAGGGCAAGATGCAGCGGGCTGCGGCCATGACGCGCCTGCTCTGAAGCGTAGATCATGAGCTTCTGCCAGACGGCGAGGCCACCCTTGTCGACCTCTGGCAGCGGGGTGGGGGGCGCCAGCAGATGCCCGTCGCGCTTGCACACGCGAATGCGCTCGAGCGTGAGCAGCGGTCTCCGCAACAGACCGCCGAGTTCGGGCAGCACCTGGGAAATCTGCTCGCTGCCGCCCACCGCGATGATCATCATGGGCACATCAGCGTTGCGTCCGAAGAAGTGGGCCCGCTGTCGTGTCCCGTGCGAGGTGCCATCGACTCCGAGCAGCGTCGTCGCGCCGGCGATGCCTCGTCGGTGCAGGAGCTTGCAGATCGCGATGTACGCGGGGATGCCGGAGATCCGCTCGGTGCGCCCGACGTAGACCGTCAGCTTTGTCGCCTCGTTTAGCTCCTCGGGCAAAGTGACTGGCACGATGTCGCCGCTGAGCATCCTTGCCCGCTCCAGAGTGATGAGGCCGTGCCGCTTGAGCTCGATGACCCCGGGAAGAAGACGCTCGATGCGCGGGCGAGTATCGACTGCGACAGACACCAGGGGCAGATCCTCGGACAGGGTGAGCAGCCGGTCCGTGCGGCGGCGGTGCTTGACGCCGAAGCCCTCAGCGCCGCGAAGCATCACGCTGACCTCGATCTCCTCACGTCCATACAGATCGAGCAGAGCGTCGGCGACGAACTGGTGCTCGGTTCGGTGGCGCTCCCCGAAGTAAGTCGTGAGCTTGAGACAGTCTGAGTTCACAGGTGGGTGCCGATCAGACGGCCCAGGGCCGCCGCGCCGAGTCCGACGAGAAGGCTGAAGAGGATGTTGCCGCCCGCCGCGGCCAGCTCACCGTCCTCGACGAGCCGCTGACTTTCAAGCATCCAGGTCGAGAACGTGGTGTAGGAGCCGAGCGTCGCCGTGCCGGCGAGCAGCAAACTGTCGCCGGTGAACCCCAGCCCGACGAGCAGCCCGAGAATCGCCGCTCCGCTGATGTTGACGACGAACGTCCCCAGGGGTAAGTCTCGCCCGACGCGAGCCGCGATCAGCCCGTCGAGAAAGAACCGAAGCAGTGCACCGGTTCCGCCGAGAAACCCGACCCCTATCCACACCCAGAGGGTCACGCCACCGTCCTGACCCGACGGACGAACGAGGTGGCCAAATGAACGCTGCCGTACCCGAGAATGATGCTGGCCGCGGCGTAGGCAACTGCCAGCCCATAGCGGTGCGCGTCGAGCATCGTGACCAGCTCGAGCTGCATGGTCGAGAAGGTGGTGAACGCCCCGCAGAACCCAGTGCCCAACAGCGGTCGGCGGTAGGCAGACAGCGGCAGACGCTCCTGGAGCCGGGTGGCGAAGTACCCGAGCATGAAGGTGCCAATGACGTTTTCGGAGAACGTGACCCACGGCCAGCCGGGAGCCGCCCCAGCCCCCGTCTGAAGCAAGGCGACGCGCAGCAAAGCGCCGACCACGCCGCCGGCGAAGATCGCACCCAGCTCGCGTCTGTCCCGTCCCGGCACGACCCGGATGGTATTGCGCTCGCTGCCCGAGGCTAAGGGTTCACTAACTCCGACGTATGTCCGGCATCACGGCAGGCGTGGAGCTGATGTCCCGGCCGAAGATCCTCCGATACGAGTCCTCGCCGTAGCTGGTGGGCAATGGCTCACCCTCAGCGATCACGTAGGGACGAGCTCCCTCCGTGCCTCTCTCGGCTCGGAGGAACAACGTACTGCCGACTCCCTGGCGGAAGAAGCTGCTGGCGAGGTCGAACATGTGGGTTACAAACAGCACCTTGACGCCGGCTTCGAGCAGCGCGGTCACCACTTGCCGGGCGATCTGGGAGCCCTCTCGCTCGTTGGTGCTCGCGAACGACTCGTTGCACAGCAGGAGGCAGTCAGAGGCGATGTGGTCAGCGATCTCGCTCATTCGGGCTAGCTCTTCATCGAGCTTTCCGCTCTCCATCGACTCGTCTTCCTCGCGCTTGTAGTGGGTGAAGAGGCCTTCGCACACGTTCACTCGCAGGGACTGCGCGCCGACGAACATCCCGCACTGGGTCATGAGCTGCGCGAGACCGATGCTGCGCAGGAAGGTGGATTTGCCTCCCTGGTTGGCGCCTGTGATCATCACCAGTGACTTGCCATCCGCGTCAATGTCGTTGCTGACCACCTGCTCAGTGGTGGTGAGCCTCAAGGAGACGTCGTACAGTCCCCGGGCGGAGAGCACGAGGTCACCGGGCCCGCTCGCGACAGGGAACGCCGTTTTCTCCCCGAGCTCCGCGAGGCGCTCGCTCAGGTTCAGACACCCGACATAGAACCCAATCTCGACGCGCAGCATCACGAAGAAGCTGTGGACGTGATCGACTGCTTGCGCCAGCGCGTTTGCCACCAGGTTGAGGCCTTTTTCTTCCAAGTCAGACAGCGCTCTGAACCCGCTCTCGTCACGATCGGGAATGGTGAAGCTGTAGCCCGAGCGATCGAACATGCGCTCCAGCAGCCCCTGCTCGCGGGGCCGGCGCAGCGTGTAGTCGTGGCCCTTGTTGCCGGTCGACAATCGCGCGCTCATGAGCATGCCGTTCTTGAACTTAAGCGTCTCCAGGTAGCCGGCGACGAGCTCGAAGTAGTCCTCGTCGAGCTCGGTCCGCAGCATCTCAAAGAATCGCGTGAACCCGGGCGAGTTGAAGTCCGGGGCATGTGCGTCCGTCAACTCGCGCAACCGCCGGAGAAAGCCCAGGAACAGCCCCAATTTCTGCACCGAGGTCGACAGCGAGGTCCGGGGCGAGTGCCTCAGGCTTCCCCAGACGGTCCTTTCGGCGCTTAGCGCCTCGCCGGCCAGCTCGTAGAGCTCGCGGACGACCGCGGCCCGGTCGAGCGAGTCGGTCAGCACCTGCTGGCGGTAGACGATGGCCTCGGGATCGCGCAGACTCACGAGCAGCGCCCGGTAGGCCACGTCGAAGATGAGATCGTCGCCTGACGCCATCGTCCTCAGGAGCCTCTCGAGCTCCAGGTCCTGCGTGAGCGCACGCGCCTGCGCCGGCAGGTTTGCCTCTAGCGCGAAATCGCGGTCGGCGTGCATGAGGAAGGCTTTCATCTGGCCACACGCCTGCGCAGGGTCTCGTAGGTGAGGCCATATTTCTCGGCGATGGCCGCGGCGTAAGCGAGCCCGTCGGCCGGCTTGCGCACGACTTTGTAGGTTCGGACGGCCGGATCCTCGGGCACCACCATGCTCATCATGCTGACCGTGCTCGGGCCCAACTTCGAGAGCTCGTCGACGAACGTCACGAACACGCACAAGACGTCGAGGTCGATGATCTCCCTCACCACCTCGGTCCCGACCGCGAGTGCGTCGCGCAGCGTCGTCGATCCAAAACTCTCGTTCAGGATCAGCACGCTGTCGCCGGTCGCCCGTTCGAGGATCTCATGGATGCGGAACAGCTCGTCCTCGAACTTGCCCCGCAATGTCTGGATGTCCTCCTCGCGCTCGAAATGGGTGAAGATCCGATCGGGCATGAACAGGCGAGCATCGGCTCCCGGAACAGGCAGCCCCAGGCTGGCCAGGTAGTGAAGCTGGCCGAACGTGCGCGCGAACGTAGTCTTGCCTCCGTTGTTCGGGCCGCTGACGACGAGGACCCGCTCCGGATCGTCGAGGTGAAAATCGTTACACACCACGGCCTCACCCTCGCTTGCCAGCTTGGCGGCCAGCGCGAGGTCGAATGTCGCGGTGGCGCGGACCTCCTTGGAGCGAGCCGAGACGCGCGGGTGCGAGAACTCGAGGCTCTTCGCCTTGAGCGGCTCGATGTAATCGAGATAGGCGAGGTAGAACTGGACCTCTCGATCGAAGCGACCGATCGTCGGGTCGAGGTACTGATCGTTGCGCGCGCAGTAGTGCTCGAGCTTTGCGAAGGTCTCGGGGTAGAGCTGCGCCACGAGGTCCAGGATGCGCGCCTCGACATGGTTCATGTCCGCCCATTCGCGCAGTTTCACCCGATAGTCGGTGACCTCTCCCTGCCTGAATCTTTCGAAGGCGGCCTGAATCTCCTCGCTCATGTCCGGCTCGCCCTCGTACCTGGTCACTCGCACCCGGTTGCCCTTGATCTGGATCGCGTACCTGACGGCCGCAAGGTCGTTCAGCACCTCGCGCGTTTCCTGGAGCAGCCGCGTGAAGACGTCCGTCTGGACATAGTGGCTTACGTAATCACGGAGCATCAGGAAGCCCTGTGAACGCAGCTTGGGCGCACGCAGGCGATCGCGCAATCCCCGTACGACATCGCAATACACCGCGACCGTCTCGATGAACCAGCGCTGTCTCTGGCGAGCGTGGTGCAGGCTCTCGATCAGCTCGAGGTGCTTGCGCGCTCGTTGCATTCCGCGGGCGAACTCCCGTACCGCGGCGAGCAAGGGCTCCTGCTCCAGGTCGCTGAGCACGTGATGGCGGTAATGAACCGACTCGACGTCATGCAGCGGCTGATAGAACAGGGGCGCGAGGTCGTACTCCTCGCGCCCCGCGGTGAGCGAATGCACGATCTGGTCCAGGTGAAGGTCGGCGAAGAACCCTGGCTCTTCGCGCCGAGCATTGACACCGTCGTCGCGGTCGAACAGGATGCTATGCATTCGCTTCCACCGGTCTGCGTTCGGTAGAAGCCATCAGCCGCGCAGGCGGTTTAGGAGGCGGGCCTCATCGCCTGGTGAAATCATAGCCATCGCGGATGCAGAGATCGGTCGATCGGGCGCGAACGGCGCTTATGTTGCTGGCACTGACGGCCACCGTGGTAGCGGTCGCGGTGGCCGCGCGGTCGCCGCTTTCGCGATCGACGCCGGTGAACGCGACCGCTGCGCAGGGTCCCACGATCGCGCTCTTCGTGGCGTTGACTGGCCTCGGGATCGTCATGCTCGGAGCCCTGTTCGGCGTCGCATGGTCCGGCCGCCGGCGCAAGGACGACCCGCCCGAGCCGGAACCGACCCGGGTCGAGCTGCCCTGGACCGCGAAGCTGATTGGGGTGCTCTTGCTGGTCGCGATGGGTGCCGCGCTGGTCGCGGCCGCGGTAGTCGGCGCCCGCTCGACGCGCACTACGCGGCAGCTCGGCGGCGGCGTGCTCGGCGCGCCACGCTCGCCCGGGTTAGGACCGGGCCGAACGACGGGCGGCTTCGTGGTGCCGTCATGGCTCCCCTGGGTGGCGCTCGGGCTCGTGGCTCTGGCGGCTGCCGCGGGCCTGCTCGCACTCTGGCTTTCGCGAGATCGGTTCTCGAGGCAGGCGCGTGAGCCGGATGCGACCGGCGCGGCGGTCGCGGCTGCGATCGACGCCCTCGATGCCGACTCCGATCCGCGTCGTGGCGTGATCGCCGCCTACGGTGCGATGCACCGTACGCTCGGGGACTACGGCGTTGTTCACTCGCCCGCCGAGGCGCCCCGTGAGTACCTGCGCAGGGTGCTGCTCCAGAGAGGAGCGACCGAGGATGAGGCCACCACCCTGACGGGCTTGTTCGAGGAAGCTCGCTACAGCACGCATCCGATCCCCGAGCGTCTCCGGGGGCTGGCTCTGTCCGCGCTGCGGTCGCTCCAGGCGCGGTTGGGTGCCGAGGGGGCGAAGTGACGCTCTTGCTGGAGATCGCGCTCGTCGTGCTCGCCGGCATCGGGCTGGTGGTGTGCCTCGCTCTCCTCCCGGGCGCGCCCCGCGCGCCCGCGCCGCGCCCGGCGCCCGGGCAACCACGGCCCGCGCAGCTGGTCGACCTCGAGCGCCTGGTGATCACGGCCCGGACCAGCGCGGTCCAGGCGCACGCTTATCTGCGACCGCGGCTGATTGAGATTGCGTCCTACCGGCTCGCCGCCCGCGGGCAGACACTTGGGCGACTGCCGGACCCAGTCGGACGGGAGCTTCTCGGCGATCGTCTTTGGGACATGGTCCGCCCAGACCGACCGTTCCCCGAGGATCGGCACGGTCCGGGCGTTCGGGCGCAGGAGCTTGAAGGAATGGTCGAACTGCTCGAGCGGCTGTGAGAGGGTCGCTCTCACCCCGGATCCGCGGTGTCCTGGCCGTGGCCGCAACCGGGATGATCGCGGCGCTCGCGACCGGTCGGCCCGAACTCGCCGTGCTCGCGGCCCCCTTCCTGATCTTTGCTGGGGCCGGGCTGTTCCTCGCCGGCGAGCCGCGGGTGGTGGCCGACATTGAACTCGAGCGAGCGCGACTGCTCGAAGGCGAGGCGGTCGCCGCGACGGCCCGCCTGAGCAACGAAGCCGGGCGGGCGGTTAACGTCGAGCTGGTCCCGGCGCACCCGGGGCAGCTCGTGCTCGAGCCGTCCGGCGCACTCGGGGTGCTCGTGCCCGCGAAGGGTGAGACGGCGATCAGGTTCTCGCTGCGGCCGGCCCGATGGGGCGCGTACTCGGTCGGGCCGCTGGTCATCCGTGTCCGCGATCCGCTCGGCCTGGTGATCTGGGAGGGAACCCTCGGACGGCGCCTGAACCTGCGCGTGTTCCCCCGGGAAGAGCGGCTGCGAGAGCTGGTTGCCCCATCGCGGACCCGGCCGTTCCTCGGCAACCACGTCGCCCGGTCGCGGGGAGAAGGGATCGAGTTCGCCGACGTCCGACCGTTTCAGGTGGGCGACCGCGTCCGGCGGGTGAACTGGCGGGCGACGGCGAGGCGCGGGGCGCTCCAGGTGAACGACCGCCATCCCGAGCATTCGAGCGACGTCGTCCTGCTGCTCGACACCTTCGCGGAGGCCCGGGACGCGGCCAGCGGCACGCTCGATTCCGCGGTCCGGGCGGCCGCCGCGCTGGCCAGGGCCCATCTGGCACGGCGCGATCGCGTCGGGGTGGTGGATTTCGGCGGCACACTCCACTGGTTGGAGCCGGCGTTCGGGACCAACCAGCTCTACCGGATCATCGATGCGTTGCTGGCGAGCGACGTTGCGTTCAGCTACGCCTGGCGGGACGCCGTAAGCCTCCCGCGGCGGGTCCTGCCGCCGGGTGCGCTGATCCTCGCGATTACGCCGCTGCTCGACGAGCGCTCGATCGCTCTGGTCACGGACCTCGCCAGGCGTGGCTGCGACCTGACGGTCGTCGAGGTTTCCCCGTTTGACCACGTTCGGCCGGGTCCCTCGGCATCGGACGCGCTCGCCTACCGGCTCTGGCACCTCGAGCGCGACGCGCTCCGGGCGCGGCTGCGGGCCCTGGGCATCGCCGTCGCGGTCTGGGACCCGGACTTGACGCTCGGACCGGCACTTGAGGAGGTGAACGCATTCCGGCGCTCCGCCCGGCACGCCGCGTTCGCCTAGTGTTGGCCGTTGCGGCGCTGATGATCCTGGTGGGGCTGGTCGCGCTGGTGGTGACCGACGCCGGGTCCGCGAGCGAGCTGGCGTGGCTTGGCGCCGGCACAGCGGCGGCGTTGCTCGCGGCCGGGATGGCCGCGGGATCACCTGGCCCGGTGCACGCGGCTGTGCTCCTTCTGGGCGCGATCTTCCTCGCGCGTCACGATCTGCGTCTCCTACTAGCTCCGCTTTACGGCGCCGGACTGCTCCAGTTGGAGGCCCTCGCGACGCGGACGATCGAGCTCCGGGGTGTCGCGCTGATCGCTCCGGAGGCGATCTGGTCGCGGACCGCGGCGACCCTTTTAGTCGCTGCGGTCGGGGCATGTGTGGCAGCCGCGGCGGCGCTCGTCGTGACCGTGGGGCCAGGACGCTCCGTGGCTCTCACCGCCGCTGGTGCGATTGCGGCCGTGGGAGCATTTGCCGCGATCGCCCGGTTTGCTCGCGGTCGTTATCGTCGTTCCGAGTAGCTATCGGGCGTGCGCCGGACGCCTGGGGGTCGTAGGACCCGCCGGACGAACACGGGGCACCGATCGGCCTTCGACGCGTCCAGGCGCCGCGGCTGAAACAGCTCCATGGCGATCCGCGGGTGCCGGCAGAACCCTCGAATCTCATAGCCCGAGTCGTCGGTGAACGGTGGCGAGGCAGCCTGGAAGTACAGGCACTCAGGACACTGCTGGGGCAGGTACGGCCAGCTGGCATGAGTCATGATCAGTGCTCGACCACTCAGCGCGACGTGGAGGCTCTGGATGTATTCTCGTGTACAAGCTGGACAGGACGAAACCGCGGTATGACCCTCGTCGTCCCCATCCCTGGACGCGACGACCTGCGGCTCGGACACCTGATCCTCGATGTGAACGGGACCCTGACTAATCGCGGCGTCCTGATCGGGGGTGTCGAGGAGCGGATCGCCCGCCTGCGCGAGGCGCTCGATGTCCACCTGGTCTCGGCTGATACGTTCGGCACCGTCGATGAGATCGCCCGTCGCCTCGGGGTGGGCGCCGTGCGCGCGTCGACCGGCACGGATAAGGCGGCGGCACTCGACGTATTGGGGCCTGACCGATGCGCGGTGATCGGCAACGGAGCGAATGATGCGCTCGTGCTGGAGGCGGCCGCGGTCGGCTTTGCCGTCCTCGGACCGGAGGGCGCGAGCGCCGCCGCGTTGCGCGCCGCGGATGTCGTGTGCGCGTCGGCCGCGGACGCGCTTGATCTGATGCTCGATCCGAAGGCGCTCTCCGCCACGTTGCGGCCGTAGGCCCGATGCACTGGTGTTACAGCTGTTATGCCGTCAATCCTCACGCCAAGGGGCCGTGTGTCCGTTGCGGCCATCCGGTCGAGGGGCCCCCTGATCAGTCCTACGACGACCGGTTGATCTGGGCGCTCGGCCATCCTGATGGGGACCGAGCCGTGCTGGCCGCCCAGTCACTCGGTGCGCGCCGGGTTCGATCCGCGATGCCCGCGCTCCGCCGGACGGTCGATGAGGACCGCGACCCGTACCTGGCGGTGGCGGCCCTGCGGGCCGCGATCGCGATCGCCGGGCGCGAAGAACTCCGCGACTGGTTGGAACAGCTGGCCGGGAGCGAGTCGTTCATGGTGCGCGAGATCGCACAGCAGGCGCTCCTGCCGGCGTCTACCTAAGCGCCGGGCGGGGTCTAGATCGTAAGCGTCGGGCGGTCTGGATCGCGGCCCGGAAACGGTAGCGCCGACGGCGATATCGGCCGCCTGGTCAGGTGATCAGCACGCCGGTGGCGGCGGTGAACACGCGGCCGATCGGGACGGACCACCGTCCGCGGCCTCGCTATATTTGGATCGCAGTCGCAGGACGGCGATGGAGTTCGCCGGGCCGGGTGGCCAAACCGCCTTCGGGCTGATAGCTCCTACGCATCAGCGTTTTCACACGCGCGCGTAGGAGCCGAGCTCAGGAATCATGCTGCCGCCATGGGTAATTCAGGCCTGCCAGGTGCTGGCCCTGCTTGTGTTCGCGCCGCTGATCAGCGGCGTGATCGCGAAGGCGGAGGCGCGGGTGCAGTGGCGGACCGGACCGTCGATCTTTCAGCCCTACTACGACATCGCCAAGTTTTTCCGCAAGGAGTCGGTTCGACCTGAGACGGCTTCGCCGTTCTTCGAGATCGCGCCGTTGATCGCGTTCGCGGCGTACTGCTCGATCGCGCTGCTCATTCCAGTGCTCACCAACTTCCCGCTGCCGCTCGGTACAGCGGGGGACATCCTGGGCGGGGCGCTGCTGTTCGGCCTGGCCGGATTCGTCACGGCCTTGGCCGGCGTCGACTCGGGGTCGGTGTACGCCGCGCTCGGCTCGAGCCGGACGCAGTCGGTGGCGACGCTCGTCGAGCCCACCCTGATCTTCGTCTTCTTCACGATCGCGCTGGTCACCGGGACCGATCTGCCTTACGCGATGAATGCGACGCTCGCGCACTCGAGCTCGGAGTACTTCCGTCCCAGCCACCTGCTCGCCGCCGCCGCGTTCTTCGCGATGCTGCTGGTGGACACGGGTCGGGTGCCGATCGAGAGCCAGGGCTCGACGCTCGAGTTCGGGATGATCGACGAGGCGCGGCTGTTCGAGCACTCCGGGCCCGCGCTCGCACTGTTCCGGTGGGCCTCGACGATGAAGCAGTTCCTGCTCTACGTCGTGTTCCTCAACGTCCTCGTCGTGCCCTGGGGCCTTGCCTCGAACCGAACGGTGGGAGCGGTCGCGGTCGCGCTCGGTTGGCTGCTTGTGAAGATGATCGGGTTGGGCCTGGCCATGGTGGTGATCGAGTCGAGCTTCGCCAAGCTGCGGCTGTTCCGCATCCCCGACTTCATGGGGGCCGGGTTCGTTCTCTCCGTGCTGGCGATCCTCGTCTTCTACCTGGCGAACGGCTGATCGATGCCCGCCGCTCCGCACTACGACTTCGCGCAGGCCGTCGCGGCACTGCTCGCGATCGGCGCGCTCCTGAGCGCACTCGCGCTGCTCGCGGTCAAGCAGGTTCACGAGCAGGTGCGGGTGTACGCGGTGCAGTCAGTGGTCGCCGCGGGTTACACGCTGCTGGTGGGGATCGACCGGGCGGAAGTCGCGCTGATCGTCCTCGCGGCGTTCACAGCCGTCATCAAGGTGATCCTGATCCCGGTCTCGATCGATCGGCAGATAACGCGCCAGGTCTCCGAGCACGAGGTTCCCCTCGTCGTACAGGTCCCGATGTCGCTGCTCATCGGCGTCGCGCTCGCGGGGCTGGCCTACTGGTCGGCATCGGTGCTGCCGATCCACGGAGCGCTGTTGCCGACCCCGGCGCTGGGGATGCCGCTGGCGCTGGTGCTCGTCGGGTTCTTCTTCATGATCACCAGGCAGAACGTCATCAGCCAGATCGTCGGACTACTGGTGCTCGAGAACGGCGTGTTCCTCGCCACGGTGGCGATCGCGCCGGGACTCCCGTTCGCGATCGGGTTCCTATTGCTCCTCGACCTGTTGCCCGCCGTCCTCTTCTACGGCGTGTTCGCTCGGCTCATCGCCGCGCGGGCCAAGACCACCAGCATCGAGGACATGGCGGTGCTGCGCGGCTGATGGCGGTCTGGCTCGTGATCGCACTGGGGCTTGCCCTGCTCGCGGCGTGCGGCACGCTGGCCATCGGCGACCGGGCTGCCAGCGGCTGGATCTCCGCGGGGGCCGCCGTGGGGGCGTTCGCCGCCTCGCTTGTCGCTGTGTTCGCGTACCACGTGAGCGAGGGCCGCCACGCTCTCGGCGGAGCCTTCTTCCTCGACGGCCTGAGCGGCGTGTTCCTGATCTCCGTCGCGTTCGTCTACGCCGTCGTGGCCATCTACTCGGTCGGCTATTTGAAGCCTGGCATCGGGCACGTGCGACTGCGGCGCGTGTACTGGCCGCTGTTGAACCTGTTCGGACTCGCGCTGTTGGCGACGCCGATGGTCGCGAACCTAGGCGTGCTGTGGGTGTCGGTCGAGCTCACGACGGTGGTCAGCGCGCTCTTGGTGACGAGCGAAGGCTCCGATCAGTCGCTCGAGGCTGGCTGGAAGTACATCGTGCTCGGCTCGGCCGGGCTGGCGCTCGGTCTGCTCGGAATCGTCCTCATTTACGCCGCCGGCGTCCCCACGCTGGGTGACCACTACACGCCCACCTACAGCATCCTCGCCCACGCCGGTCCACACCTCAACCGCGCGCTGGTGCACGCCGGATTCGGCTTCGTGCTGGTCGGCTTCGGGACCAAGGTTGGGCTCGTGCCGATGCACGCCTGGCTCCCGGACGCTCACTCGGAGGGCCCGAGCCCGGTCAGCGCGATGCTGTCCGGAGCACTGCTGGCCGGAGCGCTGTACGCGGTCCTGCGTCTCGGCGCGATCGCCCAGTTGGCCGTCGGGCCGACGTACGTCCACACCCTGCTGCTCGTGTTCGGCGCGCTCTCGCTCGTGATCGCCGCGTTCTTCGCCCTGCGCCAGACGAACTACAAGCGGCTGCTCGCGTACTCGTCGATCGAGCACATGGGGATCGTGTCGCTGGGCATCGGCATCGGCGGCCCGATCGCCGCCTACGGGGCGTTCTTCCACATCGTCGTCCACGCAGCGGCCAAGACGCTCGCGTTCTTCGGCGCCGGCGACCTGCTCAGTCGCTACGAGAGCCGCGAGGTGGACGACGTGCGCGGCGTCATATCGGTCGCCCCGTTCACCGGCGTCATGGTGCTCGTCGGTGCGCTGGCCATCACCGGCGTGCCGCCGTTCGGGATCTTCCGCTCCGAGCTGTTGATCGTCACGGGCGGGTTCTCGCGATCGAAGTTCGTGTTTGCCGGCCTGCTCGTCCTGTTCGCCAACGTCGCGTTCGTCGGCCTCTACCAGACGTTTCACCGCATGGTGCTGTCTCGGAGCGACAGCGCCGGCCGCGACGTTGCGAGACTGCGCCGGCGCGAGCAGCCGCTGATGGCCGTCGCGATGCTGGCCAGCCTGACCGTGGTGCTCGTGCTCGGATTGTGGATTCCCGGCCCACTTGACCAGCTGCTCCACAGCGCCGTCGGGGTGATCGGAGGGCGTACGTGATCGTGCTCGAGGAACGGCGGTGCCAGTCGGCCGAGATCGCCGCTGAACTTGAACGGATCGGCGGACGGCTGATGCTTCTGTTCGTGCGCGGCACGCGGCCGGAGCTGGAGCTCTGCGCGATCGTCCGCACTGACGAGACGACGCTCACGCTGCGCGCGTCGCTCGACGGCGCGTCGTATCCGGCGGTAACGCCGCGGGTCCCGGCCGCCCACTGGTTCGAGCGCGAGATCCACGACCTGTGGGAGATCGTGCCCGAAGGTCACCCACGGCTCGAGCCCCTCGTGCGCCATGGCCCCGAGCAGACCGAGATCACGCTGCCGGCGAACGGTGAACTGAGCGCCGGACACCGCGGGGCCGAGAGGCTGTCCGGTCCCGGAGTCTTCGTGTTCCCCTACGGCCCGGTCCGCTCGGGCGTCTTCGAGGCGGCCCAGTTTCTCGTGCAGACCGGTGGGGAGGACGTCGCCTACTGCGCTCAGCGCCTGTTCTTCAAACGTCGGGGGGCGGAACGGCGGATCTGCGAGGTCCCGCTCGAGCTCGCGGTGCTGGTCGCCGAGCGCGTCTCGGGAACATCGAGCGTGGCCCACGCCCTCGCCTTCTCGCATGCCGTCGAGGCGTTGTCGGAAACCGAGGTGCCGGCGCGCGCCCAGGGGATCCGGCGGATTGTCGCTGAGCTGGAACGGATGTACAACCACCTCGAGGCGATGGTTCGCGAGTGCGAAGACGCGTCGCTGTCGGTGGCCCAGGCGCAGTTCGCCGCGCTGAAAGAGCGGCTCCACCGGCTCGCGGGAGAGACCGTCGGCAATCGATTCCTGCGCGGGGCCATCGTTCCGGGAGGGGTACGGATCGACCTGCCCTCAGACGTGGCCGGCAGGACCGACGAGCTGCTGCGCGGGTGGGACCGCGACTACAAGCACGTGCTGGCGATGCTGCTCGAGACCGACTCATTCCTGGATCGGCTGGTCAGTGCCGGCCCCCTGTCCGAGCGGGATGCCCGCGACTTTGCCTGCGTCGGGCCCGTCGCGCGCGGCTCGGGAGTCGACCTCGACACGCGACGTGACCTTCCTTACGACGGCTACACCGAGTTCCCGGTAGCCCATCACGCCGACGGGGACGCGATGGCACGCATGGAGGTCCGTTTCCAGGAGGTCGACGCCTCGCTGGCACTGATTCGCGAGGCGCTCGGATCGCTCGCGGACGGACCGATCCGCGAAGAGCTCGGCGCGTTTGTCAGACGCGAAGCCCTCGGCGCCGCCGAGTCGGCGAGGGGGGAGACGCTCTACTGGCTCGAGGCGGACGGCAGTGCCACGCTGCGGTTCTGCAAGCTGCGGGCGGCGTCGTTTGTGAACTACGGGATCTTCAACCGGCTGTTCGACTCGCAGGTGCTGACCGACTTCTCCTTCATCGAGCACAGCCTCGGACTATCGCCCGCCGGGTGCGACGCATGATCAGGTGGTTCTTGCGCGGGGTCAGCCATCGGCGCCTGACGACCCGCTTCCCTCGGTCTCCCGAGCCTGCGCCGGCCGCCTTCCGCGCCCGGGCCCTGCTTGATCCCGGCGTCGCGAGCCGGGACGCGGAACGCATCGTGGAGGCGTGCTTGCCCGATGCGCTGACGCTGGACGGCCGCGGTCGTCTTCGCCTCGATGCGGGCCGGTGCATCGGGTGCGGGCTGTGCCTCGAGGCGTGCGACGATGGATCCATCGCGATCGACCCCGGGTACGAGCTCGCGACCACGAACCGAAATCGCTTGGTGGTCGCAGACGGGGAGCGCGAGGCCGATATCTCGCCCTCCACACTGGGCGGTGCGTTCCGCCGCTCGCTGCACATCCGTCACATCGACACGGGATCCGACGGCGCGATCGAGCAGGAGATCGCCGCGCTGCTCGGCCCCTATTACGACATGCAGCGGCTCGGGATGTTCTTCACGGCAAGTCCGCGGCACGCCGACGTGCTGCTCGTCACCGGCCCGGTCACCGAGCCGATGGAGCAGCCCCTGCGACGCACCTATGAGGCGATGCCCGAGCCGAGAGTCGTGATCGCGGCCGGAACCGACGCCTGCAGCGGCAGTATCTGGACCGAACCCGAAGTGCGGGGTGGCGTGGACCGGGTGCTCCCGGTCGACGTGTACATCCCCGGCGATCCCCCCAGCCCGATCGCGCTGCTGCACGGACTGCTGCTCGCGGCCGGCCGCGTGTCCGAGGCGTCGGTGCCGCGAAGCCCGCTCGGAGTCGCGGTATGAGCGTGCTGGCCGCGTTGATGATCGCTGGATCCGGCGGCTTGGCGGTCGCGTCCGTCCTGGGGATGGCGCGGTCTCTGAGCGTTCGGGGCCTGGCCATCGCGGTGGCGGTGGGGGCGTCACTCGTGCTCGCCGTGGCGGGAGTGATCGCCGTGTTCGGCGAGCATCTGGTGTGGCAGCCGTTCGCGTGGTTTGCCCTCGGCCGCGGAGGCGCCTCCGTCGACAACTTGTCCGGCCTGTTTCTGGCCGTTACCGGGTTGGTCTCGATCCCGTTGTTCCTCGCGACCCGGGCGCGTGGATCCCGGATCTCGCAGGCGCTGCGCCCGCTTCTCGTGCTGTGCGTCGTCGGCGTGTTCGTCGTCGACAACGTGTTCGAGTTCCTGATCGTGTACGAGCTGACGGTCGTCCTGATCTATGCGCTGATCAGCGTGCGCCACGACGATCCGCGCGCCGAGCGCGCCGCGGCGCTGACGCTCACGCTGGCCAAGCTCGGCGGCGGTGCGGTGCTGGCCGGGATGGTCCTGCTTGCCGTCAAGGGCGGCAGCTTCTCGTTCGAGCAGCTGGCTCACTCCGGACCGCTGATGACGACGGCCGTGCGTGGCGTGTGCTTTGGGCTGTTGTTCGCCGGTTTCGGCGTCAAGGCCGCTCTGATCCCGCTCCAGACCTGGCTGCCCGGGGCGTATGCCGGGACCGACGCCGACAGCTCCGGGTTCGTCGCGGCCGTGGCCCTGAACGTCGCCTTCTACGCGATGCTCCGCGTCTGGTTCGGCTTTCTCGGCCAGCCGGCGGTCTGGTGGGCGGTCCTGGCGCTGCTGATTGGCGCTCTCACGGCGCTGATCGGCATCCTCGGAGGCGTCCTTCAGCGCGAGCTGCGGGTGTTCGTCGCCTATTCGTCGATCGAGAATGCGGGTCTGATCGTGGCCGATCTCGGCATCGCATTGATGGGCAAGGCTCAGCACCAGCCCGGGCTCGTCGGCCTCGGCCTGGTGGCGGCCACCTTCCAGATCGCTGCGCACAGCTTCGCCAAGGCCGGCCTGTTCACCGCCGTCGCCACGGTGGAGCACAGTGCCGGGACCAGCGACATGGAGCGGCTCGGCGGGCTGTATCGCCGGCTACCGGCCGCGGCGATTGCGAGCCTGGCCGGCGCCGGCGCGCTGGCCGCACTGCCGCCGTTCAGCGGCTTCGTGTCCGAGTGGCTCGGTCTGGAGGGACTCATGCAGGGGTTCCGAGTCACGGGCACGGGGTCCCATTTGGCCATTGCGCTCGCCGGCGCGATCCTGGCGCTCACCGCTGGTTTGGCCGCGCTCGCTTTCGTGCGCGCGATCGGGATGACCTTCCTCGGGCTTCCCCGTGACCCAGCGATCGTCCCCAGGTTCGAGCCGGCCTGGCCGCGCGTGAGTATGGCGTTGCTGGCTTTCGCATCGCTGGCCATCGGGGTGGGCGCCCCGTGGGTGGTCAAAGTCCTCGAGCACGGCACGCTCCCGGTGGGTGGGGCAACCGCGATCGGGCACATCAGCCAGCCCGGCTGGCTGATCGAGCCCGGCTATCCGAACTTCGCCAGCATCAGCCCGACCGTGCTCGCTCTCACGCTGACCGGCTTCGCCCTCGGGGCGGCCTGCCTGCGCTACCTGGCCAGCATCCGCCGGGGGCGGCGGGTGCCCGTGTGGGCGTCGGGCGTCGCGGTGTCGGGCAGGCGTGCCCAGTACACGTCGCTCGGTTACTCGAACATGGTACGGGTGATCTTCAACGTTGTGTACCGGGTCCGGACACAGCTGCGGACGATCGGGGACCAGCGGTTCCCCGAACGGCTGAGCATGATGCGCGCCGAGCCCCGCATCTTTGACGCCGGCTGGCTCTACCGCCCCGTCACGGCGCCGTTCGTCCGGATTGCCGAGCTCGTCCGGAACATTCAGGCCGGGCCACTCGGCCTGTACCTGCTGTACCTGCTGCTGGCGTTCATCGCGCTACTGCTGATCGCCCCGAGACTCGCGTGAGCGACGGGCGGGTTGCTCGGGTTCAGCCGCCGACTGCACGGGTGGCGGCCAACCGGTAGTCAGATAGATCGCGCGCAGCCACGAGTCCTGTTCTGAGCCCTTCGGTTCGTGACGGTACTTATCGTCGTGCTTGCGGACATGCTCGCGCAGATCGTGGAGCAGCGACTCAGTGGCGCTTTGCTGCACGGACAGTAGGACCTCACGATCGTTCCGTGTTCGCGCCAGCCGCCATGTCAGCTCGAAGTGAGGGAAGCACAGGCCAGGGGAGGACTTGAAGGTGTTCGAGTACCCGCGGTTGGTCGCGATCATGTCGAGCAGATACAGGGCGTTCCGGCGCAGGTGATCATCGCGACTCGCGCAGGCCGGGCACGGGGCCGGCTCGAACGCCACGTCGGGCGGGAGTGCCCGCAGCTGTTCCAAGATACCGGCGAAAGTGTCGGCGAATAACACGCTAATGCTCAGCGTCGTCTTCATGTCCTCGACGTCGATGCGGCGCAGCATCTCGATGTGCTCGGCACAGAAGCCAAATGCCCGTTGGACGAGTTCGATCGCGCCCATGTCGTTGCTCTGCTCGTCATAGAAGTGCCAGACGTACTCTCGATCGGCCTTGTGAGCCACCCGGCACAGGGGACACATGCGGTTGGTGAGGCCCTGCCGCAGCCAGCTCGTCACCGCTCCGGACGGCGTGTGACGCGCGCCCGCCTTGCTCGGCCGCCGGGAGGCGCTTGGTTCACCCCGACGTCGGCGGCGCAGCTTCATCGCGGTCGCTCGTGGAGCTGATCGGCACCGGTACGGCGTTCAAGCATTCCCGAACGACGTCCTCGGCCTGAACGTGCTGCACCCACAGCTCGGGACGTAACGCCAACCGATGAGCCAGGGCGGGGATCGCCACGGCTTTGACATCGTCGGGCACGACGAAGTCACGTCCGTCGAGCAGCGCCTTCACGCGGGCCAGCTTCATCAGTGCCAGAGTGCCCCGAGGACTGGCTCCGACCTGAACGCTCGGGCTCTCCCGCGTGGCCAACACAAGCGCGACGATGTAGCGGCCCAGGTCTTCCGAGACGTGCACGCGCTCGACCGCGCCCTGCATGTCGATCAACTCCTCGCGGGAGACGACCGGCCGGAGCTCGGCCTCATCCTCCCCTCGTTCCAGGCGGCGGGCCAGGATTCCGAATTCATCCTCGGGCGATGGATAGCCGACCCGCATCCTGATCAGGAACCGGTCGAGCTGAGCCTCGGGCAGCGGGTAGGTGCCCTCGTACTCGATCGGGTTCTGGGTGGCGAGCACGATGAACGGTCGCTCGAGCCGACGGGTGCGGTCTTCGGTCGTGACCTGCCGCTCCTGCATCGCCTCCAGCAGCGCGGCCTGGGTCTTCGGCGGGGCCCGATTGATCTCGTCGGCCAGCAGCACGTTGGTGAATACCGGTCCCGCCCGGAACTCGAACTCCGATGTGCGCTGGTTGAAGATCGACGCGCCGGTGACGTCCGAGGGCATAAGGTCCGGCGTGAACTGCACCCTTGAGAACTGGGTGCCGGTCACGACGGCGAACGACCGTGCGATCAGTGTCTTGGCCAGACCCGGGTAGTCCTCGATCAGGACGTGGCCGTCGGCCAGCATCGCGCACAGCGCCAGCTCGAGCGCTTCGCGTTTGCCGACGACGGCGCGCTCTACCTCGTCAAGGACACGCGCCGCGAGGGACGCCACCGGCACGAGCTTCGGCTCGGCGGTTCCGGTCACTGCGTCGGGCCGCCTTCGCACACTCGCCCGTCGATCTGGGCCATCCCGCGAAGCCAACCGTCGCTCTCGGGGCCCGCGGTCTCGTGGCGGAAGGCCCACGCATACTTTCGCGCGGTCTCGTGCACTTCCCAGGCGATCAGACCGAGGCGAGCCTCGGCGTGATGGCGTGCAACTCGTGTGGCGGGGCCGTCTGGCACCTGCCGCGCGTGACGGGCGCACAGTCCATGGCCACGCTCGTACCGGTCCCGGGTCGGAGCCAGCCCGAGCGAGAGGACGACGAGGTCCTGCTGGGTTCGCTCGACACCCTCTCGGGCGTGGCACGCGGAGCAGTGGGGCGGCGTGAGCAGCTCGTCGCGGATGCCCTCGAGCAGGTCGACGCTGCTCCGCCGGCGCCGACGCTCCGCGGCGGGCGCCTGGGGCAGCCGCGCGAGGAACCGCTCGAGCTGAGCGACCCTGATCGCCCGCTTGCGCTCCACCGCGTGCTCGAGCGCGACGGACGGGGCCGCCAGGGCCACATCGTTTAGATGGACGGCGCAGAGCTCTCCGGGATCGGTGGTGAGCGACGGGTCGTCCTGCGCCGAACGCGCCAGGAACCAGTGGAGATAGTCGCGCCCGGCGATGCCCGCCGCGAGGCAGACGGGGCAGGCGTCGATCTCCAACCGCTCATCAAGCCGCTCGACGGTTGAGCCCACGGTGGACAGTTGGGGGAGGCGCTCACGCCACATGGCTCGGCGGCTCGCGTCAGCGTCGGCGCCGGCCAGCAGCCCAACGAGCGCGGCGCCCGTCCTCTCCTGGAGGCTGGTCAGCATCCGCTCGACGAGCATCTTGATCGTCGACGGGTCGGCGACGGCAAGCGCGCCGAGAAGGTGTTCCAGGCACACGCCGTCATGCTCGGCGTACAACCGCGCGAGCGCGGGGTCGCGGAGGCCGTCGACGAGCAGCGTCCGGCCATGCCGTGTACTGAACGCGGCCGCTTCGCACGCCGGGCAAGGGCCGATCTGCGCTTCGCCTCTCAAGGCAAGCCGGGCTCCCGCGAGCGCCTCGCGCATGACGATCGTCATGACGTGGCCCCCGCCGAGATCCTCGATCAGCCGGCGCGCGTGCGCGGGGCACATTCCCATCGCGGCGCGCAGCTGGGCCTGCACCTCGCTGGTGGTGTGGCTCTCGATCTCAAACCACGAGAAGAAGCTGCGCTCGGTCGCGGCGACGTGGCGGCAAGTCGGACAGCCGGGCTCGGTCAGCAGCTTCTCGAGCTCCGAGAGGATCCGGGGAGCTTCCTGCGTGGTCTGGCTGTCGTCCGTGCTGATCACCTCCTGATCACCTGCCGCGGCGCCCGAAAGGGCCAACCGTAGAAGCCATCAGTGCCGGGGGGCACGGTCAACGGCGAGCTTCATCGCCTGTGGCCAAGGATAGTCGACGGATTGCCGGCCGGCCCGGGATGGCCCGGGCGTTTCAGCGCGGCGCGCGGGCGTGGATGATCGCCGCCGAGATCGACAGCTGGCAGTTGAGCGCGTCACGCAGCGCGATCATCGCGTCCTCGGCGTACAGCCGCTGGCCGTCGTCGGTGTGCTCCGGGACGGGATAGCCGAACCGCCTCTCCCACAGGGCGAGGATCGTGGGGCTGGTTCCGAGCAATGCTGCAGCAGCCTCCGCGGTCACGTCAGATCTGGCTTTCCGTACCGGTTCCGGTCGCGAGCAGCTCGGTCATCGTTCCTCCTGCGATCGGTTACGCCACCGCGTAAGGCCATCGGCGCCCGGTCCTTCGCTTCGCCGGGGCCTCACAGCGGTGGGTGTCCTAGTTGACTCGACTACGTGCGGGGCGGCGAAAAGTCAGGAGCTAACGCGGTGGCGGTGCGGCAATCTGATCAGCGATCCGACGACTGGAAGCGCGGAGGTGGACGACGACCCGGAGCTCGATGTCCCGGCAAGGACGCCGGCGACCGTTGACGTCACGCTGCCGACCGCCTGCGTCGCATTCCCGAGGCTGTTGGTCACGCTCCCGACGGTGTTCGTCACGCTCCCGACGGTGTTCGTCACGGTCCCGGCGGCTGCGCCCACGGGCGCGTTCACCGACGCGCTGATCGGGCTCTGAGCGGTGGACCCGTCCGGTCCGGTCTGCGCGGATGTCCCGGATTCGGGGGCGGTGGGCTGTCCCGAGCCTCCCCGGTAAGGCTTTCCGGGTCCTCGATGGGCCGGCGCGCCGGATTGCCGGCCGGATGCGGTCGAGGGAGCTGGCGCGGACCCCGCGTTCGCAGCCTTGGCCTGCGTCGACGAGCCCGCCGTCGACGACCCATCCCATTCCATCCGGGCCGGGCTGCCTCGCCAGGCCGTCCCGGACACATTCGCAGTCCCGGCAGGCGCACCGGAAGCCGACCCGGCCCTGCCGCGATTGCTCGATCCTTGCGCCCAGGCGCGTTCGCCAACTACCGCCGACCCGGAGTTCGCCTCACCACCGGTTCGCAGCACGCCGTCGGCCACGTCGGAAGACGCCGTCGTCGGGGTGGAGCCGGCGGCTCGACCGAGCGCAGCGTCGGACAGCGCGGCGGGAGCAGACCACAGGCCCACGAGTGACGAGGGCACTCGGATCGAGTTCCGGGCCGGAGCCACGGCTGCCGCCGACGCGCCGACGCGCACGGAGTCGCGATGTCCGAATCCGTTGACGATCCTGCCCATTCCAATCGTCACCCCGGCCGTGGCGGTCGCCACCACGGCCACACCGGCGAGCGCGTTGGCGCCGAGGCCGGCGCCCGCCGAGGCGGTCTTAGCCACCGCGCCGGCGGTCAGCCGCGCGAGCCCCGCGCCACCGCCGCGGCCGGCGGACGACGCCGCGATCCGCCCGAGCAGCCCTACGGCGGCCGTGCCCGGCAGGGCCGGGGCGAGCGCGCGAAGCTCGCCGGTGCGGGACGGGATCGCCGCGGCGAAGGCCGCGCATCCCTGGCATTCCCGTAGATGGGCCCGCACCCGGCGGCTGCGCAGGGTGCGCCCGTCCGCATCCGAGACTGTCCTGCGGATCTCGTGACAGGCCATGGCGCGTCCCTCGGCGAATTCGAACAGTGACTGGCGCGCCTCGAAGATGGTCTGCTTGGCGGCGCCGACCGAGGTGCCGAGCGCGATCGCGATCTCCTGGTGCGAGAGGCCGCTGAGCTCTCGCAGTACGAGCGCCGAGCGCTGCCGGTCGGTCAGCTGGTGGAGGTCTCGCACGAGCACCGAGACCTGGGCGCGCTCGTCGACCTGATCCTCGATTGAGCTGGTCGGCCGCTCGGGCGCCTGAGAGAGCTCGAAGGCGGGCCGGCGCCGACGCAGCGCGGAGATCGATTCGTTGTGGGCGATGCGAAACAGCCAGGGTCGGATCGGCGCATCGCGGTGACCGGCCCGGAGGGCGGCAAAAGCTGCGGCAAACGTCGACTGGAGCGCGTCCTCGGCATCCGCGTCGTCGCGCAGAATCGACCGGCAATAGCGATAGAGGATCTGGTGGTAGCGCTCGTAAACGACGGCGAACGCCCGCTCGTCGCCGGCGCTCACCTGCTGCGCGAGCCGCTCGTCGCCCAGCATTGCGAACGGGGCCGGTCGCCACCTTCCGCCGGTCCCCGCGGCCGCGGTCATCCGAGCCTTCCTGCTCCAATCGTGCTCACGACTTAAATTGAACCGCGCCGTCCGGGTCTTGTGCGCCACATCTTGGCGCGGGACCGATTCAGGCGGGGACGGCTCGCGCCGCGGAGATCACCACCGTCTCGTAGCGCATCGTGAAGCTCCCGCCCAATCCGTCGATTGCGGCGCCCGTGCCCGCGAGCAGCTCCTGGAGCTCAGCCGCTGGCAGCTGGGCGTGACCGCCGGCCGTGGGCAACTGGTCGAGCCACTCCTCCCGGGTGTAGCCACGCTCCCAGTGAAGGCGCCAGTGCTCCAGATCGCTGAACGCGCCGGTCGCGCGCATGCCGTCGGCCGGCCGGGTGAAGAAGTGAGAGCCGGCGTCGGGGGTGGGCGCCGCCCAGGGGCGGTAGGGCAAGTCCGGCATGACCCGGCGGTAGACGGCGGAGAACGCTTCAGACACCTCGGGCGACGGCTGGAACATGTTCCAGAACACGGCGAGCCGTCCGCCGGGGCGCAGCGCGCCGGCCGCCTTTGCCGCGCCCGCCACCGGATCGACCCAGTGCCACGTCTGTCCGGCGATGACCGCGTCAAATGTTCGGCCCTCGGCCTCCCAGTCCTCGAACGCCGCCACCTCGACCTCTAGCCCGCGGCGCCGCGCGAAGTCGGCCATTCGCTCGTCGACGTCGACGCCGAGCACCCGGCAGCCCGCCGCCTGGAACTGCCGGGCGGCGATGCCCGTGCCGCATCCGACGTCGAGCATGTCGGGACCGGGACTGGCGGCCACGATCGCCCGCACCATGGCGTCGGGATAGCGCGGGCGGGCCCGGTCGTAGCGCTCGGGATCGAGGCCGAACGACTCCGCCATCTGCCGGTGGCGATGGGTCTCGTGCTCGCTGAGACTGGGTGACTCGGGCGGTATAGTGGGCATGCGCCCACTCTAATGGGCGTCTGCCCACTCGTCAAATCAACCAGCGGTTTTTGAGGGAAGGAGGAGGTGCGCGGTGCCGACCGGAGTGGCCATCCACGACGCGCGCGAGCGGCTGTTCGCCGCGGCGGAGCGCATCCTGCTGCGCGACGGACCCGGCGGGCTGACGAGCCGGGCCGTCACGGCGCAGGCCGGCTGCGCCAAGGGTGTCCTGCACCGCCACTTCGCCGACTTCGATACTTTCCTGGCCGAGCTCGTGGTCGACCGGATCGCCCGGCTCGAGGATCAAGCCGCCGCGCTACGCGGCCGCGCCGGGAGCGGGACGGTGGCCGACAACCTGACCCGCGCGCTGGTCAACCTGTTTCAGTCTGTCGCCGGGGAGATCGTCGGACTCCTCACCTCGCGGCACGAGCTGCTCGCACGTCTGCGCCAGACAACTCCGCGCGGCATGCCGGTCCTTACGGAGGCGACCGCGATGATCGCCTCCTACCTCGCGATCGAGCAGGAGCTGGGGCGGATCGCAGCAGACGCCGAAGTCGATGCGCTCGCGCCCATGTTGGTCGGGACGGCTCATCTGCTGTTCGCGGGCTCACACGATGCTCCGCCGGAGCTCGACGCCGTCCGCAGGCTGGTCGTCGCGGCCCTGGCCGGCGGGCGGGCGTAAGGCGGCGGTTACATCCTCAGCCGGCGTCGATGCTCGGGAAGAGATCGATTCCCTGCTCTTCCGCCGCGGCCACGAGCAGGCGGCTGACGAGCTTCGACAGATCACGGCGATCGCCCTTCGGCAGGTGCTCGAGCAGCGCGGACACGTCCCGTTCGAACCCGGACGCGGCTCGGGAAACGAGCGCTCGACCCTGGCTCGTGAGCGTGACCAGGACGGCCCGCCGGTCTGTCCGCGAGGGAGCGCGCGTGACGAGACCCCGGCGCTCGGCGCGCTCGACGAGTCCGCTGACGCTTGACTTGTCGAGTGTCAGCAGCCTCGCCAGCTCGTTCATCGTGGGCTTCCGGTCCCGCAGCACGCCGAGGAGCCGGGTCTGGATCATCGAGAGGTCGTGCTCGGCCGCTCGTTGCTCGAGCATCCGCTGAACGACGAACGAGAGCTGGGCCAGACCATCGACGGGGCTGAGCTCGCGTGTCATGACTTCTAGTCTACTTGACTTGGTACGTGCCACAAACTAAATTAGTACGTGGCACGAACTAAATGAAATTCGGTACGCAGGAGATGCCAGCCATGGAGAAGATGAACGCAGCGGTCGTGACGTCATTCGACGAGCCGCCGCACTATCAGCAGTTTGAGATTCCCCAGCCGGAGGGCGACGACGAGCAGCTCGTCGACGTGCTCGCGGTCGGGTTGCACCCGCGCGTGCGGAGCGGCGCCGCCGGCGCCCACTACACGAGCACCGGCAAGCTGCCGATGATCCCCGGGATCGACGCGGTTGGGCAGCGGGCGGACGGCAAGCGGATCTACTTCGCGGCCGACGACACCGTGTTCGGGACGATGGCCGAGAAGGCCGTCGTCGATCGCCGGCGCGCGATCGAGCTGCCCGAGGACGTGGACGTCGCGAAGGTCGCCGCCGCGATGAATCCGGCGATGTCGGCATGGGTCGCCCTGCGCCGGCGCGTGCCGATCGAGCCTGGCCAATCAGTGCTCGTGCTCGGGGCCACCGGCAACGCCGGCGCGATGGCGGTCCAGGTGGCCAAGCGCCTCGGCGCCGGGCGCGTCGTCGGCGCCGGCCGTGATGCCGAACGGCTGAGCGCGCTGAGCGCGGTTGGCGCCGATGAGGTCGTCCGGCTGACCGACGACGCCGAGGCGACGAGCGCGGCGCTGGCTGGCGCAGCCGCCGAGGTCGATATCGTCATCGACTACCTGTGGGGCAAGCCAACGGAGCGGGCGATCATGGCGCTGCTCACCGCTCGAACGGACCGCAGCCGGGCCCTGAACTGGGTACAGATCGGCGCCATCGCCGGCCCGACGATCGAGCTTCCATCGGTGGCGCTGCGATCGGCCAACCTGCGCCTCCAGGGCACGGGTCAGGGCGCCGTCTCTCCCGCGGTGTACCTGGCGGAGCTGCCATCGCTCGTCGACGAGATCGACGCGGGGACGATCGCCGTCAGGGCGAACACCTGGCCGCTGTCCGAGGTGGAGACGGTGTGGACACAAACCGCCCCGCCGGGCCAGCGAACCGTCCTCGTACCGTAGGCGAGCGCGCGCCGTTGTTCGCATCCTGACCGGGTAACCGCGCATTCACCGCCCCGGATTTGGTGAGTGTGCCGTTGTCCGTGGCCGGGCCGGGTGAATCGGCATTCACCGTTCGGGAGTTGGTGAGTGTGCCGTTAACCGGAAAGCCCTAGCCCTACGGCGCCCGCGGAATGCCCCGCGACCGGGCGCACGTCGCCCAGCCTAACCCGTGAAGCTCGGTACCGGACTGACGATCGCGACGGTGGCGCGCGCGGTCCGGCTGGCGATGCCGTGGGCACTGACCGTGGCGAGGTTGGTCACGACGCGGGAACCAGAGGCGACGGCCGTGGCTCGCAGGCCGAACGTCCGGCTGCGTTTGGCCGCGAGTGAGCCGATCTTCCAGCAGACCTCGGTTCCGTGGGGCGTTCCGCCCGAGACGTAGGTCAGCCCGGCGGGCAGCCGGTCGCAGACCGATACGTTGCGTACGGCCTTACTCGATCGGTTCCTCACCTCGATCGTGAACGACACGATGGCGCCGGACTGCACCCGTGTCGGGCTGGCCCGCTTGGTGATCGTGAGCGGCGCGGGGAGGATCTGGGCGACGGCCGTGGCATGATCGGTGACGGGGTCCGGATCGGGGCCGTCGGCGGTGACGGCTGCGGTGTCGCTCAGCATGCCCGGCTTGAGCACGCGTACGCGGGCCACCACCGTCACCGTCGCGCCGGAGGCGATGTCGCCCAAAGAGCACTGCAGGGTTGGCTGGATGGTGCAGGTGCCGGCGCTGGGCTTCAACGACAGGATGTCGGCCTTGCCTCGCGACGCGTCCGTGCCGACGACCTGGTCGGCGGTGTCGGGCCCGCGGTTGGCGATGGTGACCGTGTACGTGAGCACGTCGCCCACGCCGGCGACCTTTGGCGAGACCGTCTTGGTGACCACTAGGTCGGCGTGCCCGACGGCATGTGGCGCCGGCGGCGGTGTCGGTGCCGGACCCGGCGCCGCATAGACATCGATCGTCACCGTCGCGCTGGTGGACTGGCCGGATTGGTCCTTGACGGTGTAGATATAGGTGTCCTGTCCGGTGAAGCCGGCCGCGGGCGTGTAGGTGGTCTGTCCGGTGGTCGGGTTAACGCTCACGGTGCCATGGCCAGGCAGGCTGGTCACCGCGACCGTGGAGGGATCGAGGTCGCCAAGATCGTTGGCCAGTACGCCGACGGTGACCGGCGTGGCTTCGGGCGTCACTCCGCTGTCGTCCTGGGCCCGTGGTAGGACCGTGATGGTTACTGTCTGGGTGAGCTGCTGGCCGTAGGCGTCGGACACCGTGTAGGTGAACGTGTCGACTCCGCTCCACCCCGGGTTGGGCGTGTAGATCGCCTGGTCGGTGTCGAGGTTCCATGCGACGGTTCCGTCGGCGGGCTGGCTGATGATGGTCACGGTGCTCGGCTGCAGGCTGCCGTGATCGACGTCAAGGATCGGAATCCCGACCGGGACGCCGATGTCCGTCGTGGCCGAGTCATCGTGGCCCACGGGTAGGACGTCGAAGGTGTCGGAGGCCGAGCTCTGCTGGGGCGTGTTGGCGTTGTCCTGGGAGGTGACGTGCGCCACGTTGGTGAAGATGCCGGACTCCTCGGGGCCGAAGACGACCGGCACGGTGATCGACGGGAGCGTCGTCCCGGCCGCAATCGGCGCGGCGGCGCTCGCCGGGTAGGTGCAACTGACGGTCGTGCCAGAAGAAGCCGAGCAGTCCCAGCCGGTTCCCGTCGGGGTGCCGCTCAACGTCCCGGCGGGCAGGGTGTCGGTGACCGTCACCGGGTCCGTCTCGGGGCCCACGTCCGAGCCCGCCTGGACCGTCGGGGTCAACGTGAACGTACCCGCGCCGCCGACGACGAACGGTCCCGTGTCGGTCTTGGTGATGCCCAGCCGCGGCACCGGGAGGATCGTGTTGATGACCGTGGCATTGATCTCGTGGATGTTGTTCGCCCCTCCCGTACTTGCGGCGAAGCCGAACTTGAACGTGGCCGGGGGGTTGGGCGGCTCCGGCTCATCCATGATCGTCTGCATTCCGCTGCCGAAATCCATCTGGACCAGGATCTGAGCGCCCGCCTGCGCCGGCGGGTCAACCACGATGTGCACGGTCCGCTTGACGCCCGCCGCGGTGCGGGTCTTGGCGTTGGGAGCGTCGATCGCTCCGTATGAGGCGACGTTGACCCGGTCGAGGATGCAGTACCCGGTCTGCCCGGTGCCGGGCCCGCGCAGGGTCACGTAGTTGGGATAGAGCCCGGTGGCGGGCTGGTTACAGCCCGTTCCTCGCCCCTCCGCGTTGTTGCCGAAGTTCCCCCACTCGTCGAACCCGACGCCGAGGTACCCGCCCAGAATCCCGTTGACCGGGAACGGGTCGACGGTCTGGGCGTAGCCCAGGCTGCCCCCGAAGCCGCCCGGGGACACAAGTGGCTGGGAGCCGTCGGCCAGGAAGAAACTGACGCCGTCCGCGCCGCTACCCACGGACGTGGGAACAGTGTCGTAGTCATAGAAGCTGAACGTGACGTCGAGCCCGGCGGTGAACGGGAGCGCGTCCTGGTACAGGACGAAACCCGTGTTGTTGCCGGTGTCGGAGGTGAGCCGCAGCGCGCCCTGCCCGTTGGGATCACCGCCGGCGGGGATCGCAGGCTGGTTGGCGGGACACCCGGGGATCGGACTCTGCGATGTATTGGTTCCGGCCGTCAGGCAGGGATTGACGGAGTTGGTGCCCACCAGCCCGCCGACGAGCCAGTTCGGGTTGTCCGGCGTGCCGTGGCTGAACGTCTCGTTGACGAGCGTCGTGGCGCCGGCGGGCGCCGCCAGCCCCGCTCCGGCGGCGAGTGCCAGGACCAGCCCAACGAGAACCGCCGCGGCGCGGGTCACCGTGTGAGCGTTCCCTTCATGTGTGTGGAGATCCGCTGCAACGTCAGGTCGCGCGTCCCACGGACCATGAGCGGGGTGGTGTGGACGCCGCTGAGGTCTCCCGAGCCCCGCGTGAACGTGTACGTGCCGGTCTCGACGCGGACCCGGCTGCCGCCGGGGAACCGCACATCGAAGACGCCGGTGAGGGTGCCCCCGGCGGCGAACACCTTCAGGGTGCCGTGCGAGCTCGTCGTCGTCGCGCGTTCCTGGGCGACCATGACGGCAGGACCGGGAACCAGACCAGTGACGGTGCCGACGACCGTCTCCACCCCGCTGCGGGCGAGGCTCAACTCCACGCCGAGGAAGTGGCCGTCCACGTGCCGGACGCCGGCGCCGCCCAGCGCCGCGGGCGCCCGCCCGGACGCTCCGTGCAGCGTTCCGTGCAGCCGCAGGGTCCCCACCGGGGCCGTGGCGGTCACCAGCGCACTGCCGGTCAACGTGCCCCGCGCACCGGCGAATCGCCCCGTCGCGCCCGTGAGGTCAGCGGTGATGCCAAAGCGGACGAGGTGGCCCTCCAGGCGAACCGTCACCTGCACGGCTGCGGTGAGGCTCCCGAACGGGTTGACGATCGTCGCGCTGCCCCGGTATCCGCCCCCGCTGCGGCCAAAGGTCGCCTCCAGCCCGCCGTTGCCGAGCGCCGGATCGTTGACGGTGCCGGCCCACTGGAGCCCACTGCTCGTCGTGCCGAGGTACGCAACGTGAGCCAGCGCGTTGACGTTTACGGTCCGCGCCCAGGCGTTCGGCGCCATGATCAAGCCGGCCCACCCCAGTAGCACGGCAACAAAGACGACCGCCTGGTACCTGCGCAGAGCTACCAAAACCCTTCCCTTCACCTACCGGCCAGTGCCCCAGCCTGACACGGCGACGGCCCGCATCATGTCGGAGACGTGCTCACACCACGCGCACCCGGGGTGCCGACTCCCGTGGCACCTCGAGCGCGAGCTCGGATACGCGCCGAGCTTCGCCCACTTCGCGCTCGTCGGGACCTGCGCCGACTGCGCGGACGCGCCACAGTCGATTACTTGAGCATATGTTCATGCAATAATGGGTTGATGAGCCATGGCCGTGAGGTCGAACTCTCATCTCTGTCGAACGCGACCGCGCGCTCGGTTGCCGAGACGATGCAGGCGCTCGCGACACCCAGCCGCGTTCGGATCCTCAGCCGCCTCGCCGGCGGCCCGTGCTCGGTCGGAGAGCTGGCCAGCCAGATCGGGATGGAGCAGTCCGCCGTTTCCCAGCAGCTACGGGTGTTGCGACACCTCGGCCTGGTGGTCGGCGAGCGCGACGGGCGGCAGGTCATATATGCCTTGCACGACGATCACGTCCGTTCGCTGCTGACCGAGGCCGTCTCCCACACCGAGCACCTACGGCTCGGCCTGGCCGCCCGTCCGGGTGACATCGCGATCCCGGCGTGAGCGGAAACGCGCCCGCTCTGCTCGCCGCTGCCGCCGGCGTCGCCTTGGGACACGCGATCCTGCCGGACCACTGGGTACCGCTCGCCGTCCTCGGCCGCGCTCGGCGCTATCCGCTCTCACGCGTCGCGCGGCTCTCGGCACTGGCCGGCGTCACGCACGTTCTCGTCTCGATCGTCCTCGGTGGCGTGATCATCGCCATCGGTCTGCAATTCCGCCACACGATCGAAAGCGCGCAGGACACGATCGTGGGCGGTGTCCTGATCGCCACCGGCATCGGCTTTGCCGTCCTCGGGCTGATCGGGCGCGGTCACCATCACCACGGCCAAGATCATCACCACGGACATCACCACCACCACTCGCATGAAAACCCCCGGTCCGACCGGTTTCACGGCTTGGCTGCGGTGATCGTGCCCTTCGGTGCGGCTGCCTCACCGGACCTGACGATCCTTCCCGTGTTCCTCGCCGCGGCGACGATCGGGACCGCGACCGCGCTCGGGTCACTGGCGATCTTCGCCGGCGTCACGGTTGGCACGATCATCGGGCTGACACTGGCCGCGGCGCGAGGTGGCTACGAGATCCGAGGTCAGTGGCTCGAACGGTGGGGCAACGTAGTAACCGCGTTCGTGCTCGTGGTCATCGGCCTCCTCGTGCTGCTCCAGATCATCTAGGTGTCCTGAACCGCCGTCCGCCCGGCGTTGATAGAGTGCCGCCCGCGCCGGTCGACCCGGCGTTGGCGTTGAGAGCAGCGAAGTCCGGTCAGATTCCGGCGCTGTCCCGCAACGGTAAAGCCCCCTAAACGGGGGACAAGCCCGGTCGCCTACCTCAGCGTCTCGATACCAGTCCTCGGATGAAGGGCGGTTCGAGCGCTCCGTGAGTGCAAGAGCTCCTTCGTCCTCCGTCACGAAGGAGGATGACTCATGTCGGGTTTTACGACCAAGTTCCGGGCGGGTTGGAAGACCTTCACGCCGCGGGAGAAGCGCCGAGCAGGCTCGATGCTCGGTGCCATCGCGCTGCTCAACGTGGCCGGCTTCGGCCTATTCGTGCTGGCGGTCCTTCCGGAGCATTTTCATCCCGGCCACTACGACGGGCACAGCCTGGGGATCGGCTTCGGCATCGCGATCACCGCATGGACGCTGGGTGCCCGTCACGCATTCGACGCCGATCACATCGCTGCGATCGACAACTCGACGCGGAAGCTGCTCGCGCAGCGCAGGGACGCCGAGCGTCCGCTTGGTACGGGCTTCTTCTTCGCGCTCGGGCACTCGACCGTGATGATGGTCGTCGCGGTCGGCATCGTGCTTGCGGCCCGGTCCGTCTTCGACGGCGTCGTCGACCCGAGCTCGGGTTTCGAAACCGCCGGCGGGGCCGCGGGAACGCTCACGTCGGTCGCGTTCCTCTACCTGATTGCCGGGCTCAACATCGTGGTCCTGAGCGGCATCTTCAAGGTATTCCGCGGCATGCGCAAGGGCCGCTTCGACGAAGCGGAACTGGAGAAGCACCTTGACAACCGCGGTCTGATGTACCGGTTCTTCGGCCGCTGGATGCGGGCGATCAACCACACCTACCAGATGTTCCCAGTCGGGTTCGTGTTCGGCATCGGCTTCGACACGGCAACCGAGGTGCTGCTCCTGGCCGGCACCGCCATCGCGGCCGAGGAGGGCCTGCCGTTCTATGCCGTCCTGTGCCTACCCCTGCTGTTCGCCGGCGGCATGACGTTGTTCGACAGCTTCGACGGCTTCTTCATGAACACCGCCTATGGCTGGGCGTTCGCCCGTCCGGTGCGTCGCGTCTACTACAACCTCACGATCACCGGCCTGTCGATCGCGGTCGCCTTCATCATCGGCACGATTGAGGTGCTCCAGGTGCTCGGCAGCGAGTTCAAGCTGACCGGCTGGCTATCGGACTGGGCCAATGCCTTCTCGATCAACACCGCGGGCTTCATCGTCGTCGGCCTGTTCGTCCTGATCTGGGGGGTCGCGCTCGCCTACTGGAAGCTCGGGAACGTCGAGCAGAAGTGGGAGCGAGGGCTGGCGCCCGGCAGAGGGCCCGCAGCGGAGACCTAGGCGCCCCAATCCGGGCGCAAACGAGGACCGGAGGGCAGCAGCGTGCGCACGCACCTTGTCAGGGTGCTCGTACTGTGCACGCTGCTGCTCGCGGCGGCTATGACCGCGGGTGTCTGGGTCGGATCGGTCGGTCTGTCTCCGACGAGCGTGTGGACCGTCGTCTACGACCATCTGGCCGGCCACGCCCCGAACTCGATCGCCAACGCGATCGTGTGGGAGCTGCGACTGCCGCGCGTTCTATTGGCCGCCGTGGTGGGCGCGGCGCTGACGACCGCCGGCAGCGTCGTCCAGGTGCTGGTCCGCAACGCACTCGCCGACCCGTTCCTGCTCGGGGTCTCGTCGGGCGCGAGCGTCGGCGCCACCGCGGTGCTGCTGTTCGGTGCGCTTGCGTCGCTCGGGCTGTGGGCGCTGTCGGTTGGCGCGATTTCCGGTGCGTTCGTGGCGATGGTGCTCGTGTTCGTCGTCTCCCGCCAGGGCGGAACGCTGGCGCCCCTCCAGCTCACGCTGTGCGGCGTCGTCCTGGCCGGGTTGTTCGAATCGATCACGAGCTTCCTGATCTTTCGCGGCAACCCGCAGGCGACCCAGTCGGTCCTGTTCTGGCTCTTGGGATCGTTCGGGAACGCGACGTGGTCGCAGCTGCCGGGACCGACCGCGGGGCTGCTGCTGGCGATCGCCTACCTGCTCGCGCAGGCACGGGCGCTGAACGCGCTGGCGATGGGCGCGGACGCGGCCACCTCACTCGGGGTCGATGTGGCCCGGTTGCGGCGCAACCTGTTCTTCATCACGTCGCTGATCGCCGGCCTGTCGGTCGCGGTCAGCGGCGTGATCGGCTTCGTCGGCCTGGTCGTGCCACATATCGTCCGGCTCGTCGTCGGCTCCGACCACCGGCGCACGCTGCCGGTCGGGGCGCTGGCCGGCGCGACGTTCATGGTCCTGTCGGACCTGCTCGCGCGCACGATCGTCGCGCCCCAGGAGATGCCGATCGGGGTGATCACCGCGATCATCGGCGCACCCACCCTGATCGTCCTGATCCGGCGGCGCACCTATCTCTACGGGGGCGCCGGATGAGCCTCGACGTGCTTGACCTGAGCGTCGA
>DATJUA010000054.1:0-24875 GCA_035502815.1 Solirubrobacteraceae bacterium
CGGGCCTTAGCTCTTAGCCAATCCTTAGGCAAGTTCCGTCCAAACGGGTCGATTACCAGGGAACGGTTTCCTCGACCAGGGACGGTTTCCCATGTCAATCAGTGCCATCAACGGCGCCAACAGCGCCTGGTACACGCAGGCGCAGACGCAGGCCCAGCCGGATATCTCCGACCCCGCTCAAGCGTTTTCGAGCCTCGTCTCGCAGGACGGCGCGTCGAGCGGTCAGCTCCAGAACGTAGCCAACGGCAACGGCAACGGCACCGCGCCGGTCGGCCATCACGGCGGCCACCATCATCACGGGATGGGAATGGCGGCGCAGCTGCTCGACTCGAGCGCGGACTCGGACTCGAGCACGGATTCGAGCACGAGCCAGGACGGCGCGCCCCAGCTCGCCCCGGGGCAGGCGCTCACGTCGCTGCTCGCCGCGGGTGCCTACGCCGGAGCGGCTGCCACCGACAGCACGGCCGCGACCAGCGCCACCAGCCAGCTCGATCAGTACATCTAAGGCGCCGCCGTCAGGCGCCGCCGACCAGCCTAATTTCCGGCGCGCGTCGTGCCCAGCCCTCGTTCAGCAGCTCGAGCAGCGCCTCCGGCGGATGCGCGCCGGACGCGCCGATCGCACGGTCGATCACGAACGTCGGCACGGCGCTGATTCCGAAGCTGCCCGCCGTACGCTCGTCCTCGCGGACGTCGTCGGCGTAGCGGTCGCTGGCCAGCATCTGGCGCACCTCGTCCTGATCGAGGCCGACCTCGCCGGCCAGACGGACGAGCGCTTCGTGGTCGCTCATCAGCTCGCCCTCGGTGAAGTAGGCGCGGAGCAGGCGCTCCTTCATCGCGTCCCCGAGTCCATGCTCGGTCGCGAGGTGGATGACGCGGTGGCCGTCGAACGTGGCGCCCGAGCGCTGAATGTCGAAACGGAAGTCGAGGCCCTCGCCGGCGGCCGTCTCGGTCATCTGCTTCTCCATCTCGCGGGCACGCTCGACGGTGATCCCGTACTTCTCGGCCAGGCGGGCGGCACGCTCGCCCTCGCGCGCGGGGGGCGCAGACGGATCGAGCTCGAAGCTCCGCCACCTGACGCGCACGTCGTCCCGATGCTCGAAGCGCGCGAGCGCGGCCTCGAAGCGGCGCTTACCCACGTAACACCAGGGGCAGGCAATATCAGACCAAATCTCAATATCCATGATTGACATAGTTGTCGGCGGCGCCTGACGGCGGCGCCTTAGTTCCAGGGTAGCTCGCTGCGGTGGCGCCAATAGGTGTCGGGGTCCTGGGCGAGATCGTCGAGGCCTTCTGGCTTGACTTCGAGGGCGCCGAGATTGCTCTGGAGCTGCGCCGCCGTGTCAGCGCCACTCAGCGCGACGTCGACCCACGGCTGGGAGAGCACGAACGCCAGCGCGAGCGCGTCGGGCGTCGCCCCGGCCTCGCGCGCCGCCGCGATCAGCTCCGGGACGTCGCCGCGGTCGGTCAGGCGGCCGTTCGCCAGCGCCTCCTTGATGATCACGCCCAGCCCGGCCTCGTGCGCGGCGGCCAGCGCCGGCCCGGCCGAGCGCTCGAGCAGGTTGAACGTCGACTGCACCGAGTCGAACCCGCCGACCTCGAGCGCGCGCTCGATCGTCTGCGCCTGCGCCGGCCCGGTTGTGGTGAACCCAATGAAGACGCCGGTCGCTCGCAGCTGCGCCAGTTCGTCGAGAACCTCGTGGTCGTCGAGCACGCCGCTCTCGATCGTCGCCGAATGGATCTGATACAGGCGCAGGTGATCGCCCAGCAGCGCGCGCGTCTCGGCCAGCTGACGGCGCAGCATCGGAGCGTCCAGCTCCTTGACTTCGTTGACCTCCGCGTCGGTCCGCCAGCCCGCCGTATACCGGTAGCCCCATTTCGACCCGACGGTCACGTCGTCGCGCCCCAGGCCGCGCGCGTCGAGCCAGCTGGCCAGGAACGCCTCGGCCTTACCGTAGGAGCGGGCGGCGTCGAAGTAGCGCACGCCGCCGGCGTACGCCGCATCGAGCACCTCGTGCGCCGCGCGCTCCATCGAGGCGACGTCGGTGTGCCCGGCCAGATCGGCGGCGTGGCCTACCGTGATGTACCCGGGGCGGCCCAGCGCGGCCAGGCCCATGCCGATCCGCGTGACGCGCAGCCCCGTGTGGCCGAGCGTCGTGATCATGATCGCCGCAGCAGCTCGGGAAGCGCGCGCATATCGTCGAACACTACGGTCCGCGGCCCCGCGAGTACATCTCCCGGCGTCAGCCCGCCGGCGTACGCGAACACGTCCATGTCCGCGGTGCGTGCGGCCTGCACGCCGTAGCGGCTGTCCTCGACCACGACACAGTGCGCCGGCGCGACCCCCATCCGCGCCGCGGCGTATAGGAACAGATCGGGCGCGGGCTTGCCGTTGGCCACCTCGGAGGCGCTGAAGATGTGGCCGGCGAAGCGGTCGTACAGGCCGGTCAGCTCGAGCTTGAAGCGAAGCCGCTCAGGCGGGCTGCTCGAGGCAACGCAGACGGGCAGACTGATCCGCTCGAGCGCCTCGTCGATGCCGTCGACAGGCCGTAGCTCCGCCTCCAACGCCCGGCGCAGGCGCCGCTCGCCGCGTTCCTCCCAGCCGTCCGGTGGCGGGTGTCCCGTGTGCTCCTCGACGGCCTGGACGAGGGTCTCGGGCGAGCGGCCGACGAACCTGTCGATGACCTCCTGCTCGGAGACGATCATCCCCAGCTCGGCGAACATCTCGACGTCGATGCGAATCGCGATCGGCTCCGAGTCGACCAGCACGCCGTCGCAGTCGAAGATCACCAGCTCGATCACCCGACCAGCACCTCTCCGCCCCGGTTGGGGACGAGGACGAGCATGCTGCGCCGGGTGTGCTCGGGCTCGGCGCGGACGGGTCGAAGCGTGTGCGGGAGCTGGGCCGCGGCGCGAATCACCTCGCGCATCTCCATCTCGGCGAACGGCGCGCCGGCGCAGCGGCGAACGCCGCCGCCGAACGGGATCCATGACAGCGGGTTGGGCGCCGGACCTTCGAGCCAGCGCTCGGGCCGGAACGCGCCGGCGTTCGGCCACAGGTCATCGCGCCGGCAGGCCAGCCAAAGGCAGGCGGCGACCTGGACGCCGGCCGGGATGATGCGGCCGGCGATCTCGGCCGGCTCGAGCAGGAGCCGCGGGGCGATCGTCAGCGCGGGTCTCGTGCGCAGAGATTCCTTGACCACCGCGTCCAGGTACGCCGGATCTCCCTCCCGCAGACGGGCCTGTACGGCGGGGTGGTGGGCCAGGCGCTCGAACGCCCACGCGAGCGACGCCGCCGAGCTGTCGTGACCGCCGACGAGCAGCGCCACGAGCTCGTCCCGTAGGTGCTGGTCGCTCGGCGGGTTGCCGTGTTCGTCGCGCTGGGCCAGCAGCACGCTCAGCATCGAGTCATCGCTGTCCGCGCCTGGAGCGCCAGCGCGCGCTCGCCGGCGCGCGAGCAGCTCGAACAGCATCGCGTCGAAGCGCTCGACCGCGATCCGGAAGCGACCCCACGGGCTGCGCGGTCCGAGGTCCTCGCGCACGACGGCCATCGCGAGCACCGATGGCAGCGAGCGGACCGTCGCCAGCGTGTCGTCGATCGCCTCGCGCAGCGTGGCCATCTCGGCGTCGTCGCGTGCACCGAACACGACGCGCAGGATGATCGCGAGCGTCAGCTCACGCATCCGCTCGAGCGCTATCACCCGGCCGCGCCAGGTGGCGAGCTCGGCGCGGGCGAGCTCGGCGATCATCGGGGCGAACGCGCGCATCCGCTCGCCGTGAAACGGCCCCTGCATCAGCCGCCGCTCGCGCAGGTGCTCCTCGCCGTCGAGCAGGAGGATCGAGTACGGCCCCGCGAACGGGCGCAGGAACTCCCAGCTCTGCCCGGCGGGCGCAATCGCCGGGTCCAGCCTGAACACGGCGCGCACGGCATCCGGGCTTGAGAACAGGACCATCGGCTCCTGGGTCCAGTAGGTACGGATCGTGGCCGGATCTCCGAACCGGGCATGGACGCGCATCAGGAACGCTCCCGGACGGGACATCCAGGCGATCGTCTGCCAGAGGGCAGGGGCGCGCGGGCCCGGGGGAAGGTCCATGCCCCGATCCTACGCGGGTAACTTCGACTTGTGACGCGGCGAATTGCTGTGATCGGTGCGGGCCACCACGGCCTCGTGGCGGCGATACGCCTGAGCGCGCGCGGGCACGACGTGCTCGTGCTCGAGGCCGCCGGCACCCCCGGTGGCGCGGTCCGCTCATCCGAGCTGACGCTGCCGGGCTTCATCCACGATACGTGCGCGGGGTTCTTCCCGCTGACCTCGGCCTCGCCGGTGTTTCGCGAGCTCGAGCTCGACGTCGATTGGGTCGATCCGGCCATACCGATGGTCCACGTACTGGACGGCGACGGAGGCGAGGTCGCGTTGCATCAAGAGCTCGGTGCCACCGTCGCGTCGCTCGAGGCGTGCGCCGCCGGGGCGGGCGTCGCCTGGGGGCGGTTGACCCGAACGCTCCTGCCGATGCGCCGCGCGGTGATTGGTCTTGGACTTGCCCGGTTGGGTGCCAGTGCGCTCGCGGTCGCGCCGCTCGCGCTCGTCTCCTCCGCGGGTCTGGGGCGCCGTCTGTTCGGCGACGATCGCGCCACCGCGTGGCTCGCCGGGTCGGGCGCGCACGCCGACGTGTCGCCGTACGCGGCGGGCAGCGGAGCCTTCTCGCTCGGGTTGACCTTCCTCGGTCACGCCGTCGGGTGGCCGTTTCCGCGCGGCGGCGCGGCCCGGCTCACCGATGCGCTGGTGACGCGCCTGATCGCCCACGGTGGCTCGTTGAGGTGCGATGCGGTGGCGACCGCGATCGAGGTTCACCGGGGCCGAGTAACAGCGGTGCGCCTGGCGGACGAGGAGCGCATCCCGGTCGACGCGGTGATCGGCACGGTGAGCCCGGGCCCGCTCAGCGAAATGCTGCCCCCCGGCGTCCTGCCCGGACGGGTGCAGCGGCGGCTGGAACGGTGGCGGTACGGCCTCGGCACGGTCAAGCTCGACTACGCGCTGTCGAGTCCGGTGCCGTGGACGGCGATGACCGCGCGCCAGGCCGGCGTCGTCCACGTCGGTGGGTCGCTCACGGAGATCGCCGCCTCGTTCGAGCAGGCCAGCGCCGGTCGCTTCCCCGACGCCCCGGCGCTCGTCGTCGGCCAGCACTCGCTGCACGACCGGTCTCGCGTTCCAGCCGGCGACGCGCACACCCTGTACGTCTACGCGCGCGTGCCCGAGCGCTCGGGCCTGAGCGACGACGAGATGGCCCAGCGGATCGAGGCGCGGATCGAGCAGTTCGCACCCGGGTTCCACGGGCTCGCACTCGCGCGGGCGGCGCGGGGCCCGGCGGCGATCGAGTCCGAGAACGCCAGCCTGCGCGGGGGCGACCTCGCGAGCGGCAGCTGCCAGCTCGATCAGCAGTTGGTGTTCCGGCCCGCGCCGGCGCTGTGCCGCGGCCGCACACCGCTGCGCGGGCTGTACGTGGCCGGCGCCTGGGTCCATCCCGGGCCCGGCGTGCACGGCGTCTCGGGCAGGTCGGCGGCAGACTCGCTACTCGCCGACCTGCGCCACAGACGTCTTAGCTGATCACCACCAACCGCGGTGGTGTCGACCGCCCGACACCGGGTGGATCGTTACCGTCAGGATCGTCCGGTAGAGCGCGGGATCGGTGGCGCCGGGCGTGTAGGTGAGCGCGGGATCGGTTCCAAGTGGCAGCGCGGCGCTGCCCGTCGAGGGCAGCGGCTTGGCCGTCCGGTAACCCGAGAACACCATCGTCAGATCCCCATTCCAATCCTGGATGACGTTCGGGTCGTACACGCGGCCCTCGTAGTAGGCGGACACGCCGAGCGGGCTGTCGATGCCCTTGGCCAGGTTGGCCTCCTGCTCGGCTGATGCCGAGAAAGTCGGGTCAGTGGTGAGCAGCGGAACCGGCGTCGTCCAGTCCAGCCCGTTGGTCGAGGTCGAGTAGAACACCTGCTGGAAGGAGTCGCTGTCGCCGTCCTGGCAATCGGCGCCGGACATGAACATCGTCTCCTCACCCGGCCGACCGCCCGTCGTCGGGACGATCGTTCCCCGCGAGGCGACGAACCGCAGCTGATCGGTGCCCGCCTGGCTGTCGATCGGCGTGGTGTCCCCCGCGCTGCCCTGGTAGGCCGGGTTGTTGATGCCGTTCACGATCCCGAGGTCGTGGAAGTTGATCCCGTCGGTCGTCCAGGCCGCCCGGATCACCGTGTAGTCCTCGTTGTTCTTGAACAGCGTCTTCGGGTTGGTGCTGCCCTCGCCGGTCGCCTGGAGCGCCGCGCTGGGCGCGTTACATGCGCCCGGTGCCCCGACCGTGTAGCCGCCGACGGTGGTGACGCTCGTGGCGCCGCTCGGCAGGGTGGGGACCGTGCAGTCGAGCAGCTCTGGCGTCCCGCCGGGGCCCGCCGTGGCCGACTGGCCGGCACACGTGACCGACACGATCCCGGCCTGCGTCGCCGACGCCGGGGTGGCAGCGTCGTAGCCGAGCTGGATTCCCGCCACCGGGTTGCTCGCGCTCGGTGCGTTCCCGCCTGTCAAGCTGGCCACGCTCTCGGGACCGGTGCCCGTCCAGCCGAGCGAGGTCACCGGCAGGTTCACCGGAGTGGAGGAGTTCAGCGTGTAGGTGACGCTCTTCTTGGCGCTGAGCGTCGCCGGCTCCCAGTAGTTGACGATCTTCTCGCCGTAGATGAACACGGTCGAGTCGCGCGGCGCGCCGGGAACCTCGCGGGCCGGGACCGTCCCGATGACGCCGTCAGGCGCTTGCAGGCCCGGCCCGGTGGCGTTGCCCTCGGTCGCCGGATCGGTCACCAGCGCCGTGTTCGGCACCTCCGGGAAGGCCGCGATGTTGTCGCCCGCCTTGACGTTGACGATCTGCGTACCGGTGGCACCGTAGGCGTTGACGGTCACGCACCCGGTCAGCTCGGCGCCACCGTTGCCGTCGATCACCGTGCCACTGTCATCACCGCCGGCGCAGTGGATCGATATGTTCGGCGTCTCGTCCGACACCGCGGTGTTCGAGCCGATGTCGACGACCTCGCCACCGGGCGAGCCGGTCAGGTTGCTGAACGGAGCGATCGTGGAGACGGGGATGGTCACTCCGCCCGACGGATTGGTCTGGTAGTTGGGCACGGTCACCGCCGCTTCAGCCGTGGCCGGGCCGGCGGGCTGGACCGCGTCGTCGTAGCCGAGCGTGCCCTGCGCCGGGTTGACCGGGTTCGGGCCGGCGTCGACCGGCTCGGTGGCCGGCAGCGATGCGATCGGGTCGCCCAGCGGGTTTGACCGCGTGGGGCGGAAGTCGAGCTTGTGGACGAGCAGTCCCTGGCCGAGCGTGTCGCCGCTGACCCGGTTGAGCATGTACAGGTAGTACGTGCCGTGGACGTTGGTCACGAACGCGTGACCCTCGCCGTTGTCATTCTGGATCAGGTCACCGCACGTGTTGGGGTTGAGCTCGAGCTTCTCGTCGACGAAGTGCCAGGTCTTGCCGCCGTCGAACGAGTTCGCGACCACCAGCGCCTCGTCGGTGTCCTTCGGGCGGTAGTCGAAGAACCCGGTCAGCACGCGCGGGTCGTTGGGGTTGCGCATCACGAACGGGAAGTAGTACGGCGACATCGGCAGGACCGCGCCCGCCGGCTCGCGGGAGACGGCACCGGTCTCGGGGTTGGGCCCGCCGCTCGTGCAGTACCCGGACAGCGGGCCCGGCGTTCCGGCGAAGCCCGTGTCGTACGGCGCCGGGTTCATGCCCGCGGGGGCGCCCGCCACATCTGTACCTGACCCGGGATACACCGAAAGGTTCGGATAGCTGACCCCGCCGATCGTGGCCAGCGGATTGCCCCCGAACGAGAACGTGGGCAGCGACCGGTCATACGGGGCGCCCACGGTCGGATCGCCCTGCGACAGCGTCCACGGCGCCGGATTCGCCGCCGTGCCGGTGACCGTGTCGACGACGGGAGTGCCGGCGACGTATCGGGTGCCGGGGTGTGACCAGGCCAGCGCCGTGCCCGCCCCGAACATCAACGAGACGACGACGACGGCTGCGGTGGCGCTCGACAGCCTGAGAGATCGGTGCATCAGTCGTTCCCTCCCGGGATTCTGGGTACCGCGAGCGCGTGACCGGCAGGGCCCTCGCTCGTCCGCTCGAAATGCCGCGCGCCCGCGCCCTCTCGACGGGCGTCGCGACGAGCGAGGACCCTATGCGCCGTCGTCCGTCAGGAGGTGAACGAGTTGTTATCGCGGACGGGACTGACGTTCCCGGCGTATATGGCCGGTTTCCTCAAACGCATCCGGGTGGACCAGGCAGGCGCGTACCAGACCCGGTCGCCCAGCAGCTTCATCAGCGATGGCAGCAGGACTCCACGTACCACCGTGGCGTCGATCAGCACCGCTGCGGCGAGGCCGACGCCCATCTGCTTGAGGTCGATGATCGGCAGCGACGCGAGCACGGAGAACGCGCCCACCATCACGACCGCGGCGCTCGTCACCGTCCCCGCCGTCGTCTTGATCCCGTGCTCGACCGCCTCCTCCGTGCTCATGCCCCGGTCGAACGCCTCGCGCACGCGGCTCAGAATGAACACGTGATAGTCCATCGAGAGCCCGAACAGGAGCACGAACATGAACATCGGCAGCCACGGCGCAATCCCGCCGTAGGCGCGGAAGCCGAGCACGTGCTGGCCCCATCCGTATTGGAACACGGCCACGAGCACGCCGTAGGCGGCCGCCACCGACAGCAGGTTGAGCGCGACCGCCTTGGCCGCAATCACGATCGAACGAAACGACACGAGCAGCAGCCCGAACGCGAACGTGAGCACGAAACCGAACACGATCGGGATCGCGCTCTTCATCATCTGGTTCCAGTCGTAGGAGCCGGCAGTTGGTCCGGTGACGGCGTACTTCGCGCCCGGCACGCGGCCGATCGTGATCGGGAGCAGCCGGTTGCGCAGCGTGAGCAGCGCTCGGTTCGAGGTCGCGTCGGTGCCGCTGCCAGGCAGCGCGATCGAGATCTGGGCCACGTTGTGTGAGCGGTTCGACGTCGTCTGCACGGCGCCGTAGCCGAGTCCGGTGGCCGCCGACCGCGCGCGCAGCGCGTCGACCGCGTGACCGAACGCGGGCGAGCTCGTGTCGGTCTGCACGGCGACGAGCGTCGGCGTCGAACGACCGGGGAACGCAGCCTGGAGCCGGTCGAGCGTCGCGACGGTCGGGGCGCTCCGGGGCAGCGACTCGAGCCCTGACTCCGCCGTGTGCATGCTCAGCGTGGGGACGGCGAGCACGAGCAGCAGCCCCGCGGCGAGCACGGCCGACACGGCCGGGCGTCCCAGCACGGCATTCAGCACCGCAGACCAGACCCGCGACTCGCCGGTCGGACGCCGGAGCCGGCTCAAAAGCGGGATCCGGCCGCGCTCGACGCGGTCGCCCAGCTTGGACAGCACCGCCGGAAGCACGGTGAGCGAGCCGAGCATGGCGATGGCGACGACGATCATCGTCGCGATCGAGAACGAAATGAACGTGTTGTCGCCCGAGAACAGCAGGCCGGCCATCGCGATCATCACGGTGGCGCCCGAGATGAGCACGGCGCGACCCGACGTCGCGGCAGCGGCTTCGAGCGCCGCCCGCTCGCTCCGGCCGGCGGCGCGCTCCTCCCGTTCGCGCCGCAGGTAGAACAGCGTGTAGTCCACGCCGACGGCGAGTCCCACCAGCGTCACCACGGCGCCCGTGTTGGGGTCCATCGGGCTCAGGTGGCTGATCAGGTCGACGAGCCCGAGCGTCGCGATTACCGACTGGAGCCCGAGCATCAACGGAATCCAGGCCGCCAGCAGCGATCCGAACACGAGCACCAGGATCACCAGCGTGAGCGGGATCGATCGTATCCCTGCCTGCCCGACCTGCTGGTTGAACAGGTTGTTCAGTGCCTTGCCCGAGCTGACCGCGCCGGCCTCGCCGACGTAGAAGCTCGGGTGGGCGCGCGCGACCCCCGCCACCGCGCTCATGATCGGGTCGATCCGCTGCTCGGCCTGCGTCAGCGTGCCGGTCATGTTCCACTCGACCAGCGCGGTGTGCCCGTTGCGCGAGACCTCCGACCTGTCCGAGCGTTCCGCCGGGTAGCTGAGATCGCGGACGGATTTGAACGGCGCCACGCTGCGGGCGACGTCGCGGACCACCGCTGCAAACGCCGGCGCGTCGATCGTCTCCCTCGGACTCTGGACGAGGACGAACTCGGTCAATGGCCCGCCCGGGGTGAAGCCCGCCCGCGACAGGATCTGGTCGGCCCGCCCGGCCTGGCCGACGTCGTCGTTCTGCGAATTGATCGTCTTCTGGCCGACGGCCGAGCCGATCGCGATCGCCGCGATGACGAACGCCAGCCAGCCCAGGATTGCGCGCCGACGATGGCTCGCGCTCCAGCGGCCCATGCGGGCCGCGATGCCGCGTGCCGGGGATGAGACAGACATTGCTCGCCTTTCGGTTGCGGTCAGGACAGTTGGGGAGCTTGCCCGCGTCCGTCTCGTCCGCCTATGGAGGACCCTGGCGTGCGGGGGTGCAGGTAGCCCTACTCCAGGTCCCCCGGCCCTCCGGCTGGATCAGCCCGACGGGACCGTGCTTCGGGCTCCCGTCCGCGGGAACCGCACGCCGCCGTCGATCCGGACTCGCACCATCTGACCGAGCCCCGGGCTCGGGAGCGGTGAGACCGCGTACAGCTGTCCCTGCGACAGGGAGAGCTCGAGTCGGGCGCCGTCCTCGACGGGAATGACGCGCGTCACACGCGCCTCGAGCTGTCCTGCGGGATCAATCGCGACGTGCGCCGGCCTGGTCACGAGCAGCTCGTCGCCGTCGTCGAGCCGCCCATCGAAGCCGAGGAAGCGCGCGACATCGACGGTGGGCGGCTGCTCGAGCAGCTCACGCGGCGCCCCCGATGCCACCAGCCGGCCGTCGATCAGAATCAGCAGGCGGTCCGCGAGCGCCCACGCCTCGGCCCGGTCATGGACGACCACGAGCGTGGCGCGCTTCTGCGAACGGAGCGCCGACAGCGCATCCTCGAGCAGGCTGGCTCGCACCTCGGCGTCGAGGCCGGCGAAAGGCTCGTCTAGGAGCAGCACGTCGGGGCGCACCGCGATCGCGCGCGCCAGGTGAACGCGTCGGCGCTCGCCGCCCGACAGCGCGGCCGCCGTGCGACCGGCCAGGTGGTCGGCCCCGATCGCGCGCAGCGCCTCGCGCGCTCGGCCCGCCCTTTCGGGGCGCGGCACCCCCCACCAGGCGAGCGCGAGCATGACGTTCGCGAGCACCGTCCGCCGGGCCAGGTCGGGAGATTGGAGCGCGATCGCCACGCGCCCGTGGCGCTCGACGCGGCCGTGTGCGGCGGGCAGGGCGCCGGCCAGCGCGTCGAGCAGCGTGCTCTTGCCGGCGCCGTTGGGCCCGAGCAGCGCGACTATCTCACCCGCGCGGAGCTCCGCGCTGACGGCGTGCACGACCTCCCGCCGGTCCCGCCTGACGCTCAGCTCCTCGCAACGTAAGAGCACGCGTCCCAGCTCGGAGTTGGTCGTAGAGGTCATGTCGCCGACCGGAATCGCATGCGGATGCCGCCGCCCTGCTGCTGGAGCAAGCCCAGTCCGCACATGAGGATCAGGATCAGCACGACGAGCACGATCGCGATCGCCACCGCGTCGGCGTAGTGCGCGCCGTCGACCTCGAACAGCGTTGCGCTGGCCAGCGTCTGGTCGTAGCCATAGATGTTGCCGCCGATGATCGACACAGCCGCGACCTCTGACAGTGAGGTCCCGAGCGCGGCGATGACGGCAGCGATCACACCGATCCTGGCCTCGCGCAGCGCGAGCGTGCAGAGCTGCCGGCGGCCGGCTCCGAGCAGGCGCGCCTGGGTCAGGAGCCCGTCGGGCAGGGCCTGGATCGCCGCCACGCTGAGCGCGACGATGAACGGCAGGGCCAGGATCGCCTGGGCGATGAACACGGCTTCCCGGGTCCAGATCAGGCGCAGCGAGCCGAGCGGCGCCTGCACGGACATCACGAGGTACAGGATCGCCCCGACCAGGACGGGCGGCAGCGCGAGACTGGCGTTTGCCAGCATGCGCAGGAATTGCCGCCCCGGGAAGCGACCGAGGGCGAGCGCAAGCGCGATCGGCAATCCGATCACGGTGGCGATCGCCGTGGCCACCGCTGCTACCTGAAGGGTGAACCAGACGATGCTGAACAGGTACGGATTTCCGTGCCAGATCATCGGCACCGCGACGCGGAGCTCGTCCCAGATCAGACGCATCTAGGCCGTCCGGAAGCGCAGCTGGATCCCGCCCGTGCGCTGCTGGATAACGGTCAGCACCCCGGCCAGCACGAGGATCAGCGCCAGCAGCATGATCGCGATCGCCGTCACCAGCGGCTGGCTGGCGGTGTAGTTGAACTGGTCCATCAGTCCGCTGGCCAGCGTCTGGTCGCGCCCCTCGAAGTTGCCGCCGATGATCACCACGGCGCCCACCTCCGCGATCGTCGCTCCGGCCGCGGCGATCACGGCGGCGAGTAGACCGATCTTCGCCTCGCGCAGCGCGAGCAGCGAGAGCTGGACGCGCCCGGCCCCGAGCGCCCGGGCCTGGGCCAGCAATCCAGGCGGGAGCCCTTGGATCGCTGCGGGGGTGAGCGCCACGATGTAGGGGAGCGCGAGAAACGCTTGGGCGACATACACCGCCGGGAGCGTGAACTCGATCTGAAGCGAGCCGAAGGCGCCCTGGGGCAGGAGCAGCAGGAGCAGGGCGATCCCGACGACGACCGAAGGCAGCGCGAGGCTCGCGTTGGCCAGGAGCTGGAGCGCGCGCCGGCCCCGGAACCGGCCCAGCCCGAGTGCGAGCCCGAGCGGCAGGCCGATCACCAGCGCGGCCGAGGTGGAGATCAGGGCAACTCGGATCGAGACCCACAGCAGGTTCATGAGGTACGGGTTGCCGTGCGTGATCAGCGGGATCGCCGCTCGTATCTGCTCCCACAGATAGCTCATTCAGCGGCTCGGCTTGGACGCCGCCGACTGCACGTACACGAGTTGCCCGTTGGCCAGGCGGTAGACGATCCCGGCTTCGGTACCCCGGCCGATGGTGCGCGCGCCCGGCTTCGGCAGCGGCGCGACGGTCTGCCCGGGCTGTATATAGATGTTCTTGGCCGTGGTCGCGCGCAAGCCGTGGCTGGTGATCGTGCCGCCGAGGTGCAACGAGGACAGCGCGGCCAGCAGGAACGCGACCGACAACACGATCCCGAGGTCGAACAGGTTTACGAGGCCGTCGAGCGGGTCGCCGGCTCGGTCTTCTCGGCTGCGGGCGTGGGGGGTGACGGAGATGATGAGTTGCCTCCTATCGGCCGTGGATCGCTGATGACCGCCGCGAGGTACTGGAGGTCGGAGAGGTCTTGGCTATAGATGCGGTCGCGCGAGAGCGAGAGCCCGAACGCGACCGCGCCGATCAGCAGCCCGACGACGGTGACGCTGAACGCGACCCTGAGGTCATGGCTGAGCTGGCTGGTGTTGCCGGCGGCGAGCCCGGTCAGCGCGGGCGAAAGTGGGATCAGCGTGCCCATCAGCCCGAGGGCGGGGCCGGCCCGGACGAGCATGCGCGTGCGCGCGAGTCGCCGCTGGGAGTCGAAGTCAAAGTCGGCCAGCGCCTTGTTCAGCTCGTGCTCGCTCCCGGGGGTCCCGGCATGCTCGACGATGAACGCGAGCGTCGCGGCCATGGCTGGGCTGCGGGCGACGCCGCTCACCGCGGACGCGGCCGTGGCCCGGTCGCCTCGCGCCAGTGCCTGGCGGGCACTCTCGGCCGCCCGCTGAAGCTCGTCGAACCGGCGCCGGCGCCGGCGGGTCTGCTCGACCGCATAGCTACCGAGCTCGAAGATCACAAGTGCCAGCGCGAGCAGCGCCAGGATGAGCACCGGGACCTCGAGCGCACTGGCAACGTGGAAGATCGCCTGGTCGATGCCGTTGCTGCTGAGCCCGAAGATCAAAGTCAAGACGAGAAGAGGATCTCAACTGCTGGGAAGCAGCGCGCGCCAGCCGCGCCGCCCGCGCAGCTCGCGCCCGGCGCCGAGGCCCAGGAGAAGGGCGACGATGAGCGCCGCGGCGAGCGCGGGAAGGCGGGATGTGTGCGTCGCCTGACGGGCCGGCGGCGCCGATGCCGGGGCCGCGATGCTGTGGACGAGAGGGCTCGCTCCAGCCGGCAGCGGCGTCACGTCGCCGATCAGCTCGCCGGTCACAAGCGGACCCTCCGCCGAGACGAGCGGGGGCGGCTTGATCGGCGAGGCGCGCCGCGGTGGGTGATGCGTGCCCGAGCGTGAGGCGGGCGTATGGGTCGAGGTCGATCCGGTCGCCGGATGAGCGGACGTCGTCGACGTTGAGCTCGGCGTGGTCGAAGCTTGGGCCGTCGCCGTGCCGTTGGTCTGGGTCGAGCTCGTGGACTGGGAGTTGTGGTTCCCTGCCGCGCTACCCGGATGCTTGCCGCCGCTCTTCCGCGGCCCCGTCGGGGTGTGCGATTTTCGCGAGCCGCCGGAGCCGGTCTGTTTGTGACTTGCCGTGCTGGACGATCCCGGCGCGCCCACCGTGATTGGGATGTCGGCCCCGCCGCCGCCCCCCGCGCTGTCGGTGACTTGCAGCGTGACGTCGTACTGACCCTCGGCGTTGAACGCGGCCGTCGGCGAGGAAGTGGTGGAGTTCGGCGCGCCGCCGTCGAAGTTCCAGGTGTAGGAGAGACCGCCGTCCTGCGCCCCCGTGACGGTGGCGCTGAAGCTGACCGTTCCGCCGGCCGGCACCGTCGTCCGCGATGCGTTCACGGTAACCGTTAGATGGGGTCCCTGGAACACCTCGATGTCGATCGGCGCCGGCTGGCCGGTCTGGCTCGCCTGGACCTCGTCGAGGAAGTCGTAGTCTGGCTGGCCCTGGGGGCTCCCGCGCCATGGCCGGTCGTATTGGTTGGATGACCCGAGTGCCTGCACGACCGGGTATTCCGAGGGATCGTTGAAGTCGCTCCCCGACGGCGCGAGGTCCGCCGGCGTGAGCTGGGAGCCACTGCCCTCCTCGGGCGATCCGTTGGCGTCGATCACCGTGACTCCGGTGACGCTGCTCAGTGGGATGGGAGTCTGGAGGCAGGTCAGGATGGTCGGCAGCGACCAGGTGGCATTCTGCGCCAGCGGGATGACCACGAACCCCTGGCGACCCAGCTCGCGCATGCTCTGGCCCTGGTAGGTCGGGCACTGGCTGGGATTGGCCTGAAGCCCGGCGGCCGACACCAAGTCTGTGCTGGTCCCGCTCGAGCTGTAGACGGTCGCGCTCACCAGTGGATCCGAGCCGGCGTCGGCCCCCGCGGCCGCGGGCGCTCCTGCGAACACGCCGAGCCCGACCGCGAGCAACAGGCCGAACCGCCGCCCCGGGGAGATCCCAGGGCGGCGGTCGACCGGCCGTCGATGTTCGTTCGCGCTAGCTCGTCGGCGCGCCACGGGCCTACTTTACGTCGAGGGGTCTCAATTTCGAGAAGCTCGACGCCTGACCCGGCTGGGTGTACGCCAGCTGCAACAGCCACGCGACCTTGCGCTTGGCCTTGACATGCAGCGTGACCGTGGTGTCGCCGACACCGACCGTTGCGTGCCCCAGCACCGTGAGGCGAGCCGGGGCTCCCGGGGCGGTGTTGAGCCCGAGGATCACGACCTTGCCGCCAGAAGGCCCGGGGGCGGGCGCCACCGCGGCGGAAACGGTCAACTTGCCCTTTTTCGCATGAATCGACCGGAAGCTCACGCTCGAGGTGGGCGCGGCTCCGACGGAGACGTTGACCGTGCTCGACCCGGCGGCCACGCCACCCGGATACGAGAAGGTGGCCTCGACCTGCCAGTCGCCTCGGCGAAGCGGCGCGGAGACCGCGAAGTTCGCCTGCGAGCTGCCGACCCGCTCGCTCGCCACCTTGCGGAACGAGCCCTTCTTGCCGAGCGTACGCGCGAGCACGGTAACGGTGCCCGCTCCGTGCCCGGTGCCGGGTTGGATCTTGCCGAACACGAGCGCCTTGCCACCCTGCGAGGTCGCGTGCAGGCCCGTGATCGCGGTGTGCACGGTGACCTTGACCGGGGTCGTCGCCGCCGGCGACAGGAGGTCGCCATAGATCGGGTTCAGCGTCGCGTTCTCGATCTGGGAGATCTGCGCTGTCGTCGCCTCGTAGGACCCAGTCGCAGGCGGGATGAACTTGATCGTGTAGTGACCGGTCGAGTTCGTCGTGCCACTGGCCACCGGGATGACCAGCGCTCCCTTCACCTCGTCGATCGTGACCGTCTTGCCGGCCAGCGCCGGATACCCGACCTCGGCGTTCGTCAGCTGCCCGCTAACCGTCGCCGGCTTGCCGACGTGGTAGTTCTTTGGGAACCCCGATGCGGTCAGATGGGGCGACGCAGTGGCCACGAACGGCGGACCGGCCGGATCGCTGGTGTTGGCGAGGTAGTCCTTCAGCTGCGCCTGGAACGACGGCGAGGTCAGGAAGTTGACGAAGTCCTCGGCACCTTGGAGGTTCACGTCCTCACCCGGCTTGTTCGGGTTGATGATGTACACGTGGAAGTAGTTGATCAAGGCGTCGGCGCCGCCCGGCGCGCCTGCGCTTTGCGGTCCGCGGGTAACGATCTTTAGGTTGGGGATCGTGCCCGCCGGGTCGGTTCCAGACGACAGGTAGTCGTAAGTCCCCCGATCCGTCAGGACGTAGCACGTGCCCGGGGGGCTGGGCTGGCCCGTGCAGGAGTTGGCCTCCTGGACGTTCTTGCCCTGGTTGACGCCGGTGATCTGGTACCAGGACGGGTTGTGCCCGTCCCCGGCGATGATCGCGCCGCTGTCTGGGCACGGCTGACCGTTCAGCGCCGTGGTGTTGACCGGCGCCATCCCGCCGCCGTCGGCGGCGCTCACGACGCACAGGGAGAGGCTGGCGGGCTGGAGACCCGAGCTCTGCACCAGCCCCCAGATCTCGTGCTCCTCGACGGTCGTGCCGGGCGCGGTGTTCGTCCCGCCGCGGCTGAGGAAGGTCGCGTTGCCGGCCGCACCGGCGCTGGCGATATCGGCGAACGCCTGGGCGATGTTGTTCGCTCCGTTCGTCCCGACCCCGGCCGGGTCGCTCGTCGGCCCAGCGAGGACGAAGTCGTTGGTGAAGATCGCGTTCCCGTACTTGTTCTGGTACGAGTAGCCGCCGGCTACGAACTGGTTCTCGAGCGAAGCGGCGTGCACGATCAGCGCGCTGGGGCTGCCGTTGCCGCTCTCGGCGCTCTGGATCGCCACTCCTGTGGCCGACCCCACGTAGTTCAGCGTGTACTGCGGATAGGCCGCCTGAAACTCGGGCTTAACCAGGTTCGGTACCAGGCCGGAGTCGCTCACGTCGCTGGTGCCGACCACGGTCAAGGTGGTCTGGGCGAGTGCGAGCGCCGGGGACAGGAGGAGCAACATCCCGGCCGTCACCAGGCCGAGCAGAGGTACGGCGAGAAGCCGGCGCATAGCGCCGGAGCCACCATGCGCACCCGGCCGTGCGCGATGACGAGGGAAGGTAAGGGTTTCAATCATCGCGCCAGCATATAGGCAATGCATAGGCAGGATACGTTTGGCGGCCAAGCGTCATGGGATGCTCGCGGTTACGCTCCTAGGCGTGCCGGGCCGACGACACCGATCCGTGTTGTGTGCGGTCACGGTTGCTGCGTTCGTCGCGGGGTGCGGTGGGAGCGGGTACACGAAGCACGACTTCGTCACGGAGGCCGACGCGATCTGCACTGGCGCGTTGCGCCAGGCGCGCTCGATAACGACCGGCACGGCCCTTCCCACGTACCTCGCCGGGTACGTGCCGGTCCTCGAGTCCGAGGCGTCCCAGCTCCGGGCGTTACGGCGCCCGCCCGACACCCCGCGCGACCGGGCCACGCTCGACCGCTACTTCGCGGCGCTGCAGCAGACCGTGTCGGAGTACCGGCAGCTCCTGACGGCGGCCAGGAGCGGCGATCAGCAGGGCGTGACCAACGCCGAGGCGGCGCTCGGGGCCAGCCCCGTCTACTCGCTGGCCACGAGCTACGGGCTGAGCTCGTGCGGGACGCCGGGCTCGACCGCCGTATAGCTAAGGCGCCGCCGTCAGGCGCCGCCGACCCCATGGTTCACCCCGAGATGTACCGTCTGCGGTCAGATGGCTGACGATCTCTCTCTCGGCGAGGCGGCGGCGGCGCTCGGCGTCAGCGTCGATACGTTGCGACGCTGGGACCGCAAGGGCCAGATCGAGACGACCCGCGACGCCCGAAACCGCCGCCTGGTCCCGGCCTCGGAGATCCACCGCCTCAGCTCGCGCCCGGTTCGCCACCGGACCGGAACCGAGCGCTCTCCCCGCAATCGCTTTGCCGGCGTCGTGCGTTCCGTCGAGTGTGATGGGGTGATGGCGTTGGTGGAGCTCGAGGCCGGGCCGTACCTGGTCACGGCCGCGATCACGCGCGACTCGGTTGAAGAGCTCGGTCTGGCCGCCGGGGTCAGTGCCACCGCGTTCGTGAAGGCAACGTCGGTGATGATCGAGCGCGACGGGGTCACTTAGCGTCCGCGCGCGCCACGGCCGAGACGAGCCGGGCGCACGCCGCGCTGGCGCCGTACTCGCGGGCGATCGACTCCATCGCCGTGCCGTCGGCGGGATAGCTGTCGCGCCGGCCGGGCGGGAGCGCGATCGGGAGGTCGGTCACCGGGGCGACGACGCTCATCGCGCTTTGGAGGTAGTGGCGGTCGGCTTCGCTCAGCTGCCGCTCGCGCAGGACGCCGGCGATGTCCCCGTGGCGGCGGATCAACCCAGCCGCTGTGACGGCGCCCACGCCCCTGAGGCCGGGAAGACCGTCGGAGGGGTCGCCGCGCAGGATCGCGAAGTCCGCGTAGCGCTGGCCCGGGATGCCGTAGCGGCGGGTCACCTCCGCCTCGTCGATCACGGCAAGCCCGGCCCGCTCGGGGTACAGCACGCGCACTCGCGGGTCCTCGACGAGCGCGAATAGGTCGCGGTCGCCGCTGGCGATTTCGATCGTGCCCGACGCCAGCCGGCACCACGTCGCGATCACGTCTTCGGCCTCGTGCTCGGGCACGCCGACCATGTCGATCCCGATCGCCTCGAGCAGTTCGCGGATGACGGGGATCTGCGGTTCGAGCCCGGGCGGGACGGGCTCCGCGACCCGGTGCGACTTGTAGGTCGGGATCAGCTGCACCCGCCAGCCGGGTCGCCACGCCTCGTCGTCGGCCACGGCGAGCCGCTCGGGCCGGCGTTGGCTGATCAGACGGGCCAGCCGCTCGAGGAAGCCCTGGATCGCGTTCGCCTGGCGCCCGTTCGGGCCAGGCTTCGCGTCACGCGTGCCGTAGAACGCGCGAAAGATCAGGCTCGATCCGTCGACGAGCAGCCAGTCGCACGCCACTTCGGGGCATTTTGCCGCGCGGCGCGGTTAGCGTGACTCGAGCCAGCCGCGCATCATCGACAGCAGCTCGTCGACGTCGACCGGCTTGGCGATGTAGTCCGAGGCTCCGGCGGCGATCGCCTTGTCGCGGTCGCCCTTCATCGCCTTGGCCGTCAGTGCGATGATCGGCAGGTGCGCGAAGCGCGGCATCGCGCGGATGGCCCGGGCCGCCTCGTAGCCGTCCATCTCGGGCATCATGACGTCGAGCAGGACGAGATCGGTGTTCGGGTGTTGGTGCAGTCGTTCGAGCCCCTCGCGTCCGTTCTCGGCGTACACGACCTTCATCTCGTGATGCTCGAGCATCGAGGTGAGGGCGAAGGCACTGCGGATGTCGTCGTCGACCACGAGGATCTTCTTGCCGTGCAGCGGCGCGTCACCGACCCGCAAGCGGTCGAGCAGGTCGCGCATCGAACTGGGCAACGTCGCCGGCTCCCGGTGCAGGAACAGCGTCGCCCGGTCGGCCAGGAGCTCGGGTGAGTCGACGACCGCGATCACCGCCGCCTTGGCCAGGGCATCGAGGCGTGCGCGCTGCACCTTGGTGAGCTCGCGCGGGACGTACGCGACGAGCGGTACGTCGCTCAACACCTCATCGGTTACGAGCTCGCGCACGGTGGCAAACGCATCCAACTCCCGGCCGTCGAGGGCCATGAGCGCGAGGTCGTACGGTCCCGCACGCAGCGCGGCCGCGGCGTCGGCCGGATCGATTCGCACTACCTCGACCTCGTCGATGCTCCGCAGCACGCGCGCAAGCTGCTCGATTTCGCCGGCCTGCGCGATCATCGCCACGCGCCGGACCCGCGTCGCGCTCAGCGACTCGACGCGCGCCAGCGCGCGGTCGAGCGCCCCGAACTCCATCGAACGCTCCACGAACGCCGCGGCACCCAGGCGCAACGCCGGCAAGCGCACCGCCAGGCCGCCGATCGCCACCACCGGCAGATGGCGCGTGGCGCCGTGTCGCTTGAGTTCAGTCAGCCCGGACTCGACGCGGTTGGCATCTCCCGCGATCACCACGGCGTCGGGTCGGTGCTCCAGCGCCAGCTCGAGCGCCGTCGTTGCGTCGGCGGCGACGATTACCTTCGCACCGCGCTCGTGCACGACGTCAAGCATCGCTCGGGCTCGCTCGACATCGGAGTCGACCACGACCAGGACCCGATCCTCGGCTTCGATCCGGTCCCTGTCGTCGGTCACCGCGGCCGCGTCCGCCGCCGCCGCTTCCTCGCCGGCCCGGAGCGCCGGAGCGGCATCGACCGGGCGCCAGGCCGCCCGTGACGCGGCGGGCAGCAGCAGCGAGAACCGGCTCCCCAGGCCCAGCACGGATTCGACCTCGACCTCCCCCCCGAGCAGCCGCGCGATCTCGCGCGAGATCGACAGGCCCAGCCCGGTGCCGCCGTACTTGCGCGAGGTGGAGCCGTCCGCCTGCTGGAACGCCTCGAAGATCTGATTCAGCTTGTCATCGGGGATCCCGACCCCGGTGTCGGTGACGGTGAAGGCGATCACCCGCTCGGCCCCGCGCAGGCGGTCGCCGGGAAGGCCCGTGTGGTCGTCGACGGGATAGCCGATGGACAGCCTCACCCCGCCCTCCTGGGTGAACTTGAACGCGTTCGCGAGCAGGTTCTTCAGGACCTGGCCCAGACGCTGCTGATCGGTGACGATCGACGCGGGCAGAACCGGGTCGAGTTCGATCGCGAACGACAGGCTTTTTTCGTTGGCGAGCGGGCGAAAGGCACGTTCGACGTCTGCGCACACGTCGGCGAGGGCCACCGAGGCGACGTCGAGCTCCATCCGACCCGCCTCGACCTTCGACAGGTCGAGAATGTCGTTGATCAACGACAGCAGATCGTTCCCGGCCGAGCCGATCGTATGGGCGAACTCGACCTCGCGCTCGGACAGTGACCCGCTCTCGTTCTCGGACAGCAGCCGCGAGAGGAGGAGCATCGAGTTAAGCGGCGTGCGGAGCTCGTGTGAGACGTTCGCGAGAAACTCCGACTTGTACTTGGAAGCGAGGGCGAGCTGCGCCGCCTTCTCCTCAAGACCGCGGCGGGCCAGCTCGATCTCCTCGTTCTTGAGCTCGATGTCCCGGTTCTGCTGCGCGAGGAGCCTCGCCTTCTCGTGCAACGCCTCGTTGGTCTGGCTCAGCTCCTCGGACTGCGTCTGGAGCTCCTGGGTCAGGCCTTGGGATTGCACGAGCAGGGTGGTGGTACGGCGGTACGCGCTCGTCAGCGCGAGCGAATATTCGAGCCGTTGCCGGCGCTCGCGCCCGAGCAGCCCCATCAGGCCCACGAGCGGCAGCGCGAGCAGGACCAGCGCGGGGTGGCCCGACGCGGCGGCCGCAATTGGGAGCGCGACGCAAGAGAGACCCGCGTCGGTGAGGTACAGCCAGAGCATCGGCAGCTGACCTGAGGGACGCACCCGCTCCGCGAACCAGGTCCGGCCGAGGCCGGCCGCCAGGTCGAAGGCGATCTGCGCCGCGAACGCCGCCACGAAGAGCGGCCAGTTGTTCCAGGCAAACGTCTGACCGTGTGCCAACACGAGCACGAGTGCCGGTCCCAGGGCGTAGAAGCTGTCACCGACGGCGGCGAACAGTCGGGTTGGGCCGGCATGCCCTCGGGCGAACTCCGGCAACCGCTCGAGGACCGAGCAGCTCGCGACAACAAGCGGCACGAACGGGGTGGGCAGCACGAACAGCATGGGCACGAACACCAGCTGAGTCGGAGCCGTCCACGCGCTCCCGACCGGGTATTGCACTCGCCGCGCAACGACGTACGCGACCACCATGACCGCGCACGCCCCAATCGAGAAGTGGCGAACCGAGGGGCCGAACGCGGCGAGAGCGCCGGCAGCGACGACGAACATCGCCGCGCCGGTCGCTTCGGTTCTCAGCAGGCGATGTGCCTTCTCACCGTCGGCGTGGCGGTCCCGGCCGAGGCGCAACAGGCTCTCGGCGGCTGGGCTCTCGTAGGAGTCGATCAGCATCCGCGCTGTGCCGAGCTGCGGAGACGGTGGTTAGTCAGCTCCGGTTCCACGGATCAACGAACACGTCGTCGACGCGCACGTCCCCCGCGAGTGCGTTCAGTTGGATCGATACCTGAGCGCTGCCGTCCGAGGCGAGCGCCACCAGCGCGGAATCAGTCAGCATGATCGGCGACGGACCCCATCCGCCCGCGACGAGATCAACACCCGCCGGGAGGGTCACGTGTCCGTACACGACGTTGACTTCCAGCAGTCCGGTGCCCTCCGTGAAGAAGCGGATCGTCGGGTAGGCCGCGTCGACGCACGTCGATGGGGACTCCGCCGAGGACCCGGCCGGGAGATTCAGCGACCACGAGCCGAGCGTGCCCGTCGCGGCGAACGGCTCGCTGCCCGCCACGCGTTGGGCGCCGCCCTCCAGCGTCCACCCGGAGCTCTCGAAGTCACCCCCGGGGGCGAGCTCGTACCAGGACGAGTCGAGCCACGGCAAGAACGGCTGGCTCAACGATGCAATGTTGCATGCATCGAGATCGATCACGCTGGCCTGCGCGGCCGACGCGGGCAGCGCAAGCACCGCCATGGCGCCGAGCGCCGCGATCATCGAGAGGCCGCCAAGCCGGCGTCGGACTGCGCTCATGAGTGTCCCCCTACAAACGTGTCTGCCGCACGATGCGGCAGCACACCAAGATACACCGCGAGGCAAGCATTCGCGACAGTTTGGACGTTCGTTCGAGTGCCTGCGCTAGTGCGTCGGCGAGGTCCCCGACGCTGCTCGTCGCAGGCGAAACGTGGCGATCTCGCCCGGGCCGACCGCGGCGGCGCCATCGTTCGCCGGCTGCTCCACCGTCTCGTCCAGGCGCGCGCGTGAAACGGCGACGTTCCCTGCGATGCGAACGGTCGCGACGCGCTCCCGCGGGTTGAAGCAGCGCAGGATCAGACCGTCCCCGTCCTCCGCGCCCTTCAGGCACGAGAACATCACGTCGCCGTGCACCGACAGTGGCGGATCGAGGTGTGTGCCGGCGCCGCCCAACAGAAACCCGAACCGGTAGTCCTGTGACGCGCGCAGCAGCGCTAACGGATCGAGCGCGTCCGCGCCGGGCACCAGCGCATACTCGACCTCATGGCGTCCGAGGCACTGCCCCTCGGGCGTCGAGAGCTGCGGTCCGGCGCCCAGCGGGCGGGTGGCGATCGCGCCGCTGGGTCGGGAGATGAGACCGACGGCTCGGAGCAGGGTGAGACACAGCTCGTGGTGGGCGGGATTAGCATTCTCTGCCCGCGCCTCGTACTCGGGCAGTCCCTTGGTGAGGACCGCGAGCGGTCCAAGCGCCACGACGCCAAGCGTGTGCCCGGTCGGATCGGGCGGCTCGACCCACTCGGTCTGAGGAGCGGGCGGGGCAACCGGCCGCTTCACCAGCGCGAACTGACCTTCGGCGTATACCTCATCCGGATCTGTACCGACCGGAAACAGTGCGCGGAGCCGGTGGTCCCGTGTGGCGTTCTCGATCGTGGTCCGGAACTCGACGCGCTCGAGGCCATCGACGAGTCGCGCCACGGTGGTCACGGTGAGTGGGCGCAGGTCGCTTTCCGGACGGAGGTCGGCATCGAGGCCGGCGGGGCGCTGAGCGGAGACCCGGAGCTCGAGCTCGGAGACGGTCCCGCCATCGCGCAGCACACGCACCGTCGCGCGCTCGCTCTGCCACGGCCTCGCGCCGTCCACCGGGCAGAAGTTGTAGAGGTCGCCCATGTCGAGCTCGTCCTCGAGGCGATGCAGGTGCTCGAAGCGCTGCCCGGTCCGGAGGTCGAGCAAGGTCAAGGTTCCATCGGGCGTCGCCTCGACGCGGAAACGGTCGTTCTGGATCGCGTTGCCGTCGGTCGGCTCGCCCCGCGCCGCCGCCGGCGCGAGGTCGATCGTGCGCGCGCTGAATCCGTCGAGCTCGACGACCGCCGGCTCCATACCCGCCACCTCGACCAGACCCCGCCGGCGCTCGGGCAGCACGTTCACGACGCCGACCCGCGCCGCGTTTTGCTCGGCCCGGCCGGAGCGCAGCCCGTCGAGCGCCCGGCACGCGAGCGCGGTCACCGTCCTGTCGAGGAGGCCGTAGCGGACGAGCATGTCGCGGTGGACCTCGTCGCACGAGCAGCCGCAAATCGAATCGTGCGGCTGGCAGCGCAGCAGGCGAGCCCAGGCCAACCGGAAGTCGGCCACGGGGAACGCCTCGCCCGTGTGCAAGGTGCGCAGCCCGCCAATCGCCTCCACCGCCAGCAGCCGGCTTTCGGCGGCCTGGTTGGCGCGCTTGAGATACAGCCGGGCCGAGTTGACGCCGCGCAGGACGTTCTGAAGGCGGCTGCCGAGCAGCTCGCCACTCCATGTTGGTAACACCTGCGGCTCGAGTGCGGCCACGTAGTCGCGGTAGCCGGCGATCACGAACTCGGTCTCGGGCA
>DATJUA010000055.1:0-9053 GCA_035502815.1 Solirubrobacteraceae bacterium
GGCGGATGTCTGGTCCGTGACCACATCCACCGAAACCCCGCGGCGGACCAGTTCGGGCAGCACTTCGGCGGCGTTGCCGGCGAGGCCGATCGAGAGGGCTCGCTTTTCGCGCCGGGCGGCATCGAGACGTTTCAGCGCGTCGTCGAGATCCGCGGCCCGCTCGTCCAGATACCCGGTCTGGATGCGGCGCTCGATGCGCTGGATGTCGACCTCGACGCACAGCGCGGCGCCGCCCAGCATGGTGATCGAGAGCGGCTGAGCGCCCCCCATCCCACCAAGCCCCGCCGTCACCACGAGCCGGCCGGCCAAAGAGCCGTCGAAGCGCTTGCGCGCCACCGCGGCGAACGTCTCGTACGTTCCCTGGAGGATGCCCTGCGAGCCGATGTAGATCCACGACCCGGCGGTCATCTGCCCGTACATGATCAGCCCCGCCGCGTCGAGCTTGCGGAACTCGTTCCAATTCGCCCAGTCCGGCACCAGGTTGGAGTTCGCCAGCAGCACCCGCGGCGCGGCCTCGTGAGTGTCGAACACAGCGACCGGCTTGCCCGACTGCACGAGCAGCGTCTCGGCGTCGCCCAGCTGCTGCAGCTCGCGCACGATCGCGTGGTAGCTCGGCCAGTTGCGCGCCGCCTTGCCGATTCCGCCGTACACTACGAGCTCGGAGGGCTTCTCGGCGACGTCGGGATGGAGGTTGTTCTCGAGCATGCGCAGGGCCGCCTCCTGCTGCCAGCCCTTGCACCGAAGCTGGGTGCTGCTCATCCCACCACCGCCTTTCGAGGCTCTTCTCGCGGCTCGGGCGCCCCGAGGCTTCGCGACAGCTCGCCCGCGTGCCGGGCCACGGCTCGGCCGCAGCGCTCGATCCGCCGGCGCGAGACGCGATAGCTCGGCGCGAGCACGCTGAGCGCCGCCGCGATCTCGCCGGCGGCGCCATACACCGGAGCCGCGACCGACGTCACGTCGGGCTCGACCGCCCCCTCCCGGGCAACGTAGCCATGATCGTTTACCGCACCACGCATCGCCTCTCCGAGCGCCGTGCCGCGGCGCGGAATCGTCCGTCCGGCCCAGCCGGCCGTCTGCACCAGCTTGGGGCCCGCGAACTGGCGCAGGTAGACGATTCGCTGCGCGTCGGCGGCGATGGCCAGGTTCGCCGTCTCTCCCGTCTCACCGGCGAGCGCCTCCAGGTGCGGCCCGGCCAGCTCATAGAGGGGATCCTCCCGGAGGGTGGCCGCGGCGAGCTGGCGCAGGCGCGTTCCGGCCTGATAGTGGCCGTGCTCGTCCCGGCGCACCATCTCAGCCGCCGCCAGCGTGGCCAAGAGACGTGACGCCGTGCTGGGCGAGAGCTCCGCCTCGCGGGCGAGCTGACTCAGCGTGCCGCCGCGCTCGGCCACCGACGCCAGCAGGGTCAGCGCCCGCTCCACCGTCCGAGTTCCGCTCCCAGCGTCCGTCATCGAAGCGTGACTTTACCGTAGAATGAAATATCTTTTCGCTAGACGGCAATAGGCGCCTTGCGGCTCTGGCGGGCCGCTCCCACCGAGGCGGCGACCACCAACCCGATCCCGAGCAGCGCTCGCGCGCCCAATCCCTGACCGAGCAGGAGAAACCCGGCCAGCGCCGCCATCGCCGGCTCGATGCTCATCAGCACCCCGAACACGGCCGGATCGATCCGCCGGAGTGCCTCGTTCTCGAACGAGTAGGGAATGGCCGAGGAGAGCAGGCCGACGGCGGCGCCGATCAGGAGCACGTGCGGCTCGAGCAGATGCGACCCGCCCTGGGCGATCCCGATGGGGATCATCACCACGCTGCCCACGCACATGGCCAGGGTCAGTCCGGTCCCGCCCTCGAACGCGCGCCCGACACGGGCGTTGACCAGGATGTAGCAGGCCCAGAACGATCCCGCCAGCAGGGCCAGGCCCACGCCGACGCCGTTGAGATGGTGCACGCCGCCCCGCGTCAGGGCCAGGATGCCGGCCAGCGCGAGCGCGACCCACACCAGGTCGAGGGCCCGGCGCGAGCCGGCAAGCGCGACGCACAGGGGCCCGACGAACTCGAATGTCACCGCGACTCCCAGGGGGATCCGGTGCAGTGCCGAGTAGAAGCTGAAGTTCATCGCGGCGAGTACGAGCCCGAACAGGCACGCGAGCAGCAGTTCGCGCCGCGTGCGACCGCGGATGCGCGGACGCCACAGCGGGATGAGGATGAAGGTCCCGAACAGCAGGCGAAGCCAAACCGCGCCCCCCGGCCCGATCCGGTGAAACACGGTGGTGGCGATCGCCGAGCCGAACTGCACCGAGGCGATCGCGCCGATTACGAGCGCGGGCGAGGGCGCCGGGGTGAGCAGCCCCATGCGCCGGGAAGCAGTCGCTGTCTCGCTGGCAGCCACGGGAGGCGATGCTAATGGGCGACCCGATCGTCCTCGATGGCGCGACGCTCAATCCGGATGCCGTCGTCGCGGTGGCGCGCCGGGGTGCGCAAGTCGAGCTGTCGCCGGCCGCGCGCGCGCGTAATGAGGCTGCGCGCGAGGCGATCGCCGCGCTGCTCGAGCGCGGCGAGGCGCTGTACGGCGCGACCACCGGTGTCGGCGCGCTGCGTGACCGTGCGATCGATCCCTCCGATCGCGAGCGCTTCCAATGGAACCTGCTGCGTAGTCACGCCGTCAGCGCGGGTCGACCGGTGGCGCCCGAGCTGGTCCGCGCCGGCATGGTCACGCGCGCCAACCAGCTGGGGGCGGGGGGAGCCGGCACGTCGCCGGCGCTACTCGTCGGGCTGATCGACGCGCTCAACGCGGGTCTCACGCCCCTGACCCGGGAGCTCGGCTCGCTCGGGACGGGCGACCTGCCGGCGCTGGCCGACATCGCGCTGGCGCTGCTCGGTGAGGGCGAGGTGTGGCGGGACGGCGAGCTGGTGAGCGCTCGGGCACCGGCGACCCCGATCCGGCTCGACCTGCGCGACGCGCTCGGGTTCATGAGCTCGAACGCGATGACCGCGGGTCACGCCGCGCTGCTCGCGGTCGACGCACGCGAGCTGCTTGACCGCTGGCTCCAGGTCGCGGCGCTGTCGTTCGAGGCGCTCGACGCCGACCCGGTGGTCCTCGACCCCCGCGTCCAGGCGGCCCACGGGGCGCCCGGGCAGGCAGCCGTGGCCGAGCGGATGCGCGAGCTGCTCGCGGGCGCGCCGTTCGATCCCCTGGCTCCCGACCGCCTCGTCCAGGACCCCTACCCGTTCCGCGTGCTGCCGCAGGTGGACGGAGTAGCCCACGACGCGCTCGGCCAGCTCGAGGCGGTCGTCGGCCGCGAGCTGAACGCGCGGTCCGAGAACGCCCTGATCCACGAGGGGCGAGCGCTCCCGACGGGCAACTTTCATGCCGCCGAGCTCGGCGCGGCGCTCGACGCGCTGCGGGCAGCGTTCGCGCACTCGGCGTCGCTGATTGCGGGACGCGTGAGCGCGCTGCTCGATCCGCGCATGAGCGGCCTGCCCCCGTTCCTGGCCGCGGACCCGGGGCCTGACTCCGGCGTGATGATGCTCGAGTACACCGCGCACGCGGCGGCGGCGGAGGCGCGGTCGGTGGCCTCGCCGATGGCGGTCCAGAGCGTGTGGGCCTCGCTCGGCGTCGAGTCGCACGCGAGTCTCGCGGCGACAGCCGCGGTCCGCGCCGCCGAGCTTCTGCGCGCGATGCAGACGCTCGTCGCCACCGAGCTCGTCGTCGCGCTGCGCGCGCTTGCCTTCGCGGGTCGCGAGCCGTCGGGGGATGGCGTCCAGGATCTGTTCCGCGCGGCCGCGCGGGCGCTCCCCGCCGGCACGGAGGACCGCGTGTTCGGCTGGGACGTCGAGGCGGCGCGCGGGCTGCTGTGGGGCCCGGATCGCTAGCCTGGATGGCACACCGAAACTTGGGAAAGGACCGACATGGGCGTTCAGGAACAGGAGCAGCTGTGGGGCGGGGAAACCGCGAAGGCGGTCGACAACTTCCCGGTCTCGGGCGAGCGTGTCCCGGTGCCCGTGATTCGCTGGCTCGGCCGGATCAAGGGCGCTGCCGCCCACGTCAACGCTGAGCTCGGGCTGCTCGACGCGGACAAGGCGGCGCGGATCGCCGCCGCCGCCGACCGCGTGGCGGACGGCGAGTTCGACGACCAGTTCCCGATCGACGTGTTCCAGACCGGCTCGGGGACCTCGTCCAACATGAACGCGAACGAGGTCATCGCCACCCTGGCCGGCGAGGGCGTGCACCGCAATGACGACGTCAACATGGGCCAGTCCTCCAACGACGTGTTCCCGTCCGCGGTTCACCTCGCCGCGCTCGACACGGTCACCCACGACCTGCTGCCGGTGCTCGAGGAGCTCGAGGCGTCGTTCACGCGCAAAGCCGAGGAGTTCAAGGACCTCGTCAAGTCGGGCCGCACCCACCTGATGGACGCGGTGCCGGTCACGCTCGGACAGGAGTTCGCGGGCTACGCCGCCCAGGTGCGCCTGGGCGCGCGGCGGATCTCGAACGCGCTGCCCCAGGTGGCTCAGATCCCCCTCGGCGGCACCGCCACCGGCACCGGGATGAACACGCACAAGGAATTCGCCGCCCGCGTGCGCGCGCGCCTGACCGAGTCCACGGGTCTCCAGATCCGTGCCCCCGAGGACCCGTTCGAGGCCCAGGGCAACCGTGACGCGCTGGTCGAGCTGTCCGGAGCGTTGAAGGTGCTGGCCGTGTCGCTGACCAAGATCGCCAACGATCTCGCCTGGCTGGGTTCCGGGCCCCGGGCGGGGATCGGCGAGATCTTTCTCCCCGAGCTCCAGAAGGGGTCCTCGATCATGCCCGGCAAGGTCAACCCGGTGATCCCCGAGGTCGTCCTCCAGGTCTCCGCGCAGGTGATCGGCAACGACGGCGCGATCACGATCGCCGGCACTCAGGGCAACTTCGAGCTGAACGTGCGAGTACCGCTGATCGCGCGCAACCTGCTCGAGTCGATCAAGCTGCTCACCAACGCCTGCCGCATCTTCGCCGAGAAGTGCGTCGACGGCATCAAGCCCAACGAGGAGGGCCTGCGCCGTTCGGCCGAGATGACGCTGTCGGCCGCGACCGCGCTCAACCCCTACATCGGCTACGACAAGGGAGCCGAGATCGTCAAGCAGGCCTCGGAGTCCGGTCGGCCGCTGCGCGACGTCGCGCTCGAGCTGGGCGTAGACGAGGAGACCTACGACAAGGCGATGGACCTGCGCAAGATGGCGCAGGGGAATCTGTAGGCCTTAGGGGTTTTTGGGCCGCCCGCGGCCCATTATCACCCGGATAACTGCTCATTCGCCGAGTCCCGGGGCGCGAGTGTCCCGATGTCCGTACCAGAGCCGGGTGGACCGGCATTCACCGAGCGGGGGCGGGCGAGTGTGCCGTTATCCGGCCTCGTCGCGCGATCAGGCGGGCAGGGTGCGGGGGAGGCCGAAGCGCGCCAGGTGCCCATTGCCGCCGAAGCGGGTGAGACACGAGATCTTCTCGCCCTCGAGCGTCAGCACGATCACACCGACGCCGCGGACGATCGGCGCGTGCGCGTCGCCGATGTAGTGCCCGAACGCCGGCTGCCCGTTGGCGCGGGTGGGGACGAGGAGGTCGTTGCGATCGCCGCGCGCGGCGAACGCCTGACCGAAGAACTCGGCTATGGGCCGGAGGCCCTGGTACTCGAACGGCTCGGGCGGCATCGTCACCCACGCGTCGTCGGTCAACAGCGCGACCAGCTGCTCGACGCTGCCCTCGACGAACGCGTCGGCAAAGCGCCCGACGAGCTCGCGCTCGGGCGCCGACCGCGGTAGCGGCGCGCGATCCCGGCTGACCGGCGCCGACGCATCAAGGGTGGCCCGGGCGCGCTGGAGCGCGCTGTTCACCGACACTTCGGTCGTGTCGAGCATGGACGCGACCTCAGCCGCCCGGTAGCCGAGGACGTCCCGGAGGACGAGCGCTGCCCGCTGGCGGGGCGGAAGGCGCTGGAGCGCGGTCACGAACGCGAGCGCCACCGTCTCGTGCGCCTCGTAGCGGGCGTCGGGGCCCGGCGCGTCGTCGGGCACGCCCTCGAGCAGCGCGTCCGGGTAGGGCTCGAGCCAAAGCAACTCGTTGTGGCGGGTTGGCGTCGGCGGTTCGAACGTCAGCCGTCGCCGCTCCTGCGGGCGGCGCGCGCCGTCGCGAAGCGCGTTGAGGCAGCGGTTAGTCGCGATCGTGTAGAGCCACGAGCGCAAGGACGCGCGCTCCTCGAACCCGTCAAGGCCGCGCCAGGCCGCCAACAGCGTCTCCTGAAGCGCGTCCTCGGCATCCTGCACGGACCCGAGGACCCGATAGCAGTGGAGCTGGAGCTCGCGGCGATAGGCGTCGGTCAGGTCGCGGAACGCCTGCTCGTCGCCGGCACGAGCCCGGGTCAGCGCGCTCGTGGTCATCGCCGGATCGTCGCACGGGGCATCAATCGAGGGGACACCGCCGGCGGGCGAAATTCATCGGTGGATTTGCGTGCAGGGTCGGGTCTGAACCTCCGAGACCGAATCGATCCGTAGGAGGACGACATGCGAAAGAGACCAGGCTGGGTGCTGGCAGTGGCGTCGATCGCGTCGCTGATGGTGGCGCTCGACGCGCTTGTGGTGACGACCGCGCTCCCGACGATTCGGGTGCACCTCGGCGCGTCGATCGAGCAACTCGAGTGGACGGTGAACGCGTACACGCTGACCTTCGCGGTCCTGCTCATGACCGGCGCGGCGCTCGGCGACCGGTTCGGGCGCCGGCGGATGTTCACCGCCGGGCTGGCCATCTTCTCCCTCGCGTCGGCTGCGTGCGCGCTCGCGCCGAACGTCGGGTTGCTGATTGCCGCCCGCGCGGTCCAGGGAACCGGGGCGGCGCTCGTCATGCCGCTCGGGATGACGCTGCTGAGCGCGGCGTACGCGCCCGAGCACCGCGCCCGGGCGCTCGGCATCTTCAGCGGCATCACCGGACTCGCCGTGCTCGGCGGTCCGGTCATCGGCGGCGCGATCACGCAGGGGATCGCCTGGCAGTGGATCTTCTGGCTCAACGTCCCGATCGGCCTGTTGACGATCCCGTTTGTGCTTCGCCGGGTCGACGAGAGCCGCGGCCCGCGAAGCGCCCCGGACATCGCCGGGCTGGCCCTCGTGACCGGCGCCGCGCTGGGCTTGGTGTGGGGGCTGGTGCGTGGCAACACCTCCGGCTGGGGCAGCGCGGAAGTGATCGCGACCCTGGCGGTGGGTGCGCTGCTCGTTCTCGCGTTCGTGATCTGGGAGCGGCGGACGCCGGAGCCGATGCTCCCGATGCGGCTGTTCGCCTCGAGGCCGTTCTCGTCGGGCAACGCCGGGATCTTCTTCATGTGCACCGCCCTCTACGGCGCGGTGTTCTTCATGGCGCAGTTCCTCCAGATCGCCCAGCACGATGGCCCGCTCGACGCCGGCATCCGGCTGCTGCCGTGGACGGCGACGCTGTTCATCGTCGCGCCGCTCGTCGGCGCCCGGATCCGGCGCGTCGGGGAGCGCCCGTTCGCGGTCGCCGGGCTGCTGCTTCAGGCGGCCGGGATGGGGTGGATCGCGCTGATCGCCGGGCCCCACGTCGACTACTGGCGGCTGGTGGCGCCGCTGGTGATCGCCGGTTGCGGGGTGTCGATGGCGATGCCGGCGCTCCAGAACGCCGTGGTGAGCTCGGTGGCACCGGAGAGCATCGGTAAGGCCTCGGGGACGTTCAACATGCTGCGCCAGCTCGGCGGCGTGTTCGGGATCGCGACGCTCGTCGCGGTGTTCACCGGCGCGGGCAGCTACGCCTCGGCGCAGACCTTCAGCAACGGGTTCACCGCGGCGGTCGGCGTCGCGGCCGGGCTGTCGTTGCTGGGGGCGGTGGCCAGCCTTGGGCTGCCGGCCGTCCGGCGTCAGGTGGCCACGGTCTCGGCGCCGAGCTGCTCGGAGATCGCGACGTCGATCGAGTAGTCGATGGGCACGACGATCACCGACGGGACGTCCTTGGCCAGGGCGCCCTGGAGCAGGCGCGGGAAGTCCTCGGCACTCGAGCAGCGCCAGGCGGGGATCCCGAAGGACTCGGCCAGCTTGACGAAGTCCGGGTTGCCGAAATCGACGCCGAAATGGCGTCCGAACCGCTTGTCCTGCTTCCACAGGATCGAGCCGAACTGGGCGTTCTCCCAGATAACGTTCACGACCGCGGTGCCCAGGCGTGCCGCCGTCTCGAGCTCCTGGACGTTCATCAGGAAGCCCCCGTCACCGCTTACCGAGACGACGTTGCAATCCGGGTGCACGAGCTTGGCCCCGATCGCCGTGGGCAGCGCGAATCCCATCCCGGCCAGGCCGTTGGCGATCAGCACGGTGCCGGGCTCGTGGGCCGGGAACATGCGCGCGATCCACAGCTTGTGCAGCCCCACGTCGGAGACGAGGATGTCGTGGCGGCCGAGCGCCTGGCGCAGATCCCACAGCGCTCGGGGCGGGCGGATCGGGAAGTGGTCGTCATCGCGGGCGTCGTTCAGGGCCCCCATGACCACCTCGTGCAGCCGGCTGGTGCCGGCCGTCGTCTGACTGCGCGTGCAGGCGGCGGCGAGCCGGGCCAGCACGTGCGCGACGTCGCCGATCAGTTCGACGTTCGGGGTGAAGTACTGGTCGACCTCGGCGGCGACGCTGTCGATCACGATGATCTGCTTGTCGCGGCTGGGGTTCCAGTTCTTGGGTGAGTGCTCGACCAGGTCGTAGCCGACCGCGATGACCAGGTCGGCGTCGTCGAAGCCGGCCATCTCGTAGTCGCGGGCCTGGAGACCGACGGTGCCGAGCGCCTTGGGGTCCTCGTAGTCGAGTAGCCCCTTGGCCATGAACGACTCGGCCACGGGGATGCCGGTGTTGTGCACGAACGAGCGCAGCGCGCGCGAGGCGTGGCCACGGATCGCGCCGTTGCCGGCCAGCACGAGCGGGTTCTCGGCAGCGTCGATCAGGTCGGCCGCGCGCTGGAGCTCGCGGCTGCCCGGCTCAGGCTGGACCGGCGCGTGCCGGCGCAGCGGCGAGGCGTCCAGCGGCCGCGCCATCACGTCCTCGGGCAGCTCGAG
>DATJUA010000056.1:0-9115 GCA_035502815.1 Solirubrobacteraceae bacterium
CTAGCCCCAGACTCAGCGCTTCAGGTACTCGAGCACGGCGAGGACCCGTCGGTGCAGCTCGGGCTCAGGACGAAGACCGAACTTGTCGAAGATCGCGGTCACGTGATTCTCGACCGCGCCGACGGTGACCTTTAGTTCTCCGGCAATTCCTCGGTTCGATCGGCCCTGGGCCATCAGGGCCAGCACGTCCCGTTCGCGAGGTGTGAGATCGCCGAGCTTCCCCGCGACGCGAGGCCGCGCGACCAGGCGCTCGACGACCTCGGGGTCGAGGGCCGAGCCCCCGCGCGCCACGCGGCGGACCGCGCTCGTGAACAGCGACAGATCCCCCACCCGATCCTTCAGCAGGTAGCCGACGCCCGTGGCGCGGTCGCCGACTAGCTCGAGCGCATACCGGGTTTCCAGGTGCTGCGAGAGGATCACGACGCCGATGTCGGGACGATCCGCGCGTATCTCTCGTGCCGCGCGCAGTCCATCGTCGCTGTTCCCCGGCGGCATCTGAATGTCCGTCACCACGACGTCGGGTTGGTGTGCATTCACCTTGCGAGCCAAGTCGCTTGCGTCGCCGGCCACGCCGACCACTTCAAATCCCGCTTCTTCGAGCACCGTCACGACGCCCGCGCGAACCAGCGGCTCGTCCTCGCCGACCACGACGCGTAACCGCCTGGCATCGCTCACGCGCCAACGCTACGCCAATCGGACACCCGACGCCCGCACTGCGGCTGCCTCCCCCCGACATGGGGCAAACCCCAGAATGGGAGACGAGCCAGCGGGATCGACCCGTGCCCGGCCCGCGATCACACTTTGATCGAATGGCGACCGGATCTAGGTTTCTAAAATGACCCCCAGGGTGACCAAGCGCTCTCCCAGACCGCAGCCCGGACACGGTTTGCTGGGACGCGATCGCGAGTGCGCGCTGCTCGACGAGCTCGTTGCCGATGTCTGCCGCGGTGCGAGCCGGTCTTTGGTGTTGCGGGGCGAGGCCGGGATCGGGAAGACGGCGCTCCTGCGGTACCTGATCGAGTCCGCGGCGGATACGTCCGTGGTTCGGGCGATGGGGATTGAGTCGGAGATGGAGCTGACGTTCGCCGGCCTGCATCAGCTTTGCGCGCCGCTGCTCGATCGGCTCGAGCGGCTGCCGCTCCCGCAGCGTCAGGCCCTGGAGACCGTGTTCGGCCAGAGCGCGGGCTCCCCACCGGACCGGTTTCTGGTTGCCCTAGGGGTTCTCAGCTTGTTCTCGGAGGCCGCCGAGGAGCGTCCGCTGTTGTGCGTCGTCGACGATGCTCAATGGCTCGATCAGGCGTCCGCGCTGACTCTGGCCTTCGTCTCCCGGCGCTTGCTGGCAGAGCCCGTGGGAATCGTGTTCGCGGCGCGCGAGCGAAGCGAGGCACTGGAGCACATCGCCGACCTGGAGGTCCAAGGCTTGGACACGACCGATGCCCGCAGGCTGCTCGGCTCCGTGCTGCGCTTCACGCTGGACGAGCGGGTCCGCGATCGGCTCATCGCCGAGACCCGCGGAAACCCGCTCGCTTTGCTCGAACTGCCGCAGAGCTTCTCCGCGATGGGGCTGGCCGGGGGGTTCGGAATGCCGGAGGTGCAGGCGCTGACGGGGCGAATCGAAGAGAGCTTCGTTCGTCGACTGGAAAAGCTGCCCGAGGATACGAGGCAGATGCTGCTTCTCGCGGCTGTCGATTCAGTCGGCGATCCGCTCTTACTGTGGCGGGCGGCGGAAAGACTCGGTATCAGGCCGGCAGCCGCCGGAGCGGCAGAAGAGGACGGCTTGCTGGCGATCGCCGAGCGAGTGACGTTCCATCATCCGCTCGTGCGCTCGGCCGTATACCGATCATCGTCGGTGGAAGACCGCCGAGCCGCCCATCGCGCGGTGGCACTGGCCACGCACCGAGAAGCTGACCCCGACCGCCGGGCATGGCATCTCGCTGCTGCGGCGGCGGGACCTGACGAGGAGGTCGCCTCGGAGCTCGAACGCTCGGCCGCCCGGGCGCAGGCGCGCGGTGGGATGGCTGCTGGGGCGGCGTTTCTGGAGCGGTCGGTTGGTCTGACAGTGGACCCGGCACGCCGCGCCGCGCGCGCGTTGATCGCGGCGCAGGCGAGCCTCCAGGCCGGCGCCTTCGATGCCGCATTGCGACTCGCAGCAACGGCTGAGGCCGGGGCGCTGGATGAGCTGGGGCGTGTACAAGTCGACCTGCTTCGCGCCCGAATTGCCTTTGCCACCACACGCGGCGGCGTCGCCCCGTCGTCGCTGCTCCGTGTGGTGAAGCGGCTCGAGCCGTTGGATCCGGGACTCGCCCGCGCGAGCTACCTCGAAGTGCTGTCGTCCGCGTTGTTCGCCGCCCGCTTGGCGGGGCCGGGCAGCGACCCGAGGGAAGTGGCGAACGCCGTGCAGGCTGCACCACCGGGCTCGGGGCCACGAACCGGGGCCGACCTCCTCCTCGACGGCTGGGCGGCCCTGTTCGCCGATGGCTGCGTCGCCGCGGCACCGACACTGAAACAGGCGCTCAACGAGTTCGGCGACGGCACGGCCGCCGCGGACCACCTCCATCTTCTCTGGCTAGTCGACATCACCGCCCCCGTGGTATGGGACGATGCCCGCTGGGACGTTCTGTCCGGGCGCCATCTGGAGCTCGCGCGCACCCGCGGTGCGCTCAGCGAGCTTCCCCTGGCGCTCAACTCACGCGGCTACGTTCACCTGTTCAGGGGCGAGCTGGGAACGGCGAGTGGATTGATCGACGAAGCGCGTGCCGCTATCGAGGCGACGGGCGCCAGCCTGGCGCCGTGGGGCGCCATCGCACTCGAGGCCCTACGCGGGCGCGCGCAGGACGCCTTGCCCATGTTGGAGGCTGCGACCGCCGAAGCGACCGGGCGCGGGGAGGGGATCAGCTTGACCGTGATCGCGTGGGCGCGGGCACTCCTGTACAACGGGCTCGGCGTCCCCGACAGGGCGTTTGCCGCGGCCCTGGAGGGGATCGACTGCCCCACGAACAGCGCTGCGGCGGCTTGGGCCATGGTCGAGCTGATCGAGGCTGGCGCTCGGCTCGGCCAGCTGGAGGCGGCCGGCGAGACCGCCCGGCGGTTCGCGGAGATCGCTGGGGCAGCCGCGACCGATTGGGCCAATGGCGTCAACGCGAGATCCCACGCGCTTTTGTCCACGGGCACGGCCGCCGAGCGACTCTATGGCGAAGCAATCACCCTCCTCGGGCGCTCGCAGATGCGTGTCGATCTGGCGCGTGCACACCTCCTCTACGGCGAATGGCTACGGGGCGAGCATCGCCGCACCGACGCGCGCACGCACGTGCGTACCGCGTACGACATGTTCACGTCGATGGGTTTGGAGGCGTTCGCCGAGCGGACCCGTCGTGAGCTGCTGGCGATCGGCGTGCACGTGCATACGCCGACCGAGGAGACGCGGGACGATCTGACTGCCCAGGAGCGGCAGATCGCCGGGCTGGCTCGCGAGGGACTGTCAAACCCGGAAATCGGTGCGCGCCTGTTTCTCAGCCCGCACACCGTGGCCTACCACCTCCGCAAGGTGTTTTCCAAGCTCGACATCACCTCACGCAGCCAGCTCGCGACCATGTTGCCCGAACGCCAGGCTGCCAACTCGACCGTGTGAATCATCTGCCGTGGCGACGCGACCGGGCGTTGCCTCCCCGCGGATCGCCGGGTTACGATAGGCAACCCTCATGCCGACCGGCGGCACACAGCAGGCGCGCGCCGGCCTGCGGGCGCGGGAGCGCGAGTGCGCCGTGCTCGACAAGCTGCTCGTCGACATCCGGCACGGAGCCGGTCGCTCGTTGGTCCTACGGGGGGAGGCTGGCATCGGTAAGACGGCGCTGCTGCGGTACCTGATCGGGTCGGCAACCGATATGTCCGTGGTCCGGGCGGTGGGGGTGCAGTCAGAGATGGAGCTGGCGTACGCCAGTTTGCATCAGGTGTGTGCGCCGCTCCTCGGCCGGCTCGAGCGGCTGCCGCTTCCGCAGCGTCAGGCCCTCGAGACCGTGTTTGGGGTAAGCCCGGGCCCGCCGCCGGATCGCTTCCTGGTTGGTTTGGGTGTGTTGAGCTTGCTCTCGGAAGATGACGAGGGGCATCCGCTGCTGTGCATCGTCGATGACGCGCAGTGGCTCGATCGGGCCTCGGCGCAGACGCTGGCGTTCGTTGCCCGCCGTCTGCTTGCAGAACCGGTCGGCGTCGTGTTCGCAGCGCGCGAGCCCGGCGAGGAGCTGAAGCACGTCGCCGAGTTAGACGTGCGCGGCTTGGTCAACGGCGACGCCCGTGCGCTCTTGCTGGCGAATGTGCGCGGCCCGCTCGATGCCGCCGTCCGCGAGCAGATCCTCGCGGAGAGCCACGGCAATCCGCTGGCGCTGATCGAGTTGCCACGCACGTGGCGAGCGGCGGATCTCGCCGGTGGATTCGGTGTGCCCGCGAGTCGCGGAGTGGATAGCAAGATCGAGCAGAGCTACGCCCAACGCATCCTTGGGCTCCCGCCCGAAACGCAAATCCTCGTTCTCGCCGCGGCCGCGGAGCCACTCGGCGACCCTGTGCTGCTGGAGCGGGCCGCTGGCAGGCTCGGCGTCGGTATGGCCGCGGCCGGTCCGGCGGTGGACGCGGCACTGATCACGGTCGGCGGTCGCGTCGAGTTCGCGCATCCACTCGTTCGCTCCGCCGCCTACACGTCGGCTGCCCCCGACGACCGGCGCCGGGTCCACCTTGCGCTCGCCGAATCAACCGATCCCCAGACCGACCCCGACCGGCGCGCATGGCATCGCGCTCTCGCCACGCCCGGGACCGACGAGGAAGTCGCGGCCAATCTCGAACGCTCGGCCGGCCGCGCCCAGTCCCGCGGCGGAGTGGCTGCGGCCGCCGCGTTCCTCGAGCGAGCGTCCGCGCTATCGCCACATCCGGTGCAGCGGGCGCGACGCGCTCTCGAGGCCGCGGATGCCAAGCAGCTCGCCGGAGCCCCTCAGGCCGCGTCAGCGCTCCTTGCCGCCGCAGCCGAGGGACCACTCGACGAACGCGAGAGCGCACTCGCGGAGCGCCTGAAGGGACAGATCGCGTTGGATCTGAGGCGCGTTCGAGAGGCCGTGCCGTTCCTCGTGGAGGCCGCAGGCAGGCTCGTATCCATCGAGCCTGGAGTCGCACGAGCGACGTACCTCGAGGCGCTCGGCGCGGCGCAGATCAGCGGTCGCGGCAGTGGTGAGCTGCGTCGCCGCGTTGCCGAAGCGGCCCGCAACATGCCTCCCCCGAGTGGCGCACCTGGCGCCTTCGATTTGCTCCTCGCTGGGCTCGCCGTCCGCATCACAGACGGCTACGCGGCCGGCGCGAGCCTGCTCAAGCGCGCGCTACGCGCGCTGCACGAGGAGGGTGGCCGCGCCAACGCAGATGTGCGGTGGCCCGGGTTCGCCCGTGCGGTGGCGCTCGACATGTTTGAGGATGAGACCTGCCATGCCATCTGTTCACGCAGCGTCGAGCTCGCGCGCGAGCGAGGTGCCCTCGGGGTGCTTCCCGTCGCGCTCAACTATCTGGCTGGGCTGCACAGCTTCGAGGGCGAGCTCGATGCCGCGGAATCCCTGATCGAAGAAGCCGACACGATCGCTGACGCGACCGGCGCCACCCGCGTCAGATGGGCAAAGTTGACGCTCGCCGGCTTCCGCGGCGACGAGTCAGCGCTGGCCGACCTCCTGGCTGTGAGCACGCCGGCGGCGATCGCCCGAGGCGAGGATGTGCTGGTGACCTTCGGCGAGCATGCCTCAGCGGTTCTCCACAACGGACTCGGCAACTACGAGGCTGCGCTTCCCGCGGCGGAGAGCGCCAGCGCGCTGGACCTGCTGACGGTCTCGACATGGTCCCTGCCCGAGCTCGTCGAGGCGGCCGTGCGCTGCGGTCGGAGCGACGCTGCGGCTGCAGCGCTCGAGCGGCTGACCGAGAGAACGCACGCGGCCGGCACCGACCTGGCGCTCGGGATCGAGACGCGCTCGCGCGCGCTCCTCAGCGAGGGCAATATCGCGGATGAGCTCTACCGCGAGGCCGTCGACCGGCTTGGCCGCTCTCTCCTGGCACCGGATTGCGCCCGGGCGCACTTGCTCTACGGCGAGTGGTTGCGCCGAGAGCGGCGCCGCGTCGACGCGCGCGAGCAGCTCCGCGCGGCCTACGACCGGTTCACGTCGATCGGGATGGAGGCGTTCGCCGAACGCGCCCATCACGAGCTCTTGGCCACTGGCGAGCACGTACACAAGCGGACCGTGGAGGCACAGGATGATCTGACCGCCCAGGAGCGGCAGATCGCGCGGCTCGCGATCGACGGGTTGTCGAACATCGAGATCGGCGCGAGGCTGTTCATCAGCCAGCACACCGTCGCCTACCACCTGCGCAAGGTGTTCTCGAAGCTCGGGGTGACCAAGCGCCACCAGCTCGCCGATGCGCTGGGCGAGCAGCCGGAGGCGCGGGCGGTCTCCCCGTAGTCGCGTTTCCGGCCGCGGCAGGCGACCGACTACCAGACCCGGCCGTGCCCGACTACCCAGCTGATAGTCGGACTGTCAAGTCAGGGGATGCGAGAAACCGGCGTTCCGGCGCACACTCCACCCGATGGCAACAACGCTCAGATCGGATGGGAGGAGGATTTCATGTTCAGCATTGACCGCATCGATCCTCGCGCAGAGGCGCTCGAGGTATGGCGTGACGCGGAGCAACTCGTTTCGACCCGGTGGGACGTCTTCCTGAAGGCCGAACCCGAGGCCCGCCGCTTCGCGTTCGCGTCCTATGTCGCGGCGCTGGACGCCGAGGAGGCAGCGGCGTTCGCGCTGCGGGCACTTTCGACGCGGCTGGCCGCTTGAGGTCAGGGTCATGGAACTCCGTCATCTTCGTTACTTCGTCGCGATCGCCGAGGAGCGCAGCTTCACGGCCGCGGCGGAACGTCTCTGGGTCGCCCAACCCGGGCTGTCGACCCAGATCCGCCGGCTCGAGACCGAGCTTGGCGTGCGGCTGTTCGAGCGGCATACCCGCGGGGTCGATCTGACCGAGGCGGGAGCGCTGTTCCTGGAGCGGGCGCGGGCAACCCTCGCCGCGGCGGATTCGGCGAGTTCGGTCGGATCGGACCTGAAGGGCGGCGCGGCGGGGACAGTGCGCGTGGGCCTGGCTACCCCGACCCGGTGGACGGGAACCGCGGCGCTGCTCGAATGCTTTACACGAGAGCGCGATGGGGTCGAGCTGACCGTGCTCGAGGGCTATGGCGGCACGCTTTGGCGCGACCTGAGAGACGGCGGGCTTGACACGGTCATCGCGCCTTCCGGCTTTGCATCTCCCGATCTGCGCACCCTGAAGCTCGGCACGGAGCCGTGGGTTGTGCTCGTAGCGGAGGGGCATCGACTCGCTGGAACCGGTCCCGTGGAGCCTCAGCAGCTTCAGGGTGAGAGGATCGCGGTCACGGCGCACCGGGACGGCGCCGGGCACGACCGGATGGTGGCCGACATGCTCGACGAGCTCGGGGTGAGCGCCGCGATGATGCGGACCGCCCCCGGGCCCGCCCTCTACCGGAGCGTGGCCTCCGGCGACGCCATCGTCGTGGCCACGGCTCCCGTGGCCCTGCCCCCCCGTGTGCAGTCGCGGCCGCTGAACGCTCCGCGCGAGGTCGCCTTCGACCTACTGTGGCGAGATGAGACCCCTTCACCGGCGCTCGCCGAGTTCGTCCGGCTCACCGCCGAGTCGTGTGGCGATGTGCCCACGACACGACGTCACCTTCGGGCCGTCGCTTGAGAAGCCCGATGACCGAGTCTTCTCTAATCACGAGCGACGACCAGGTCGGCACGCTGTTGCGCCGGGCCATGAGCCGGCCGCTGCTGTCCGCCGCCGAAGAGACCGACCTCGCTATCCAAATCGAGCAAGGAGATCTGGGCGCCAAGGAGCGGATGATCGAGAGCAACCTGCGCCTGGTGGTTTCGCTGGCACGGACCTACCGAGGCAGGCGGGTTCCGATGGCTGACTTGGTCCAAGAGGGGACGATCGGGCTCATACGAGCGGTCGAGCGATTCGACCACCGCCACGGGGTTAGGTTCTCCACCTACGCCGCGTGGTGGATTCGCCGTTCGCTGCGCGACGCCGTCGCTGCTGCGCAGCTGATCCGGATCCCTCCGCGTGCCACCCGCCAGCTGGCCGCGGTGCGCCGGGCCGAGGACGAGTTGCGGCATTCGAACCTCGGCGCGGCGTCGACTGCTGCAGTGGCGGATCGGACGGGGCTGAGTGTCGAGAGCGTCCGTTCGCTGCAACAGGCCGCGCGCGTCACGGCGTCGCTGGACGAGCCGGTGGGCGAGGAGGACACGCCGTTGCGCGAGCTGCTCGCCGACCACGACGCCGCCGATCCGCCCGAGCGCGCGGTCGCAGGCGAGGAGTCTGCGAGGGTCAGGAGGATGCTGAGGCTGCTTCCGCAGCGGCACCGGGACGTCGTGATTCGCCGCTATGGATTGGGGCAGGATGCACCCCAGAGCCACGAGCAGATCGGCGCGTGGCTCGGCGTCGGCGAGGAGCGCAGCCGCCAGTTGGAGCGGGAGGCCCTTCGCCGCCTGCGCACAATCGCGACGGCGCAAGCGGCCTAACCGCCCCATACGTGTGGCATTTGTCCCTCCGGTGGCGCGATTCTTGGTGCTTGCCAGGCAGGGATGCTTAAGCGCTCTACGAGCTGGGGATTCGCCCCGACCTGCTGGTCGGCACCTCGGCCGGAGCAATCAACGCCGCGTTCGTCGCCTCGCGCCGACCGACGGTGCGGACGGCTCGGACGCTCCAGCAGATCTGGCGCGGGCTCAACCGCTCTCACGTATTCCCAGCCAACCCGGTGACGGCCGGATTGGGGCATGTTGGGGCTAAGCGAGCACACAAGTCTCGCCCGGCTCGCTGCGCCGCATGGTCTCGCGCCACGTGGAGATCGAGCGGCTGGAGGACAGTCATTCGGCTACAGCGACACGGAAAAGACGAACGCGGACGAAGGCAAGCCCCGCAAGGAAGTGATCAACCACCCGGGCTGCAGAGAAGTGGTCAACCACCGCGCCGTACTCCCACGATTTGCACGCAGAGCCCTCTGTCGGACTCGAACCGACGACCCCTTCCTTACCAT
>DATJUA010000057.1:0-46172 GCA_035502815.1 Solirubrobacteraceae bacterium
CTCGGTCCTCTTGCACACGCGCCGCAGCCAGCGGCTGCCGCGACGGCTGTGGCCGCTGATCCGGGCCCAGGCGGAGTGCGCGAAGGCCGTGTGGCAGCAGCCGGACCAGGGCATCTGGGAGGCGCGGGGCGAGCCGCAGCACTACGTCTCGTCGAAATTGATGTGCTGGGTCGCGATGGACCGCGCGGCCAAGCTGGCGGACATACGTGGCGAGCCCTCCACCGCGGCGGAGTGGAGTCAGGTGGCGGCCGACATCAAGGCCGACATCCTCGAGCACGGCGTCGACAAGCGAGGCGTGCTGGTCCAGCACTACGGAACCGAATCTCTTGACGCGTCCATCCTGCTGGCGGCGATCTTTGGCTTCCTGCCCGGCGACGATGACCGCCTGCGCGCGAGCGTGCTCGCGATCGCCGACGAACTCACCGATCACGGGTTCGTCCTGCGCTACCGAACCGACGAGACCGACGACGGCCTGTCGGGCAAGGAAGGCACGTTCGTGATCTGCTCGTTCTGGCTCGTGTCAGCGCTGGCGGTCATCGGCGAGATGCAACGAGCCCGCGACCTGATGACGCGCCTGGTGAAGATCGCTTCGCCCCTGGGCCTGTATGCCGAGGAGTTCGACGGGGAGTCGGGCCGGCACCTGGGGAATTTCCCACAAGCCTTCTCGCATCTGGCCGCGGTCGAGGCGGCCGGCCGGATCGTGCTCTCAGAGCGGCTGGCCGAGTTGGCCTGATGAGCCCTCGCAACCAGCTCCTGCGCCTCGCCCGCGGCGCGCTGGCGCCGGCGACTGGCGTCCAGGCCGGTCTGGCTCCCCTAGCATCATCGGGCCCGACCCAAGACTGAACAAGGAGTCCGTTACATGCCAGAAGCCGTGATCGTCGACGCCATCAGAACCCCGATCGGCCGCGCCGGCAAGGGTTCGCTCAAGACCGTCCGCGCCGACGAACTGGCCGCGATTCCGCTCCGCGCGCTGATCGAGCGCAACCCACGGGTCGACTTCGGCGAGACCGACGACGTGATGATGGGGGCCGCCTCGTCGATCGGTGAGCAGGGCTACAACGTCGGCCGCAACGCGTCGCTGCTGGCCGGGATCGACCACCACGTCCCGGCGTGCACGGTCAACCGCTTCTGCGCCTCGTCGCTTCAGACGATCCGGATGGCGTTCCACGCGATCAAGTCCGGGGAGGGCGACCAGTACGTCGCCGCCGGGGTCGAGGCCGTGTCCCGCGCCGGCCTGGGCGCGGGGATGATGGAGGAGGCCAAGAACCCGCACCTGAACGGCTCGAACGGGTCGGCGTATGACGTGTACATCCCGATGGGCATGACGGCCGAGAACGTGGCCGAGCGCTGCCACATCACGCGCGAGCAGCAGGACGAGTGGGCGGTGACCTCGCAGAACCGAGCCGTGGACGCGCGCGAGTCGGGCCATTTCGACGCCGAGATCGTTCCGGTGCCCGTGCCCGCGCACACGGAGACCGACAAGGAGGGGAACGAGATCGACGTTCCCGACGCGGTCGTGACCCAGGACGACGGCCCGCGACCGGGCACGACGATGGAGGTGCTCGGCAAGCTCAAGCCCGCGTTCCGTGAGAACGGCACGGTCACGGCCGGCAACGCCTGCCCCTTGAACGACGGCGCCGCCGCCGTGCTGATCATGTCCGAGGAGAAGGCCAAGCGCCTGGGCCTCGAGCCCAAGGCGCGGATCCTCGCCTCGACCGTCGCCGCGATCCGCCCCGAGATCATGGGCCTCGGTCCGATCCCGGCCATCCAGGCTCTGCTCAAGGCAGCCGGCGTCAAGATCGACGACGTCGACGTGGTCGAGATCAACGAGGCGTTCGCGGCCCAGATCATCCCCTGCAAGGACGAGCTCGGAATCGCCGACGAGAAGCTCAACCCGTACGGTGGCGCGATCGCCCTGGGCCACCCGTTCGGGATGACCGGCGCGCGCATCATGACCACGCTGATCAACGGACTGCGCGCGACGGACGGGACGCTCGGAATCGAGTCGATGTGCGTCGCCGGTGGGATGGGCCAGGCGATGCTGATCGAGCGGCTGAACTAGCCGGCGGCCTGGCGGCCTGGCGGCTATACCGGTTGCCGGATAACGGCTCACTCGCCGATCCTCGCGGCGCGAGTGGTAAGGAACCCGTGCCAGGGGCGGGTGAACCGGCTTTCACCGCCGGCGGGGCGGCGAGTGGTGGGTTATCCGGCCACGGTACCGGCTCGCGGGGGCGGGCCAGCCGGTATCTCTGGCGCTAGAGCACGCTGCCCGACTCCGACTGGCTGATCCAGCCGGGCTGCGACAGCGCCACATTGAGCGGCGCCGGCTTGCCCACGTAGTAGCCCTGGGCGTAGTCGACGCGGTGCTTCTGGAGCATCCCGATCGTCTCCTCGTCGGCCACCGACTCGGCCACGGTCTTGATCCCGAGCGCCTGGGAGACGCCGACGATCGCCTCGACCATGTGCTCGTCGACCTCCGAGCGCGGCAGGTTCTGGATGAACTCGCCGTCGAGCTTGACGTAGCTCACCGGTAGGTGCTTGAGGTAGTAGAAGCTCCCGAATCCGGTCCCGAAGTCGTCGAGCGCGAGGCTGCAGCCGAGGCTGGTCAGGCCGCGGGCAAAGCGCGTCGCCTCGGGCATGTTGGCGATCGCGGCGGTCTCGGTCACCTCGAAGATCAGCTTGGACGGGTCGACCGAGGAGCGCTCGAGCTCCTGCTCGATCATGGTCAGCAGGTGTGGGTCGCCCACGATCGATTCGCCGCTCAGGTTGATGCCCACTCGGGGCACGCGATCCATCGTCTCGGCCACGAGCTTGATCGCCTGCCCGACGACCCAACGATCGATCGCGTGGATCAGGCCGAAACGCTCGGCGGCGGGGAGGAACGCTCCGGGGGCGATCAGCTTGCCGCGATCGCCCTTCATCCGCAGTAGCAGCTCGCCGTGCTTGATCTGGCCGGTGGCGAGCTCGAGGATCGGCTGGAGGTGGAGCACGAACCGGTCGTTGTCCAGCGCGTCCTGGATGCGCTGGGCCCAGGTGAGCTTGGCCACCGCCCGCGCGCGGCGGGCCTCGCTGGCGGTGTAGACGACGACGCGGTCGCGCCCGCCGGTCTTCGCGGCGTACATCGCGAGGTCGGCGTTGACCATCACCTCGCCGGCGGTGGCGTCGTCTGACTCGAACGCCGCGACGCCGATGCTCGCGGTGACGCGGAACGGCTTGCCGCCGTAGGTGGCCGGCGAGCTGCGGATCTCTCCGAGCAGCTGCTCGGCCGCGGTGCGCGCGTCATCGGGGCCGACAGACGAGAGCAAGACCGCGAACTCGTCGCCGCCGAGCCGCGCGACGACGTCGCTGGCGCGCGAGCGATGGGCGAGCACGTGTGCCACGTGGCCGAGCACGGCGTCGCCCGCGGCGTGGCCCGCCGAGTCGTTGATCCCCTTGAAGTTGTCGATGTCGATGCTCAGCACCGCGCTGTGGTCGGCCGCGTAGCGGCCGGCGCGCGCGAGCTCGCGCTTGAGCTCCTCCTCGAAGCGCCGGCGGTTGAACAACCCGCTCAGCTGGTCGTGGTCGGCCATGTGGCGCAGCCGCTCCTCGTAGCGAACGCGCGCGGTGGTGTCGCGGGCGATGATCGCCGCCGACACAATCCGGCCGTGCGCGTCGGTCACCGGTGAAACCGTGAGCGAGACGGCAATCTTGGTTCCGTCCTTGCGCACCCGCTCGGTCTCGAAGTTGTCGACCGACTCGCCCGCGAACACGGTTTCCAGGAGCTTCTGCCATTCGCCGGCGCGCTCTGGCGTCTCGGTCATGCCGCTGGCCTGTCCGATCGCTTCCTCCGCGCTGTAGCCGTAGAGCTGCTCGGCGCCCCGGTTCCAGCTCGTGATCGTGCCATCGGGCGCCTTGGTGATGATCGCGTCCCCGGTCGACTCGACCACGTAGCTGAGGAGGTCCCGCGCCGCGCGCACCTCGGCCTCTTGGGTGACGTCCTGTAGCGTGCCGACGACTCGAAGCGGCTCGCCATCGGGCGTGGTCACGGCCTCCCCGCGGGCGCGCACGACCCGTTCGACGTCGTCGAAGCGCCGCACGCGCACCTCGAAGCGGAGCGGCTCGCGCTCGCGGCCGGCGCGCTCGAGCGCACGCTCGACCAGCTCGCGGTCTTCCGGGTGCACGCGCTCGAGAATGAGCGCGGACGTCAGCGCCGGCTCCTCAGGCGCGGCGAGGATCCGCCGCAGTCCCTGGGAGTAACGGGCTTCACCGGTCCGCAGATCCAGCTCGAAGCTGCCGAAGCCCTCGCTCTGTTCAGTGTTGTTGGATGGCCGCTCCATATCGAATGGTCGGCCTGGCGGCGTCGCATGGCCGGACGCTGGTCACCGTTCACCACCCTGCATGGTGAGCGCCAACTCAGTCTCCCTTCCTGGATGGCCCGATGCTACCCCGCAAATTCCGATCACCCTCCAAGAGTCGAACAAATGTGGAGGGTTGAGCACTAACGAGGAGGCATTCGCAGCGCGCCGTCGAGCCGGATGACCTCACCGTTGAGCATTTCGTTGCCGACGATGTGCGCGACCAGCGCGGCGAACTCCTCCGGGCGGCCGAAGCGGGACGGGAACGGCACCACCCGGCGGAGCTCCTCGCGGGCGTCCTCGGGCAGCGCCGCGAGCAGCGGCGTGTCGAACGTACCGGGCGCGATCGCGCACACGCGCACCCCGAACGGCGCCATGTCGCGCGCGGCCGGCAGCGTCATGCTGACGATCCCGCCCTTGGAGGCGGCATAGGCGATCTGGCCGATCTGGCCGTCGAACGCCGCGATCGATGCGGTGTTGACGCAGACGCCTCGCTCGCCGCCGGCGTTGGGCTCGTTCTCGGCCATGACCGCGGCGGCGAGTCGCATGACGTTGAAGGTGCCGATCAGGTTGACCCGGATGACGGTCTCGAACGGCTCGAGCGCGTGCGCGCCCCGCCGGCCTATGACACGGCCGGCCCAGCCGATGCCGGCGCACGAGACGGCGATCCGGAGCGGCACCGGTTGCTCGGTGGCCGCGCTCACGGCCGCCTGCACGGCGTCCGGATCCGTGACATCGGTCGCGACGAACGTCGCGCGTTCGCCCAGCTCATCGACCAGGATCGTGCCCCGCTCAACGTTCTGATCGGCGACTACGACGTGGGCGCCGTGCGCGTGCAGGCGCCGGGCCGTCGCGGCGCCCAGCCCCGACGCGCCACCTCCGACGATCGCCCCGCTTCCGTCTATTTCCATTGCCGGAAACCCTACTGACGCGCGGCCAGCGACAACGCAAACAAGCTGTCAGCGTCGGTGTACCAGCGGTCGAGGCGCAACCCGGCGGCGGCGAAATCTTCCTCGATGCGAGCACGGGTGAACTTGGCGCTGATCTCGGTCCGCAGCTCCTCGCCCGCGGCGAACTCGACGCGGAGCCCGAGCTCGCCCACGAGCACGCTGCAGGGTCGCCGGGAGCGCAGGCGCAGCTCCATCCACTCGTGCCGGCGGTCAAAGAACGCGATGTGCTCGAACGCCTCCGGTGAGAAGTCGGCGCCGAGCTCGCGGTTGATCACATACAGCACGTTGCGGTTGAACTCGGCGGTGACGCCCTCGGCGTCGTCGTAGGCGGCCTCGAGCACGGCCGGATCCTTGACCAGATCGGTGCCGAGCAGCAGGCGGTCGTCCGGGCCCAGCAGCGTGGCGATCGAGCGCAGCAACCGGCGACGCGTCCCAGGCAGGAAGTTTCCGATCGTGCCGCCGAGCAGCGCGACGATTCGCGGCGGGGCGCCGGACGGCCGCGGCGGAATCCGGTCGAGGTGGCGCTCGAAGTCGCCGATCACCCCGTGCACCGACAGCTCCTCGAACTCGTCCACGAGCTCGATCGCGGCCGCTTCGAGCGCGCTCTCGGACACGTCGAGCGGGACGTAGCGGTGCAGCGTCTGCGCCCTCGACATCGCACCGAGCAGGATCCGCGCCTTCTCGGCCGACCCCGACCCGAGCTCGACGAGCTCGCCGGCCCCCGTCGTCTCGACGATCTGGTCGGCGTTGTCGAGCAGGATCTGGCGCTCGGTACGGGTCGGGTAGTACTCGGGCAGCTCGCAGATGCGCTCAAACAGCTCCGAGCCGCGCGCGTCGTAGAAGTGCTTGGGCGGGATCTCCTTGAACGGACGGGTCAGACCGTCGAGCACGTCGTAGGCGAGCGATCGCTCGTCGCCCTCGGTCAGGTAGGAATCGATCCGGATCTCGGGAGCCCGGGTGATCGTCTTCACACGTCCCTCGCGATCCGGAACCCAGCGAAGATCTGGCGCCGCTGCGGGTAGTCCCAGTTGCGGAAGGTCGCCGTGGCGACGCGCGACCGGGTGGCCCAGGAGCCGCCGCGGAGCACCATGTACTCGTCGCCGAAGAAGACCTCGGAGTACTCCCGGTAGGGGTGCGGGACGAAGCCGGGATAGCCGTCGAACAGGCTCGAGGTCCACTCCCACACGTCGCCGAGCATGCCCAGGCAGCCGTACGGCGATGCGCCGGCGGGATAGGCGCCCACGGGCACGGTGCCGCAGCCCCGCTGGTCGAGGTTGGCGTGCAGGCCGGCCGCGGGCCGTCGAGATCCCCACGGGTAGGGACGCGCGGCCTGTGCGGACTCGTCCCAGCTGGCCGCCTTCTCCCACTCGATCTCGGTCGGGAGGCGAGCGCCGTGGGCGCGCGCGAACGCGTCGGCCTCATACCAGGTCACGTGCACGACCGGGCGGTCGGGATGCAGCGGCTCGAGGCGTCCGAGCCGCCACTCGCCGGCGTGATCGTCGGTCCAAGCCCCCGGGCCCGAGATGCCGAACTCGTCCTTCCAGGCCCAGCCCTCAGCCGACCACCATTCGCGTTGCTCGTATCCGCCATCCCGCACGAAGCGCAGGTACGCGCCGTTAGTGACCGGAGTGCACCCGATCTCGAAGGCGCCAACGTCGACGCGGTGGCGCGCACGCTCGTTGTCATATGCGAAGCCGTCGGGCGGCGCTCCGATCGTGCACGGACCGGCCGGAATCGCGATCAGCTCGAGACCCGTGTACGCCTCGCTCGGCGCGCCAGGCTCGCGTCGGCGCCCGGCCAGCTCGTAGTGGGGCAGGCGGGCCAGCTGGAGCGTCTGGAACATCGTCTCGTTGTGCTGGTGCTCGTGGCGCAGCACCATCTCGTGCAGCAGCCCGTCGCCCACCCCGCGTTCATCGATCACCTCGAGCACGCGCGCACGCACCTCGCTCAGATACCGTCGCGCCGCCCCCGGGCCGAGCAGTTCGATGTCACCTCGGCACGCGCGCGGCGTCTCGAACGCGTCATACGTGGCGGCTAGGTCCTCGCGCAGCAGCGGTCGCTCGCCGTAACGGTGCACGAGCCACAGATCCTCGTAGGCGGCGATGTGCGCGAGGTCCCACACCAACGGACTCATCAGCGGAGAGTGAACTCGCTCGAGATCGGCATCAGACAACGAGGCGACGAGTGCCAGCGTGCGTCGCCGGCCCTCCTCGAGCGCCTGGATCATCCGCGCCGCGGCTGGTGAGGTGGTTGCCGCGGTTGACCCGGTCACAGCTGATCATTGTGGCAGGTCACTTCATTAACTTCAGGGTAATTCCGGTCAACTCCTGACAGTGACTCAGAGGTTAACCGGTTCACTGCGAGGTGAATCGGTTAACTATTTCGAGCTGAACCGATTCACCGGAGCGAGTAGCGCAGATACAGCGCGCTCTCGAGCTCGAGGACCCAGATGAGTTGCAGGAGGCGCAGCTCGGACAGGTCAGGCCCGGTGGTGATCGACGGGGCGCTGCCACCGCCGGTTAGCTTCGGCGCGAGCGACACGAACAATTCGTCGACGAGCTCTTCCTGAAGCAGCGCGCCAAACAGCGTGGGGCCTCCCTCGCACAGCACTGTGTGAACGTCGAAGGCGGAGCGCAGCCGGCGCATCATCGTGGTCAGCGTCAGCTGGCCGGGGTCCAACCGAACGACCTCCACCTGGGCCCGGAGCCCAGAGGTGTCCAGGCCGGTCGCCGTGAACACCACGACGCGCGACGCCGGATCGTCAAACAGCGGGATGTCGGTTGGGACGTCCCCGCTGCGGCTGAACACGCACGCGAGCGGATCGGGGGCCAGACCCGAGGCGGCCCGGCGGCGCCGGCGGTCCGGGTCGGGCACGATCCGGCCGTAGCGCTCGACGCGAAGCGTCCCGGTCCCGACCAGGATCGCGTCGACGTGCTCGCGCAGGCCGTGGAACAACTCCCGGTCGCCGCCGTCGCTCAGCCAGCGGGAACGCCCCCGGTAGGCGGCGTGCCCGTCGGCGCTCGCCACGAAGTTGGCGATCGTGTACGGGCGGTGCACCGGGACGTTGGCCGACAGGTTCAGCTCCTCGAGCAGCCGGCGGGCATCCACCCGCCTTGGCTCGGGGAAAAGCTGGTTCAGGGGCGGGACGGGATCGCCCGTGGGGGGACCTGGAGACATCGCGTGATAAATACACCTCCGGAGCGAACCGCGCTTGGAGGGAGAGATGACATGCTCGACTGCACCTACCGCGTCCAGATACCCCATCACGCCGGCCAGCTCGCGCGGGTGGCGCAGGCGATCGGCACCGGTGCGGGACTGATCGGGGACATCGTGACCGTGTCGCTCGGCCGCGAGCACTCGGTCAGGGACATCACGGTCGAGGTGCGCGACACCGCGCACGCCGGCCAGATCGCCCAGCTGATCGACGGGCTCGACGGCGTGAGCGTGCTCTGGCATCAGGACCGCGCGCTGCTCCGGCACGTCGGTGGCAAGCTGAAGATCAACGCGTGCTGGCCCGTTCGCACGGTGCAGGAGATGCGCGACGTCTACACGCCGGGGGTAGCCCGCGTGTGCACCGCGATCGCCGCCCAGCCGGAGCTGGCGGCCCGCTACACGATGATCGCGCGCAGCGTCGCGATCTGCACCAACGGGACGCGGGTGCTCGGGCTGGGCAACATCGGGGCGGTTGCCTCGATGCCGGTGATGGAGGGCAAGGCGGTCTTCTACGACCAGTTCGCCGGGATCTCGGCCATGCCCATCCTGATCGAAGCGACCGACGTCGACACGTTCGTCGAGACGGTGGTCCAGATCGCGCCGACGTTCGGGGGCATCCACCTCGAGGACATCTCCGCACCCGAGTGCTTCGAGATCGAGCGGCGCTTGATCCAACGGCTGCCCCAGCCGGTCATGCACGACGACGTTCACGGGACCGCTGTGGTCTCGCTCGCCGCGGTGATCGTCGCCTGCCGTTACGCCGGCGTCGAGCTGCGCGCGGCCACCGTCGGCCAGCTCGGGCTGGGGGCGGCGGGGTACGGGATCGCGGCGCTGATGGTCGACGGCGGCGTCGAGCGCGTGATCGCGTTCGATCCGCTCGAGGCCTCTCACGCGCGCGCCCGCGCCCACGGGGTGGAGATCGCGACGATGGAGCGAGTGATGGCCGAGGCCGACGTGGTGGTGGCCACGACCGGCCGGCCTGGCTTGATCGAGCCGTCGATGATCAGGCCGGGGCAGGTCATCCTGGCGCTCACCAACCCCGACCCCGAGATCGAGCCCGAGCTGGCCGAAGCCGCCGGGGCCGCGTTCGCCGCCGACGGGCGCAGCGTGAACAACGTGGTCGGCTATCCCGGGATCTTCCGCGGCGCCCTGCTGGCCGGGGCGGCGGGGATCAACGTCGAGATGAAGCTGGCCGCCGCCCGGGCGATCGCGGGGCTGACCCCCGACGGCGAACTGGTTCCCAACGCGCTCGATCAGCACGTGCACGACGCGGTGGCCGAGGCGGTCAAGGCGGCCGCCGAGAGCAGCGGGATCGCCCGGCCCGAGCACGCCACCACCGCGCTCTAGGCGCCGGATCGGATCCACCAGCTAGCTGCGCAGGCCCGCAGGGAAAACGGCTAGGCTGCCCGCCGATGCACTTAAGGGAGCTCGACCGCGGGGAACTGATCGCGGTCCTTGGGGGAGGCATTCTGGCCGTCTCGGTGTTCCTCGAGTGGTACAAGCTCGGGGATCGGTTCGCGGTCCTGAACAGCTGCCGCGGGCCGAACGGCACGTGCAGCGCGTGGAAGTCGCTGATGATCCTCCGCTTCCTTCTGCTCATAACGGCGGTCGCGCCGGCGGTGCTCGCCTGGATCATCGTGCGCGGGCATGCCCTGTCCTGGCCGCGGGGCGAGATGACCGCGATCATCGCGATCGCCGCGCTCACGTTCACGCTGTTTCGTGGCCTAATAGACAGGCCGGGGATGCCGCCGAGTGAGATCAGCGTTGCCTACGGCTGGTGGATCGGCCTGGCCGGCGGCGTGCTGATTCTGATCGGGTCGGTGTGGCGCGTACAGGAGAGCGCCGGCACGCGCAAGCCACCGGGGCTGCCGTGAGCCTGGGTCACGAAAACGTCCGGGTAGACCGGAACCTGGCTCTCGAGCTGGTCCGAGTGACGGAGGCCGCGGCGCTGGCCGCGGCGCGGATGGTCGGCCGGGGCGACAAGGAGGGAGCCGACCAGGCCGCCGTCGACGCGATGCGCAACGTGCTCGAGTCGGTCTCGATGGACGGCGTCGTCGTGATCGGAGAGGGGGAGAAGGACAGGGCGCCGATGCTCTACAACGGCGAGCAGATCGGGGACGGCTCGCCGCCGAAGGTCGACATCGCGGTCGATCCGCTCGAGGGCACCCGCCTGACTGCGCTGGGGATGCCAAGCGCAATCTCGGTGATCGCCCTGGCCGAGCGCGGCACCATGTTTAACCCGGGCCCAATCGTGTACATGGAGAAGATCGCCGGCGGGCCCGAGATCGCCGACCTGCTCGACCTCGATCGCCCGCTCCCCGAGACGCTCGGGCTGATCGCCGAGCGCAAGAAGATCGACATCCGCGACGTGATGGTGGTCATGCTCGACCGCGAGCGCCACCACCCGGCGATGGAGGCGGTTCGCGAGGCCGGCGCGCGCGTCCGGCTGATTCTCGACGGCGACGTCTCGGCGGCCCTGCTCGCGGTGTCGGACAACACCCCGGTCGACATCCTGTGGGGGATCGGCGGCACGCCGGAAGGCGTCATCACCGCGGCGGCGATCAAGTGCATCGGCGGCGAGCTGAAGGGTCGCCTGTGGCCGCGCGATGACGATGAGCGCACCGCGGCCCTCGACGCCGGCATGGATCTCGACCGGATCCTGACCTGCGACGATCTGGTCGGGGGCAACGACGTGTTCTTCTCGGCCACCGGGGTGACCGACGGCGACGTGCTCCAGGGCGTGCGCTACCAGGGCGGCCGCGGCGCCACCACCGAGTCGCTCGTCATGCGCTCACGGTCGGGCACCGTCCGGCGGGTGTCAGCCCGCCACGACCGCACCAAGTTGCGGACGCTCACCGGAGTTCGCTACGGCTGATCGCCCGTTCGCGGCACCGCTGCCCGCCTGTGGGAGCGTGCCCGCGGGGATCGGATCGCGAGTGCCGCGAGCCGGGCGCCTCAGCCTCGCTCACAGCTAGGTCCAGGGCCCACGGTCCTGGCAGGATGGGGTGCCCGGCCCCACGGATGCCGCCGAAGGCGGCCCCAACTAACGCGGGGCGTGGTCGCGGATCTGGCGGGCGCGCTCGATCGCGGCGCGGCCGGCGGCGCGGACGTCCGGGGTCGCGAAGCGGCCGACCTTGGACGTGGCCAGGTTCAGGCGCGCGAGCGAGCGCAGGAAGGCGTGGGTCACGAGCACGTGGATCGCCGACTGAGTGACCTCGTACACCGGCACGCTGAATCCGGCGGCGATGGCGGGGTAGAAGTTCGCGACCTCGACCTCGATCAGCAGCCGCTCCCGCCCGTTCTCGCCGCCTTGAAGATGTGTGACGGCGAGCGCCAGGTAGCCACAGCCCCGGCCGGCGCGGGCGACGAGCAGGCCGTCGCGGATCCGCCAACGGACGCTGCCGTGATCGGACTCGAGCTCGTACTCGGGCGCCTCGAAGCGCAGCAACGTGAACGGCCGGGCCAGGAACACCACCCGGCGCTCGTTCTCGCCGTAGATCACGCGGATCAGCCCGAGCGTGACGCGCGAGAGGAAGCGCCAGTAGGTGCGCGCGAGGTTCTCGAGGTTGGTCGCGTTCCACATCCGCCTCCAGTCCTCCTCGGCCAGCGTCAGCTCGGCGAGCTGAACCGAGCGGACCGCGCCGTCGCGTGCGACCACGGTCGACTTGGGAAGCGAGACGATGACCGCCTGGGCGGGGGTGGGCCGCCGGCGCCGGCGGCGGGAGGCCGCGAAGGCGCTGAGCGCGGCGAGGAATGCAACGAACACGCCCACGCGCGGATTGTCTCAGCCTCAGTGGGCGAGCGGCTCGAGTGCCACCATCGCGCCGGCCGGGAGCGCGCCCTGGCCGGCGGGAACGAGTGCGAGCGCGTCGGCGCCGAGCAGCGAGGTCACGATATGGGAGCCCTGCGGCCCGGTGGGGATCGCGGTCAGCCGTCCGTTCCGGCGCTCGAGGCGGACGCGGACGGCCTGCTCGCGGTCGGGATTACGCGGCAAATCGGTGGCGAGCGTGGCCTCGTCGTACAGGAGGCGCTCGGGCGCTCGGCCCTGGAGCGCCGCGAGCGCCGGCGCGACGAATAGCGCGAACGTGACCACCGCCGAGACCGGGTTCCCGGGCAGGCCGAACACGAGGGTGCTGCCGCGGCGACCGAACCAGGTTGGCTTACCGGGTTGCAGCGCGACGCGCCAGAAGATCTCCTCGACGCCGAGGGCCGAGAGCGCCGGCTTGACGTGGTCGTGCGGTCCGACCGACACCCCGCCGGTGACGATCACCACGTCGGCGTCGTCGAGCGCGGCCGCCAAGCCCGCCTCGGTCGCGGCGCGGTCGTCGGGCAGGCGTCCGGCGGGCGGCGCGCAGGCGCCCTGATGCTCGACGAGCGCGACGAGCATCGGCCCGTTGGAGTTGTGGATCTCGCCCGGGCCGAGCGGCTCGCCGGGAGCCTTCAGCTCATCGCCGGTGGTGAACACCCGGACCCGCGGTCGCCTGGCCACGACCAGCTCCGCCGCGCCGGCCGCCACGGCCGCGCCCAGCTCGGCCGCGCCCAGCACGCTGCCGGCTCGCAGAACGGTCGTGCCGGCCTTCATGTCCTCGCCCCGGTCGCGGATGTGGTCGCGCTCGCGCGTGGCCGTGCGGGTCGTGATCGTCGCGTCCTGCGCCTCGACGTTCTCCTGGGGGATGACGGCGGTGGCGCCGGGCGGGACCGCGCCGCCGGTCGAGATGCGAATCGCCTCGCCTTCTGACAGGGTGCGGTCGCTGGGCAGGCCGGCGCGGGACTCGGCGACGACGGTCAGCGTACGGCCGGCGGGGCCCGGCGTGATCGCGTAGCCGTCCATCGCCGAGCACGGAAATGGCGGGACATCGCCGGCAGCGGTCAGGTCCTGGGCGAGCACGCGGTCGCGCGCGTCACCAATCGCCACCACTTCTTCTCCGATCGGCTGGGTAAGCGTGCTGACCAGCTCGCGGGCGCGCGCGGTTGTGATGAGGTCCGTCATGCGTTCATTTTCCACGAACCGGGGGACCGGCCGGTTCCGGTCCGGCATGGATGACCGGCGGCAATCGATTTGAAGCGGGACAACCGCAATAGGTGGTAAAAGAGGCCCGATGGAGCGGGACGTGCCACGCCGTAGACGACCGCGGCCGGTCGCGAGCGCAGGGTTAGACGCTTTACTGTCGCGCGCGGACGCGCTGGCCAAGGGTTGGCTGCTGGCTTTGGTCGAGGACGCGCCGCTGGAAGAGGCGGCGGCGATCCTGGCCGGCGACGTGGCGCGGGACGGCCCGCGCATCTGCGACGCGGTGATCCGGGCGATCGGCGACGAGGCGGATCTGCGGCGGATCGAGCCCGATGGCGTGCTCGAGCCGCTTGCCTCGCGCGCCGGCGAGCTGGCCGGGGCGGACAGCCTGGTGGCCGCGTCCCGCGCCGTCGAGGCGCTCAAGGACATCGTCTGGAGCGCGCTGCGCAGCGAGCTCGCCGGAGGCGACCCGGAGCTGCTGACCGAAGCCGCCGAGCGCCTGTCGCTCGTCATGGACCTGGTGCGCGCCGCGGTTCTGCGGCGCCAGGAGCTGAGCAAGCCGAAGGTCGACCCGCCGGGGCCGGGGCGAGTAGCGCCGCTCCGGGTCGCGTCGCCCGCACCGGATCCCGTTCGGGGACCGGATCCCGTCCGTGCACCGGACCCCGTCGTGACTGCGCGGGAGGACGTTGGGCCGGCCGAGGCGCCCCGGGAAACGGGAGATGTGCCGGGGCTTGTGGAAATGCCGGGCTCGGTCGGGGCCGCCGGTGGCGAGGCGGATGGGGGAAGGTTCGCGGAGGCAGGGACGGGCGTCGGCGAGGAGGCGCCGGGCGGAGAGGAGTCGGGACGCGACGCGCTGTGGGTCGGGGCGCTGCGGGACGAGATCGTCCGCGCCGCGCGGGCGCGGATGCCCCTGTCGTTGCTGCTGGTCGAGCTCGAGGAGGCGGAGAAGCTGCTCGCGGTCGAGCCCTCCGCCCAGGCGAGCGCCACGTTCGGCCGGTTCGCGCAGGCGGTGCGCAGCGCGGTGCGCCGGCGCGACGTGCTCGCCTGCGAGACCGAGAGCCGGGCGTGGATCATCGCGCGGGACACGGGGCGCGCCGGGGCGCAGGCGCTCGGGTCGCGGATCGTGATGAGCGTGCCGGGCGAGGAATCGTGGCGCGGGGCGCCGCTCACGGTCAGTGTCGGGCTCGCGGTGCTGGGCGAGGATGGGCACAACGCGGCGACGCTGATCGACGCCGCCGAGCAGACGCGCTTCGCGGCCGAGGCGAGTGGGATCGGGATCGTCGGTGGGGAGCCGGGGGACGATGACGCCGAGCAGCCGCCGCCCGACGGTCCCAATATGGCGAGCTGACGCTACGCGGATAGCGCTTTTGCGCTTTTGCGCGGCCGGCCTAGCGCTTTTGCGCGGTCGGCGTGCCCGTGTTGGTGGTCGTCGTCGACGACGAAGGGAGCGCTGCTGCGCCGACCGTCCCGGTGCTGTCCATCCCGAGCGCGCGCGCCGTGGCCATCGTCAGATCCCAGTTGGCGTGGTTGGCGTACGGCCCGCGGTCGATGACGGGCACGGTGATCACGCTGCCCTTGTAGTACAGCTGTACCTGGGTTCCACACGGAAGCGTCCGGTTGGCCACGCCGACCGTGTTGCGGCGCAGCGTCAAGCCGCACGCCGTGTGGTGGCCCCAGAGGCCGGGGCCGTACAGCGTCGCGATCGAGCGCCGGTACACGGTGAGCGAGATCGACGGCGGCGAGGCGGTGGCGCTGGAAGCCTGGCTGCCCTGAAGCAGCGCACGAACCGTCACCGGTCCGGCGCCGGTCGTGTGGAACTTCGCCGCGAAGGAGCCGCCCGGCCGGGATTGCACGATCGCGGCCTCGGTCCACGTTGCGTCAGTGGCGCCGGTGGGAAGCTGGTCGATCTCAACCGCGTCGCCGGCGTCGCCGGCGGGCACGGTGCCGGTGACCGTCACACCGCTGCGCACGAACGCCGACGCGCTCGTCTGCAGGCTGATCCCGTCGCCGCTGGCGCTGACCACGACGTTGCCGGGCTCAACTGGAGGGCTGGTGGTCGAGGACCCGGCCGTGGCCCCGCCCGAGCCGGTCGAGGCGCCGCCCGACGGGCCCGAGCCCGCCGTAGCGAATGCCGGCACGGCCAGGGCGCCGGCGCCGACGGCGAGCAGCGAGGCTAGATAACGGTTAGCGCGAGCTCCCACGAGCAGGTGTCGATCCTCTGCGGTCCTCTTTCGATTTCGCCTACGGGGTGAGCTGACGGGCTCGCGCCTTGGGCGGCGCTACGGCTCCAGATGGGGCCGATTCGCCCCTGCGGATTTGGGATCCGCAAGTGGTTCCCCCGCCGACCGTCCGCGGACGGACGATCGCTCGGCTTGAACGGCGGCCATTCTAATCAGGTTGGCCGGACGATGGCGCGGCGGTTGGCCGAACGATGGCGCGGCGGTTGCCGGACGATGGCGCCGCGGCCGGATTCGGGCTCGGGCGGAGGGCGGGTCAGGGGCGCGGCAGGCGCGCCACCGCGTTGCGCAGTGCGCGGGCGCTCGCCGACAGGCCGATCTCGGCGAGCTCGGCCGCCGCCTGGGCGGCGGTCCCGAGGAGGTGCCGGCTGCTCGGCGGATCGGGCCGGGATGCGGGCGGCGTGGGCGGAACCCCGGCGGGCTGCGCGGGCTGGCGCAGGCGATCGGGCCGGCGCGGGGTGACGCGAGTCGGCGCGGCTGCTGTTCGAAGGGTGGAGTCCGCGGAGCGAGCCGTGGCCCGACCCGTTTGCTTACGGCCTGCCGCGTTGCGACCTGCGGCGGCCGGCTGTTTACGACGTGTCGCGGCGGGCTGCTTGCGCTCCGGGGCGGCCGGCTGGGACGCCGCGCGCTCGGCCGGGGCAGGCGCGGGGCGCTTGTCGCTGCGACGGTGCGGCCGCCGGCGCGGCAGCGCGCCCAGGACGTCTGACGGGCGATCGTCGGTCAAGGGCTACATGATGGCGCACTGCGGAGATCGCCGTAGGACGAGGTGGCTGATCATGCGCCGCCGCCGCCGGTCTTAGGAAAATCCGAACTACGGTTGAAACCGAGTTGACCGATGCGCGTATACGTAACGGTCTACCGGCACCGGATGTGCGCCCGTGGTCGCCCCGCGTTTCCTGGACACGCGCACGCCGTGCCAACAAACGATTAATTGACTTCAAAAAGTATAGCGACTAGACTTTCATCGCATGTTTAGGTAGCGGGCGTGCGCCTTTGCGGGCTCGCCCGTTCGCCATCCTCTCACTCACCAGGCCGGCCGTGTCCAGGCGTCGGCGGGTACGACGGGAAACGGAATCAGGATGTCAGTAGCGGATCTGCAGGAACTGGAAGAGATCAAGGGCCTCGTCACCCGCGGCCAGCAGCTGGGTGTGCTGACCTACGCCGAGATCTCCGGCGCGGTGTCGGAACTCGACCTCGACGAGGCTGACGTCGAGGAGCTCCACGGGTTCCTCGAGCGCGCCGAGATCGAGCTCGTGGAGGAGCTCGACCCGGCGATCGCCGCGGCGGATCTCGAACGCGCTCCCGACAAGCGCGGACGCCGCAAGCCCAAGACGGCGCTGGACCTCAAGCCGGACATGACCACCGACTCCCTTCAGTTGTTCCTGAAGGACATCGGCAAGGTGCGGCTGCTCACCGCCCAGGAGGAGGTCGACCTCGCCAAGCGCATCGAGCGCGGCGATCTCGACGCCAAGCAGAAGATGGTCGAGTCGAACCTGCGGTTGGTCGTCTCCATTGCCAAGAACTACCGGAACCAAGGCCTCCCGTTCCTGGACCTCATCCAGGAGGGAACGCTGGGGCTGGTTCGCGCGGCCGAGAAGTTCGACTACCGCAAGGGGTTCAAGTTCTCCACCTACGCCACGTGGTGGATCCGACAGGCGATCGCCCGCGCCCTGGCCGACAAGGCCCGGACGATCCGGATCCCCGTGCACGTGGTCGAGAAGCTCAACAAGATCGGACGCGCCGAGCGCAAGCTCGTGACCGAGCTCGGGCGCGAGCCGACCGCCGAGGAGATCGCCGAAGTGACGGGGATCGAGCCCGAGGAGGTCGAGTCGATCAAGCGCTCCGCGCAGGCTCCGGTCTCGCTCGAGAAGCCGGTCGGCGACGAGGAGGAGTCCGAGTTCGGGCAGTTCATCGCCGACGAGCGGGCCGAGTCGCCGTATGAGCGGGCGGCCGAGATCCTCACCAAGGAGGCGCTCCGCGAGGCGCTCGAGAACTTGAGCTATCGCGAGCGCCGCGTGCTCGAGCTGCGCTACGGGCTCGGCGGTGAGCATCCGCGGACGCTCGACGAGGTTGGCCGCACGTTCAACGTGACGCGCGAGCGGATCCGGCAGATCGAGAACCAGTCGCTCAAGAAACTGCAGTCGCTGGCCGAAGCGCAGAAACTGCGCGACGTGGCTTAGTTTGGGCCTCGGAGACTGGTTGTTTCTCGGGACCGCACGCGAGTCCCGAGAAACAACCAGCCCTCCGAGGCTTGAGCTGGCGAGCGTGCGCCGTCAGCCAACGTCCAGCGTGCGTTTCTCTCGCTAAAGCGGGGAAGCCCCTGGGTCGATTCTCGTAGGGATGTTCGATCTCCACGAGGCGCTTCGCTACGTCGTCGAAAATGAGGGCTCGGACCTTCACGTGAAGGTGCCGGCGCGCCCGATGGCGCGGTTCCGCGGAGCGCTCGAGCCGCTGGGGCAGTATCCGGACCCGCTGACGCCGGCCGACACCGAGCGCGTGCTGCGCGAGATGCTCGCCAACCATGGCGACAAGATGAACGCGTTCGACCGCGACAACGAGATCGATTTCTCCTACACGGTGCCCGACCTGGCCCGGTTCCGCGTCAACGCGTTCCGCCAACGCGGGTCGGTCTCGATCGTGGCCCGCGTGATCCCATTCACGGTCAAGACGGTCAAAGAGCTCGGGCTCCCGTCCGCAATCGAAACGATTGCCGAAGAGGAGCGCGGGTTGATCCTGCTCACCGGCACCACCGGCTCGGGCAAGTCGACCACGCTGGCGGCGATCATCAACTGGATCAACGAGCACAAGGCGCGCCACATCGTCACGATCGAGGATCCGATCGAGTACCTGCATCGCGACCGCATGTCGATCATCAACCAGCGCGAGGTCGGGATGGACACCGAGTCCTTCGGCCGGGCCATGCGCCGCGTTCTCCGCCAGGACCCGGACGTGATCCTGATCGGCGAGATGCGCGATGAGGAGACCGTGCGCACCGCGCTGTCGGCCGCCGAGACCGGCCACCTCGTCCTCTCCACGGTGCACACGCTCGATGCGGCCGAGAGCGTCAACCGCATCATCGACTTCTTCCAGCCGCACGAGCAGGGCCAGGCCCGGGCGATGCTCGCCGGGACGTTGAAGGCGGTCGTGTCGCAGCGGCTCGTCCGCACGGCCGACCGCCAGAGCCGCGTTGCGGTGTGCGAGATCCTCCGCATGACCGGCCGCGCGCGCGACATGGTCCTCGACGCCGATCAGACCGACCGCCTGCGCGAGGTCATCGCCGAAGGCGAGTTCTACGGCATGCAGACCTTCGACCAGGCCCTGCTCAAGCATTACCAGGCCGGCCGGGTCTCGATGGAAGACGCGATGGCCGCGGCCTCGAGCCCGCACGACTTCAAGCTGCTCGTAGCCGGCGAGGGCCGGACGGCGACCTCGATGGCGGACCTGAACGGTCGCGAGCACCGCGACGCGGTGCCGGTGGAGGAGAGCCGGCCCCCGGCCGCTCCGATTCCGGCTGAGCCGGTTCCGGTGGCTCCGGTGCCCGACGAACCGCCGTCACCCGTGGCGGCGAGCTCTGCCCCGAGCAACGGTCGCGTCTCGTCGCCCCCGCCGGGCATGCTCGGCTGAGCCTCCGCGCTCGTCCGGTCCACTTCAGTTCGTGAAGCATTGCGCTAGAATCGCGTAGGGATGGCTTCAAATGACACGTGTCCGGTATGCCGCACGGCGGAGATCGTGTGCGGCAAGTGGACACTTCTGGTGATTCGCGACCTGGCCGAGGGTCGCTCACGGTTCTGCGAGCTAGAGCGCTCGCTCCGTGGGATCAGCCCGCGCACGCTCTCGCTGCGGCTGCGGGCGCTCGAAGAGGAGGGGATCGTCGAGCGCCAGACCTTCCCTGAAGTCCCGCCGCGGGTGGAGTACGCGCTGACCGACAAGGGACGCGCGCTCGTGCCGCTGATCGAGGACATGCGAGCCTACGGGTTGCGCTGGCTACTGGGCGACTACGTCGATTCGGTGCAGGACGCCGAGCCGGCGATCGTGGCCGCCTGACCGGCGTCCCGTGCGAATCGCCGTCGCGGCGGATGAGCTGACCGGAGTCGCCGGCGGGCTCCCCGACGAGCTACGTCGGCGTGGGCACGAGCCCGTGCTGCACGGCGCCTACTCCGAGGCCGAGCGTCCGGACTGGGCGTGGGCCAGCGAGTCGGCCGCTCGCGATGTGGCCGACGGCCGCGCCGAGCAGGCGATCGTGGCCTGCTGGACGGGGACCGGAGCGTCGATCGCGGCCAACAAGGTGCCGGGTATCCGGGCCGCGCTGTGCGCCGACGCGCAGACGGCCGACGGGGCGCGTCGCTGGAACGACGCCAACGTGCTCGCGCTCAGCCTGCGGGCCACCTCCGAGGCGGAGCTGGGGGAGATCCTCGACGCCTGGTTCGGCGGTGGCGCGAGCGCCGACCCGAGCGACGTCGAGAACATCGCCCACCTGGGCGAGATCGAGCGGTCCGTGTAGCCGTCCCGGTCAGCGGACGACGACGAACGTGCCCGACCCGATCATGTGCCCGTAGCGGGCGGCCTTGCGCTTGCCGTAGCCGGGCCAGACGTACCACCTGTACTTGCCCGGCTTGAGCCGATACCGGCGCCCGTCGAAGCGCCACGTGTGGCGGAGCTGAAGGCTCGCGCGGGCCGGCCATGTGCTGAGCAGCTTGGTCGGGTCGCTCCGGTACAGCTGCACGTTGTAGTAGGTCGCGCCGGGAACGGCGGTCCAGCTCAACGCCGGTGGCGCGGTGACGTGGGCGTTGGCCGCGGGGGCGACCAACCGCTCGCTGGGCGTGGCTGCGATGGTCCGGGTCGCCGTGTTGCCGGCCGCGTCCTGCGCCGTGATCGTGTACGTGTAGTGGCTGCCGTTGGTCAGGTGCGTGTCGTCGAATCCGCTCCCATTGCCGCGATATACAGCGTCGCCGCCGCGGGTGACGATGATCGAGGCGATCGGGGCGATGTCTCCTCCCGTCTGCCAGGTGAGCGAGACGTTCTGGTCGCCGGCGGTGGCGGTGGCGGTGAGCGAGGGCGGCGTCGCGTCGTAGGCGAACGGCGCGCTCGTGACCGTGACGGTCTTGCCGGCGTTGTCGGTGCAGGTGCCGCTGACGGTGGCGCTCGTCGTGTTCGGGCCGGCGTAGGTCGTCGACGTACACGACGCGATTCCGGAGAACGACGTGCCGCTGGTGACGCCGGCGACGGGGTGGTTGTACCAGCCGTTCGAGTCCGGTGGGCGGGGCGGGGCCACGGTGGCGGTGATAGGGGAGCTCTCGACGTTGAGCGGAAAGCTGATGGATTGGCTGGATGAGCCCCAAAACACCTGGCATGAGATTGTCGTGGCAACGTCGGTGTATGTCGTCGACACGCATCCAACGACGCTCGATGGCACCGGAGACGCTTGCCAGGTCACCTCAACCGGGCTGTATTGCCAGTCTCCCGACTCGTCGCAACCGCCTTGGACCGCGGGCGTGCAGCTGACCGAGAGTGTGTCCTGTGCAGCGGCTGCTCGTGGCGAGAGGACCAACACCGCGAAGATGATCAAAAGGGCGCTTACCTTCCTCACGCCGCCTCCAGCCGCCGCAGCCTCCGTAGCAGCGTGAAGCTCGCCACCGCCACCACGGCCATCGCCACCGAGCTCAGCAACAGAAGCACGCCGTTCCGGTGGACGGGAGCGCCGGCGCGCGGGAACAGCAGCAGGGCGCGGGGCAGTGCGAGCGGGAACGACAGCGGCCCGACTCGAGCCGAGGCGTGCCGCGCCCCTGGCACGTGGCGATGGCGAACACGCCCGGGCGATGGGGATCGGACGACGCTGGACGGCGGCTGCGCCGAGAACGTACGGGCCGGTGAGACCGGTGGGGTGGCCACGGTCGAGACGGCCGGCGTGGTCCGGCGGATGGCCGGCGTCGACGGCGCCGCGGCGTGAGACGGGGTCGACCGCGTCACCGCTTGCGGGGCGGGATCGGGTGACGGGGTGGACCCGGACGAGACGGGCGACGGCTGCGGTGACGGATCGCCGGCGCTAGCGTGCTTCGCGGCTTGCGCCGCCGATGGTGCGAGGCAGCTCAGCGCGAGAACAGCGGCGGCTGCGGCTGCGCCCAGTCGGGCGAGCGTGCAAGCGGTACAAGAACCAGCCTCCTTCTGCCCCCGGTACCGCTGCGATAGATCGCGTGCCATTCGCAACGGCCCTTCCTACTTCCTAACTATTTCGCGTCAACCATACGCTTGTCGTCCCACCAGATCAACGCTCGGAGCGGCCGTCCGCTCGCGCGCGGAAGGTGGCAAAGATCGAGACGGCGGCGATCAGGGCAAGCACCAGAGCTGCCACCGACAGGCTTGGGCCGCCACCGGCGCGAGCCTCCAGCATTGACACGCGAGCCGCGTGCCCGGCATGACCGGCCACGTGCTCGCGGTGTGGCGTCGCGCGATCGGCCGAATCCACCACGCGCGTGACCGTGATCGACGCGCGCCAGCGCTCGACGGGCTGTACCGACGCCAGAGGCTTCGTTGCCGGCCCGGTCGTCGCCGTCGCGGGCCGGCTGTTCGCCCGCGACGCGGACCGCGTCACGGCCATCATCAACGCGGCCCGACCGACGTCGGTCGGGAAGCTCAACGGCGGTGGCACGACGGTGGGTTCGTCGACCGGGGTTGGAGGCGGATCGGCGACCGTGGCTGCCGGCGGGGAATTGGTCGGTCCCGGGTCAGAGACCGGTTCTGGGTCGGGCGGGCTCGGGACCGTAGGCGGAGGCGAGACCGAAACAAGCGTGTTCTGGGCACTCGCCTGCTGGACCTGGGTGGCGCCGTAGCACCAGGCGAGGCAGCCGACCTGGATCTGCCAGATCACCTGCGTCACCGTCGCCACGACTCCGTCGGACCCAGCCGACTCTCCACTCACCCCAATAACCGTGGTGCTGGACTCGTCGGCGTCCTGAATCTGCTCCGAGGCGGTGCAGTAGAAGAGGCATCCGATCTGGAGTTGCCAGATGCTCTGCACGGTCTGGCTCACCGCTCCCGGACCGGACCCCGAGCCGACCAAGCTCGACTCGATCACCGGGAGCGGGCCGTCGACGAGTTGCACCGTCGTGCTGCTCTGCGACGCGCTCTCGACCTGGGATGGGCCGGAGGATTGTTCCTGGCACGACGTCTGAGTCGTGACGCTCTGCTCGATTCCCGGGACCGGCGCGGCGGACGGTGGATCCGGAGGCGTGAGGAGCGACTCGAGGTCGGCCACGATCTCCTCGCCGGCGGCCGCCGTCACCGGGTTACTCGAGCTGACCTCGAAGCACTGGGCGACGCAGCCGACCTGGATCTGTGTGACCGTACCCGCCGACGGCGAAGGCACGCCCTGCCCGCCTTGGATGGACGCGCCGGCGAGCTGGGCGCCGGCCTGGACGATCTGGATCGACACCGACTGTTGCTGTGCGGTCTGGACCTGGGTCACGCCGTCGCAGTCGGTGATGCAGCTCGAGATCTGAACCTGGGTGATCGTCTGCGTGGTGGTCTGGGAGACGACCGGCGTCGGGTCCGAAGGCGGTGGCTGGGTCGCAATCGGCGGGTCTGCCGGCTGCTGCGGTGGCGACGCTGGGGCGGGGGTGCTGGCGGGCGTTGGGCTCGTGCCGCTCGTCGGGGGAGACGGAGCGGCTGTGCTGCTCGAGCTGGTGTTGGTCGGAACCGGCTGCGCCGCCGGTGCCGATGGGGGCGTGCTCGGATCCGTTGGGGCCGACGTCGTGGCGTTCGCGGTCGTGGCGGGGGAGGGTGGAGGCGGCGTCTGCACGGCGGACGTGGGGCCCGGCGGTGCCGAGGTGGCGATCGTGCTCGGTGCCGAGTTGGCGATCGTGCTCGGAACCGAGCTGGCGATCGTGCTCGGCGCCGGGGTGGGGACCGTGCTCGGTGCCGGCGCCGTCTGAGACTCGCTGGGCGGCGTGGCGGCCGGGCTGGATACGAGGGGCTGATCGGCTCGAGCCTGCGCCACGACGGAGAGCGCCACGAGGATCGTGACGAGGACCAGTCCGAGCTTTGCGTGCGAGAGAAGGGTCATTGGGTTTCTGATCCGGGCCATGGGAACAGCGCGCCGGCGGCTTCGCCGACGGCTCCCGCCGGCCGGCGCCCGAAGGCGCCGGCCGGGGTGCGGGTCCGGCTAGGGGTCCCGGTCAACTCCGCGCTTGCGGGTCGACGGGAGGTCGATCGGTGCTAGGACTGGGTCTGCCCCCCAGTCTGTGTGGTGCCGGAGTTGTTGCCGGCACCGCTGAGCGCACCATTCAACGCGAGCTGGTTCGCGCTGTTCGAACCTCCCGAGACGTCGCCGGCGCCGATGTTGACCGGGACGTTTGCGTTGACCGCGGTCTGGTTGGCGCAAGCGGACGAGGAGGCCAACTGTCCAGTGAACGCCTCCTGACCGCTGAGTTGTGCTTGTCCTGAACCGCCGCAGCCGAACAGGCAGCTGGAGCTGGCGGACTGGCTTTGGTTATTGGTCTGTCCGGTGGTGCTGTTGTTGCCGGCGCCGCTGATCGCGCCGTTCACCGCGCCCTGGTTGGCGCTGTTGGATCCGCCCGAGATGCTGCCCCCGGCGATGTTCACCGGGACGTTGGCGTTCACCGCGGTCTGATCCGCGTTGGCCGACGACAGCGCTCCCTGGAGCGTGGTCGAGCTCTGGCCGGAGAGCTGCGCTTGGCCGGCGCCGCCACAGCCGATCAGACAGCTGGAGCTGGCCGACTGGCTCTGGGTGTTGCTCTGTGTGGTGCCGCTGTTGTTGCCGGCACCGCTGATCGCGCCGTTGACGGCGCCCTGGTTGGCGCTGTTGGACCCGCCCGAGATGCTGCCGCCGGCGATGTTGACCGGCACGTTGGCGTTGACCGCCGTCTGATTGGCGTTTGCCGAGGAGCCCGCCAACTGGCCGGTGACCGAGTTCTGCGCGCTTCCCTGCGCCTGTCCCGCGCCACCGCAGCCGATCAGGCAGTTGGAGCTCGCGGTTTGGGTCTGGTTGTTGGTCTGGTTGGTGGTGCTGTTGTTGCCGGCGCCGCTGGCCGCCCCGTTTAGGGCGCCCTGGTTGGCGCTGTTGGAGCCACCCGAGATGCCTCCGCCCGCGACACTCACCGGGACGTTGGCGTTGACCGCGGTCTGGTTGGCGTTGGCCTGCGAGGACGCTCCCTGGAGCGTGGTCGAGCTTTGGCCGGAGAGCTGCGCTTGGCCGGCGCCGCCACAGCCGATCAGACAGCTGGAGCTGGCCGACTGGCTCTGGGTGTTGCTCTGGGTGGTGCTGCTGTCGTTGCCGGCGCCGCTGAGCGCGAGGTTGCCCGCGAGCTGGTTGGCGCTTGGGTCGCCGCCCTTGCCGCCACTGAGTGCGCCGCCGGCGCTGCTCGTGGGGGTGTTGCCGTTGACGGCGTTCTGGCCGGCGTTGGCCGAGGACCCCGCGAACTGGCCGGTGACGGACTGCTGTCCGCTTCCCTGCGCCTGGCCCGCGCCGCCGGACCCGGCGCCGGCACCGCCGCTCGGGTCAGACTGGGTCTGGTTGTTGGTCTGGCTCGTGGTGCTGTTGTTGCCGGCACCGCTGGCCGCCCCGTTGAACGCGCCCTGGTTGGCGCTGCTCGAGCCGCCCGACGGCTTGTTTCCCGACGGCTTGTTACCCGACGGCTGACTGCCCGCCGGCTGGCCGCATCCGCACGACTTGCCACCCGAGGGTGCGCCGCTGCCAACGCTCACGGGAGCGTTGGAGTTGGTCGCGGTCTGCTGGGCGTTGGCGCTCGAGAGCGCGCCCTGGAGAGTCGTCGCGGATTGGCCCGCCAGCTGGAGCTGACCGAGGCCACCGCCTCCGCCGCCTGGTGCGCCGCCGGCCATCGCCGTCGCCGGCAACGCGAGCGCGGCAACTGTGACGGCGGCAGCGATCAATTTCGATCTCATGCTGCTTGTCTCCTTGGTTAGCTGGATCGCCGCGCGGATTTGCCCCCACGGCGTGAATTCGCGGACTGTCGCCGCGGCTAACCGGGGCGCTCGGGTGGCAGGGCCTGGACCGCCGACCGCCATGGCAGAAGGTCGAGCGTGAGGAGCCCCGGCAACAGGGCTCGCAAGAGAGCTACGCCGGTCAGCGCGAGCAGCGCGACCGCAGTCGCCCCGGGCGGCCCGGCGCCCGTCCCGGCACCGGTACCCCCGGCTCCCCCCGGCGGGAGCGATGCCGGCGCCGACGGGCTCACCGGGGCGACGGCCGTGGCGGCGAGTGCGCGTGCGGATGGCTCGGGTGCAAGGTGGGAGCGGACCTGAACGGTTGGAAGCGGGGCCGGGCGATTGCGCCTGGCAACCGGATGCGAACCTCCGGCGGTGACCGGCATGGGGGCTGCGCCGAGCTCGATCGGGCGAGCGGGCGGGCGCTGCGTCCCCTCTGCTGCCGCCCTCGCCCCCGGGGTTCGGGACGTGGCGCCCAGAGGGCGAATGCCACCGGCCCCGGGACGCCGGCCCGGACGGCCCGCCTGGCTCGCCGGCCGCGTCCGTCCAGGCTGCGTAGAGATCGCCGTGCCCGAGCCGTGGGCGGGCGCTGCCGGGCCGGGGACGGTGGTCACGGCCGGCGCCGGGCCGGGAACGGGTGAGGTGCTCGGCGGCGAGATGGGCGGCGCGGCGACGGGTGCGGGCGACTGGGTCACGACCGGCGTTGACGGGGGGCTCGAAGGCGGGGGTGTCGGAGCGCCCGCCCCCGGTGCCGGGAGTGACGCCGCGGGGGCCGGCACGGCCACGCCGACGCTGGCCTGGGCCAGCGCTGCGTTGACGGCCGCCTGGGCGGCCGCCGGCACCTGAGCGGGCAGCGCGAGGCTCACCGGGGACGGCGTGGCTACCACGCCCGTCGCGGCGCGGGCCGCGGCCGGCTGGCAGAGGACGGCGGCAACCAGCGCCAGAGCGAGTGCCCACAGCCCTCGGTGCCCCAACAGCTTTCGGAACGTAAGATCAGCCATGATCAACTTCCTGTCCCTTTATGTCTCGCCGAGGGGCCGATCTGATCCCAAAAAAGCGGCTCAACCCGTGCTATCTCTGGTACTTTCAGGGTGATATCGGTCGCATGGGGGATGTGGCGACATGGGTGGCAATGGGCGTGCACGACCGGCGGTAGCAGCGCCGGCACAACCCGGCGGGCAGGAGATCGCTGACCCGGCCAAACAGGAGCTGGTGCGCTCGCATCTGCCGTTGGTGCGCGCCGTGGCGCGTCGCTACGGGGGCCGAGGCGAGGACCTCGAGGAGCTCGTCCAGGTCGGCTCGCTCGCGCTGGTCAAGGCCTCGAGCCGGTTCGATCCGGACCGCGGGGTCGCGTTCGCGTCGTTCGCCGCGCCGGCGGTCGAGGGCGAGATCCGACGGCACCTGAGCGACCGACGCAGGCGTGGGACCCCGTCCATCGCGGACGCTCCGGACGGCGCCGCCGATCCGGCGGGCGAGCTCACCGTGGGGGATGAGAGCGAGTCCCGCGTCCTGCTGGCGGACAGCCTGCGGGTGCTCGAGGACCGCGAGCGGCGGATCGTCTTCCTGCGCTTTCACGCCGACATGACCGAGCGCCAGATCGCGAGCAAGATCGGCCTGTCACAGGCCCACGTATCGCGTCTGCTCGAGGGAGCGCTCGCCAAGCTGCGGGCCGAGTTCGACGACTCGGGAGCCGTTCCGGAAACGGGTGATACCACCGAAGCTCAGCCGATATCACCTGCTGCCGGGCGTAAAATCGACTCGGTGAGGGCGCGAGGGCAGCGGACGGGCGCGACCGCGAAACCCGAGGAGGGCCCGGTGGTGAGTCCGGAACGGCAAGCGGCGCCCGATCCGCCACAGGCGAGCGACACCACGCCGGCGCGGCGGCGCGGCGGCCGCGGGAAGGCCGGGCCGGGCTACAGCGGCCGCATCCTCGTGCGCATGCCGAGCGAGCTCCACGAACAGCTGGCGCAGGCGGCCGAGCGCGAGGATCTCAGCCTCAACCGGTACGTGACCGAGACCCTCTCAACCTCGGTCGACCCGGGTCTGGGCTCCCCGCGTCGCCGCCTGCGGTTGGCGCTTGCCACGAACGTTGCCGTGATCGTCGTCGCGGCCGTCGTCGCCGTCGTGCTGCTGGTGCTCGCGCTCCAGCGCGGCATCTGAGGGCGCTTGCACCATTGTCCAAGGCGCCGCCGTCAGGCGCCGCTGACCCACCTCAATCCCTGCAACGGCGCGTGCGCCGGGGAGGATCGCCGCCGCCCGGCGCGAACCGGCCCCCGTGCGCAACACGACGCTTCACGGGGTGATTGAGGCATTCACTGTCGAGGCGGCCGAGCAGCTCGAGGCCGAGACCGCGGCCGGGGCCGAGATCCCGTTCGAGCTCGTCGACACCGCCGGAGGTCCCCGGGGGCGCGGGGGTGGGCGGGTCCCTCTCTATTGCTATCGGCCGCTCACCGGGACTTTCATCCGAGAGCGCCTTCGCCTGCTGTCCGCGCTGCCCTCCTACGCGCCGGCATTGCGCGCCCTCACGGCCCTCGACGGCGCCGAGGCATACCTCAGGCAACGCGGGGAGGCGCGGGTCCCGGACGATCCGCGCGACCGCGCCGACGCGGCGCTGCGGGCGTTCCTGACCTCGGTGTTCGCCGAGCGCACCGAGTTCTGGTTCGACGACGATCGCTTCGAGGCGGCCTACGAGGAGCTCGAACGGACGCTCTACGACGGACGCGCGGTGACCACCGTGGTGGCGCCGCTGCTCGGTGTCGCGCTCGACCCCGAGACGCGAGAGATGGCGATCGGCGAGGGGCTCTCGCTCGTGCGCGGCGACGCACTCGAGGACGCGCCACCGGAGTCGGTGTGGGGCGACGGCGATGAGCCGAACGTCCTGATCGTGCTCACCGTGGCCCAGGATCGCGACGCGCCCGCGCCGGTGTCGGTGGCGCGCGTGCGGTTCCGCCGCACGCTCACCGCGCTGCGGCTATTCGAGCGCGGCGGCTACGCGCTTGGGCCGATCGCGTGGTCGCGGATCGACGCTGGGGCCTGGCGGACGGTTGCCCTTGGGGGCAGCGGGAGGCCACGGCTGATCCGGCGGATCGCGGCCGAGCACGAGGACGAGCTGCGCGCGTTCTGCAACCTGGTCGCGCGCCGGGCGCCCCGCAACGGCGAGGTCTCCTGGGCCCTGGCGCGCTTCGAGATGGGCTGTGAGCGGCTGGCACCGTTCGAGGCGCTGACCGACTATCTGCTCGCACTCAGGGCGCTGCTCGAGCCCGAGGGACCGGCGAGCGGGCGACTGGCGGGACGGATTGCGGCGATCTGCGCCACGCCGGAGGACCGGGCCGCCGTGGCCGAGCGCGTCGCGCACGCGATCTCCCTGGAGCGCGCGGTCATCGGCGGGCTGGCGCCCGCCCATCCCGGTGTGGACTCGCTGGTCGACGAGCTGGCCGAGCAACTAAGGGCACTGCTGCGTGACGTTCTTTGCGGGCACCTGAGCGCGGACCTGTGCGCTGTGGCCGATGACCTGTTGGCGGAGGCCGCGGCCGGCGCCGAGCGGATGGGCGCTGCATCGTCCGGCGGCTGACGCGGTCGGGAAAGCCCGCCTCGCACCCGCTAGGCTAGATGTCAGGCCGCTCCCCACTCGGTTCCGCACCGCGGGGCCGGGAGTGTCTTGCCTGCCAGGCCTGACATGTAAGTCCTGGGGCTCCTATGAAGGAAAGGGGAGCGCGACCTGCAGTTTCGAGCGGGCCACAGCGCCCGCTCGTGCTGTTAAGGCCCGTTGTTACCGTCGCGTGGCCATGGGTAGAAAATCTTGGGTGTGCTTGGAGCCGGATCGCTTCAGCAGAGCGACGGTGGCGAGTTATGCTGCGGCCGTGCCACCGGTTGCCGCGCGCCCTGCCGTCACTCCGAACGTCCATCCGCAATGCCGGAATACGCCCAGGACCAACGATGACGGGTTCGAGGAGCTATGCCATCTCGTGACCGAACACGATCCCGACACGGCGCTGTGCGGCAAGGACGTGACCGGCTACCCGTGGGATCCGCCGTGGCCGCGCTGCGAGGCCTGTCTCGCCGTGGCCCGCGGGGAGATGAATTGACCGCGTGGCGCGCGGGGTCGGGCCGGTGAGCGGCTACGAGCTGACCTGCGTCGTCGAGATCCCGAAGGGGAGTCGCAACAAGTACGAGTACGACCCGAAGCTCGGGGCGATCAAGCTCGACCGGTTCATTTCGGCCTCGGTCGTCTATCCGACCGACTACGGCTACATACCGCAGACGCTCGCGCCCGATGGCGACGCTCTCGACGTGCTCGTGTGCGTGTCAGAGCCCACGTTCCCCGGCTGCGTCGTGATCGCCAAGGCGGTCGGGCTGTTCAAGATGTCCGACGAGAAGGGCCCGGACGACCACGTCGTGTGCGTCCCGTGCGAGGACCCCGGCTGGAACCACTACGACGACGTCGACGTCCTGCCGCGGCTGCTCCGGGACGAGATCTCCCATTTCTTCGCGGTCTACAAGGACCTCGACGAGGGGCGCTTCTCCGAGGTCGGCGGCTGGGCCGGGCGGGATGCCGCGCTCGAGGCGGTCGAGAAGGCGCGTCAGGCGTTCCTGGACGCCGAGACCTAGATCATTCGGTCTTGGCCTCGCGCGCCTCGCGCTCGCGCCGCTCTCTTCGCCACTTGAGCACTCGCCGCCCGATCAAAGCGAGGATGACGAGCCCGACGGCGATTCCGAAGTAGGCCTCGTAGCGCGTGGCGGTGTTGTAGATGCTGTCGATGTGGCTGCCGGAGAAGTAGCCGATTGACACCCAGACGCCGACCCACAGCGCGGCACCGAGTGCGTTGAACGGGATGAACTTCGCCCAGTGCATGCCGGTGATGCCGGCGATGATCCCGTTGGCCTGCCGCAGGCCCTCGACGAACCGCGCGATCACGATGACCTTTCCGCCGTGCCGGTCGAAGAAGCTCGCGGCCTTGTCGAGCCGCTCGGGCGTGAGGAAGATGTACTTGCCGTAACGCTCGGCGAGCGGCCGGCCTCCAAAATGGCCGATCGCGAACCCGGCGTTGTCTCCGAGGAGCGCGGCGATGAAGCCGAGCAGTGCGACGAGCCAGACGTTGAAGCGTCCCGTGCCGGCGTAAACCGCCGCGATGATCAGCACGGTCTCGCCGGGGACGGGCACGCCGAAGTCCTCGAGGAAGATCAGGCCCAGCGCGAGGTAGCCGAAGCGGTCGAGCGTCGGCTCCAGGCTGTGCAGCACGCCGGGTAGTTGCGCCGGTTCAGAGCTGGCAGCGAGGAGCAGGTGGAACACGGAGAGACCCTACCCGCGTGGTTTGCGATGATCGGACAATGACCGCCGTCAAGCTCACCTCTTTGTCCCACGGCGCCGGCTGCGCGTGCAAGGTGCCCGCCGCGCTGCTCGCCCCGATCGTCCAGGCGTTGCCGCAGCCGACCGACCCCGACCTTCTGGTCGGCGCCGCGACGAGCGACGATGCGGCCGTGTATCGCCTGCGCGATGACCTCGCGATCGTCCAGACCGCCGACTTCTTCACGCCGATCGTCGACGACCCGTACGACTTCGGGCGGATCGCCGCCACCAACGCGCTGTCGGACGTGTACGCGATGGGCGGGCGCCCGATCAGCGCGCTGAATCTGGTGGCGTGGTCGGTCGAGACGCTCGGAGCCGAGCTGCTCGCGGAGGTCCTGCGCGGCGGCTACGACGTGGTCAGCGACGCGGGCGCGTCGATCGTCGGAGGGCACACGATCGACGACCCGGAGCCGAAGTACGGCCTCGCGGTCACGGGCGTGATCGATCCGGCCGACGTGATCACCAACGCGGGCGGCCGGGTCGGAGATGCGCTCGTGTTGACCAAGCCGCTCGGCGCCGGCGCGGTGACCACGGCGCTCAAGAAGGGTCTGGCCGACGACGAGTTGCTGGCCCGTGCCGTCGAGGTGATGACCGAGCTGAACGCGGCCGGCGCCCACGCGGCCCAGGCCGCCGGCGCCCACGGCATGACCGACGTGACCGGCTTCGGCCTGCTCGGCCACCTGCACGAGCTGGCGCTGGCCAGCGGCGTGGCGGCCGAGGTGGAGGCGGCGGCGGTGCCGGCGATCGAGGGCGTCGTCGAGCTGCTGGCCGATGACCGCGCGCTGGCTGGGGGAAGCCGCAACAACCGCGCCTACGCGCAGGAGTTCGCCTCGTTCGCCCCCGGGGTGGACGAGGTGCGCCGGCGCCTGGTGACCGACGCGATGACCTCGGGCGGGCTGCTCGTGGCGCTCGATCCTGGCCGCGCCGGCGAGGTACCGGGGAACGTGATCGGCCGGCTGCTCGAGGGCGAGCCGGGCACGATCAGCGTGGTCTGATTTTCAGCTGCGCCAGGCGAGGCCGACCCAAAACATGCCGGGTAACTGCCCACTCGCGCTCCCTCGCGTGCCGAGCGAGACGTTGTCCGTACCAGGGCCGGGTGAGCAGGCATTCACCGCCGCCGGGGTGGTGAGTGGTGAGTTATCCGGCCTGGGCCGCGCGCTCGAGGTCCTCGCGTGAGGCGACGCCGAGCAGCTGCCCCTCGGGCGTGGTCACGATCGCCCAGCGCAGATTCTTCTTGGCCAGGCGCTCGGCCACGTCATGGGCCGAACGGTGCGGACGGACCGTCGAGGGGCCGAGCTGCATGATCTCGGCCACCGGACCGTCCGCGGCTTCGCGCAGGGCGCTCGCGGGGACACGCCCGAGCACGACCCGGCGCGGGCCGGTCACCACCGCGAACGGATACGGCGAGGCCTCCACCGCGGCGAGCACGTCGGGCACGCCGTCGTCCGGGGCACAGCGCACGACGTCGTCGCGCATGAGGCGACCGGCGGTGGGCGGCGTGGCCCGCTCTCCCTCGACGGGGAGATTGTGGGCCAGCCAGTCGACCTTGCCGAACGCGTAGTCGTAGACGTCTTCGAACCCGAACATTTCGAGCCGGCACGCGGCGCGTGGGCTCAGGTCTCAGAGGGGGTCCCAGCAGTAGACGATGACCGGCCGGGAGCGGTCGAGCACCGAGGCGCTGTCCTCGTCGAGCGTGATCAGCGGGAGGTTGATCGCACCGGGGATGTGAGCCGGGGCGTAGTCCTCGGGGGGCAGAACCTCGACGAGCTGGGCGCCGGCGTCGAGCATCTCCCGCAGACGGTCGAGCCCGATTTCGGTCGCCATGGTGGCGCAGCCTACTCGACGCCCGTGATGGCCTCGACGAGTACGTCGCGCGTCGCTTCGAGCGCCTGCGGGATGACATTGGTGCCGTTCAGGACCGGCATGAAGTTGGTGTCGCCGTTCCAGCGCGGGACGACGTGCAGGTGGAGATGATCGGCGATCCCCGCGCCGGCGACCTTGCCCTGGTTCCAGCCGAGGTTGAAGCCGTCGGGCGACATGCCCTTGCGGATGGCGAGGATCGCGCGACGGGCCAGGCGCATCGTGTCGAGCATCTCTGCTTCGCCCAGGTCCTCGATCGTGGCCACGTGGCGCACGGGGGCCACCATCACGTGACCCGGCGCGTACGGATAGGCGTTGAGGATCGTCAGGCAGTGCTCGGTGCGATCGATCGGCTGGTGGATTCTTAGAGGGTCGGCGGCGCCTGGCGGCGGCGCCTTGGGGCGAGGGTCGGCGGCGCCTGACGGCGGCGCCTTGGGATCGTGGTTAGAAGACGACGCGGCGGCGCAGAAGATGCACTCGCCGTCCTTGGGGCCTGTTATGTATTCGATGCGCCACGGTGCCCACAGCGGCCGGTCGGTCATGAGCGTGCGACTCTACCGTTCGTGTTCCACATCGAGCTGCGCCAGTTCCCGCACCAGACGCGGTCCTTCAACCTGACCCGCGAGGAGCTGGACGCGCGCATCTTGGCTCCCTGGGTGTCCGGGGTCGCGGTCGAGCTGGACGATCGACGCTGGGCGCCTGACCGGGCCCGGCTGACGATCTACGAGGCGCCGGTGCTGTCCGGTGACCAGCTCGGGCTCGGGCGGGGTTGGGCCAACGTGACCCGGCAGGGCGAGGACGTGACCGCGCGGCTGCTCGCCGAGGCGGCGCACCCACCCCCGGTGGCGGAGCTCAAACGCGAGGTGCTCGCCCGGTGCGCCCGCTTGGAGCTGACCCTCGAGGGCGTCATCGAGATAGCCAGCGATCAGTATCCGCAGTCGCGCGTCAGCGAGCGGTTGGCGCTATGCGAGCAGGCGGTGTGGGAGCTCCTGCACCAGCAGGCGGTACAGCTCTTGCGCGCCGGGGAGCCGGTGGCTCAGGACGAGTGGCGGCGCGTCGTGCTCAGCTGGGAGGCGTGGCGCGGAGATGGCGTGACGGTCAGGAGCGCCGGCCCCTGACCGTCACACCGACGTGTCAGCCGTCGACGGGGAAGGTCCCGTTGATGCAGATGCTGTACGTCATGCCATTCGGGGCGAGGCTGCCCAGGTTCGGCAACTGGAAGGTGCCGCCGTCGGCGCTGCCGCCGTAGGTGTTACCGATGAGGTTGTACAGCGCCTGATACTGGGAGATCAGGAGCACCTGACCATTGGCGGGCATTCCGTTGGTCAAGGTCTGACTCGCGCTCAGGATGATCTGGCCGACCGTGCACGGCGCGCCGGTGGCGGCGGAGGCCTTCTGGGTGTTCGAGCCGATGCCCGTCAGCCCCTGGCCGGCTGGGCCCTGCGGACCGGCTGGGCCCTGCGGACCGGCCGGGCCCTGCGGACCGGCCGGGCCCTGCGCACCGGCCGGCCCGGTCTGGCTCCAGGAGATCGCGGTGGTGTGCCGCGGGCAGTTCGTTCCCGCGTTCTGGAGTTCGAGCGCATGGGAGCCGCGCTGTTCGGAGTTGCCATAGCAGCCGTGGATGACCCCGGCCGAATCGATCGGTCCGCCGGTCGAGGCCGCGACGGCGGCTCCGGCGAAGACGGTGACCAACGCCACGACCAGGAGGGCGAAGGACACCCTCCTATCCCGCGAGCGAGGAATGAGGCGACGAATGATGTTCATGTGACTGGCCTTTCGGTCGGATGCGAGTCGCGTGTCGCCATCGTGCGAATAAAGCGGCCAGTTGACATCGGGCAACCGGCCATTCCTGGCCGGGCTGCTTTAGGCGCGGCGCGACGGTGTTTAGAAGCCGAAGCGCACCACTCAGGCGACCAGATCGGCGATCAGGCGGTCGCGTTCGCTCTGCGAGGCGAACAGGTAGCGGTGGATCCGCAGCAGGCCGTCGACGTCGTGCACGTCGTCGTCGAGCTGGGGCACCAGCAGCAGCCGGCGCTCGTCGAGCTGGGCGGCCAGCCGCGTGAGGTTCTCGTCATCACGCCGGGCCAGCACGTGGTAGTCGCGGAAGTTCTCGGCCACGCGGACGGCGAGTCCGGGGGGCAGGACCCTGGACAGCGATCGGCGGACCTCGCGCGGCGCGCGATCGCCGAGCAGGTCGTGGTGGACACGGTTGACGACCACGCCCGCGAACGGCAGCCCATCGGTCTGGAGGCGCTCGGCGAACCAGATCGCCTCATCGATCGGCTCGCGCGCCGCCGAGGTGACGAGCAGGAACGCCGTGCTCGGCGCGCGCAGGAGCGTCTCGACCTGCGCGGCGCGCTGGCTGAAGTCGTTGGTCATGTCGCCCAGAAGCTGGAAGAACGTGGACAGATCGCTGATCAGGTCGACGCCGGTGATACGCCGAAGGCCACCCAGCAACGGCAGCGCGCCGCGGCCGAGCACGCGCATCCCCACGCCGGTGGGACGCAGGAACGCCTTCAGCGCCTTGCCCTCGAGGAACGCGTTCAGCCGGCCGGGCGCGTCGAGGAACTCGAGCGCGTTACGCGACGGCGGCGTGTCGAGCACGAGCAGGTCGAAGTGCCCCTCCTGGTCAAGCTCGTAGAGCTTGGCGATCGCGGTGAGCTCCTGTGAGCCGGACACCGCCGTGGAGAGCTCGCGATACACCCGGTTGGCCTTGATCTCCTCGGCGCGGCCGGGATCGGGAGCGATCCGTTCGATCAGCTCGTCGAACGTGCGCTTGGGGTCGAGCATCATCGCCCACAGCTCGCCCTTGACCTCGACATTGCCGGTGGCCAGCCGTTCGGGCTCGACGCGGCGTGGCTCGTTCTCGAGCTCCTCCAGACCGAGCGCGTTGGCGAGCCGGTTGGCGGGGTCGATCGTCACCACCGCGACCTTGGCGCCCCGGGCCGCCATCCCCAGCGCGATCGCCGCCGAGGTGGTCGTCTTCCCCACCCCGCCCGACCCGGCGCACACGCACACGCGCTTGCCGTCGAGCATCTCCGCCACGTTCACGACACGCCTTTATTCAGATGGTCGGCGGCGCCTGACGGCGGCGCCTTGGTGGCGGGGAGGGCCTCCTCGAGTACGTCGGCGATGCGTTCGAGCTCGGGCTGGCCGACGTGATCGGCGAACACATACGGAAGCTCCACCAGCCGGACGCCGACGTGGTCTGAGAGGCGGTCTCGCTGCTCGCGCTGGGTCGCGGCGCGGGCGTGCTCGGACAGCGCGGCGCGCAGTGCCGAGCGGGCCAGGGCGGAGCGCGTCCGGGTCAGCGCGGCACTCAGCTCCTCGATCTCCTCGGGCTCGAACCGGGCCGGATAGAGCGAGTTGACCACGACCAGGTCGAGCGGAAGCTCGTCCCGGGTGAGCTCGTCGGCGAGCGCCATCGTCTCGTTGATCGGCATCTCCTCGGGCGTGGCGACGGCGATCACCCCGGTGAATTCCGCATCGGCGATCGTGTCGGCGATCGTTTGCCCCTGGTGGGCGATCGGCCCGACGCGGGCGATGTCGGCGAACGTGCGCGGGGTGCGGAGCAGCCCCATCCCGTGGCCAGTGGCCGGCGCGTCGACGATCACCAGGTCGTAGGGCGCGGCGCCGCGGGTGCGGCGGTGCAGCTGGGCCAGCTCCCACACCTTGCCGATGCTGAGCAGCTCCCGCATGCCGGGCGTAGCCATCGCGAACGCCTGAAACAGCCGGCTCGAACCGAGCGCCTGGCCGATCGTCCCCGCCTTCACGCGCAGGTACTCCTCCATCGCCTGCTGCGGATCGATCGAGATCGTGAACAGGCCCGGGGTTATCTCGAGCTCGCGAAACTGCTCGCGGCCGTCATCGAAGAACATCCCCTGGACACGCTCCTGGCTGGCCAGCTCGGCCACGATCGTCCGCAGTCCCCGGCGCGCCGCCACGAGCCCAAGCGCGATTGAGACGGTGGACTTGCCGACGCCCCCTTTTCCGGTGACGAACAGCAGTCGCTTGTCCAGCAGCGCGCTCACGGCACCGAAAATAGCGGGGCTAAGGCGCCGTCGTGAGGGGCGCCGAGGACCCAACGTTCCGCCCGCCGCACCAGATCGCGGAGGATTCCGCTGAGCGGCTGCGAATAAGGCCGTCGATATGAGCAAGGTGATCGCGTTCGCCAATCAGAAGGGCGGCGTCGCCAAGACGACGACTACGTTGAACCTCGCCGTGGCGTTCGCCGAGTCAGGCCATCGTGTGCTGTGCGTGGACATGGACCCCCAGGGCAATCTGACGATGTCGCAGGGCATCGACCCGGACACGCTCGAGAAGTCGATGTATGACGTGCTCGTTCATCACGTCTCGATCCGCGAGGTGATCCGTAAGCGGGAAATCGACGTGGCGTGCTCTTCGATCGACCTGGCCGGAGCCGAGATCGCGATGTCGACGATGATCGGCCGCGAGCGCAACCTCCAGAAGGCGCTCAAGGCGGTCGAGGAGGACTACGACTACGTCTTCATCGACACTCCGCCGAGCCTCGGTTTGCTGACGATTAACGCTCTGACGGCGGCGCAGAAAGTAATCGTCCCCGTCCAGTGCGAATATCTGTCGATGCGCGGCTTGATCCAGCTGCAGAACACGCTCGCGATGATCCGGGAGAACCTGAACCCGGACGTGGAGATCGAGGGCATTCTTCCGACGCTGGTCGATACCCGGACGTTGCACGCCAAGGAGGCGATCGAGCTGCTGGAGGAGAACTTCGGCGACCGCGTGTTCGCTTCCCGCATCCGTAAGACGATTCGCTTCGCCGAAGCGCCTGTGAAAGGCATGTCGGTGCTGAAGTACGATCCGGACGGCGTGGCCGCACATGCCTATCGGCAGCTCGCGAAGGAGGTCCTTTCCAATGCCAACCGGTAAGCGCGCGAGTATGCGCGAGGGACCGCTCGCGGCCCTGTTCCGCAAGACAGCGCAGGACGTCGAGGACAACCCCGAGGCTCACGACCGCCCGCCGGCGGAGGCGAGCCCGGAGGCGGACGAGAGCGCGACGGCGTCGGGCGAGGCCGAGTCTTCCTCGTCCGCACTACCGGCTGCCGCCCCCGGTCCGCCTGTTGAGTCGACCGTGCCCCCGGCTCGACCGGCGCCGGAAGTCGAGGAGCCGCGCATCCCGCTGCCCCACGAGCGCCTGCGTCACGCCTTCTCTGCCGACATCCCCGAGAACGTGCTCGACCGACCCGCCGTCCGGAAGCGCCCGCCCCCCGAGCCGGAACCCGACGTGTACGCCGATGCCCTGGGCGCCGGCGAGGCCACCGCGCCGCGCGGGACGCTCGGCCCGGTGCTGCGCGTAGTCGGCGTCGGCGGTGCCGGCGTCAACGCGATCAATCGGATGGTGGAGGCCGAGATCGAGGGCGTCGAGTTCCTGGCCATCAACACCGACCTCCAGTCACTCCAGCTGTCGGCCGCCCACGAGACGCTTCACATCGGCGACGCGATCACGCACGGCCTCGGGTCGGGCTCCAATCCAGAGCTCGGTCGCGCGGCAGCACGCGATGAGTACGACCGGATCAAGGCGATGCTGCGCGGCTCGGACATGGTCTTCATCGCGGCCGGTGCCGGCGGCGGCACGGGCACGGGCGCGGCGCCGATCGTGGCGCAGATTGCCCGCGAGCTCGGCGCGCTGACGGTCGGGATCGTCACCCGCCCGTTCCAGTTCGAGGGCACTCGCCGCCGCGATCAGGCCGAGTCCGGGATCGCCGAGCTGGCCGACGAGGTCGACACGCTGATCGTCGTGCCGAACAACCGCCTGCTGTCGGTGCTCGAGCGCAACGTGTCGATGGTCGAGGCGTTCCGGGTGGCCGACGACGTGCTGCGCCAGGGCGTTCAAGGGATCTCGGATCTCGTCACCCTGCCGGGGCTGATCAACCTCGACTTCGCGGACGTGCGCACGATCATGTCGGGCGCGGGCAACGCGCTGCTCGGGATCGGGATGGGCACCGGCGAGCGCCGTGCCGTCGAGGCGGCGGAACACGCAGTCTCCTCGCCGTTGCTGGAAACGAGCATGGAGGGTGCCCGCTCGATTCTCCTGTCGATCACCGGCGGGACGGATATTTCGCTGTGGGAGGTGAACGAGGCCGCCAAGGCGGTGGCCGAGGCGGCTCACCCGGACGCGAACATCATCTTCGGCGCGATGGTCGACGAGAAACTCACCGACCAGATATGGGTCACGGTGATCGCTACCGGATATTCCGAGGAGCGCCCGGGCCGGCGCGATCGGATAAGGGACCGCGAGGATTGGGATTCACGCCCAGCCTCCTCCCAACCTTCGCTGCGCGAGCCGGTCGGCGAGCCGCGCGTCAGCCGTGCCCGCCCGCGTCCCAGCGCACTGGATCTCGACGTACCCGAGTTCATCCCTCGCCGCTGACGGGCGATAACCTGCGGCTGGCTGCGTCCTCGGTGGCTCGTGTGCGCTGCACACGTCGCTCCCTGCGTCCTAGCCATGCTTGGTCCTAGCCCGTCAGCGGGTGTGTTCGATGAGTGAGCCGCTCGGCGTCGTGGCGGCCGGCCACCCGCGCAGCGCGCAGGCCGGCGCCGATGCGCTGTACCAGGGCGGCAACGCCGTCGACGCGGCGCTCGCGGCGATGCTCACCGCGTTCTCGTGCGAGCCGCTGCTGACCAGCCTCGGCGCCGGCGGCTACATGCTCGTGGTCGAGCCAGGGCGTGAACCGGTCCTCCTCGACTTCTTCATCGAGGCGCCGGGGCGCGGAGCCGACATCGCGGCCCGGGCCGAGCTCGTGCCGGTCAGCGTGTCATTCGGCGACGCCGTGCAGGTGTTCAACATCGGGCCGGCGTCGGTCGGGACCTACGGCATGGCGGCGGGGGTGTGGGAGGCCGCGAGCCGGTTCGGTCGCATCCCGCTCGCCGAGCTGGTCGCGCCGGCCGCGAAACTCGCCCGCGACGGCGTTGAGCTCAACCCACAGCAGGCGTATGTGATCGAGATCCTGGCCGGGATCGTGACCTCCACGCCGGAGTGCGCGGCGCTGTTCGCGCCCGACGGGCGACTGGTCGGCCCGGGCGATGTCGTCCGGCAGCCCGAGCTGGCCGACGCGCTCGAGCGCCTCGGGGCGGACGGACCGGCGCCGTTCTATACCGGGGACGTCGCGGCGGCGATCGTCGACTGGCTCCAGGCGCGGGGCGGGATCGTCACCGCCGAGGACCTCGCCCAGTACGCGATCGTCGACCGGGAGCCGATCCGCGCGACATATCGCGGGCGCGAGGTGCTCACCAACCCCCCGCCCTCGGCCGGCGGGATCCTGATCGCCCACGCGCTCGCGCTCCTGGACCGCGGACCGAGTCCACCCGTGCTCGAGGACGTCGTCGCGGTGATGGAGCAAACCCAGTCCGTGCGTACGCCGGAGTTCCTGGAGGGCCTCGACGACCCGGAGTTCGTCGAGCGCTTCCTGAGCGGGCGCTCGCCGCTGGGCTCGACGACCCATGTGGCGGTGCTCGACCGCGCGGGCTGGGCGTGCTCGGTCACCTGCTCTAACGGCTCGTGCTCGGGCGTCGTCGTGCCCGGAACCGGGGTTCACCTGAACAACATGCTCGGCGAACAGGACCTTAACCCGCTCGGTTTTCACCGCCATCCGCCGGGTCGCAGAATGCCGAGCATGATGTCTCCGACGGCGGTCCTGCGGCAGGGCATGCCCGAGCTGGTGCTCGGCAGCGCCGGGTCGAACCGGATCCGGTCTGCGATCCTTCAGACGATCATCCGGGTGATCGACGACGGCTTCGAGGCAGGCGAGGCGGTGCGGGCCCCGCGCGTGCACTTCGAAGACGGCGTGGTGTACGCCGAGCCGGGGATCGACACCGTCGCACTCGAGCGCGCGGGCCGAGCCATCGCTCGTTTCCGTGAGCTCAACCTGTTCTTCGGGGGTGCGCAAGCCGCCGTGCGTGATGAGCGGGGGCAGTTCTCTGGCGGCGGCGATCCGCGGCGCGGAGGGGCCGCGGTCGTGGTGGTGGAATGAGGCTCCGCGCCGCGAGCGTGCTCATCACGGCGGTGCTTCTGGGCGGTTGCGGGCTCGACGTGGAGGCGCCCGACCTGTTCCAGGTCACCCGGACCGGCCCGGCACCCACCCTGACGATGCTCGTCAACTCCTCGGGCACGATCTCGTGCAACGGGGGTAAACCCAAACAGCTGGCGGATTCGCTGCTGATCCAGGCGCGCGCCCTGTCGACCAGCCTGAACAACGACGTGAAACTACGGTTCACGCGCGACGCGCACAGCGTGTTCACATATACGGTGAAAGTGCAGAACGGCACGTTCACCTTCCCGGACACGGCGGCGTCGGCGCATAAGGAACTCGCCCAATTGGAGTTGTTCTTTGTACAGGCGGGCGCCGATCCCTGCGGCTTCAGTTCTTGAGGACGCTCTTATCGTGCGAACCCTCGCTACCGTTCGCGCCCGATGCTTGCCATCGCCTCCAGCCTCATAACGACCTTCCAGGCGATCGTGCTCGGCGCGCTCCAGGGCGTGACGGAGCTGTTCCCGATCTCGAGCCTTGGGCACACGGTGCTGCTCCCGAACCTGTTCGGGTGGACGAACATCGTCAAGTGGCAATCGGAGTCGAACTCGCCTTGGCTGGCCTTCATCGTGATGCTGCACGTGGGCAGCGCCGTCGGGCTGCTGATCTACTTCTGGCGCGACTGGCTGGAGATCATCACGGCCTTTTTCCAGTCGCTCGCCAAGCGGCGCGTCGAGACGTTGACCGAGAAGCTGGCCTGGTTGATCGTGGCGGCGACGATCCCCACCGCGATCGTCGCCGTGCTGCTCCAACGCGTCGTCCAGGATGCCACCGCGACGCCGGAGATCGCGGCGATCTTCCTGACGGTCAACGGCTTCGTCCTGCTCGGGGCCGAGCGCCTGCGCCGGCGCTCGGAGGTGAGGGCGCGCGCGCGCACGCGCTCCGGGCAGGACCTGAATCGGGAGATGGAGTCGCTCAGCTATCGCGAGGGAGTGGGCGTCGGCTTCGTGCAGTCGACGGCGCTGATCGCCGGCATCAGTCGCGACGGCGTGGTTATGGCGGGTGGTCTCCAGCGTGGCCTCGACAATGCTGGCGCCGCCAAGCTCTCGTTCCTATTGGCCACGCCGATCATTCTCGCCGCCGGTGTGTTCAAGGTGGGCGACCTGCTCGGTGCGCAGGGCGACGGGATCCGAGGCGAGGCGGTAATCGCCGCGGTCGCCGCGGGCATCGCCGCGGTGATCAGCGTGCACTTCCTGACCCGTTACTTCAAGACGCGCAACCTGATCCCGTTCGGGGTCTACTGCATCGCCTTCGGGTTGGCGATGGTCATCTACAACGCCTAGCTCGCTCCGAATCTCACTTTGCCATTTGACCGGGCGCGTTCCTGCACTCGGTCGACGAGCTCGAGGCGCTTGATGGCGGCGCGGAACAGCCGGGTCACGAGCCGCAGCCGAGCGTTCTCGGAGCGCATGTCGAGCAGGCCCTGCTTGGCGTCGAGGCCGAAGTCGACGGTGGCGGCCATCGCGTAGGCGCTCATGCCGGCCAGCTCGTCGGCGTCGGGCTCACTGTCGGTGGCGCGCTTTACGAGCTCGGCGTACGCCTCATGGGCGGTCTTGGCCAGATCCGGGTCATGGGAGTCCTCGCGGTCCTCGACGAACTCGATCACGCCGGCCGGGTAGGGAAGGTGCCCCTGGCGCTCGAGCACGCGGAACGGGCGCGTGCCGCGGACGAGCAGGTTCAAGCGCCCGTCGTCCATCTCTTCGAGTACGCGGTCGATCGCACAGGCGCAGCCGACCTCGCGCAGGCCGTCGTCGGACAGCCACACGATGCCGAACTCGCGCTCATCCTCGAGGCAGGCGCCGATCATCGTCTTGTAGCGCTCCTCGAATATGTGCAGGGGGATCAGCTCTCCGGGGAGAGCCACGATCCCCAGCGGGAACAGCGGAAAATCGCGCGACGGGCCTTCGGGCATCCGCCCGCCCAGTCTACGCGGCCAAGGCGCCGGCGAAGCCGCCGCCGACCAATCTAAGGCGCCGCCGCCAGGCGCCGCCAACCAATCTAGGGCCGTCGCCCGGCTAGCAGCAGGTTGTAGAAGATCGCGGGCGGAAGGTGGGGCTCGAGCAGATGCTCGTCCAGGCGCTGGAGCAGCAGGTAGCCGCGAAACGCGTACTGACGCCAGAGCATCGGCACGTCGGCCGGGTCAGCGCTCGCCTCGAGGCCGCGGTTAAACCAACCGAACCAGTTGGCCAGGAGCTCCTCGCCGCGAACCTTCACGTCGCCGAATCCGGCGCCGCGGGCGTGGCGGGCGAGATCGTCGGGGGCGAAGGCGTGGATGTCGACCACGCGCTCGAGCCCGTGGTCGTCGCCGTTCACCGATCCCGGCTCGCTCGGCAGCACTGGGGGCGGAGACGCCCGCAGCGCACGGCGCCACGCCGGCGCGACCGCGACCGCCCCACGCTTGGGAACCGCGGCGAGGCGGTCGCCGAAGCGCGAGGGCTCGCCGGCGAACACGACCCACCCGCCGGGCTTGAGGACCCGGTGGAACTCGGCGAACGCGCGGTCGAGGTCCGGCAGGTGGTGGAGCACGGCGTGGCCCAGGACCAGGTCGAAGCTCCCCCCGGCAAACGGCAGCGACTCTGCCTCGGCCCGGGCGGCCTTGACGGTCAGGCCGAGCCGGCGGGCATTGGCGCTCAACGTCCTGACCATCCCGGGGGAGATGTCGGTGCAGGTGGCGTCGCGTACCAGCCCGGCGCGCAGCAGGTTGAGGCTGAAGTAGCCGGTGCCGGCGCCGATCTCGAGCGACCGATCGAAGCCGCGATCGAGCGCGGGGTGGGTGGGGCCCAATATTTTGCGCAGCTTGCCGACCACCTGGCCCTGACCCACCTCGCCGAAGTCGATGCCCCACTTGGAGTCGTAGCCGGCGGCGGCCACGTCATGGTAGCGCGTGTTCACATCGCGGATCTCGTCCGCCGTCCGCAATGCCTCCATGGCGCGCGCACATTACCCTGATCAGCCCTCGATGGCCGCATACGTCCAGCAGAACCAACCCCCCGGGGTGCCCCCGCTCGAGCTGACCGGAGAGCGCACCCTGCCCGACGTTCCGGCCGAGAACTACTGGTACCGGCGCCACCTGGCCGTGTACGAGTGGATCGCAACCAGGGTGGCGGGCGGGACCGTCCTCGACATGGCGTGCGGGGAGGGGTACGGCTCGGCGGTGCTGGCCGGATCGGCAGCCTCCGTGGTCGGGGTCGACGGGAATCCGGAGGCGCACGAGCACGCTCGCCTGAGGTACACGCGGCCGGGGCTCTCGTTTGCCTGGGGCGCCGTCGAGACGTTTGGCGAGCCCGGTTCGTTCGACGCCGTCGTGTTCCTCCAGACGATCGAGCACGTGGTGGATCCGGCGGCCGTGCTGTCGCATTTCCGAGCGTCGCTGGCGCCCGGAGGCGTCGCATATGTCTCGACGCCCAATTTGCTGACGCTCGCCCCGGCGGGAGCCACCAAGTCCGACAACCCGTGGCACCTGCGGGAGTACCGGGTCGACGAGTTCACGGCGCTGTGCCAGGGCGCATTCGGCCGGGTCGAGATGCTCGGGCTGTTCCACGCCGGCAAGCTGCGCGCCCACGAGCTCGCGCTGAAGCTCGGCTGGGACCGCGTTCACCGGCGCCTCGGGGTCACCGGGGCTTTCTACGACCGCTTCACGCCCGCGATCTCCAGCCAGGATTTCGCGTTGCGCCGCGATCGGCTGGACCGTGCGCTTGACTTTCTCGCCGTCTGCCGTAGCTGAAGCAGCGCGCCGGGCAATGGCGGGCGAGTAGCCTGCGTCCCCCCAAAAAAATCAAAAAAATTGACATCCGGAAGGCAGGGTCCGAAATGTCACATCCACGGTTCACGGCGATGATCGCTTGCGTGTTCGCCGCGACGCTCCTCTTGACCGGCGTGCCCGCCGCAAGCGCGCGAAAGGCGCCCAAGGCCAGCGCCAACGGCCGCGTTTCGAGCACCCGCGTTTGGTTCCCCCGCGACGGACTGGCGCTCGGATACGCCACCAAGCTCGGCGCGGCCAGCCCATCCCAGGTGATGCAGATCGGGATCGGGCTGAAGGATCCGAACTCGGCGGGAGAAGCGGCGCTCGAGACCGCCCTTCAGAACCCGCGCAGCTCGCAGTATCAGCACTTCCTCACCCCTGCCCAGTTCGCCTCGCGGTTCGGCGTCGCCAAGGCGACGTTCGGCAAGGTGGTCGCTTGGCTGCGCAAGGGGGGCGCGCAGATCGTGGAGAGCGCCGGGGCGCGCGATTACGTCGAGTTCAGCGCCACGGTCAAGCAGGTCGACGCGCTCTTCCAGACCAAGGAGAACCGCTACGAGGCCAAAGGCATCACGTTCCTGGCCAACTCTTCGGCCCCGAGTGTGCCCGCGCACATGGACATCTTCGACGTGCTCGGGCTGAACACGCTTCAGCGTCCAACCACCCCGCTCGCCGGTGCCCATCGCGGCGCCCCGGCGCCGGGTTCCTCGGTGCTCGGCCTCTCGACCGCGCCGGCCTCGCTGCCGTCGATCCCGGGGGAGGGCACGCTGACGAACACGATCAACAGCGCGTTCGGTTCGCTGCCCGGGTTGACCTCGCTGAGCAAGCGCCTGAGCCTCCCCGCCGCGTCCGTGCCGACCATTCCGGCCGTGCTGACCCCTCAGGACATGTGGTCGATCTACGACATGCCGTCGGACAACATGGGCCAGGGCCAGCAGATCGCGGTCCTTGGCGCCGGCGACTCGAGCACGACGGTCAAGGACCTGGCCATCTTCGAGCAGGAGCATGGGCTCCCGAAGGTCCCGGTCCAGGTGACCGACATACCCAAGGACGGCGGCTTCTCGGACACCGGCGGCAACGTCGAGTGGGAACTTGACACGCAGTCGTCGACCGGCGTCGCGCCCGACGTCAACAAGGTGCATCTGTACTTCTCCGAGCACCTGATCGACCCCGACGTCGAGGCCGACTTCGTCAAGTGGATCGATGACCCCAGCGGGCCGAAGCAGGCCAACGCGTCGTTCGGCGAGTGCGAGACCACGCCGGCCAACGCGACGCTCGAGTCGACGATTCCGCCGCAGTTCAACAACAACGTGGATCAGAATGCGATGTACGGCACGGGCGCGCCCGACGCGCTCGAGCCGGTCGCCGAGCAGACGCTCGAGCAGGGAGTGCTCGAGGGTCGCACCCTGTTTGCTGCCACCGGAGACACCGGCTCCTCGTGTCCGGTCCTGGTCTTGGGCC
>DATJUA010000058.1:0-25562 GCA_035502815.1 Solirubrobacteraceae bacterium
ACAGCGGCCGGTAGGTGCCGAGCGCGAGATGGCCGTTGGTCGCGGCCGCGGCGGGGGCGACGGTGAAGATCGCGCCGAGCCGATCGGCGTCGGAGCTCGCCAGCGCCGAGGCCTCCGGACGCACGGGCCAGCGCACGCCGTGGCCGGCGAGCTCGTCGAGGGTGAGGCCCGCGTACACCGGCACGGCGGCGACGAGCCGGTCGTAGACGTCCTCGGAGCGGCGGATGTCGAGATCGACCCCGCATCCGTGGGCGAGCTCGGTGAGCACCCGCCAGCCGGGGCGGACCTCGCCGGGGTGCTGGATCGCGATCCGCAGTCGCTGCAGGCGACCGTCCGGGTGAACGACCGTCCCGTCCTTCTCGGCGTGGGACTCGGCGGGGAAGATGACGTTGGCGTGACGGCGCAGCCCGTCGGTGAGTACCGAGGCGTGGGCGACGACGAGCGCGGCGGAGCGCAGCGCGTCGTCCCACAGCTCGCTGTCGGGCAGATCGCGCAGCGGATCGGTCTGCATCAGATACAGCGCGGTGAGCTCGCCGTCGGCGGCGGCCTGGGCGATCGCGGCGGCGCTGCGTCCCGGAGCCGCGCCCTCGGGCAGCGGCGCGTAGCCGGGCAGCGCGTCGGGAACCGCGCCGGCCTCGCGCAGACCGCGGCCGTTGGCGCCCGCGGGGATCTGGATGAGCCCCGCGCCCTCGCGGTCGGCGAGCCCGAGCCGGCCGGCGATGCGGTGCAGGATGGCGGCCCCGGCGGCGCCGATCCGCTCGCCGTAGAGGATCACGACGTCCTCGCCGCCGTCGCGCAGCTGGGCGACGAGGTCGGTGACGGTCTGGCCGAGGGGGCGGGTCGGGTCGAGCTCGCCGGCCAGCCCGCGGTCGAGCGCGTCGAGGAACTCGGCCTCGGTGCCGGGGGCGTAGCGCGCGACGAGCGCGGCGTTGCGCTCCAGCGCGGTCGGGCGCGCGGTCGCGACCGCGAGCGTCACCCCGTGGCGGCGCACGCCCTTGCGGATCCGCAGATCGAGGATCGGCGCGTCCTCGAGCGGGTCGGTGCCGACGAGCAGCACCGTGTGGGCGAACTCGATGTCGACCACCGAGGCCTGCAGCGCCGGGGCGGCGAGCGCCCGCGCGGCGGCCGCCGGGATGGGGGCGCCGACACCGTCGCCGACCCCCCGCGAGTCGATGTCGTGCGAGCCCAGGCCCTCGCGCAGGATCGTCTGCAGGAGAAAGCCCTCCTCGTTGGAGGCCTGCCCGCCCACGAGCGCGCCGATCCGCCCGGGGTGCTTGGCGATCGCGCTCGCGGTCTGCATCGCGCGCTCCCACGAGACCTCGCGCAGCTGGTCGCCGTCTCGCACGAGCGGCCGCGTGATCCGCTGGTCGGAGTGGATCGCCTGGTAGGCGAAGCGGCCCTTGTCGCACAGCCAGCCGTCGTCGACCTCCTGGTTGCCCTCGTGATCGCGCGAGAGCACCCGCATCACCCGCTCGTCGCGGACGGTGAACGACACGTTGCACTGGGCCGGGCACAGCGTGCACACGCCGCCGGCATCCTCGATGTCCCAGGGCCGCGCGCGGAAGCGGTAGGGCTGGGAGGTGAGCGCGCCCACCGGGCACAGCTCGATGATGTTGCCGCTGAACGGGGCGACGTACGGGTGGCCGTCGTGGGTGCCGACGTAGGTCTCGGCGCCGCGGTCGGTGAAGATCAGCTGGTAGTCCTCGGCGATCTCCTGCGAGAAGCGCACGCAGCGGTAGCACAGGATGCAGCGCTCGCGGTCGATCGCCACCAGCGGGGAGAGCGCGAGCGGCTTCTGGAAGTGGCGCTTGGGCTCGATCATCCGGCTGCGGCCCAGCCCCCAGCCGAACGTGATGTCCTGCAGCGGGCACTCCCCGCCCTTGTCGCACACCGGGCAGTCGAGCGGGTGGTTGATGAGCAGGAACTCGACGATCGCGTTCTGGGCGTCGCGGACGCGCTCGGTCTGGGTGTGGACGACCATGCCGTCCTTGACCGGCGTCGAGCACGACGTCTGGAGCTTGGGGATCCCCTCGATCTCGACCAGGCACATGCGGCACGCGCCGACCGGATTGCCGAGCTTGGGCTCGTAGCAGAAGTACGGGATCTCGACGTCGCCCTGCTTGGCGGCGTCGACGAGCATCGAGCCCTCGATGGCCTCGATCTCACGGCCGTCGATCGTCAGCTGGATGGTCTTCTGCTCAGGGCGTGGCATGGCGCGGTGCTGTAGTCAAGCGGAACGGGGGACTGTGATGCGCTGCGGCTGGGGCTGGTGGTGCGGCGGGGCTAGTGGACCGGGAGCGGGCCGGCGAGCTCGTCGGCGACGCCGAGCGCGACGATGTCGTCGGCCTCGTTGCCGAAGTTGCGCCGGCGCGCCTCCTCGATCTCGGCCTCGAGCTCGGGGCGGAACTTCTGGACGATCGACCCGATCGGCATCGCCATCGCGTCGCCGAGCACGCACAGGCAGTTGCCGATGATCTGCTCCTGGACCGAGGCCATGATGTCGAGGTCCATCGGCGTCGCCTCGCCGGTGTAGATCCGCCGCAGCATCTTGTGGGTCCAGTTGGTCCCCTCCCGGCAGGGCACGCACTTGCCACAGGACTCGTGCGCGTAGAACTTGGCCACCTTGAGCGCGGTGTCGAGCACGCGGCGCGAGTCGTCGGCGACGATGATCGCGCCGGAGCCGAGCATCGTGCCCGCCTTGGCCATCGAGTCGAAGTCGTAGGGGATGTCGAGATCGTCGCCGGTGAGCACGGGCGAGCTCGAGCCGCCCGGGAACCACAGCAGCACCTCGCGTCCGGGATCGGGGCCGCCGGCGAGGCCGTAGATCAGCTCGCGACTCGAGGTGCCGAGCTCGATCTCGTAGTTGCCGGGGCGCTTGACGTCGCCCGAGATCGAGACGAGCTTGGTGCCGGTCGAGTTCTCGACGCCGAGCTTGGCGTACTCGGCGCCGCTCATCTTGACGATCGCGGGCAGCGTCGCCAGCGTCTCGACGTTGTTGATGAGCGTCGGCCCGGCGTACAGCCCCTCGACGGCGGGGAACGGCGGCTTGAGGCGCGGGTTGCCCCGCTTTCCCTCCAGCGAGTCGAGCAGGCCGGTCTCCTCGCCGCAGATGTAGGCGCCGGCCCCGCGGTGCAGCACGAGCGAGACGGTGTGATCGGAGCCGAGGATCTTCTCGCCGATGTACCCCGCGTCGCGCGCCTCGGCGATCGCGGCCTCGAGGATGTCGGCCTGGTAGGCGTATTCGCCGCGGATGTAGATGAACGTGCGGGTGGTCCCGGCCGCCCACGATGAGATCAGGACCCCCTCGATCAGCATGTGCGGGTTCTTCTGCATGATCTCTCGGTCCTTGAACGTGCCCGGCTCGGACTCGTCGGCGTTGCACACCAGGTACTTGTCCATGTCGCCGCGGGGGAGGAACGAGACCTTGCGGCCCATCGGGAAGCCGGCGCCACCGCGCCCGCGGATGCCCGCGTCCATGATCTGCTGCGTCACGTCCTCGGGTGACATGGTCAGCGCCTTGCGCAGCGACTGATAGCCGCCGCGGCGCTCGTAGACCGCCAGCGTGTTCAGGCCCGGCTCGTCGATGCGGTCCAGCAGGATCTTCACTCGGGGTCCTCCTGTCCGGCCGGGTGCTCGTCCTGGTCGGTGACCTGGCCGGACTCGGGGTGCTCGGAAGGTTGCTCTTCAGTCATCTCGATCGGCGCGGTCGGACCGGGCCGATCGACATTGTCCCCTTCGGGACCGAGACCGGCGGTGTCGGCCATGTCGGTGCTCGACGGATCGGGTGGGAAGTAATCCGCCTCCTCAGCGAGGACGCCGGGGTCGGTCGAGCGCCGGTAGCGGAGCTGCTTGTGGTCGAGCACGGTCCGGCCGGCGTCGAGGTCCTCGACGATCCGGTGGGCGTCGTCGGCGTCGAGCGGGCCGACGTAGACCCCGTCGACCGACGCCATCGGCGCGATGTCGCACGCGCCCAGACACTCGAACGAGGCCACGTTAATGTCCGCATGCCCCTCGGCCGCCTTGAGCATCTCCGTCAGGAGCTCATCCGCGCCGAGTAGCGAGCAAGAGATGTTCGTGCACACGTACACGTCGTGCCGACCCTTGGGGACGGTCTTGAACATGTCGTAGAAGGTCGCCACCGAGGTCAGGTAGGCGGGCGTCACCCGCATCACCGAGGAGACCTGGTCGATCGCCTCGGGAGAGATCCATCCGTGCTCCTCTTGGGCGGCGTGCAGGGCGGGGATCACCGCCGAGCGCCGGTCGGGGTACTTGGCCATGGCCTGGACGATCTGTTCCCTCAGCTGCGGCGGGACGGGAGTGCTCGCCGGGTCGGGGATCGTCGCCGCGTCCTTGGTCAGGTCGACCCCTTCGTCCCAGCCCGGTACGCGTGAGCCGTGACCGAAGCGGGGAACGGCCGGGCGGTCGGTCGCGCTCATCGAGTGAAACCTCCGGCGCTCACAGGTGGAAACCTCCGGCGCTCATCGGTCGATGCCTCCGAGGATCGGGTCGAGCATCGCGAGCGTCGCGATCAGGTCGGCGATGTACGCGTCCTTGACCATCGGCGCGAGCGCCTGGAGGTTCGAGAAGCTCGGGTCGCGCATATGCACGCGCGCAGGCTTGGACGACCCGTCGGCGCGGACGAAGCAGCCGAGCTCACCGCGGGGTCCCTCAATCGGGTAGTACGCCTCGCCCGGCGGTACCCGGAAGCCCTCGGTCACGAGCTTGAAGTGATGGATCAGCGCCTCCATGCTCGTGGCGAGCTCATGCCTGGGCGGCAACGCCACCTTGCGGTCGGTGGTGATGTGCGGTCCCTCAGGCAGCCCGTCGATCGCCTGCTGGATGATCTTGACCGACTCGTAGAACTCGGCGTGGCGGACACGGAAGCGGTCGTAGTTGTCGCCGACCGTGCCGACCGGGATCTTGAAGTTGAAGTGGTCGTAGCTCGAGTACGGATGGGCCTTGCGCAGGTCCCACGGGTCGCCCGTCGCGCGCAAGAGCGGGCCGGTGACGCCGAGGTCGATCAGCGTCTGCCTGTCGCAGATGCCCGTGCCGCGCAGCCGCTCGAGCAGGATCTGGTTCTTCTCGAACAGATCGGCGTACTGGTCCGCGCGCGGCGGCATGATCTTGAGGAACTGGCGCAGCTTCGCCTCGAAGCCGCGCGGGATGTCCTCCATCACGCCGCCGACCTGAAAGTACCGCGTGTGCATCCGCTGCCCGGAGGACATCTCGAACAGGTCGAGCAGCTGCTCCCGTTCTCGGTAGCAGTACCAGAACATCGAGATCGCGCCGAGGTCGAGCGCGCTCGTACCGAGCCAGACGAGGTGCGACGCGATCCGGTTCAGCTCGAGGTGGATCACCCGCAGGTACTGGGCGCGCGGAGGCACCTCGATTCCCAGCAGCGTCTCCACCGCGCCGCAGAACGCCATCGCGTTGAAGTAGTAGCCCAAGTAGTCCATTCGCTCGACCACCGGGATGACCTTCCAGTACGCCTTGTCCTCGGCGGTCTTCTCGATGCCGGTGTGGACATAGCCGATGATCGGCTTGATGTCGCGGACGATCTCGCCTTCGAGCGTCGCCAGCAGCCGCAGCACACCGTGTGTCGAAGGGTGGTGCGGCCCGATATTGAGCGTGAGCAGTTCGTGGGTCTCGCCCGTGCCGGCGGGCTCGGCCGAGTACGTGATCGACTCTTCGCGCTTGCGGTAGCCCTCGGTCAGGCTCACATGTACTTCCCGTAGCTCTGCTCTTCGTTGTACGTGAACAGCACCGGCTCGCCGCCCACGGGAAAGTCGCGCCGCTGGGGGTGGCCCTCGTAGTCCTCGGGCATCAGGATGCGACGCATGTCCGGGTGCCCGTCGAACACCACGCCGAACATGTCGTAGACCTCGCGCTCGGGAAAGTTGGCCGCCGGAAACATCTCGACGACCGAGTCGATGTGCGGAGCGTCGGTGGAGACCCTCGCCTTGACCGAGATCCGGTCCACGCGCGTTCGGTCGAGCATCTCGTAGAGCACGCCGAGACGTGGCTCGTCGGGGTAATAGTCGACGCCGTGCAGGCTCGCGAGGAAGGTGTAGCCCTTCGAACGCACGTGCTCGAGCACCGACTTGACGTGCGAGGGATTCGCCACCAGCACGGCGCGGCCACGGTAGAACTCGGTGTCGAGGACGGTCTCGCTATCGGCGTCGCGGAGCTCCTGGGCGATCAGCTCGAGCTCCGTCGCGTCAGGCACCGGCGGTGTCTCCCGGCTTGAAGATGTTGATGTCGGCGCTCTGGTGGGCGTCCTGGCTCGGCAGGACCTCCTCGGTGCCCTCGGCTTCGTAGCGCTCGCGCCAGCCGTCGGGGGCGTGGCCCTGGATCTTGTCGCGCAGCCTGAGCACCCCGTGCATGAGCGCCTCGGGTCGGGGCGGGCATCCCGGGACATGCACGGCGATCGGCATGAACTTGTCCGAGGGCACGAGCGCGTAATTGTTGAACACACCCATCGAGGAGCAGCAGGCGCCCATCGAGATCGCCCACTTGGGCTCGAGCATCTGGTCCCAGATCCGGCGGATTACCGGAGCCATCTTGATCGAGACCCGGCCGGACAGCATGATCAGGTCCGCCTGCCGGGGCGAGGCTCGGAACGCCTCGAAGCCGAATCGCGCGATGTCCACGCGCGAGGCGACAACGTGGATCTGCTCCATCGCGCAGCACGCGAGTCCGAACGTGAGCGGATACAGCGAGTTGCCCTGTGCCCACGCGACGGCCCGGTCGACCGTCGTCGTCATCACGCGCTCCTCGACGTAGCGCTCGAGGTCCTCATCGGGAAGGTCGCCACGAAGCATGTCGACGGCCGTGCGCTGCCGCACTCGCAGATCGTTTACTCGCTCGCGCTTTATCTCCATTCGAGCGCTCCTCTCCGCCAGACGTATCCGAACGCGATCATCAGCAGCACGACGAACACGATCGTCTCGCTCATCGCGAACTTGCCGAACGACCGTAGCTCGACGGCGATCGGGTACAGGAAGATCACCTCGATATCGAACAAGATGAACAACATCGCGATCAGGTAGAAGCTGATCCCGAAGCGGAACCCGGCCCTGACCTCCGATGGCAGGCCGCACTCGTATGGTTCCATCTTGGAGCGATTCGGCGCCCGGCGCGCGACGATCAGGTTCAGCGTCGCGAACAGGACCCCGACCAACGACCCCAGGATCAGAAAGACGAGCGCCGGCAGGTAGTCGCGAAGCACGGCAATCCGTTATATCACTGCTTGTGGCGACCTTGTAACACGGTGTTACTTAGTGCTGATTGCGCTTAATTAGGTTGCCCGGAGTTCGTGCGGATGCCGGACCACCGGCTGCCGCCGCAGGACTGATACCCAGCTAAGGCGCCGCCGACAATCCAATTATGAAGCAGGTTCACCTTGTCGCCGCGTTTGTCGTGATCGGCGTCTCCGGAGCCGCCGGACTGTGGGGGGCCTGGTGCTGGTGGCGGGTGCGGACGAGTGTCTGGTTCTGGCGTCTGCTCCGAACCTCTCAGGCCCTGATCGTGCTGGAGATGGCGATCGGTGGCGTGCTCGTGCTGCTCGGACACAAACCCCCGCAGCTTCACCTGATCTATGGCGTCCTGCCCATCCTCGTGTCGTTCATCGCCGAGCAGTTGCGCCTGTCCGCGACCCAGATGATCCTCGACGCCCGGGGGTTCGAGTCCGCCCAGGCGGTGGGAGAGTTGCCTGACGACGAGCAGCGAGCCGTCGTCGTCTCGATCGTGCGGCGCGAGATCGGTGTGATGGCGCTGGCGGCGCTCGTGAACTTCGTGCTGCTCGGGCGGGCGGCGATGACGGGCTAAGGCGCCGCCGTCAGGCGCCGCCGACCCCCGCGCTAAGGCGCCGCCGTCAGGCGCCGCCGACCCCCCGGAAATCAGCGCTCGACTCGGAGCCGCACGTCGTGGTACTGGCCGGCGTACCAGAGCAACGGGTCCCCGTCGCCCAGCCCCATCGACCCGACCTCGCCGATCGCGATCGTGTGATCGCCGCCGGCGATCAGCTCCCGCAGCTCACAAATGACCCAGGAGAGGGCGCCGTCGATGATCGGCACGCCGTCGCGGAAGCGGTGGGGTACGCCGTCGAGCTTCTCGGACTCGGGCATCTTCGAGGCGAATACGCGTGCCACGTCCTCCTGATGGGCCGCGAGCACGTTGACGCCGAACCGCCCCGCCTCCCGCACGATCGGCAGCGTGCGGGCGTTGTTCTCGAAGCACACCAGCGCGAGCAGCGGCTCGAGCGACAGCGAGCAGACCGCGTTCGCGGTCATCCCGCCCGAACCGGTTCCGGCCGCGCTCGTCACCACCGCGACGCCCGTGGCGAACCGGCCGAATACCTCGCGGAACAGCTCGGGATCGGGCTCGAACGCTGGCATCCGTGCGTCGTTATAGCGCGGTCGCGGTCACTGGCGCGAGGGCGGTCGCGACAGATGAAGGGCCCCGGCGCCGGCCCTCTGGTTGCCGCCGGGAGGACGATCGCGACTTGGGGGTGCGCTGAAGCGAACGTCGTGCCGGCGCCGGGATCGCCTAACTGCTTCGGCGTGCGGTCCGCGGGTCCTGCCCGACCGGACCTGATCAGGTGCGGATTCGCACGTGATTGAGGGGATCGCCGGCGCGGGTGGCGCGTCGGCGCCCGAACCTGAGGGGCCCGTCGGCGGTCGAGGCTTCCGGCCGGGTCCCGCCGGGCGGTCCTTCCGTATGATCCCGCCCCGAATGAGCCGACCCGCCAAGGTCCTCCTATCGGGTGCGTTGTTTGCTGTCGTGGCCCTGGCGACCGCGTGCGGGACCCAGAGGATCAGCGTTCCGAAGTCCCAACCAGCCCTGTATGAGGGCGCGGTTCTGTTCAACCAGCGCTGCTCGGGCTGCCACACGCTGTCCTTCGCCGCCACACACGGATCGGCCCAGAATGTCCGCACCGCACAGCTCAACAACGGCCCGAACTTCGACATCCGCTGCGAGCGCCCGGTCGCCCGCGTCCTGTACGCGATTGAGAACGGCGGCTTCTCGGGCGTGGTCATGCCCCAGAACATCGTGGTCGGTCAGCAGGCGAAGGACGTCGCCGAGTTCGTCGCCACCTACTCGGGGCGCGCCGCGCCCAAGGTGCCTGGGGTGACCCCGTGCGAGCAGGTGCCGATCGGGACGATCCAGGAGGCGCTCGCCCCGAGCACCACCAGCACGACGACGCCCTCGCCCGGCACGGTGACCTCGACGCCGGGCTCCACCTCGACTGTGCCGAGCTCCACCTCGACCACGCCGAGCTCGACCTCGACCACGTCCACGACTGCTCCGGCCGTCAAGATCTCGGCCAAGGCCGTTCCCGGCCTCGGAACGATCCTCGTCGACAGCGCCGGACACACGCTCTACACGTTCGCGCCCGACAACGCCACGAAGGTGACCTGCACGGGCGGCTGCGCATCGATCTGGCCTCCCCTGTTCGTGCACGCGGGCGCGCGGGCCCAGGGGATCGGAGGGGTGAAGGCAGCGCTGCTCGGCTCCTACCCCGATCCATCCGGCGGCAGCGTCGTCACCTACCACGGCTGGCCGCTCTATACCTACGTCGCCGACACGACGCCCGGGAGCGCGGCCGGACAGGGTGTCAACCTGAACGGAGGCTATTGGTGGGTGATCAACACCTCCGGGACGGTCGTCAAGAAGAAGCCCTGATCGCCGCGGACCGTCCACGAGTCACGAACCCTTAGGAGGGGCGCGTTCTCGACATCCAGCTGATCCGCCGCGAACCCGATGCCGTGCGCGCGGCGCTTGCACGCCGCGGGGCGGATGCGGGGGCGGCCGTCGATCGCGTGCTCGAGCTCGATCAGCGCTGGCGTGAGATCCGAACGGCGCTCGAGGAGCTTCAGGCCGAGCAGAACCGCGCCAGCCGTGGCCGGCGCGGGCCCCCCACCCCGGAGGAGCGTGAGGAGCTGGCGTCGCTGGCTGCCCGCGGTCGGTCGCTCAGCGATTCCGAAACCGCCGTACGGGTTGAGCGCGATGATGCGCTGGCGTCGCTGCCCAACCTGCCCGCTCCCGACGCCCCCGACGAGGACACCGAGATTCGCATCGTCGGCGAGCCCGGCGCCACCGGGCGCGATCACCTCGACCTGGCCGGGCCGCGGATCGACATGGAGCGCGGCGCACGGCTGTCCGGCTCTCGGTTCGCTTATTTGATGGGCGACCTCGTGATGCTCGAGTTCGCGCTCGTGCGGTTCGCTTTGGAGAAGCTGCGGGGTTTCGGCTTCGAGCCCGTGGTGCCACCGGTGCTCGTGCGCGAGCGGGCCCTTTACGGGACGGGCTTCCTCCCCGACACCGAGCAGCAGATCTACCGGCTGCCCGAGGACGATCTCTACCTCGTGGGCACCTCGGAGGTCGCGCTCGCGTCACTTCACGACGACGAGATCCTGGCCGAGGCCGATCTGCCGGCGCGCTACGCCGGGTTCTCGACGTGCTTCCGCCGCGAGGCGGGGGCGGCCGGCAAGGACACCCGCGGCATCTTCCGGGTGCACCAGTTCGACAAGGTCGAGATGTTCTCGTTCGTGCTGCCTTCGGAGGGACCCGCCGAGCACGAGCTGCTCTTGTCGATCGAGGAATCGATCCTGGGTGAGCTGGCAATTCCGTATCGCGTGGTCGCCATCGCCGTGGATGACCTGGGTGCGTCGGCGGCCAAGAAGTACGACTGTGAGGCCTGGCTTCCGGGGCAGGGGCGCTACCGCGAGCTGACATCGACCTCAAACACGACGGACTACCAGGCGCGCCGGCTCGGGATCCGCTACCGCCCGGCCGAGGGCCGGCCCGAGCACGTCCACACGCTGAACGGCACCGCGGTCGCGGTGGGGCGCACGATCATCGCGCTGCTCGAGAACGGGCAGCGCGAAGACGGGTCGGTCGCGCTGCCCGAGGTGCTCGTCGGCTACGGCGCGCCGGCCGTGCTGCCGCCGGCGCCGTCGGGTTAGCGCCCGCGAGGGTGGCGCCCGCGAGGCTGGCGCGCGCGAGGGTGGCGCGCGCGAGGGTGGCGCGCGCGAGGGTGGCGCTCGCGAAATGGCGGAAATTGCGGCGCCCGGGTGACCGGGAGGAAGCGGAATGGGACCCGGGAGCACCCGGGAGGGGCGGATGACGTCCGGCGGGGCGGAAGGCGCTTTAGCGGACGACGCGGAGCGCGCGGACCTGATGATCCTCGAGGACCACGAGGGCGGCACGAGGAGGTCCGCACGAGGCGACCCGGGCGCGAAGCCGGACGCCGAAGGTGTTCCAGGGGCGGACGAACGCGGTTACGGGCTCGTCGGCGCCGGCGGCGGCCTCGGCGAGGGCGGCGGCGAACCTGGCGGGCCGTCCGGCCTCAGCGTCGGCGGGGACGAGGAGCTGGACGACGGGCCGATTGACCGCGCTGTCCTCGGTCACGCCGAGCAGCGACTCGGCACGCCGCGACATGGCCTGAACGAGCAACGAGCTGTCGATCACCAGGAAGGCGTCGCGGTTGGTCGGAACGATGTCCTGCCGGGTCTCCAGCATCACCCCGAGGCCGCACGAACGGCACACGCGAGCCATCGGCGAGGGCGGTTCGTCGCCGCGTGACGGCGCGGCGCAGTGGCCGCAGAACCACGCGAACTCGACGGGTTCGGCAACCGCGGACTGAACTAGCCTCAAGGCTGGACGTAAATCGCTAATTCCCCTCATTGCCCCTGTACGGATCGTATCTCCTGGCTAGGCGGAACGGAAGCGCCCGCCGAAGAATTGTGCAAGTTGTAGACCCCGTCGGCCGTCCTTGGGCCACGCGTGACGCCGAAGCGTAGCGCTGGACGAATAGTTGGCTCCGGCATCCCATCTCCGCCGGCGTGCGCGCAGCCGCAAACCTCCTCCCACATCTCGCAAATTGCGCGAAACCCACTTAGATCTGACCGCAGGGAAACAGATTTTCCAGCCACAGGGGACTGGTTTTTCGACCGTTACCCATATCTGCCTGAGAGCGTTCACAAAATTTGCCCCCCTCCCCCAAGTGGGGGGTTGGCGACCCCGCTCTGTGCGGGAAAAACTTGCGCCCGCCAGGCAGCCCCGAAGCGCGGAAAGCTGCAGCCGAAACAGCGGAGAGGGGGGGATTCGAACCCCCGAACGAGGTCAACCCCCGTTACGCGATTTCCAGTCGCGCCCGTTCAACCGCTCCGGCACCTCTCCGTTCGGCGGGGCAAGCGTAGCGCCCCCGGGGCGCCGGATGCGGTGGAAATCGACCGAGGCCGCTGCCGCTGCTCCTGAAGACCCTAGGCCGGGCCGCCCGGCCGTCCGGCGACCTGACTGCTGGCCTGCTGGCGGTGCCGTACTGCGGCCCGAGGTGTCTTGGCTAGATCGTCCAGGCGCCACCGCGCAACAGCGGGACCTCCCCGCCGCCGGGCTCGATCCCCGTCACCGCCACCTGGTTGGACCCGATCATGAAGTCGATGTGCAGCTCCGAGCGGTTGATCCGCGGCTGCTCCTCCTCGCCAACAGTGAAGTCGAACCCCTCGCCGAGCGCGATGTGGCTGGCCGCGTTCTCGTCGAGCAGGGTGTCGTAGAACACCATGTCGAGGTCGCCGATTCGGCTTTCCCCATCGACCAGCGCCACCTCGCCCAGGCGCGCGCTGCCGGCATCGCGACCAGCGAGCGCTCGCAGCGTGTCCGCCCCGCGTTCGGCCTCGATCTCGACCGCGACGCCACGCTCGAACCGGAGGCGCAGTCCGTCCACCATCGCCCCGGACACGAACAGTGGCTTGGTCGAGCGCACCCATCCGTCCACGCGCACGGGATCGGGGGTGGTGAAGATCTCCTCGGTCGGGAGATTCGGGGCGTGGACGATGCCGTCCACGGTGCTGATCCGGGCGCAATGCCAGCGGCTCGTTCGGAACAGCCCAACGGTCAGCTCGGTGCCGGGCCCTTCGAAGCGCAACGCGTCGAGCGCCAGCTCATCCAGCTTGCCGGCGACGGACACCAGACCGTCCATGCGCCTCTCCCACGCGGCGATCGGGTCCTGCTCGTCCACCCGGCAGACGTAGGCCACGTCGTCCCAGAGCCGTGCGAGCGCCGCGTCCCGTGCGAGGTCAGGGTGCAGGAGCTCGGCCCAGGACTGCGTGGGACAGGGAGCCGCCGTCCAGTTGGTGGTCTGCTGGTTGGCGATCTCGATCGACTCGCGGATCTGCGGGAGCAGGTCACGGCCGAGCCGCGCCGGGTCGATTCCATCCATGATGCGCGGCGCGACCGGTCCGGTCAGGGCGACCACGGCGCAGCGCAGCTCGCCGAGCGCGCGCATTCGCTGGCCGTACCAGGGCGGCACGAACTCCAGCGTGTCCTCGGCCGCGTACACCATCCGTGCGCGCTTGACGTGGATGTCGAACACCGACAGGTCCACGAACTTGGCGCCCGCCCGGTAGGCGGACTCGGCGACCGCGCGCGCCAGCCGCTCCTTGCCGGGCTCGGATCCGATCGCGACGATCTGACCGGCCTGGACGTTTGCCCCGAACCGGACGATCAGGTCCGCGAGCGCTCGAACGCGGGCATCGATTCCCTCGTCGCTCATGCCTGCCGACCAGGATGCCATCCGGCCGCGTTGCACGCATCGGCAACCATCCCGGCCCAAACAAGCATGCCCCAGGGCCCGCTCGGAGCGTAGAGTCGCCACTAGATGAGCCCACAGCTCAAGCATCTCGACGCACACCGGGCCGGTGTGCTCGAGAGGCTGTGCGAGACGATCGTCCCCGGGTCCGCCCGGGTCGGCCCGGTCGTCTACATCGACGCGATCATGGCCGACATGCCCGTGCCCCAGCGCGACGGGCTGATCCACGCGATCGATCTCCTGGAGGGGGCGGCGGCGCGTGGGGCCGAGGGGCTCGAGCCGCACGCCGCGACGCCGGAGTTCCAGTTCATCCGCGCGCTCGCGATCGAGGCCTTCTACAGCGACTTCCTCGCTCCGGGTGCCGCCGGCCCGAGCGCCTACGAGGAGATCGACTTCCACTCGCCGCTGGCCATGCGGATCAAGAAGGACTGGTCGTATTTGGGATTTTCGGCGGCGCCTGGCGGTGGCGCCTCAGCGGGGGTCCAAGCATGACCTCGAGCGAGCGATACGAGGTCGTGGTGGTCGGCTCCGGCGCCGGCGGCGGCGTCCTCGCCGGCGAGCTCGCACAAAAAGGGCGGAACGTCCTCCTGCTCGAAGCTGGGGGCCACTTCGTCGCCGCCGACTTCGTGCGCTGGGAGAGCCGGGCGGCGCACGACTACTGGTGGCCGCTCAGCTTCGCCATGCCGGCGGGCGATCCCGGTCTCGGGCCGATCATCATGATCACCGGCCGCTGCGTCGGGGGCAGCACCACGATCAACACCAAGGTGGCGCTGCGCGCGACGCAGCGCGAGCTCGACAAGTGGTACGCCGCGACCGGCCTGACCAACGACCGCAAAGAGCCGATCTCGACCACCGACCTCGACCCCTACTACGACCGCGTCGAGCGCTACCTCGGCGTGCGCGACCGGGCCACCGACTGGGACCTCAAGCGGTGCGTGCAGACGGCCAAGAAGGGCTTTGAAGCCGTCGGCGCCACGCTCGAGCCGGTCCGTGCCTACGTCGACGAGAACTGCGAACAGTGCGGCTCGTGCCTGCAAGGCTGCCCGACCAACGCCGGCAAGTCGACGATGAACACCTATATCCAGCGCAACTGGCTCTCGGGCGCGCTCACCGTCCGACCGAACTCGTTCGTGGACCAGGTCCTGATCGCCCCCGCCGACGGCGGTCTGGCTGCCAGCGGGGTGCGGTACACGGACCAGACGACCGGCGGGCAGCACGAGGTCGATGCCGACGTCGTCGTGGTCGCCGCCGGGTCGCTTCGCAGCCCCCAGGTCCTGATCCGCTCGAACGTCCCCAACCCCAATATCGGACGCCACCTCGGCTTCCACCCCGCGCACTTCGTGTTCGGCCTGTTCGACGAGCCCCAGGACGCCCACATGGTCGCGCCGATCAGCGGCCACTGCTACGACTTCGCCGCCGACGAGGACGGCGGGTTCGCGGTCGAGGCGGTCACCGTCCAGGACCCGATCGGGTTCGCGGCTGGGCTGTGTAACGAGAACGGGCCCATGTGGGGACAGCCGCTGGTCGACGCCGCGAAGAAGTACCGGCACTGGATCGGCCTGCTCAACATGGCCAACGACGACAACCACGGCAGCGTCACCGTCGACGTCAACGGCAACGAGCTGTTCATCTCGGACTTTCAGCCGAACGAGCTCGAGCGCGTCCACAACGCACGTGAGTTTTCGACCCGAGTCCTGAAGGCGGCCGGCGCCACCCAGATCCTGTGGTCGGGCCTGGCCACGACGCACATGCAGGGCACCTGCCGCATGGGCGCCGACCCGGCGAACTCCGTCGTCGACACGCACGGCCAGTCGCACGAGGTCAAGCGCCTGTACGTGGGCGACAGCTCGCTGTTCCCGCGGACGCTGTCGGTGAACCCGTCGTTGACGGTCATGGCGCTGGCCACGCGCCTGGCCGACTACCTCGACTCGGGCGCGGGCGGCCAGCTGAGCGCCGGGCGCAGCGAGCAGTTGGTCGCGTGAACAGCGGCACAGATCCAAGGCCCGGCCGTCAGGCGTCGCCGACAAATCCAATCTTCGCCGCGCCCCGTCCGGTGCGCGGGCTGGCCGACCTGTTCGCGAACGTGTGGCAGTTCGGCTACGTGACCACCGACCTCGATCGCGCGATCGAGTTCATGTCCGCCCGATTCGGCCTCGAGCACACCCTGAAGCTTCCCGCCGGCGGCACATTCCTGGCCGGCGACGAGCCGGCGGAGTTCGAGGCGAAGTTCGCGATGGGCTCGCGCGGCGGCACGATCGTCGAGCTGATCGAGCCCGTTTCCGGCGAGATCGGCTTCTACACGCAAGCGCTCCCGGAAGACGGAGAGTTCGCGGTCAGGCTCCACCACATAGCGACCTTCATGCAGACCGGCGACGAGGAATGGGCCCGGGTCAACGCTCTTCTGGCCGAAGCGAACCTGAGCGTCGACTACACCCTCGTCATCCCCGACCGCGTCCGGGCGGGCTACGTCGACACGACGGCCGAGCTGGGCCACTGGCTCGAGATCTGCCAGCTCCAGCGCGAGGACATCGAGTTCTTCACCGCCCTGGTCGCCGACAGCGCCTAGCGGGTCTCCCCGCTGATCACGCACGCACGCCGCAGTCGCGCCATCCTGTAGGGCACACCCCCCGAGGAGGAGAGCATGGGCGAGCCGAGGCTGAACGGGCTGATGATGGACGACTACCCGCTGTCACTGACCGCGCTGGTCGAGCGGGCCGAGCAGCTCACCCCTGAGCGCAAGGTGGCCTACCGCCGGCCTGACGGCGCCGTGCACCGCACCACCATGGGCGACTGCGCCCGCCGCGCGCGCCGCCTCGCGGCTGCGCTAACCAACCTGGGCATCGACGAGGGGGACCGCGTCGGGACGCTGATGTGGAACCAGCCCGAGCACCTCGAGGCCTACTACGCGCTGCCCGCGATGGGCGCGGTCGTCCACACGCTCAATCCGCGGCTGCACCCGGACGAGCTCGCGTTCATCGCAGGCGACGCGGACGACCGCGCGATCATCGTCGACCAGACGCTGCTGAAGGTGCTCGACTCCTTCAAGGACCGCCACGAGTTTGAGCACGTCATCGTGGTGTCGCACTCCGGCGACACGCCAGACGACACGCTCGAGTACGAGTCCCTGCTCAAAAACGCCGACGGTCCGGCCACCTGGCTCGACCCCAACGAACGCCGGGCGGCCGCGATCTGTTACACGTCGGGCACCACCGGCCGGCCCAAGGGCGTCCTGTACTCGCATCGTGCGCTGGTCCTGCATTCGATGGCCGCGGCGCTCCCCGGCGCGATGAACGTGTCCGCGCGCGACGTGATGCTGCCTGTCGTGCCGATGTTCCACGCCAACGCGTGGGGCATCCCCTACACCGCGACGCTGGTCGGGGCATCCCTCGTCCTGCCCGGTCCGAAGCTCGACGCCGAGAGCGTGCTCGACCTCCTGGCCGACGAGCACGTCACGCTCACCGCCGGTGTGCCCACGGTGTGGATGGCCATGCTGAACGCGATCGAGACCGAGCCGGAGCGCTGGGACCTGAGCCGCGTGCACCGGCTCCTGGTCGGCGGATCGGCCGTGCCCAAGAGCATGATCGAGGGCTACGCCAAGCACGGCCTCGAGATTGTTCAGGGCTGGGGCATGACCGAGACCTCGCCGCTGGCGAGCTCGGCGATCCTGCCCCCCGAGCTCGACGACGCGTCGGACGACGAGAAATTCGACTACCGCGCGCGGCAGGGTTATCCCCAGCCGTTCGTTGACATCCGCGCCCGCGGCGACGACGGCGAGCTGATCCCTTGGGACGACGAGACGATGGGCGAGCTCGAGGTCCGCGGGCCGTTTGTGGCCTGCGCCTATTTCGGAGGCGCCGGTTCGGAGAAGTTCACCGAGGACGGCTGGTTCCAGACCGGCGACGTGGTGAAGATCGACCAGACCGGCTCGATTCGCATCACCGACCGCTCCAAGGACCTGGTCAAGTCCGGCGGTGAGTGGATCTCCTCGGTTGACATGGAGAACCTGCTCATGTCCCATCCATCGGTAGCCGAGGCCGCGGTCATCGCGATACCCGACGAAAAATGGGACGAGCGCCCGTTGGCGGTCGTCGTGCTCAAGCAGGGCAAGGACGCAAGCCCCGACGACCTGAGAGAGCATCTATCGGGCAACTTCGCCAAGTGGCAGCTTCCAGAGCGCGTCGAGTTCATGGACGAGATCCCGCGCACGGCCACCGGGAAGTTCAAGAAAATCGCGTTAAGAGAACAGTTTGTGAAGACCGGGGTGTCATAACAGCGACATGACCACATTGGTCCTTCGCAAAAACCCCGAGTTGGTATTGCCCTGACCTCTACTTGGGACGTTATGCCTGCTATACACGCAGGCGTGCCGGCGGAGGAAATCGAAGTCACCGCCACCGCGGGGACCTCACGGGGCGGCGCGGTCGTCCAAGCGCGCGACCTGGAGCGTCAGTATGGGGAGGGCGCCACAGCGGTCCACGCGCTGCGCGGTGTGTCGCTTGACGTCGAGCAGGCGCAGCTGGTTGCGGTCATGGGACCGTCGGGTTCGGGCAAGTCGACGCTGATGCACATCCTGGCCGGGCTCGACCAGCCGACGAGCGGCACTGTGACGATTGCCGGTACCGAGATCACCCACCTCGATGACGCCCACCTCACGCGTCTGCGCCGCGATCACATCGGCTTCGTGTTCCAGTTCTTCAATCTGCTCCCGATGTTGACCGCGGAGGAGAACGTCCTGCTGCCGCTCTCGATCGCCGGCGAGAAGCCGGATCGCGAGTGGCTCGACGAGCTGCTGACCAAGACAGGGCTGTCGGAGCGGCGCAAGCACCGGCCCTCCGAGCTCTCAGGCGGTCAGCAACAGCGCGTGGCGATCGCCCGCGCCCTGGTGAACCGGCCCAGTATCTTGTTCGCCGACGAGCCCACGGGCAACCTCGACTCCAAGACGGGGGGCGAGATCCTCGACCTGCTGCGCGACTCGGTGCGCGACTACCACCAGACGATCGTGATGGTGACCCACGAGGCGCGCGCGGCGGCGATCGCCGACCGCATCCTGTTCATCGCCGACGGACTGATCGTCAAGGAGCTCACCGATACGGATGCGGGTCAGGTGCTCGAAGTCATGAGCACGCTCCAGTCGTGACCAGGGTCGCGCTCCGCGGCCTGCTCGGACGCAAGCTGCGCGCCGCCCTGACGGCGTTCGCGATCGTGATCGGCGTCGCGATGGTGAGCGGCACGTTCGTCCTCACCGACACGATCAAGTCGGCGTTCACGACGGTATTCACCACGGTCTACAAGAACTCCGACGCGGTGATCACGGGCAAGAGCGCGATCTCGTCGAGCAACAACGGCAACTCCCCGACCACGCCATCGCTGCCGGCCTCGCTGCTGACGCGGGTGCAGGCGCTCCCGTCCGTCGCTCTGGCCTCGGGTGGCATCTCGGACACCGCACAGCTCGTTGGCCGCAACGGGAAGGTGATCTCGAGCGGCGGCGCGCCCGGCCTGGCGTACAGCTACTCGCCCGCGGGACTGCACTTCAACCCGCTCACGCTCACGAGCGGGCGCTTCCCCGCCGCGGCGGACGAGATCGATATCGACGCGTCGACCGCGAGCAAGCACGACTACAAGGTCGGGGACGAGATCGGCGTCGTCGCGCGCGGACCCGTCCAGCGGTACCGGATCGTCGGAACGGTCCAAATCGGCGGCGTGTCGTCGCTCGGGGGCGCCACGATTGCCATCTTCACGCTCTCCGAGGCTCAGCGGATTTTCAACAAGGTCGGGCAGTACGACTCGATCAGCGTCGCCGCCAAGAACGGGTACTCGCCCCAGCAGGTCGTCAACCAGATCAAGCCGCTGCTCGGCCCGAGCGCCCAGGTCAAGACGGGTCAGCAGGAGGCCCAGCAGGCGACCAAGGACACGAGCGGTTTCCTCGACATCTTCCAGGACTTCCTGCTCGCGTTCGGCGGCATCGCGCTGTTCGTCGGGAGCTTCGTGATCGCCAACACGCTGTCGATCACGATCGCCCAGCGCACGCGCGAGCTGGCCACGCTGCGCACGCTCGGCGCGACGCGCCGGCAGGTGCTGCGCTCGGTGCTGATCGAGGCGTTCGTGATCGGCACCCTGGCCTCGATCATCGGGCTGTTCCTCGGGCTGCTCCTGGCCAAGGGCCTGAACTCGCTGCTCGTCTCGTTCGGGATCAACCTGCCCTCGACGTCCACCGTGTTCAAGACCCGGACGATCATCGTCGCCCTGGCGGTCGGGATCGTGATCACGATGCTCGCCGCGCTCCGGCCCGCGCTCCGCGCGACGCGTGTGGCACCGATCGCTGCGGCCCGCGAGGGCGCCCTGCTGCCGCCCTCGAGGTGGGCCAAGTACGGCACGCAGGCAGCGGGCGCCACGATCGTGGCCGCGATCGCGCTGATGCTGGTCGGCCTGCTGGCCAGCGGCCTGTCGACCGGCCTGCGCCTGATCGCCGTCGGCCTCGGCGCGGTCTCGCTGTTCATCGGCGTCGCCATGCTCGCCCCGTTGCTCGTGCCGCCACTGGTCCGCGTGTTGGGCTGGCCGGCGAGCCGGATCGGTGGATCGGCGGGCAAGCTCGCCCAGGGCAACTCGGCGCGCAATCCCGCCCGAACGGCCTCGACCGCGTCGGCGCTGATGATCGGGCTCGCGCTGGTCACGCTCGTCGGCGTACTCGCCGCGGGACTGAGGACGGGATTCAAGACCAACGTCAACAAGGCGTTCATCGCCGACTACGCGATCACCGCCACCAACAACTTCTCGCCGATCGGCCTGGCCTCCGAACAGGCCGCGACGCACGTTTCCGGGGTGACGTCGGTGGTCGGGATCCGCGCCGGCGACGGCAAGGCATTCGGCTCCACGATCAACGTCACGGGCGTCCCCCCGAACGCGGCCCAGGCGATTAAGGTCGACTGGACGCACGGCAGCCAGCAGGTCGTGGCGCAGCTCGGCTCAAGCGGGGCGTTCGTCGACAAGGCCTACGCCAAGGCCCAGCACCTCCAGGTCGGCTCGCCGCTGTCGGTCGAGACTCCCACCGGCAAGTTCCTGAATCTCAAGCTGATCGGGATCACCAACCCACCCCAGGGGGCGTCTCCGTACGGAGATGTCTCGATCTCCCAGGCCCTGTTCGACCGCGTCTACCAGAACCCGCAGAACCTGTACTCGTTCGTGAACATCCAGGGCGGCGTCACGGCGGCCAACACGAACGCTCTGAACTCGGCCCTGGCCGGTTTCCCGGATGCGAAGGTCCAGACCAAGTCGCAGTTCATCAACAACCAGCTGTCCGGGCTGACCACGCTGCTCAACCTGCTCTACGTGCTGCTGTCGCTGTCGATCGTGGTCAGCCTGTTCGGGATCGTCAACACGCTCGTGCTGACCGTGTTCGAGCGCACCCGTGAGCTCGGCATGTTGCGTGCCGTCGGCATGAGTCGCCGCCAGGTGCGGCGCATGATCCGCCACGAGAGCGTGATCACCGCGCTGCTCGGCGCCGCCTTCGGGATCCCGCTCGGGATCCTGCTCGCCCTGCTCGTCGGCGCCGCGATCAATTTCGGGACGTTCACGGTCCCGGTCGGCACGCTCATCGTGTTCATCATCGCCGCCGTCATCGCCGGCCTGATCGCCGCGATCTGGCCCGCCCGCCGCGCGGGCAAGCTGAACGTCCTCCAGGCGCTTCAGTACGAGTAGCGGATTTCTGGGTCTCGCTGCGCTCGACGTCCCTGGGGCCTTTCGGCTGGGCGTCCATGCCCAGCCGGCGTGGTCGCGGTCCCCCCGGCGCCCGTGCCCGGCGGCCGGATCGCGACCCCGGACAGGATGGGCGACCCGGCCCCACGGACGCCGCCGCAGGCGGCCCATCCTCACCCCACCCATCCCACCCGGACAACGGCTCACTCACCACCCCCGCCGGCGGTGAATGCCGGTTCACCCGGCCCTGGCACGGACAACGGCTCACTCGGCCCGCGACGAACGCGCGAGTGTGCCGTTATCCGGCTAACCGCCGGCGCGCACGGATCAGGGGCGCATCACTGCCAGCGAGCTGGTGGCGTGTCCGACCAGCTTGCCGTCCTGCGTCCGGGCGTGGGCCTCGGCGAACGCGACCTGCCGCCCGACCCGCAGCGCGCGGCCCTCCACCTCGAGCGTCCCGCTGTCCGCCCGCACCGGGGCGAGGAAGCTGACCTTGATCTCGATCGAGGAGTAGCTGACGCCGGCCGGGAGCAGTGAATGCACGGCGCAGCCCGCGGCCGAGTCAAGCAGCGTGCATAGCAGGCCACCGTGGACGAGACCGATCGGGTTGTAGGTCGACTCGTCGGGCGTGCACTCGAATACGACGACGCCCTCGCCGACCGACGTCAGGCGCGCGTCGATCAGGCCGGCCATCGGCGGACGGGGCAGCCGGCCGTCGACGATCGCCTCGAGCAGCTCGCGGCCGGACACCGAGGCCATCGCCGCCGCCGAGATCGATGGGTCCTCCCAGCTGACTGTCTTGCTCCGGGCGGTCGAGACGTCGGCCGCGCTCATCGGCCGGCCTGCACGTTCTGGAGCCTGACCTGACCCCGGGCCACGAGCTTGCCATCGTCCGGCCGGCGGATCTCGACCTGCCACAGCTGCTGGGTCCGGCCCTGGAAGACCGGCGTGGCGACGACGTCGAGCCTGCCGCCGTGGTGGGGGCGAAGGAAATCGGTTGCGTTCGAGACCCCGACCGCCTGCATTCCCTGGTCCTTGACCGCCTCGAACGCGCCCGTCGTCGCGAACGACTCGATCGCCGTCGTGTACAGCCCGCCGTGGACGAGCCCCCACGGCTGGTGGTGGCGCTCGTCGGCGGCGATCGAGCCGGCGACCCGAATCGGGCCGCGTTCCGCGAACTCGATCTCGAGCAGCCGCATGAACTCGCTCGGCGCCGACAGTTCAACCGTCATGACCCACACGCTACCCGTTGCTGGTGGCGACCGCCGGTGCCTCGACCACGACCCGCCGCCGGTTCGTGAGCAGCGCCAGCGCGACCACCCCGCCGGCCATCGCGATGGCCGCCGTCACCAGCCAGCTGCGCTGGTAGGCGGCGAGCGTGGCGGCCGGCGACACCGGCGATCCGAGCACGGCGATGAACACCGCGACGCCGATCGCGAGCCCCACCTGGCGGAGCATGTTGACGACCGCCGACCCGGTCGCGAACGACGTCGGGGGAAGCGAAGACGCGGCCGTGCCCATCAGCGTCGGCAGCGTGAGGCCCACCCCGGCGCCGCTCAGGATCATGCCGCCGAGAACCTCGCCGACGTAGTCGGGGTGCAGCCCGGCCGCCAGGGCCATCCACACCATCCCGGCGGCGAACAGCGCCGAGCCCGTCGCGATCACCATGCCCGCGCCGAACCGCGCGATCATGCGGCCGGCGACGAGGAACGAGAAGAACGGCACCATGATCGGGCCGGGCACGATCGAGAACCCGGTGGCGAGCGCCGACCAGTGCCACACGTCCTGGGCCCAGAGCACCCGGGACAGGAGCATCGCGCCAAACGCCATCGAGAACACGACCGCGACGGCCGAGGCGCCGGTGAACGCGCGTGCCTTGAACAGCGCGGGGTCGACCAGCGGGTTGCGGGCGCGCGCGGTGTGCGCGGCGAACAGGGCGAGGCAGACGGCCGACAGCGCGAGCACCAAGACCGTTCGCGTGTCGCCCCAACCCCAGCTGCCGCCCTGGACCAGGCCGAGCGCGAGCGCGGCGACGCCGCCCGTGACGAGCAGAGCGCCGAGCGCGTCGGGTCGGCGGATCGGGTGACCGGGAACCTCTGGCAGCAGGAGCCACCCGGCCGCCAGCGCAGCCAGGCCGATCGGGACGTTGACCAGGAAGACCCAGCGCCAGCTGGCCTCGACGAGCACGCCACCCACGGCCGGCCCGAGCGCCGCGGCGAAGCCGCCCACCGCCGTCCACGTGCGGACCGCGCTCTGGCGCCGCTCGGGCGGGAAGCTGGCCAGGATCAGCCCGAGCGAGGTCGGCGTCAGCAGCGCTGCGCCGGCCGCCTGTAGAACGCGGAACGCGATCAACATGGGCAGGCTCGTCGCGGCAGCGCACGCCGCCGAGGCGGCGACGAACACGCCGACGCCGATCAGGAATCCTCGCTCGCGGCGGTAGCGGTCGGCCAGCCGGCCGAACAGGACGAGCAGCGACGCGTACACGATCGCGTAGGCGTTGAGGACCCAGGAAAGGTCGCCCAGCCCGTGCTGGCCGAAGCTTCGGGCCATCGACGGCAGCGCGACGTTGACGATGAACAGGTCGAGGCTGGCCAGCACGACGCCGGCGCAGACGATGAACAGGACGAGGTTGGGCGAGGAGGACCGGTTCGCGCGCTGACTTAGCACCGACATAGCCAGGCATCCTAGCACGCTGGCTAAAGTCGTCAACAGTCAGCTATCATTCCGATCATGTCGACCACAGTTCATTTGACCGGAGAACTCGATCCGCGCGAGTCGTGGACGGCCGAACGCTGCACGATCGCCAAGGCCCTCGGGGTGCTGAGCACCCGTTCGGAGCTGCTGATCATGCGCGAGGCGTTCTACGGGACGACCCGCTTCGACGACTTCGCGCAGCGCGTCGGGCTGAGCGAGCCCGCGACGGCAGCTCGTCTGCGCGAGCTGGTCGACGAGGGACTGCTCGAACGCGAGGACTACCGCGAACCGGGCCAGCGCACCCGACAGCAGTACCGGCTCACGGAAAAGGGAGCGGACCTGTTCCCCGTGCTCGCCGCGCTGATGCGCTGGGGCGACCGGTGGCTCGATGACCGGGGTGGCCCGGTGCAGCTGCTGCACCACGACTGCGGCGAGCCGATCGAGATCTCGATGCGGTGTGCCGCGGGCCACGAGATCGACTCATCGAACGAGATCGACATGGCGCGCCGCCGGCGACGGCGCGACACCGACGGCTAACCCGGCGGCCCGTTGTGCGGGGGCCGGCGCCTGAGCGCCTCGAGGACCGCGGCTTCGTCGACGCCCAGCTGCGCCAGCAGCGGGCCGGTCTGCTCGTCGCGCGTGAGTGCGAGCAGCACGTCGGTCGGCTCGATCAGCGACCGACCGTCGTCCAGGGCACGCGCGCCGGCAAGCATCAGCATGCGGCGGGCGGCGGACCCCGGACCGACGTGAAACCACTCCTCGGCGGATCGGTGCCCCGGATTCGCCGGGCCGGCGCCGGGGTTCGCTGGGCCTCGACCAGGATTTGCCGGGCCGGCGGCCTCCGCGGGGCCCGGCTGGCTCGGCGCGATCATCTGTAGCGTCTCGGCCCGGATCGCGTCGGGAGTGGCGTTCATGTCGGCCAGGATCCGGACCGACGGACCCTCGTTTACCGAGATCAGGCCGAGCAGGAGGTGTTCGGTCCCGATGTAGTTGTGGCCGAGCACGAGGGCCTCGTGAAGCGACCGCTCGAGGACCCGCTTGGTTTCCGCCGTGAACGGGATCTGACCGGAGCCGTCGTGGCCGCCGATGCCGACGATTCGCACGACCTCGCCCCGAGTGCGCTCGAGCGTGATGTCGAGCGATGCGAGCACTCGGCTGGCCATCCCTCCGCCCTCGCGCAGCAGCCCGAGCAGGACGTGCTCGGTGCCGATGTGGTCGTGCTTGAGCGTGACCGCCTCGTCGCGGGCCAGGACCACGACTTGCCGGGCTCGCTCGGTGAATCGCTCGAACAAGCCCACAGGATCCCATCCGCCGTACGCCCACACAACCAGTGGGCGCCAGCCGCCCCTCGGTTTAGTCGCCCGACTCGAACTTGAACGAGATGCCCAGGCGCACCCGGTAGTTCACGAGCGCGCCGTTCTCGATCGTCACGTCCTGGCGAAGCACCTCGGCCACGCGCAGATCGCGCACCGTCTTGGCCGCCGTCTCGACGGCGTTGCGCGCGGCGGCTTCCCACGACTCGCTGCTGACGCCGATCACCTCGGTCACGCGATAAACGCTGTCTGCCATGCTGCCTCCCTGGTTC
>DATJUA010000059.1:0-7478 GCA_035502815.1 Solirubrobacteraceae bacterium
CGCACGTTCATCTACATCCGCGGCGAATACGCCTACCAGGCCGACATCCTCGAGGCCGCGATCGCCGAGGCGCGCGACGCGGGGTACATCGGCGAGAAGATCCTCGGCTCCGACCACACCGTCTCGCTCGTGCTGCACCGCGGGGCCGGCGCCTACATCTGCGGCGAGGAGACCGGCCTGCTCGACTCGCTCGAGGGCAAGCGCGGCAACCCGCGGCTGAAACCGCCGTTCCCGGCCATCGAGGGCCTGTACAACGGGCCCACGCTGATCAATAACGTCGAGACGCTGGCCACCGTGCCGGCGATCATCCGGATGGGCGGCAAGGAGTACGCCAAGCTCGGAACCGAGACGTCGACCGGCACGAAGGTGGTGTCGGTGTCGGGCGACGTGCAGCGGCCGGGCAACTACGAGATCGAGCTCGGGATCCCGTCACGCGAGCTCATCTACGACCTGGCCGGCGGTCCACCACCCGGACGCGAGATCAAGCTCTGGTTCCCGGGCGGCTCGAGCTCGCCCGTGATGACGAAGGACGACCTCGACATCCCGTACGACTTCGACTCGATGGCCAAGGCCGGATCGATGATCGGCTCGGGTGCCGTGATCGTCATCGACGACTCGCACACGGTGCTCGAGGTGGCCAAGAAGGTGGCCAAGTTCTACGCCCACGAGTCGTGCGGCAAGTGCGTGCCGTGCCGGGAGGGCACCAACTGGACGGTGAAGATGATCGACCGGATCGAGTCGGGCGAGGCCACCCCGATGGACCTCGACATCATGGCCTCGGTCCAGGAGCAGATCATCGGCAACTGCCTGTGCGTCCTGGGCGACGCGATGGCGATGCCGATCGGCGCGATGGTCGAGAAGTTCCGGTCAGAGCTGGAAGCCGAGATCGAAGCGGCGCGTGAGCGCGCCGAGGGGGCGGAATTAGCGGACGTGATCCCGGTTGGGGTCGCGGACGAGCACGCGGGCCCGTTCCCCGTGCACTAAAACACCCCACCGCATGCCACGCCCCCAGCAGAAAATCATCCAGCTGACGATCGACGGCCGCGAGGTCCGCGCGCCGGAAGGCATGATGCTGGTCGACGCGGCCAAGCAGGGCGACATCGAGATCCCCTACTTCTGCTACGAGCCCAAGCTCGGCAGTCCGGTCGGCGCCTGCCGGATGTGCCTGGTCGAGGTCGAGGGGATCCCCAAGCTTCAGACGTCGTGCTCGACGGCCGTCAAGGACGGGATGGTCGTCCACACCCAGACCGATCGCGTTCACACGGCCCAGAACGCCATCGTCGAGTTCCTGCTCGTCAACCACCCGCTCGATTGCCCGGTGTGCGACAAGGGCGGCGAGTGCCCGCTCCAGGACATCACGTTCGGGTGGGGTCTCGGCCGCTCGCGGTTCATCGAGCCCAAGCGCCACTTCGAGAAGCCGCTCGCCCTGTCGCCCCTGATCGCGATCGACCGCGAGCGCTGCATCCTCTGCTACCGGTGCGTGCGCTTCTCGCAGGAGATCGCCGAGGATTACCAGCTGGTGTTCGAGGAGCGCGGCGCGCACACGTTCGTCGGCACGCACGACGGCCACCCGTACGTGGCCCCGTTCAGCGGCAACATCATCGAGCTGTGCCCGGTGGGCGCTTTGACGTCACGGGCCTATCGCTTCCGGGCGCGACCCTGGGACATCGAGGGCGCCGGCGGGATCTGCACGCTGTGCCCGTCTCAGTGCAACGTCGAGTTCACCGTCCGAGACGAGAAGGTCGTGCGGGTGCGCAGCCGCGACGCCACCGGCGCGGCCACCGGCGGCGGTCCGGGCGGCAACGACGAGGTCGACGACGGCTGGATGTGCGACAAGGGCCGGTTCGCCTACCAGGCCATCCACGTCGACGAGCGGATCACCCAGCCCCTCGTGCGCGACGGCGGCACGCTTCGGCCGGTGTCCTGGGACCGCGCGCTGGGCGACGCCGCCGGTCTGGCCCGCCACAAGGGATCGGTCGGCGCGCTGGTCGGCGGACAGGCGACCAACGAGGAGGGCTTCCTGATCCAGCGCCTCATGCGCGAGGCCCTGAACTCCAACGACATCGACTCCCGCGAGGGCTCGCACATCCCGTCCGAGATCGCGACCGCGCTCGCGGCACCCGGGTTGCAGGCCACCGTCCCCGATCTCGAGTTCGCCCACACCGTGCTCCTCGTCGGTTGTGAGCCACAGGACGACGCGCCGATCTTCGATCTGCGGATCCGCAAGGGCGTGCGGCGCAACCGCGTGCGGCTGGCAATCGCCACCGCGCGACCGAGCGCGCTCGATCCCAATGCCGGGCTGATCCGCCGCTACGCGCCCGGCGATGAGGCCGCCTTCCTGACCGCTCTGGACGCCGCGCTCGCAGGCAAGGCATCCGCGCGCGATCCGCAGACCACGGCGATGGCCGAGCTCGCGAGTTACCTGCGCGACGGCGGCGAAGACATCGTGATCGTGTGGAGTGAACGCCGGCTCGACCCCGCGGCGCTGCGTGCACTGCTCAGCATCGCCCAGCGTCTCGGGTTGGCCGAGCACGAGGGCGCCGGGCTGCTCGAGATCCCGGCCGGCGCCAACGGGCGCGGGCTGCGCGAGGCCGGCGTCCTGCCGGACCGCGGCCCCGGCTATGGCGAGCTCGATAGCAGCGGACCAGGCCCCGGGCGTAGTGCTCGCGAGATCGCCCAGGCGGCCGCCGACGGCGACATCGGCGCCCTCTACCTGTTCCAGACCGACCCGATTCGCGACCAGCCGGACCGGGAGCTGTGGGAGCGCGCGCTCGCGCGGGCCGGGCTGGTCGTGGCCCACGCCAGCGTCCTCACCGAAGGCCTGGCCGAGTACGCCAACGTGATCTTCCCGGCCGAGTCCAGCGCCGAGAAGGAGGGCACGGTCGTGCACCCCGACGGCCGCCTCCAGCGCCTGCGCACCGCGATCGCCCATCCCGGCCAGGTCCGCTCCGGCTGGTGGGCGGTAGCCGAGCTGGCCAAGCGCGCCGGCCTGGACACCGGCGTGCTGACCTCGCCGATGGCGTTCGGGCAGCTCGTCGATGCGGTGCCCTTCTACGGCGGGCTGACGCTCGAGGAGATCGGCGGGCGCGGCGTGCGCTGGCAGCAACGCGACGCGTCGTCCGAGTTTCCGGCCGCCTCTCCGGGCGAGCTCGCTTCCACCGAGTCGGCATCGAAAGCCGACGGCACCGGGGCAGCCCCGGCGGCGGCCACCAACGGCGCGCTGCGGCTCGGCACCTACCGCTCGATCTGGGCCTCGCCCGAGGTCGAGGTGTCCCCAGCGCTCAAGTTCACCATCGCCCGGCAGCAGATCGAGCTCTCGCCCGAGGACGCCAACCGCCTCGGCGTCGCCTCCGGCGAGTCGGTCGAGATCGCCCAGAACGGAACCCGCCTGCGGGGTATCGCCCACGTGCGCACCGGCGTCGTGGCGGGCACGGTCTTCCTGGCCGACGGCATCCCCAACGCCTCGGCCAACGCGTTCACCGAGCCCACGGTCGAGGTGCATAAACGGTGATCGCCTTCGCGGACGTCAACTACTTCGAGCCGTGGTGGGTTCAGATCATCAAGTCGCTCGTGATCTTCGGAGTGATCTTCGCGGTTCTGCCGATCCTGACCGTGTACGAGCGCAAGCTGCTCGGCCGGTTCCAGGCTCGCTACGGCCCCAACCGCGTGGGCCCCTTCGGGCTCCTGCAGCCGATGGCCGAGATCGTCAAGTTCGCGATGAAGGAGCCGTTCCGGACGTCGACCTCGGTCGGCGCCCTGTACCGGATCGCCCCCGTGATCTCGATCCTCACCGCGGTGGCCGCGATGGCACTGATCCCGTTCGGCAACGTCCAGCACATCTTCGGGGAACGCGTCGGCCTGTACGGGATCGACGTCTCGATCGGGCCGCTGTACGTGTTCGCCCTGGCCGGAATCTCGTTCTACGGAGTCATGCTGGGCGGCTGGGCGTCGGGCTCGAAGTACGCCTTCCTGGGCGCGATGCGCGGCGCCGCCCAGCTGATCTCCTACGAGGTATCCCAGAGCCTCGCGATTGTCGGCGTGGTCATCACTTCTCAGACGCTCTCGCTGACCGGGATCGTCCACGCCCAGGCCCGGCTGTGGTTCTTCATCCCCCAGCTCGCGGGCTTCCTGATCTACCTCGTGGCGTCGTTCGCGGAGACGAACCGCGCGCCGTTTGACCTGATCGAGGCCGACTCCGAGATCATCGGCTACTTCACCGAGTACGGCGGCACCCCGTTCATCGCGTTCCTGTTCGCCGAGTACGCAAACATGATCGTGGTCTCCGCGATCGCCGTGACGATCTTCTTCGGCGGGTGGCTGATGCCGTTCGGAATCCATCCTCCCGGATGGGTCGACCCGTTCGTCGTGCTCGCCAAGACCTTCCTCGTGTTCAGCTTTTTCATTTGGATCCGCGCGACGCTGCCGCGCCTTCGGTATGACCAACTGATGTCATTCGGGTGGAAGATCCTGCTGCCGCTGGCCACGCTCAACCTGCTCGTGACCGCGATAGTGGTGGTGGCATGAGTCCCTACGACGTCGGCGACGACGTGATCGAGGTCATACGCTCGCCCTCCGCGAGCCCTCTGGCCGGCGCCTACCGCACCTTCGGCGAGACGCTGCGCGGCCTCAAGACGACGTTCGCGCGGATCCTCGAGGGGCCGACCACGATCCAGTATCCGGAGGAGAAGACGCCCGTCTATCCCCGCTTCCGCGGGCGCCACAAGCTTCACCGCTTCGAGGACACGGGCCTTGAGAAGTGCGTCGGCTGCTCGCTGTGCGCCGCCGCCTGTCCGGCCGACTGCATCCGGGTGGTGGCGGCGGAGAACACGCCCGAGAACCGGGTGTCGGCCGGTGAGCGCTACGCCGCCGTATACGAAATCAATCTCTCTCGCTGCATCTTCTGCGGGTACTGCGAGGTGGCCTGTCCGTTCGACGCGATCACGATGGGTCACGACTACGAGATGTCGGACTACCTGCGCTCCGACCTGATCTTCACGAAGGAGATGCTGCTGGCCGAGCCGATCGAGCGCACGCCGCTGCGCCGGGAGGGCGAGTAGCCGTGGTGTTCACCGCGATCATCTTCTTCATCGCCGCGATCGGCGCGCTGAGCGGCGCGATCGGCGTGGTGATGCTCCGCGATCCGTTCTACAGCGTGCTGGCGCTGGCCATCCACCTGGTCTCGCTCGCGGCGCTGTTCTTGCTGCTGCGCGCCGAGTTCGTCGCGGCGGCCCAGGTGATCGTGTACGCCGGCGCGGTCATGGTCCTGTACGTGTTCGTGGTGGCCTACGTCGGCGGCGGGGAGCGTCTGACCAGCGGCGCCGTGCTGCGCGTGCTGGGGCCGCTGTTCGCGCTCGCACTCGCGATCGAGTTGTGCATCGCGATGCTCGGGGCGGGGTTGTCGGGCGTGTCCTCGCACGGCGCGGCGTATGTCCCCGGCTTCGGCACGCCGGCCCACCTCGGCCGCCTGTTCCTGACCCAGTATCTGTTCCCGTTCGAGCTCGCCTCGATCCTGCTGCTCGTGGCGGCGGTCGGTGCGGTCGTGCTGGCCCGGCGCCGGCGCGGGCTCGAGGCCGAGGGGGAGCGGATCGACGAGTTCCTGTTCACGGTCCGGCGACCGGCGTACACGGGGACGATGGCCGAGGGCGCCGGCGTTCGTCCCGCCACCCAGGACGAGGATTACGCGATCGAGGCCGAGCGAGTCGGGAACGAACCCGAGGGCGGCTGGTAGTGGCGATCGGCTGGTACCTGGTCGTCTCGGCGCTGATCTTCTCGATCGGCGGCGGTGGCGTGCTCGTCCGGCGCAACCCGCTGGTGATCCTGCTCTGCCTCGAGCTGATGCTGAACGGCGCGAACCTCGCCCTCGTCGCCTTCTCGCGCATGTGGGGCGGCGAGGACGGCCAGGTGTTCGCGCTGATCGTGATGGTCGTGGCCGCCTGCGAGGTGACTGTCGGGCTCGGGCTGGTCGTCGCGATCTACCGCCGGCGCCTCCCGATCGACGTCGACGAGCTCAACGAGTTGCACGGATGACTTTGATTTTTAGCTCGGTGCTCGCGCGCGACGGTGCTCGCCATTGCCCCACCCGCGGGGGTCGCGATCGCCGCCGTCCGACGTGCATAACCTGCCATTCGGCGCCTGCGGAGCCGACCGTGGCAGCTTATGCACGTGGGACGTGCAAGACCTGCCACGGTCCCACCGTGCGGCCTCGAATGACAGCTTATGCATGCCGGCGCCGCGCCACCTACCCGTCCACCCAACCCATCCGGCGCCGCTGATGAGCGCCACCACCGCCGGCTGGCTCGTATTGCTGTGCCCGCTCGTCGGGTGCATCGCGATCGCGCTCGGATACCGGCTGTGGCCCGGCCGCAGCGCCGGCTGGATCGGCACGCTGGCGATCGCGCTGTCGTTCGTGTTCTCGGTGATCGCGTTCGCCAAGCTGCTCAGCTTCGCGCCCGACCATCGCGAGTTCACGGCGACTCTGTGGAACTACGACGTCTCCGCGGGCGTCGACGCGAAGCTACAGATCCTGGTCGACCCGCTGTCGGTGTTCATGATCCTGATCGTCTCCGGCGTGTCGACGCTGATTCACCTGTACTCGGTCACCTACCTGACGCGTGACCGGGGCTTCAGCCGGTACTTCAGCTACCTGAACTACTTCGTGTTCTCGATGCTGCTGCTGATCCTGGCCGGCAACTTCCTGCTCCTGATCGTCGGCTGGGCGTTCGTCGGGGCCGCCTCTTACCTGTTGATCTCGTTCTGGTACCGGCGCACCACCGCGACCGGCGCCGGGATTAAGGCGTTCGTGATCAACACGGTGGGCGACGTCGGGCTCGTGATCGCCACCTTCATCATCTTCCAGCACACGCACACGGTTCAGTTCCTGCCCGTCTTCAAGTCGGTCCACCACGACTTCGCGCGCAACGGCACGCCGATCGTGGCCGCCTGCCTACTGCTGCTCGTCGGCGCCTTCGCGAAGTCGGCGCAGGTACCGCTCCACACCTGGCTCCCGGACGCCATGGAGGGCCCGACCCCGGTCTCGGCGCTGATCCACGCCGCCACCATGGTCACGGCCGGCGTGTACCTGATCGCGCGCATGCACGTGCTGTTCGAGTGGGGGCAGACCGCGGCCGACGTGGGCGCGATCGGCGGCTGCGTGACGCTGCTGATCGCCGCCACCGTGGCGATCGTGCAGACCGACCTCAAACGCGTGATCGCCTACTCGACGATGTCGCAGATCGGCTACATGATCATGGGGGTCTCGCTCGGCGCGTACTCCGCGGGGCTGTTTCACCTGATGACCCACGCCTTCTTCAAGGCGCTGTTGTTCATGTCGGCGGGCTCGGTGATCGGCGAACGCGAGGATGTCGTCCTTGGACAGCCAGCCCGAGAACGGAGGCATGCCGCTCAACGCCAACCCGCCCACCACGAAGCACACGAACGTGAACGGCAGCGCCTTGCGGAAGCCGCCCATCCGGTCCAGC
>DATJUA010000060.1:0-44704 GCA_035502815.1 Solirubrobacteraceae bacterium
TCCTCGGGGGTGAGGGCCTTGCGCGTCAGTTGTCCGCCGGCGTCACCGACCGCAGCGATCATGTCGTCGACTTCAGTTGCATCCGCGATCAAGACGATCGCCGAGCCCGAACGCGGTATCGCGTCGCGAACCCGATCGACGAGCACTTGCGGCTCGGCGTCCCGCTCGCTCGGCGTTCCCACCTGCGAGCCGATCGTCGCGCCCAGGACCGTCCCGAGCGCAAATCCAAGCGGCCCAGCCAACAGTGCGCCGAGCACCGCGCCACCCGCCCCGCCCTCCGCCGCTCCACGCTCGGAGATATGGAGCGCCTCGTCGTCGTCGACGTAGTGGCCGGCGAACGTGCCTCGCAGTACCAGGTGGCCATTTGCGTGATGTTCCACGAACCCCACTTCTGAGGTCCATGCCGCCGCTCCCGCACGCGCGCGCGCCGCCGAGTACGCCTTGGCGGCCGAGTTGATGCCGTCAAAGCTGACCAGAGCAAGGTCGAGGCTCATGTCCGCCGCTCACCATATCTCAGGCCGGCGCGCCGGCCAACCCGTGCGTCCGGAGACGCTCACGCTCGCGACCCGGACGCGCTCCCGGCGGCGGGAGCCGCCGGCGGTGGCAATGTCTCGCCGGTCTCGAGCAGCGTCTTGAGGTTGGAGAGGATGTGGGGCCAGCCTTGACTGATCGTTGCCAGCACCGCACTTCCGGGCTCGAACCCGTCGTGCACGACGGTGAGCTTGACCAGCTCGCCGAGCTCCTCGATCTCGAAGGTGACCCTCGAGCGCGGTTCCGCGGCGACGCGCTCGAGGAACTCCTCGGGGAACCCGATCCGCTCCCGGACAACCTCCCTCCATTCGGGTGTGAAGGTGTGCCACGTGTAGGACAGCCGGCGGTAGGGCTCTGACTCGAGGATCACCTGTTCCGGGTCGGCCATCGTCACTCCCCACTGGTGGACTGCGAAGGTCGAGCCGGTGGTCCAATCCGATTCAAGCGCGAGTCCCCAGTAGCGCTCAGTGAACGCCGGGTCGGTCAGCGCCAGCCATAGACGCTCGGGCGTGGTGCGAATGTAGGTCGTGTAGACGAAGGACGGCTTGTCCATGGGGTGATCCTCCAGGGCTCGTTTCAGGTCTGACAGGGCGCGGACGCGATCGCGGTCGTACTGGTCGATCCAGCGTTCGGAGATCTCGTTTATGGGGGCGGGGTTGAGGTAATGGAGCTTCTCCCGGCCGCGCCAGACGGTGCTCACGAGCTGCGCTCCCTCGAGCACCGCGAGGTGTTTGCTCACCGACTGACGTGCCATCTCCATGTCGGCACACAGCTCGCGAAGCGTCTGCCCGCCGCGCGCGTTGAGGCTGTCGAGTAGGCGGCGCCGGCCGGGATCGGCCAGCGCTCGGAACACGTCGTCGGTCTCAGCTCGATAGGCAGCCATTTGGCTGCATTAACGATATGCAGCCGGGCGGGTGCACGTCAAGCCGGACGGACGGCTACCTGCCGTTGCGTTCGCGGTGCTTGCACCCCGGCCAGCAGCACGGCCGGCGCATGCCCTCCTCGAGCTCCTCCTGGGTGCGCCGGATGCGGCGCTCACGTGTGCTCGCCTGCTTGGCGTCCTGCACCCAGCAGATGAACTCGTTGCGAGCCAGGGGCGTGATGTCCTTCCAGGCTTCTAGCGCGGTGGCGTTGGCGACCAGGGCCTCGCGCAGGTCCCCGGGCAGCTTGTGCACCACCCCGCCCGGTACTCGTTGGGCACTCACACCACGCATCGTAGGCTCAGCGACGTATCCGCCGCTCGACCGCCAGGCTGGTGCGCCTGACGGCCTCGCCGTACGCGCGCCGGACGACATCGGGAATCGGCAAGGGTGAGCGCCGGGACGACAGGGCGCGCTCCTGCCACACCTGCCCCCGGCCGTCGGGCGGCGTTGACGCGTCACGAGCAGTCGTGGCTACGACCGCGTCGTCCCTGGCGGATTCCCTTCCCGCATAGACCCAGGCAAAGCGAAACAGCAGACCGGCCGCCAGGTACATGAAGCTCGCGAGCTCGTGCTCACGCGGGCCGGTGCGGCGCGCGACCAGCCGCAGCGAGATACCGATCGCGACAAGCGTCTTGGCGGTGCGGAAGTAGAGACCCGGGCGCCCGCGGCTGAGCGCGTCGCCGGCATCGCCGAGGCGGCGTTCGCCGAGCGCCGAGATGGAGAGCTCGGTCAGCATCGACGCGGTCTCGATCGTGCCGAGCGCCCGGCGGGTTGGATGGCCGCTGGGCAAGCCGCTCGCCACGAGCACCAGGCGCGTGGCTGCCGCGCCGGTGGCGGTCGCGGTCGCGACGAATGCCGGTCCGAGGACCGTGCGGCTGCGCCCCCACACCGGGACCGCGGTGCAAGCGAGCAGCACACCCGTGTAGGACCCGAGATAGCTGCCGAGCACTGCCGTCAGCGCCCCGGCCGCGCGGGCGACCTTCGGGCGCCGGACCAGATCCGCCGCGACCGCCAGCGCGCCCGAGCTGCTGAACGCCACCAGGCACCAGGAGCCAGTATTCATCGGCGAGCGCGGCTTGAAGATCCTCGTCATGTTCAGGAATCGCTCCGGGCGACCGAGATCGTCGATCAACAAGAGGGGCCCGGGCGCGACGACACCGAGCGCGACCTTGCGGGCGATCGCGGCCGAGCGGTGGTCGCCGGCGGCGTCACAGGCCAGCGCGACGAACGCCGTGCCGGATGCCATTCCGCCGAGCCAGAAGTAGGTCGCGACCTGCCATTTCCAAAGCGGCGCATGGATGATCGGCCCGCGGACGTCGGAGACCGGCGCGTCGCGCATCCGCCGGTTTGCCGCCGCGACCTGCCCGCGAGCGGGCACGGCGGCGGCGTACTCGGTGTCGCGCCGGTTGTAGAGAAACGACCATCGCGCGTCGCCGAAGCCGGGACGGGCAAGCGCGACCGGCTCCCCAGCCTCGGCCGCGTTCCACGCCCCGGGGCCCCCGCGCGTGCCCAGCGCCGCGGCACTGTCGCGGGTTTCCGTGTCGTGGTCGGCCACCCACTCCGTCGCGCGGCCGTGCGCAGTGTCCGGCGGCCCGTGCTCTGAGGCCAGCTCCGCGGGCTCCCCGCCGTGCTCGAGACTCGCCTCCCAGCGGTGCTCGCGGCTCACCAGCTAGCCCCTGCGCGCGTGCCGCGCCCGCGGCGTGCGGCCGTGGCGAACGCGAGGACGACACCCGCGGTCGCGAGCAGACCCGCTCCGACGGCGGCCACCGTCGCCGGGACCACGTTCTCCTGCACCGGCGAGTCTGCGTTGGCGGGCAATCCGTAGCGCTCGGGTGGCTCGGTCAACAGGAAGAACGCCCCCAGTCCCCCCGCGAGCTGGTCCTCGGGCTCATCGCCGGCGCCGTACAGGTAGGCGCCCCCGATGCCGCGCGAGTGCAACTCGGCGACCCGGCGCGAGGCAAGCTCGACGAGCTCGTCGTGAGGGCCGAACTGGATCGAGTCGGTCGGGCACGACTTCGCGCACGCCGGCTCGAGTCCGTCCTCGAGGCGGTCATAACAGAGCGTGCACTTGCCGGCGCGCCCGTCTTCGGGGTCGCGGTCGACCACGCCGAACGGGCACGCGGGGACGCAGTAGCCGCACCCGTTGCAGACGTCGGGCTGGAGCACGACCGTCTGATGCTCGGTGCGAATCAGCGCGCCGGTCGGGCAGGCGTCGAGACAGCCCGCGTTCGTGCAGTGCTTGCAGACATCGGACATGAACACCCAATCGCCCATCTTGCCCACCGCCTCGGCGACGTCGACCGTGCCTGCGGCCGGAATCGCAGGCAGCTGGCCTCCGGCCCCCGCGTCGAGCGCGCGCTGAGCCTCCTCCTTCAACAGCGGCGATGGCTCGAACAACTCGACGAACCGGACGTGGCGCCAGGTCGAGCCACTCAGATCGCCCGTGTGGTCGTACGAGACGTCCTTGCCCGACCGTGAGCCGTCCGCGGGGAGATCGTTCCACTGCTTGCACGCGACCTCGCACGCCTTGCAGCCGATGCACACCGAGGTGTCGGTGAAGAAGCCCATCCGCTGCGCGCCGGCCCGGTGGACGGCGATCTCGGTGTCGGGGACGCTGGTGCTCATGCGCTCGCCGCCTTGGGGTTCTCCGCCAGCGGGTCGTCCTGGTCCGGGCCGACGTGGTGCTCGGCGAGTCCGATGCCGGCCAGCCGCGCGGTGCTCGCACCCCGTCTGCGACCGGCTCGCACATCACACGTGAACGCCTTATCGTCCTGGATCGAGACGTTTGGATCGCCGGACAGGGCAACCAACTCGTTCGCCGTGTCACCGCGTGACAGTCCGCTGTAGCCCCAGTGCCAGGGCAGCGCCACCTGGTGAATCACCCGGCCGTCCACGCGCAGCGGCCGGATCCGGTCGGTGACCTTGGCGCGCGCCTCGATCTCCGCCCGTTCGGTGACAATCGTCATCCAGCCGCCGTCCTCGATTCCCCGGTCGGCGGCTAGCTGCGGGTCGATCTCGGCGAACATCTCGGGCTGGAGCTCGACCAGCCACGGGACGGTGCGGCTCATCCCACCGGCCGTGTGGTGCTCGGTCAGGCGGAAGGTCGTCGCGACCAGCGGGTAGCGCGGGTCGCCGGGCGCGTGGTAAGGATTCTCGGGCCGGTGCCAGCGGATCGCCGCCGGACTCCCGTCCAGCTTCGGGTACAGAACGTTCGCCATCGGCGACTCGAGCGGCTCGTAGTGGGTCGGCATCGGGCCGTCGAGCAGGCCACTCGGCGAATACAGCCAGCCCCGACCGTCCACCATCATGATGAACGGGTCCGAGCCGGAGATCGCGTCCATCCCGTGGGCGTCCGGCGGCGCCTGGTAGTCGGGCCGCTTTGTGATCGGGAAGTCGGGAACGTCGTAGCCCGTCCACTTCTCCTCGCGCTCGTCCCACCACACGTAGCGCTTGCGTTCGGACCACGGTCTGCCCTCCAGGTCGGCGCTCGCCCGGTTGTACAGGATCCGGCGGTTCGCGGGCCACGCCCACGCCCACTCCGGCGAGACGATCCCGCCCGGAGCGTCGACGTCGCCGGGATCTCGCCGCCGCGCCTGATTGACGCCGTCCTTGTAGATACCGGAGTAGATCCAGCAGCCGCACGCGGTCGAGCCGTCGTTGCGCAGCGCGTCGAACGAGGCAACGGGGTTGCCCGTCTCGACGTCGTAGCCGTTGATCTCCTTCATCACGGCCTCGACGTCGGGCTCGCGGATCCCGCCGTGCTCGGGGTAGTCCCACCTCAGGTTCACGATCGGCCAGTCGCGCCCGCGTTGCGACGCGGCGTAGTGCGTCTTGACGCGTTTGGCCAGGTGGTGCATGAACCACAGCTCCGAACGCGCGTCGCCGGGCGGGTGCAGGGCCTTGTCGCGGAACTGCACGAGCCGCTGGGTATTCGTGAACGTGCCCTCTTTCTCGATGTGCGAGGCCGCCGGCATCAGGAACACCTCGGTCTCGATCTCCTCGGGGCGGAGCTCGCCCGACTGGACCTCCGGAGAATCGCGCCAGAACGTCGCGGTCTCGATCTCCGCCATGTCCCGCACGACGAGCCACTTCAGCTTGGCCAGCGCGCGGCGCTGGAGGCCCGAGTGCTGAGACCCCACCGCCGGGTTCTGCCCCATCACGAACAGGCCCTCCACCCCACCATCGAGCGCGCGGAGCATGGTCGAGAAGTGCGAATGGTTGCCGGTCAGCTTGGGCAGCCAGCCGAAGCCGTAGTCGTTGTCCTTGCTCGCCGCCTCGCCGAACCACGCCTTCAGGAGCGAGACGATGTAGGCGTCGAAATGCGACCACCAGCCACGATCCGGCCGCTCTCCGCCGATGTACTCCTTGAGTGTCAGGTGACCCTCGCGGGTGCGCGGCATGTGCAGGTAGCCGGGCAGCAGGTCATACAAGGTCGGGATGTCGGTCGACCCTTGGATCGACGCGTGCCCGCGCATGGCCATGATCCCGCCCCCGGGCCGTCCGACATTGCCGAGCAGCAGCTGGAGAATCGCCGCGCTGCGGATCATCTGCACGGCCTCGGAATGCTGCGTCCACCCGTTCGCGTAGCAGAACATGCTCGTGCGCTCGCGGCCCGAGTTGGCGATCAGCGCGTCCGCGACCGCGATGAACTGCTCGTGCGAGATCCCGCAGATTCGCTGGACCATTTCCGGCGTGTAGCGGCTGAAGTGACGGCGCAAGACCTGGAACACGCAGCGCGGATCCTCGAGCGTGTCGTCGTGCCTGACGCTGCCGAGGTCCATGCCCGCGCCGGTGTGCTCACTGAATGCCTGCGTGGCGTGCTCCTCGACGCCAGGCGAGAAGCCGACCGCGCAGTCCTCGTAGCCCCAGCTGGCCGGGTCGTAGCTGCTCCTGTCGGGGTCGAAGCCTGAGAACAGCCCATCGAGGTCTTCGGTGTCGCGGAACGCGTCGCACACGATCGTCGCGGCGTTCGTGTAGTTGACGACGTATTCCCTGAAGTAGGACTCGGTCTCGATCACGTGGCGGATCACTCCGCCGAGGAAGGCGACATCCGTCCCCGCCCGGATCGGGACGTACGTGTCAGCCAGCTGGCTGGTGCGGCCGTACCGCGGGTCGACGTGAATGACCCGCGCCCCCCGCTCCTTGGCCTTCATCACCCACCGGAACCCGACCGGGTGTGCCTCGGCCATGTTGCCGCCTTCGATCACGATGCAGTCCGAGTTCTGGAGGTCCTGCTGGAAGTTGGTGGCGCCGCCGCGACCGAACGAGGACCCCAGACCGGGGACCGTGGAGCTGTGTCATATCCGCGCCTGGTTCTCGATCTGGATTGCCCCCATCGCGGCGAATAGCTTCTTGATCAGGTAGTTCTCCTCGTTGTCGAGCGTCGCTCCGCCCAGGTGCGCGAACCCGAGCGTGCGATCGACTCTCCAGCCGTGGCGATCGGTGTCCTGCCAGCCGCTCTCACGTGCCGCGATCACCCGGTCGGCGATCATGTCCATCGCCCCCTCGAGCTCCAGTTCCTGCCACGTAGTGGCGCCCGGCGCGCGGTACCTCACCTTCGTCAGCCGACCCGGCTGCTGCACGAGCTGCCGCGACGAAGCACCCTTCGGGCACAACGTCCCCTGGTTGATCGGCGAGCGCGGATTGCCCTCGATGTCGACCAGCTCGCCGCCCCGCGTGTACACCAGCTGGCCGCACCCCACGGCGCAGAATGGGCACACCGACTCGGTCACCTTCAACCCGGCGATTCTCGCCTCCGCCCGGCGCGTCACCGCCGACGCGGCGCTCGGACCGAGGCCCCAGTCCATCGCGCGACCGACCACCGGCAGGCGCCGCAGCGACTCAAACGAGTGCGGGCGGGATCCGGAAGGGCTCATGCGACAACCACCTTTTCACCCCTCGCCTCGTTTGACAACTCAGAGTACGGGGCGGTCGTCATGGGCGCGAGCAGCCCTGGATTCCGGTGCAATGCATTGTGTGGGGTAGCGGTGGGAGGTGCGCACTGGCCCGGAGCTTTCCGCATCAACCGACTAACAAACGGGGGTCATTCATGCCGACAGTCACCACCAGCGACGGCACCAAGATCTTCTTCAAGGATTGGGGATCCGGCCAGCCGATCGTGTTCAGCCATGGCTGGCCACTGTCCAGCGACGATTGGGACACGCAGATGCTGTTCTTCCTCCAGAACGGCTATCGCGTGGTCGCTGCCGACCGACGCGGGCATGGTCGCTCGAGCCAGGGCGGCGACGGTCACGACATGGATCATTACGCCGATGACCTGGCCGCCGTCACCGAGCATCTCGATCTGCACGACGCGATCCACGTCGGCCATTCGACCGGCGGTGGCGAGGTCGCGCACTACATCGCCCGGCACGGTGAGAGCCGGGTGGCGAGAGCGGTGCTGATCAGCTCGGTCCCGCCGATCATGGTCAAGACCGAGGCCAATCCGGGCGGGCTGCCCAAGAGCGTGTTCGACGATCTCCAGGCGCAGCTGGCCGCCAACCGCTCGGTCTTCTACCGCAACCTGGCATCGGGGCCGTTCTACGGCTTTAACCGCCCGGGAGTGGAGCCCGTCGAGGCAATCATCGAGAACTGGTGGCGCCAGGGCATGACGGGCGCGGCCAAGGCCCACTACGACGGCATCGTCGCGTTCTCCCAGACCGATTTCACCGAAGACCTGAAGAAGATCTCGGTGCCCGTGCTCGTCATGCACGGCGACGACGACCAGATCGTCCCGTACGCCGACTCCGGGCCGCTGTCAGCCAAGCTCGTGCAGAACGGGACGCTGAAGACCTATCACGGCTTCCCGCACGGCATGCCGACCACACAGGCCGAAACGATCAACGCCGACCTACTCGAGTGGCTCCGCTCATGACCGCGGGCCAACGCTCTGGTCACACGTCGGTGGGCCCCCCGACATAGACTGCCGCCCGGTTTCACGGCTGGCGCGGGGAGGCCGCGTCGCGGGGCGTCATCAACCTAAGGAGGAACGATTGCGACGACGCATGTTGATGATCGGGCTGTCGTGGACACTGGTGTTGCTCTGCGGCACTGCCGTGGCGGTCTCATCCGCGGTCGCGAGGGGACGCGACTGGCCCGGCGCGTCGGCGCCGGCCGCGCCCAAGGTCGCCGTAGTGGCCAGCGGACTGAACTCACCGAAGCACCTGACCTACACGCTCCAGGGCGTGTACGTCGCCGAGTCCGGCACGGGCGGGATCGACTGCGTACCGGGTCCCCCGCTTCAGGGTCCGCCGACGCCGACGATTCCATATTGCGAGGGTCCGACCGCCGCCGTCGCGCTGATCCAGGGCCATCACGTCCGCGTGGTCGCGAGCGGTCTTCCGTCCGTGATCGCGAGCGGCGAGGCGCTCGGGCCGGCGGCGGTCAGCGTCGGCTGGTTCGGTCAACTCTCGATCGTCTACCAGGACGAACTCGTCAACAGCAACGGCACGAATAACCTCCCCGGCCCGGCGGCGACTACGTTCGGGACGTTCCAACTCAACCCGTTCGTGTCGGCCAAGGTGGCTGACTTCGCCGCCGCCCATCCGCAGACGCTGCCCGCCAACGGCGTACCGGGCGAGACGCCCTACGACTCCGATCCGTATGACGCCATCCCGTACCGGGGCGGCTATGTGCTCACGGACGCAGCGGCGAACTCGCTGCTGTACGTCACACCGCGGGGACAGATCAGCCTGCTGGCTCGATTCCCGACCGAGAACGAGACACCGCCGCCGTTCCTCGAGCTGCCCTTCAACCCGACCGCCGCCCAGGCAGTGCCGACGGCCGTCGCGGTCGGACCGGGCGGCGCTCTGTACGTCAGCACGCTGAACGGCGTGCCCTCGGATCCCGGCGACGCGGTGATCTACCGGGTCGTCCCCGGTCAGCAGCCGCAGGTTTGGGCGACCGGGTTGAGCGCGGTGACAGCGCTGGCGTTCGGACCCCGAGGCCGGCTGTACGCCACCGAGCTGAGCACCGCCGGCCTGCTGGGGGCTCCGGCGACGCCCGGCGCCCTGGTTGAGATCACTCGCGACGGCACACAGGTGAGCACCGTCTCGCTGCCGACGTCGGTGACGCTGACCGAGCCGACCGGCGTCGCGGTCGCCCCGGACGGGACGGTGTACGTGGCCAACAACGGCACGAGCAGCGCGACGGACAACCCTCCAGGCGAGGTGCTCGCGATCACCGGTCTCCACTAGCGGAAATTCCGGTCTCCCGGGCTCGGCAGCGGACGGGGCACGCTGCCGAGCCCCGATGTGTCGCGGGTTACGGGGCCGCTCGCGCAGCGGGGATTGTGCGCCGCGTCAGCCCAACTTTTGTGACCGGCATTTCCGCCCTTGGCAAATCAACGCCGATGCGCCACAGTTCCAAGTAGTCGAGAAGCAATCAGTCGGTGCGAAGGTGGGAACAATCGTGCAGCGCGCACCCACTGCCCGGCGACGGGGCCGGATCTTTGCGCGCTTGCTTGCCCCCGCCGTGCTCCTGGCGATCGCGGCCGCGGTATTTCTCATCGTCAGCTCCCCTTCCAGCGGCTCGCACACGGGCTCCACCAAGGCGCGTCCGGCCGCGCAGCGACGGGTGCCTCCGTACTGGACGGTACGTCCCGGCGACACGTTTGCCCAGATCTCCGCGGCGACAGGAGTTTCGGTCGAACTGCTACAGGCCTACAACCCCGACGTCAATCCGTTGGCCCTCGCCCCCGGGGAGCGCCTGAACCTGTGGCGCTATCCGCCCAAGCCCGCGAGGCCCAAACCCAAGCCGCCGGGACCGATGTTCTGGGTCGTGCAGTCCGGCCAGTCGTTCGGCTCCATCGCCGCCAGTACCGGAATCAACATCACGACCCTCGAGCAGCTCAACGCAAATCTCAAGCCGTCGACGCTCCAGCCCGGTGATCGCGTGCGCCTGCGTCATTGAAGCCGCCGGTCGCGACCTCTGAGTAGTGGCCCGCCGCAAAATACGTAGTGCGTTACGGAGGACGTGCCGCGTGTCTACCGCGACGCTGTCGCCATGATCGAGCCTTCAACATCGAGCCCAACTCTGTACGTACAGGCCAAGCAGGTTCTGCGGGCCAGGAAGATCTGGATCGTGCCGATCCTGACCGCGAGCGTATTCGCCGCGCTGATGGCGGCGGCGTACTTCGGCTCGGTCATCAACCCGACGGGGCATATGCGCGGCCTGCCCGTGATGATCGTCGAACAGGACTCGGGCGCGACCGTCGACGGACACCAGATGAATGTCGGTGCCAGCCTCACGAGCTCGCTCGAGCACACCTCCGCGGTGAGCAGCCGGTTGAAGCTCATGCCCGCCTCCTTGCACCAGGCCCAAGCCGAGATGGACAAGGGCGGCGCATACGCGACGCTCGTCGTCCCGGCAACACTCACGCGGTCGGCGCTGCTCGCTGCGGGCATCACCACGCCGGGGACCACGCCCCCAGCGACCGCCGCGGTGCAGCTCCAAGAGAACACGCGCCTGGGCACACTGGGCGTGAGTCTCGCGAGCGGGGTCATCACTCCGGCCATCGCCAAGATCTCACCGCAGATCGGGACTCACCTCTCGGCCGTGGCCACGACGGCCAGCAAAGCCAATCCGGTCCTGGACAGCCGGGTCAAGGACCCAATCACGCTGACCAGTACCACATACCGCCCACTGCCCGATCACTCGGCCCTCGGTCTGTCCGCCTTCTACATCGCGCTGCTCGCCCTGATCGGCGGCTTTGTCGGCGCGACGCTCATCAACTCGTCGGTCGACAGCGCGCTCGGCTATGCGCCGTCGCAGCTGGGGGCGCGGTTCTCACAGCGGCGCCCAATGCCGATCAACCGGACCCAGACGTTCCTGGTGAAGGCTGCGATCGCAACCGTCGCCGTCCCCGTACTAACGGGCGTCGTACTGTTGGTCACCGTCGGCGCCCTCGGCATGTACGCCCCCCAGGTGATCGCGTTGTGGGGACTGCTCAGCCTCGCCGCGCTGATGATCGGGCTGGGGACGCTCGCGCTGCTCGCCATCTTCGGTTCGATCGGCCAGTTGCTGGCCGTGCTCCTGCTCGTGTACCTGTCGCTCGCATCGTCCGGTGGAACCGTCCCGATCCAGGCGCTCCCGGGGTTCTTTCGGATCGTCGGACACGTCGAGCCACTCCGTAACACGCTTCTGGGGACGCGCGCCATCCTCTATTTCGGCGCCCGCGGTGACGCGGGCTTGACTACATCGCTCACCGTCCTCGCCTGCGAAGTTGTGTTCTGGACCGCACTCGGACTCGCAGCCGCGCTCTGGTACGACCGCAAGGGGCTCGACCGCATATCCCCGGAGCTGATCGCCCACATCAACCGCGCGGTCGACGACTCGCGCGCGCAACTCAGCTCAGGGGCAGAGCTAAGTAGTCCTCGGTGATGACGGGCGTGAAACCGACAGCCAGGTAGAGCGCGAGGGCGCGGTCGTTGTCGACCGCCACCTCCAGTCCAATCCGACGCGCGCCCTCGCCGCGCAGCTCGGTGCACACGCACCGCAAAGCATCACGCCCGAGGCCCCGTCCCTGCCAATGCGGATCGATGACAAAGCCGTAGATGCCCGCGCCCGTCCCATCTCGGTTCAAACGCAGCGTCCCGACCGCCGAGCCGCGCAGCTCGATGATCACGACCCGCTCGTCCGGCAGGTTCAGCCGTCCGACCAGATCATCGGGCGCGGGGTGCCCAAAGCCGATTTCGAGCAGGCGGGAGATGAAGGGAACATCGGTCACCGTGGCCGGGCGAACGCCGAGCGTCGGATCGTGTGGCCCGCTGTTCGGTTCCCCCGTGAGCACCAGCGCATGCTCTGAGTGATGCAGTACTGCACCGCGGCGCAACGCCAGACGCTTCCCGGCCGTGGACGCTCGCGGCACGATCAGCAGCGCCTCGCGGCATCCGCGTTCGCGGCACAGCGGGGCCGCCGCATCCAACAGCGCGGTCGCGATGCCGCGCCGGCGAGCGTCGGGCGCGACCATGCCGGCCAGCTCGATCGTGGATCCGTACCCGTAGATGCCGAGGAAGCCGAGCAGGCTGTCGCCCTCCCACCACAACAGGTCCTCAACGCGCTCACCGCTGCGGCTGCGCAGTGCGCGCCACTCCAGCTTCAAGCGGCCCCCGTCGGCCTCGACGACCCGCGCCTCGAGCTCGGCGATCGCTTGCAGCGCATGTGAAGACAGCCCAGCGGCTTGCTCGAGCACGGCTTGAGCAAATCAGATCGTGATTTCGGGCTGACTCCACACCGAGTCGCATGGCCTCGTAAAGTGCCGACACCATGGCCGCCGAGCGTCCCGATTTCGACTGGTTGGTGATCGGCTCCGGGTTCGGCGGGTCCGTGAGCGCACTACGCCTCGCGGAAAAGGGTTACCGCGTCGCGGTGCTCGAATGTGGGCGCCGGTTCGCGGACGATGAGTTCGCGAAGACGACCTGGGAGGCTGCCCGCTACTACTGGATGCCCAAGTTGGGACTCAAGGGGATCTTCCGGTTGACCCTGTTCAAGGACGTGTTCGTCGCGTCGGGGTGTGGCGTCGGCGGTGGCTCACTCGGCTACGCCAACACGCTGTATCGCGCGCGACCCGCGTTCTACCGTGATCCTCAGATCGTGGGGCTCGCCGACTGGGAGCGCGAGCTCGCACCTCACTACGAGGAGGCCGAGCGCATGCTCGGCGTTACCGCATACGACCAGGACACTCCGGCGGATCTGTTGCTGAAGGAGTACGCGGAGCAGCACGGGTTCGGCGAGACGTACGCCAAGACGCGCGTCGGCGTGTTTCTGGGCGAGGAGGGCAGAGTCGTTCCGGACCCATTCTTCGGTGGCAACGGGCCCGACCGTACCGGCTGCCTGCGCTGTGGGCAGTGCATGGTCGGCTGCCGGTACGGCGCGAAGAACACGTTGGTGAAGAACTACCTGTACTTCGCCGAGCGTCACGGTGTTGAGATTCGACCCGAACGAACCGCCATCGACATCCGCCCGCTCCGTGCGCCGGACGGATCAGACGGATATGCCGTGACGCACGAGCGCTCCGGCGCCTGGCTATCCCGCGACCGCCAGGTGCTGAGCGCGAGAGGTGTGGTCGTGGCCGCCGGGCCCCTGGGTACGAACCGGCTGCTGTTCAGTTCCAAGCTGCGCGGGTCACTGCCGAACGTCTCCGATCGGCTCGGCTACCTCGTGCGGACCAACAGCGAGTCGATCCTCGCGGTCACCGCTCCGGACGACAGTCGCGATTTCACCCGGGGCGTCGCGATCACCTCGAGCATCTATCCCGATCCCGACACGCACATCGAGCCCGTCACCTACGGCGCCGGCGCGGATTCGCAATCGCTGCTCTACACGCTGATGACCGAGAGCGGGGGACGCGGCAACCAGCCGCTGTACCTGATCGCGAACATCGCGCGTCACCCGATCGCCGCGGTCCGGACGATACGCGTACGGGGATGGTCGCGGCGGACCATGATCCTATTGGTGATGCAGACCCTGGACAACGCGATGCGGTTGAAGGTCAAGCGCCGGTGGCCCAACGGTAACGTCGTCCTAACGACCGAACAGGATCCGAGGAGCCCCAATCCGGACAAGATTCTCGGTGCGTACCGGGCCGCCGAGTGGATCCAGAAGCGGATCGGCGGGACACCGCAGGCTGTCGTGACCGAGGCACTGTTGGCAATCCCGAGTACCGCACACATACTCGGCGGCGCCGCGATCGGACGCGATCCAGAGAGCGGCGTCGTCGACTCGGAGAATCGCGTGTTCGGGTACCGGAACCTGCTCGTCTGCGACGGTTCTGCCGTACCCGCAAACGTCGGTGTGAATCCGAGTTTGACGATCACGGCCCTCGCCGAGCGAGCGATGGCCTGCGTGCAGGCCGCTGGGACGTCACACTAACCATCTCGCAAGCAATCGTGCAAGAGCTCGCGGTCCGTTTCACGCGAGTGACTGCGTTGTATCGTTGATCGTCACTTTCGATCGAAGTTAAGGAGGCTTTCATGCCCGGGTTTGTCGACACAGCGGTGAAGAACATCGACGAACGGCTGCGTGAGTTGCAGGACGAGGTGTCCCGGCTCGAGGCGGCGCGCTCCGCTCTGACCGGTACACGTCGGGGGCCGGGTCGCCCTCGCGGCACGACGCGCGCCACCACGCGTCGGACGACGCGGTCGCGCGCCACCCGCACTCGCACGGCCCGGCGCCCCACCCCCAGAACGCGAGCAGGGTCCACCCGGCGAGGTGGGAACACCCGAGCGGCGCAGACGTTGGAACTGGTTCGCCAACGGCCAGGTATCACGATCCCGCAGATCGCCCAAGCGATGAAGATCCAGCCGAACTATCTGTACCGAGTTCTCCCCCGGCTTGCGTCAGAGGGACAGGTCAAGCGCGACGGTCAAGGCTGGCACCCGGCGAGCTGAACATCCGAAGGGCACGGGTGCGAGCATTCGTATATGACCCGTCGCCTGATCTCTACCGGTTCGCGGTTCGAACGGGACGTGGGGTACTCACGCGTCGTCGTCGACGGTGAGTGGGCCTTCGTCTCCGGCACGACCGGGTTCGATTACGCGACCATGACGATCTCGGACGATGTCGCACAGCAGGCCCGGCAGACTCTCGAGAACATCAGCGCTGCTCTAACCGAGGCGGGCTTCTCCCTCGCCGACGTCGTCCGCACCACCTACATCCTGCCGCGGGCGGAGGACTTCCCCGACTGCTGGCCGGTTCTGCGCGAGTACTTCGGAGAGATCTTGCCGGCGAGCACAGCGCTGATCGCCGGCCTGGTCGATTCGCGGATGCGGATCGAGATCGAGGTCACGGCCCGGCGTAGCACGTGAGCCGACTCGCTCTGAAACACTTCCGGCCATGAGCGTGCAACCGATCAGCCCCGGGGCTATCGTCGCCCGGATCTGGGAGCTCTACCGGGACCAGTTCTCGGTCCTGGTCAGCACGGCCGTCGCGCTCTACGCCCTCCAGTTCGTCATCTACTTCCTGGTCGGCAGCGCAGCCAGCCTCGCCGTCCTGGTCGTGTTCTGGGCGCTCAGCATCCTTTACCAGGGGATGGTGGTGAAGCTGGTCCAGGACATCCAGGACGGTCACCGCGACCACTCGGTCCTCGGCCTTATGCGCAGCGTGGAGCCGGTCTTCTGGCCGCTGGCTGCCGTGTCGATCCTGTTCGGGATATCGGTCAGCATCGGCTTCGTGCTGCTGATCATCCCGGGATTGATTCTGGTGGTCATCTGGTCGGTCGTCGCGCCGGTCACCGTGCTCGAGCGGCCCGGGATCTTTGCCGCCTTTGGCCGCAGCCGCGAGTTGGTGCGGGGCAACGGCTGGAACGTTTTCGCGGTGATCGCGGTCGTCTTCCTCGCGGTGGCGGTGATCAGTATCGGGGCCGGCCTGGCCGCCTCGTCGCTCGGGTCGGTGGGCCGGGCGTTCGTCCAGTGGGCGGTGAACGCAGCGCTGGCCCCTGTCACCGCGCTGAGCGCCTCGGTGCTCTACTTCGCGCTGCGCGGCTAGCGTCCTGATTGCGCGCCGGCTGAGCGCGCTCCCACTTGTTACTTACTTTTCTTCGCGGAGGCCGCGTCGTAGGAGAGGCGTTCGCCGACGACTGCTGCCTGAGCCGCCCAGCTGCAAAGACAGACTTGCAAAGCTTTCTTTGCAAAGGTATCTTTGCATTTATGGCGAACGACCCACCTGCCAGGAACGTCCAGCGTCTGACCGATCCGCGGGCCCTGCGCGCCCTTGCGCATCCGATCCGGCTGGAGCTCGTCGGCCTGCTGCGGCGCTGGGGGCCGCTCACCGCCACCCAGGCCGCCGAGCTGATCGGCGAGAGCTCCGGGAGCACGTCATTTCATCTGCGCCAGCTGGCCAAATACGGGCTGATCGAAGAGGCCGGCGGTGGAAGGGGCCGGGAACGGCCGTGGCGCTCCTCCGCGATGTTCACGGGCTGGCCGGACGTCGCCGACAGTCCCGAGCTCGCGGCGGCCAGCGGCCTGCTCCGCGGGGTGCTCGCGGAGAAGTACTTCGAGTGGCTCCTCCGTTGGTTGGAGAACCGCGAAAACGAGCCCGAGGAATGGCAGGAGGCCGCGCAGTTCGGCGACACGCTCGTCTGGGTCACCGCGGAAGAGCTGCGTGAGCTCGGGCGCGAGGAGCAGGCCCTGATGGACCGCTACCTCGATCGGCTGACCAAGCCCGAGCTGCGTCCACCGGGCGCGCGGGAGATCAACTATCTGCACCTCGCGTTCCCGGCTCAGGGGACCGGGCCCGAGGATCGGGCCGGTGGCCGTCGCCGCTGAGGCCTACCTCGCCCGGTTGCGCCGGCAAGCCGGGGCCAGGATTCCGGTCCTGTTGCGCGACCGACCATTTCGTCGGTACTGGAGCGCCCAGACGATTTCGATGTTCGGCGATCAGATCGCCTCGCTGGCGATGCCGCTCGCGGCGGTGCTCGTTCTCAAGGCGAACGCGGCCGAGATGGGCTACCTGACCGCGCTGGTCTGGCTGCCCAGCCTCCTGTTCGGCGTTCACGCCGGTGCATGGGTCGATCGCCACGGGCATCGTCGGGCCGCGATGATTGCGGCCGACCTCGGCCGGTTCGGACTGCTCGCGACGCTGCCGGTCGCCGACGCCCTCGGGGTGCTCACGTTGCCCCAGCTGTACGCGGTCGCATTCGCCACCGGCGCCCTGAGCGTCCTGTTCAACGTCGCCGACAGCACGCTGTTCGTCGCGCTCGTACCGCCGGACCGTTACGTGGAGGGCAATTCCCTCATCTACGGCAGCCGGGCGCTCTCGCTCGTCGGCGGCCCCAGCATCAGCGGCTTGCTCGTGCAGTGGCTGACCGCGCCGTTCGCGATCGCCGCGGACGCCGTCTCGTTCCTGGGCTCGGCGGCCCTTCTGCGGCGAATCCGTGTCGAGGAGCCACCGCCGGCCGCCCCGACCGAGGGCGCCCTGGCGGCGGGTGCGAGGTTCATCGCGAGCTCGCCCTTCATCAGGGCCTGCCTGTGTGCCTGCGCAACCGTCAACTTCTTCACGACCGCCTTCGTGACGCTGTTCGTGCTGTACGCCGTGCGGACGCTGCACGTTGATGCGGGCGTCCTGGGAGTCGTGCTCGGTGCGGGTGCGGTCGGCGGGCTGGTCGGCGCGGCCCTGGCGAAGCGGCTGTCCGCCGGCCTCGGCCTCGGCTGGACATGTGCCGTCGGCGCCTTCGTCTTCACCGCCCCGCTGGGGCTGGTGCCATTGGCGGGTGGCTCGAAGGCCGCCGTCCTCGGGATGCTGTTCATCGCCGAGTTCGCCTCGGACGTCGGCGTCATGGTGTTCGACATCAGCCTGGGCTCGATCTTCGCCGCGGCCATCCCCGATTCACTGCGCGCCCGGGTCACGGGGGCCTTCCAGGCGGTCAACTTCGGGACGCGCCCGCTCGGCGCCCTGACCGCAGGCGGTTTGGCGACCCTGGTGGGAGTTCGCCCCACGCTCTGGATCGCCGTCGGCGGGGCCACGCTCGGCTTCCTCTGGCTTCTCCCCGTCGCGTCGTCCGCCCGGGAGCTCGACCGGCCCCGCCGCGAAAACTAGTCGTCCCGCCACGCCGCGAGGCCGCCGACCAGGTCCGACACGCGCCCGCACCCTTCACGCTGGAGCAGACTGGCTGCGATCGCCGAGCGATAGCCGCTCGCGCAGTGGACGACGATCGACCGCTCCCGCGGGAGGGTGGCCAGCCGCTCCGGCAGTCGCGAAAGCGGGATGTTCACCGCGACGTCGATCCGCCGCTCGCGCCACTCGCCCGGGGCGCGAACATCGATCACCAGCGGCGGCTCGTCGCCTGCCAGTTGCTCGGCGAGGGATCCGGCCGTGATCCGCTCGATCCGCGCCACGAGCCCGGGCCGGTCGACCAGCGCCCGCATCCCGCCACCCAGATAGCCGGCGACGGTGTCGAACGCGATCCGCCCCAGCCGCGTCGCCGCCTCGGCCTCGCGGCCGGGCTCGGCGATCAGCACGATTGGTCGCTCCGGGTCGAGCAGCGTCCCGCACCACGTGGCATAGCTACCGCCCAGCCCGACGTTGATGCTCCCCTTCAAATGCGCGCCCTCGAACCTGGATCCCTCCCTCGTGTCGAGCAGCTGCGCGCCGTCCGCGGCGAGCGCGAGGGCCTGCTCGAGCGCCAGCGGGCGCAGCTCACGGGCCAGCGCCTGATCCAGCGTCGGGCGCTCACGCGTGTTGAGGACGGCGTCGTAGGTGAAGTAAGCGGGCGCATCGGGCAGGTCAGTCGTGACCACCTCGACAAACCGCTCGCGGCTCATCGGCGCCAGCGCGTAGTTGTAGGCGCGCTGAACCCCGATCGTGGACACCGTCTCGCTGGACAGGCTCTTGCCGCAGAGCGATCCCGCGCCGTGGGCGGGATAAACCAGCGTGTCGCCGGGGAGCCGCGCGAGCTTGTCGTGCAGCGAGTCGTACAGCATGCCCGCGAGCTCCTCCGCGCTCCAGCCGAGCGCGCCGCGCAGGTCGGGGCGCCCGACGTCGCCGATGAACAGCGTGTCCCCGGTTAGAACCGCGGTTGGCTGCACGGCGCCGTCCGCGGGGTCATACACGAGAATCGAGATCGACTCCGGCGAATGCCCCGGCGTCTCGAGCACGGTCAGACGGATCGCCCCCAGCGTGACCGTGTCCCCATCGCCCATCGGCGAGAACGGGTACTCGGCGTCCGCCCGCGCACCGAGGTGGATGACCGCGCCGGCACGCTCGCGCAACTCAAGGTGCCCGGCCACGAAGTCGGCGTGGAAGTGGGTCAGGAACACATGCCCGATCCGGCACCCCAGAGCGCCGGCGTCCTCAAGGTACTGCCCGACGTCACGCTGCGGGTCGACCACGGCCGCCTGGCCGGACGCCTCGTCGGCGATCAGGTACGAGGCGTGGGCCAGGCAACCGAGGTAGTACTGCTTGAGCACCATCGAGCTTCCCCGGGAATGCTCGCGGACGCTCCGGCGCTTAGGAGCCCACGGGTTCGCGCGGCTGGGGCACGATCCGGATGTAGGGCTTCGGCTCCTTCCACTCGCCGAAAATCTCCTTGGCCTGGTCGTTGGACACCGAGCCGGAGATGATCACGTCCTCGCCCGGCTTCCACTGCGCCGGCGTCGACACCTTATGGTTGGCGGTCAGCTGCAGCGAATCGATCACGCGCAGCACCTCGTCGAAGTTACGCCCGGTCGTCATCGGATAGACGAGGATCAGCTTGATCTTCTTGTCAGGCCCGATCACGAACACGTTGCGCACGGTCTGGTTGTCGGCCGGAGTCCGAGCCGACGGGTCGCCCGATACGTCGGACGGGAGCATCCCGTACAGCTTGGAGACGGCGAAGTCACTGTCACCGATGATCGGATAGTTGGGCGCGGTGCCCTGGGTCTCCTCGATGTCCTTCGCCCACCCGGAGTGCTTCTCGACCGGATCGACCGACAGCCCGATGATCTTGACCCCGCGCCGGTCGAACTCGGGTTTGATGCTCGCCATGTAGCCGAGCTCGGTCGTGCACACGGGCGTGAAGTCCTTCGGGTGCGAGAACAGCACCGCCCACGAATCGCCCAACCAATCGTGGAACGAGATCCTGCCCTCGCTTGAGTCGGCCTCGAAATCTGGAGCCGTATCGCCCAACTGCAATGCCATGTAGGCCTCCTGAGTCTTGTCCAGGTTTTGGTGAACGCAGACGATACCCAACCGGAATGGTGAGCTATTTGAGGGCGCGGAGGCGCAGTCGCTCAGCCGTCCGTCCGCAGGAGCTCGAGCTGGCGGTTCACCGCCGCATTCACGCGCTCGATGTCACCGGTGGCGAGCAGGTCGAGCATGGCGCCCCGCACGACCGCGAGGAGCAGCGTGCGAAGCGCTGGCTCCGGGGCGGCCTCGCCGAGCACGTCGAGCCAGTCCGCCACGGTGGCCGCCGCGAAGCCGGCCCACGGCCCTTCCGGCTCGATCAGCGATCGGGCGTAGCCCTCCACCCACAACTTCAGCAGCGCGCGGTGCTCATCTTCGGCCAGCCAGCCCCACACCTCGGCCGTGACCGCGACGGGATCGCGGCCTCCGGCGCCGCGGACTCCGATGCCGCGCGCGCGCTCGAGCAGGGCGAGCTCGTCCTCCCGGGCGCGGGCCAGGAGCGCCTGGATCAGTCCCGCCTTGCTCCCGAACAGGAACAGCAGCACGCGCGGGCTCGACCCCACCGCCGCGGCGAGCGGCCGCAGCGAAAGGTCCGCCACCCCGTGCTCGAGGGCGTACCGGTACGCCTGCTCGAGCAGCTCAGCACGCCGGGGCGACACGGTGGCGGACATCGCGCCGTAGTGTAAGCTACTGAAACGACTGTTTCAGTAGTCACCGACCGCCCCGCCGACCGGGTCGCGATTCGCCCGCTCGGGCAACCGGGGGATCTGGGCTGGGTGGTGATGGCGCACGGCGAGGTGTATGCGCAGGAGTTCGGGTGGGACGCGAGCTTCGAGGCGCTGGTGGCGGAGATCGTCGCCCGCTATGCGGCAAGGCACGACCCCGACCGCGAGGCGGCCTGGATCGCCGAGGTCGAGAGCGGGCGGGCGGGCTGCATCTTCTGTGTGGCCGATCCCGAACACGATGGGACGGCACTGCTGCGGATCCTGCTCGTCCATCCGGACGGGCGCGGCCGTGATCTCGGGCGCCGGCTCGTGGCCACCTGCCTGCGGTTCGCGCGCGACGCGGGCTACGAGCGGGTCCGACTGTGGACCAATCACCCGCTGGCGGCCGCGCGCCACCTCTACCTGGAGCGCGGGTTTCGGCTGGTCGCCGAGCAGCCGCATCACAGCTTCGGCGTCGACCTGATCGGCCAGACGTACGAGCTCGACCTGACCTAGGCAGACGGCGCCGCAGTCAGCGGGCCGGTGACACTAAGGTGCCGCCCTCAGGCGGCGCCGATGAATCCCCCTTGCCACGCATGCGCCACCTGATTGTCAACGCCGACGACTTCGGCCTGACCGAAGGGGTCAACCGCGGCATCGTCGAGGCGCACACCGGTGGCGTCGTCACGAGCGCCAGCCTGATGGTCGAGGGCCCCGGCGCCGAGCAGGCGGCCGCGCTGGCCGGCGAGCATCCGGCCCTGTCGGTCGGCCTTCACTTCGTCGACGACGGACCGGACCTGGATCGGCCGGGTCACATCGAGCGCGAGTTCGCGCGCCAGCTCGAGCGCTTCCGGGCGCTGACGGGCTCCGATCCCACGCACGTGGACTCACATCACCACGTGCACGTCACGCGCATGTCCAGGTTCTCCCCTCTCGTGGCCGCGCTCGGCGTGCCGTTGCGCGGCGATGGCAAGGTCGGATATCTCGGCGCCTTCTTCGGCCACCCACGGCGAGGCGAGGTCGATCACGACCGTATCCGTCCCGCCTTTCTTCTAGCGCTGCTCGAGCGCGATGCGACGGCCCGGTTCACCGAGCTCGGATGCCATCCCGGCCGGGTGACGGACGAGCTGCGCTCGAGCTATGGCCCGGAGCGCGAGATCGAGCTGGCCACCCTGACCGAGGCCGGGCTGAGGCAGCACATCGAGGCGCTCGGGCTGACGCTGGTCGGCTACCACGGCTGGCCCGGCGACGCGCAGGCGCCGGCCCGGCCGCCGCCGGCAAGCTTCACCTAAGGGCGGGACGCCCACGCCGTGGATTCGTGGCTGACGTCCTCGAGCTCGAGCGCCGGCCCGAACCCGACGCGCAGGATCGCACCCCCGTCCGGGGCGTTGGCGGCCTCGACGAATCCGCCGTGCGCCTCTGCGGCCTGTCGCACGATCGCCAGCCCCAGGCCCGAGCCGGGCTTTGAGCGGGCCTCGCGGGCCCGGTGGAAGCGATCGAACACGTAGGGCAGGTCGTCATCGTTGAAGCCCGGGCCGTGATCGCGGACCGTGACGGTCCCATCGCGCAGCGTCACCTCGACCAAGCCGCCGTCGCGGCTCCACTTGGCCGCGTTGTCCAGCAGGTTGCTCACCGCGCGCGAGATGCGGTCGGCCTCGCCGCGCACCAGCGTGGGCTCGATCACCTGATGAAAGGTGAGGGTCGGAGCTCGCCGGCGCGCCCGTTCGAGCGCGTCCAGGACGATCGAGTCGAGCCGCACGTCACCGGTCTCGGTGCTCGGCTTGCTGCCCCGGGCCAGCTCGACCACGTCGCCCACCAGCGCGGTGAGCTCGTCGAGCTCCTCGATCACGTCCGCGCGCAGGGCGGCGCGGTCCTCGGGAGAGAGCAGCTGCTCCTCGCGCATCAGCTGGAGGTTGGCGCGGATCGTGGCGATCGGCGTGCGCAGCTCGTGAGAGGCGTCGGCCACCAGGTTGCGCTGCGCCTGCACCGAGCTCTCCAGCGCGTCGAGGGTGCGGTTGAACGTGCCCGCCAGCCGCGCCAGCTCATCGCTGCCGATCACGTCGAGCCGCTCGTGCTCGATCCGCTCGGGATTCGCCGCAATCGACTCGGTCTGCCCCGTAAATCGCGCGATCGGCGCCAGCGCGGTCCTCGCCACCAGGAAACCCATCAGCGCGGCGAGCAGGATCCCGACGCCGCCGATCACCAGCAACAGAACGAGCTGACTCGAAAGCGCGCTGTCGACCGAGGTGAGCGGCAGCGCCACCGCCAACGCGCCTTTCGGGCCGATGCCCGCCACGAGTACCCGTATGTGGGTGCCTTTCACGCGCATATCCGTGTAGAACTCGCCGCGGCCGCTCCGCGCCAGCGACTCGATCGCATGCGTGGATGGGATCTCGTAGGTCTGCCCGGGCGGGACGTATGTCTGTCCGTTGGCCTTGAACAGCGTGAACGTGCCCGATGGCCCACCGAAGGCCTGCGGCGGCAGCTGGTCCAGTCCGAGGCCCTCGTCGGGATCTCCGTTGCCGGTCCGGCTCGGGTAATGCCGTCCCGTCTGTGGCAGCGGCGACTCCGGCCCACCCGGTCCCATGCCGACATTTGCGAGTGGCCGTTTGATCAAGCCCTGCAGCGACTGATCTATCTGCCCCTGGAGCTGGGACCGCATGCCGGCGTACGACGCCACCGCGACGGCGAGGACGGCAATCGCCACCGCGACCCCGGCCAGCAGGACCATTCGGGTCCGGAGGCTCACTCCTCGGGCTCCCGCAGTGAGTAACCCACCCCCCGCACCGTGTGGATCTGCGCCTGTGCGCCGGCCTCTTCGAGCTTTCGCCGCAGGTAGCCCACGTACACGCGCAGCGCGTTGGAGGTCGGACCGAAGTCATACCCCCACACGCGGTCGTAGATCAGGGTGTGCGGCAGCACGCGGCGCGGGTTGAGCATGAGCAACTCGAGCAGCTGGTACTCGGTGCGCGTGAGCTCGATGAACGTCTCGCCCACGATCACGCCGTGACGCGCCGAGTCGAGCGTCAGGTCGCCGAACTTCAGCGCGCCGTCGACGCTCGTCTCCCCGCCGGCCCGGCGCAGCAGCGCGCGCAACCGCGCCTTCAGCTCATCGATGTCGAACGGCTTGACCAGGTAATCGTCGGCACCGGCGTCGAGCCCGTCGATCCGATCCGAGACGGTGTCGCGCGCGGTCAGCATCAGCACGGGCACGCGGTTGCCCTCGCGCCGCAGCAGCCGGCACACCTCGAGTCCGTCGATGTCGGGAAGCCCTACGTCGAGCACCACCGCATCGGGCAGGCTGCTGTTCACCTCCGCAAGGGCGCCGGCGCCGCTTTCGGTCAGGCGCACCTCGTAACCGGCCAGCTCGAGCGCCCGGCGCAGGACGTCGCGCAGACCACGATCGTCGTCGACCACCAGCAATCTCATAACTATGAATTGTGGTCCGTCACGGGCGCCTGCGCGAGAACTCCTACGTTATTCAGATCTTTCGGCGGCGCCTAACGGCGGCGCCTTAGGTCTTACCCGCCTGTAGCTCGCGGAGGACCGCCCCGAGGATGCCGTTGACGAACGCGGGGGCTTCCACGCCGCAGAATCGCTTGGCCGTCTCGACCGCCTCGTCGATCGCTCCCTCGGGGGGAATCGCCTGTTCGCCCGGCAGCTCCGCGCCGTACAGGAGCTCGGCCAGGCCGACCCGAAGGATCGAGCGCTCGAGTGGGGCGATCCGTTCGAGCGACCAGCCGCTCGCGTGGGCGCGGATCAGACCGTCGAGCTCACTCTGGTGGTCGCGCACCAGATCGGCGAGCGCGCGCGTGAACGCGTGCAGATCACTGGGAAACGTCTGCTCGAGGGGCCGACCGAGCAAATCGCTCTGATACAGCGCCCAGATCGCAGCGCGGCGCTGCTCGGTCCTACGCACGGCGAGGAGTGTAGTGGCGGCTGGCTCGGCCTAGGCGACCCAGGCCCATGTCGCCCACAGCCCGCTGAACACGGCCAGCAGCGCGGCGCTGATGCCCAGCATCGCCCAGCTCGGGCGCGGGCGATCGCCCAGCCTGGCGCCCCACCCCATGAACACCGGAAAGATCACCAGCACGAACCGTGGCAGCGACAGGAGGGGTTCACTCCCGGTGCTGGGGTAGCTCACCGCCTCGGCGAGTGAGACCACGCCGTAGGCGAAGTAGGGAAGCGGGAGGCGGCGCCGGCATGACTCGAGGCCGGCCAGGGCGAACAGCAGGAAGCCCACGTCGATCAGGTCATGCGGCTGCACGGGGATGCCCAGTTGGATCGTCATCAGGTTGCCCCGGATGCCCTTCATCGCCGCGACGATCCCGTCCAGCGGCCCGACGAAGCGACGCCCCCAGACACCCTCGGCGTGAAACGGCGCGAACAGGCCGTGACCGCTCGCGGCCATGAACAGCATGTACCCGATCAGGGCGGCAGGGACGAGTCCGACCCACGCCGCCGCCGGCGTGAGCCGGTAGCGCGACCGCAGGAGCCCGGCGCGCGCGACGCCGCCTTCGCGGGGTCCGTAGAGGAAAAGCAGCCCGAGCGGCACCACGAGCAGCACTCCCTCCGGCCGCGTCGCGGCCGCCGCGGCGCCGAGCGTGCCTGCCCAAGCCCAGCGATCGCGGCGCGCGGCGTAGACCGAGCCAACCGACAAGGCCAGGAACAGCGACTCGCTGTAGACCGCCGACAGGAACAGCGCTGTGGGGAAGAACGCGATCAGCAGCACGGTCAGGCGCGACTGCGATTCGTTCATGTCGAGCCGGCTCAAGCGATGCACGAGGACGAGCGCGATCGTCGCCGCCGCGAGCGAAATCAACGAGCCGACCACGAGCGGCGGGCCGAGCAGGGTCGAACCGGCGCGGATCAACAGCGGGTAGAGGGGATAGAAGGCAGCCGAAGCGGGCGACGCGTAACCGTGCTGCGCGATCCGCAGGTACCACACGGAGTCCCATCGGCCCATCGGGGCGACGAGTTCGTTGGCTAGCAGGCTGCGAAACGGGTCGGTGAGATGCTGCGGGTCAAACGCCGCCGACTGGCCGAGCTGAAGCCCGAAGTGAGTGATCGCAAACAGCCCCGCGGCCCACACGATCCCCCTGGAAACGAAGACGGCTCCGAGCGCGAGGCCGCCGGCCGCGGCCGTCCTGTAGCGCCATGACCCGAGTCGGACCGGCCGCACGGACCGCAGCAGCAGCGGCGCCGATGGCGTGGCCGCAGACTCGTCCATATCCACCGTATCGGCCCCGCCCGAGCGGGCGTTGAGCACCCAGGGGTCCCGGCGGACAGAGTGCGCCGGCCCCGACTGGGCCCTACCGGCTGATCTCGGTGCGCACGCGTTCGAGCGCGTCGCGGTATCCGTCGGGTCCCTTCCCGGCGACGCGGGCGACGCACAGCTCGGCGATCACCGAGTGGCGCCGCCACGGCTCGCGCGCGTCTACGTCGGACAGGTGGACCTCCACCGCCGGCAGGCCGGTGAGCTCCAGCGCGTCGCGGATCGCGTAGGAGTAGTGGGTCCAGGCGCCCGGATTGAGCACGATCGCGTCGGCGAGCTCCTGCAAGCGGTGCAGGTGCTCGACGAACGCCCCCTCGTGATTGGTCTGGAAGAAGCGGACTTCGAGCCCGAGCTCGCGCGCAGCGTCGCTGATGCCCAGCTCGAGCGCCTCGAGCGTGATGCGCCCATAGTGGCTCGGGTCGCGGCGGCCCAGCTGGTCGAGGTTGACACCGTGCATCACCTCGACCCGGTTGCGCGTCTGGGTCAAGCCGCCAGCTCCCGCACGGCGGCGACGAGCTCGCGCGACGGGACCGGGCAGCCGGTGCGTGGCACACCGGGCGCGTCGAGCAGCACGAACGGCACCTCACCGTCGCCGCGGCGCTTCTTGTCGCGCGCGGTGGCCATCACCACCGCGTCCGGGTCGGCGTGCTCGAGCCGGGTCGGGAGCCCCCCGTTACTCAGCAGGCCCTCGACCTCGGCGCGGAGATCGTCCTGGCCCGACAGTCGCAGGGCCGCGAGCAGCCCGAGCGCAACCGCCTCGCCGTGACGGTATGCGGCATAGCCGGTCGCGGCCTCGATCGCGTGCCCGACGGTGTGCCCGAGGTTCAGGACTTGGCGCAGGCCGGAGTCGCGCTCGTCGCGGGCGACGACCCGCAGCTTGGTCAATGCGCACGCGGCAATCAGGTCCGGAGCGGTCGGGTCGGCGCCGGCGCGCACGCGCTCCCACAGCTCCCCGCCGGCGATCAGCGCAGTCTTCACCACCTCGGCGTAGCCCGCCGCGATCTCGGCCGGCGGCAGGCTGGCCAGGGTATGCGTGTCGGCGATCACGGCGCTCGGCTGATGGAAGGCGCCGACGTAGTTCTTGGCCTCGGCCAGGTCGACCCCGGTCTTGCCGCCATAGGCCGAGTCGACCTGCGCCACCAGCGTAGTCGGCACCTGCACGAACCGCACGCCGCGCTGGTAGGTGGCCGCACAGAACCCGGCCAGATCGCCGACCACGCCGCCGCCGAGCGCGGCGACCACGTCGTCGCGCGTCATCCCGGCCCGGGCCAGCTCCGTCCACACGATCTCCGCGTGCGCGACGGTCTTGGACTGCTCGCCGGGCATGATCCGGACCCGGCCGGCGAGCGGCTCGAGGAGATCCCCGTACAACCGTCCGGCGTGGCCATCGGTGACCAGGAATCGGCGGCCGGGTACCGCCGGCGGCCAGAAGCGGTGGCGGCCGAGCAGACCGCCGCCGATGTAGACCGGATGGTCTGCGCCCGGGCGATCGGGGATCGACGCCCACAGCAGCTTCGTCCCGTCCGGCACCGTCTCGAGCGCGGCGAGCACGGGCCCCATCCGGTGCGAGCGCTCGGCGGGCACGATCGCATCGGCCAGCGAGGCGTATAGCGGCTCGCGCCCGCGGTAGAGCTGCTCGAACTGGGCGCGCTCGCGAGCCAGCGGGCGGCCGCTGTCGCGGCAGCGCGTCCAGGCCAGCTCGAGCGCGACGTCGAGCCAGATCACGAAGTGGTCGCTCAGGGCATCCCGCACGCGTTCGTGACCGATCGCCCCGCCACCTAGCGCGAGCACGGGCTGGGCGCCGTGGGGTCCCGCCTGCGCGGTGAGCAACTCGAGGGTGATTTCCTCCTCGGCGGCTCGAAACGCCGCCTCGCCGTCCTCGGCGAACACGCGCTCGATCGGCTTGCCGAGCCGCTCCTCGATGACCGCGTCGACGTCGATCGAGCGTGTGCCGAGCGCGTCCGCCGCGCTGTGGGCGGCGGTCGACTTGCCGGCACCCATGAAGCCGATGCACACGACACCGCTGCGGCCGACGCGGTTTGGATCGGCTAGCCGCGTCGCCACTCGATCCGCTCCTCGTAGGCGCGCAGCGCGGTGCGGACGTCGTCGATGTGGTCGCCGCCGAACTTCTGCCGGTAGGCGTCCGCCAGCACGAACGCCACCATCGCCTCCCCCACGACGCCGGCCGCCGGGACGGTGCACGAGTCGGTTCGCTCCCGGAGCGCCTCGGCCGGCTCGTGGGTGGCGATGTCGACCGAGCGCAGTGGCTTGGTCAGCGTCGGCAGAGGCTTCATCGACGCGCGGACGACGAGCGGCGCGCCGGTCGTCATCCCGCCCTCCAGGCCGCCGGCACGATTGGTGTGGCGGTAGTAGCCGGTCTCGTCGTCGTAGAAGATCTCGTCGTGGGCTTGCGAGCCGGGCAGGCCCGCGACCTCGATTCCGTCGCCGATCGAGACGGCCTTGATGGCCTGGATCGAGAGCACCGCCTGGCCCAGCCGGCCATCGAGCCGCTCCTCCCAGGAGACGTGGGACCCGAGCCCCGGCACAAGGCCGAACGTCCTGACCTCGAACACTCCCCCCAGCGACTCGTTGGCCTTCCGCAGCCGATCGATCTCGGCGACCATCTGGGTGCTCGCCTCAGGGTCCAGGCATCTCACCGGTGACTCGTCGACGTTCTCGAAGTCCTGTGGCGTGAGGTCGTCCCGGCGGGGCGCCGCGACGCTCGTGATCTGAATCACGTGTGAGAACGTCTGCACGCCGAGCTCTCCGAGGAACGCCTTGGCGACCGCGCCACCGGCCACGCGTGCGGCGGTCTCTCGGGCGCTCGCGCGCTCGAGGATGTCTCTGACGTCAGTCAGTCCGTACTTCTCCGTGCCGACGAGATCCGCGTGACCGGGCCGCGGCAGGTGCACCTCGGGGACGGCGGCCTCGACCGGCCACGGGTTCATGCGCTCCTCCCAGTTGGCGTAGTCGCGATTGGTCACCTGCAAGGCGATCGGACCGCCAAGCGTCCGGCCGTGCCGGACGCCGCCCGTCACCTCGACCTGGTCGCGCTCGATCTTCATCCGGCCCCCGCGCCCGTGGCCCAGTTGCCGGCGGGCCAGGTCGCGGTTCAGCCGGTCCCGGTCCAACCGCAAGCCGGCCGGCATCCCCTCGAGGATGCAGGTCAGGCCGGGGCCGTGGGACTCCCCCGCGGTGATCAGGCGCAGCGCCATGGCCGATGTAGGTTACGGACGTGCCGAGCCAGGGCTTCGCTCCGCCCTGGAGTGGAAATTGATTCGGCGGCGCCTGCGGCGGCGCCTGGGGGCCAATCCGTGGTTTCTACGGATCCAGATGGGGGGCCGGGCGGCCGATTCCTCGTATGTGGTGTGGATGAACCAGCTGCGCCTACCGTGACACGATCCGATGGCGTCTCCCCTCGAGCATCTTGAAGAACACGACCTTCTGACCGGCGTTCTGAACCGGTCGCGGCTCGTGACGGAGCTCGATCGCCAGCTGTCCTACTCCGCGCGCTACTCCCGCGCCGGCGCGCTGCTCACGCTCGACATCGACAACTTCAAGCTGGCCAACGACACGTATGGCCGTGCCGCCGGCGACGTGATGCTCAAGGCGGTCTCCGAGATCCTGCGTGCCCGGGCCCGCGCCACCGATGTGGTCGCCCGGCTCGGCGGCGACGAGTTCGCCGTGATCCTGCCCGAGGCCAGCGAGGATGAGGCGCAGGTCGTCGCCACCGACATCCGCGCCGTCCTGTGCGAGCGCCAGCTCGGTCCGCCGATCCTCGTCAGCATCGGGATCGCGCTTCTGACCGGCGATGAGGAGGTCGGGGCCGATGACGTCCTGACCCGGGCTCACATCGCGCTGTACGAGGCCAAGGAGCAGGGCGGCGATCAGGCTTGCATCTACAGCGGCCAGATCAGCGGCGCCCTGACCTGGGTCCAGCGGATCCGCACCGCCCTGGCCGACGATCGCTTCGTCCTGTATGGACAGCCGATCGCGGATCTCCGCACCGGCCGGATCACCCATCACGAGCTGCTCGTGCGAATGCTTTCTGAGGACGGAGACATCATCCCGCCCGCCGCCTTCCTGCCCATGGCCGAGCGCTTCGGCGTGATCGGCGAGATCGACCGCTGGGTGACCAGCGCCGGCCTGCGCCTGGCTATCGACGGCGAGGGTGTGGCGGTGAACCTGTCCGGCTACTCGATCGGCGATCCCTCGATCGTGGCCGAGATCCGCGCCGCGATCGACGACGGGGTCGATCCCGGCAAGGTCATCTTCGACGTCACCGAGGCTTCCGCGATGACCAAGCTCGAGGCCACGCGCCAGTTCGCGGGTCTGTTGTACGGGCTCGGCTGCAGCCTCGCCCTCGACGACTTCGGGACCGGGTTCTCATCGTTCACGTTCTTGAAGCACATCCCGGCCCGCTATCTGAAGATCGACATGGGCTTCATCCGCGAGCTCGCTTCGAGCAAGCTCGACCACCAGGTCGTCAAGTCGATCGTCGGCATCGCCCGCTGCCTGGACAAGCGCACGATCGCGGAAGGCGTCCAGGACGCCGACACGCTCGGCGTGCTCAGGGCGATCGGTGCCGACTACGCCCAGGGGTTCCACTTCGGCGCCCCCAAGCGCCTCTCGCCGCCCACGGCGTTCGAGCGCCGGCTGCGCGCGGCACGGGCCGCCGCTGCCGCGCCGGCCGCCTAGCTCCCTCGGCCTTTTCGCGGCCATCCTCGGTCGTTTCGGGGCCTCCTCGGTCCTTTCCCGGCCGGAGGCCGACGAACGGCATTCACCTAGGGCGGCGCCCCTTTGATGCCGCGCCACCCCGGCACGACCTGCACAACGCGTCACTCGGCGCCGGCTAGCGGAACTATGACGAGCTACGCATGCCCCGCGTGCGCCATCCGTCACGCCTGTCAGCCGGGGTCTCTCGTGACGGATTACGCACGCTCGCCGGGGTTCGTCGAGCGTGCATTCGTGGCCCGTGTGCGCGTCCGAATGCACGTTCAGCCCCGAAAGGGCGTCGAGCGTGCCAACCAACGGAACCAGGCGCCACCGCGCAAACGCGCGTGACGCCCGGATGACGGAGAGGGCGCTTGGCCTGGTACCTAGTACTTAGTACTGGCCGGCGACGTCGACCGCGATGCGCTGATTGCCGGCGGCGACGAGCGCCAGGCGGACGGTCAGCGTGACGCGCCCGAGGCGCGACAGCTTCTTGGCGACGGCCCGCGAGAGGTGCAGGCGGAGGGTGACGGTGCCGTTCGTGATCGACGAGACCGTGCCCAGTCCGATCCGGACCGTCCTGGCCTTCCCGACCGCGATGTGCGCCCGCTTGGCCGCGGCCCGCGTGATCGAGACGCTGGCGATCCCGTTGGCCGCCTTGTTCGAGGTCACGCGGACGGCGATGCCCGAGCGGAGCACAGCCTTGAGGCTCTGCGGCATCAACTGCAGCCGTGCGTTGAGCAGGCCGCTCCCCGCCGAGCCCGAGCCGGAGCCGGAGCCGGACTGCGCCGGCGCGGGTCCCGGCTGACCGTTCGAGCCCAGAACCTGGACCGTCTCGGTCAGGGTCGCGCTGTTCCCCCCGCGGTCGGTCGCGGTCAGAGTCACGCTGTATGTGCCCGCCTTGCTATATGTGTGCTCGACGCTCGGCCCGGTGCCCGAGGCACCGTCACCGAAGTTCCAGCTGTAATTTGCGTTGGGGATGCCGAGCGAGCTGCCGGTGCCAGATCCGTCGAGATCGATCGTGTCGCCGACGTCGATCGCGCTGGGCGCGACGAACGCTGGGCTGAGCACATCAGATGGCAGGCAGCCGTTGTACGTGTAGGGGTCGCTGTCCACCACTGAGGTGTTGTTGGACTCACGCTGGAGATAGTATGGAGCTCCGCCGCTGCCTCCAAACGTGAAGCTGTCGAGCCCGTTGCCGAGCGGCTGACAGGCATTCTGGTCGTCGATTTCAAGGCCGTCAAGACCGAACCAACCGTTCAGCTGCGGGTTGACGATGGCGGCGATGCTGGACTGACTCAGCGGACTCACGAGCCGCTGCCCGGCGCTTGTCTCGACCTGCTCCGGTGAGGGTGTGGCGGGCAGCGTCGGTACATCGGGCTCGTCGCAAATCGTAAACGCGGTCCACGGCTGCACGACGTAGCTCACGGACTGACCGTTGACGTTGACCTGGCTGTGATATGAGCAGAAAGTGGCCGGCCTCGTCGGCGGCGCCTGACCCGCAGTGAACGAGTTCACGGTCAGATCATCGCCGATCGGCTGGGATCCATCACCCTGGGGCGCGCTGGACAGCTGACGATAGTAACCCCCGCCTTCGGAGATGTAGGCGTACCAGCCCGTCGCCCCGCTCTGCGCCGGGGGGCTGTCGATCGTAATCGTCGAGCCAGATCCGGTGGTAGTGACCGACGTCGGCGCGCTGGAAAGCGTCTCAGTGCCGTTCATCTCGTAGGTGATGACAACCTGGTAGCTCCCGGCAGGAATGGTGCCGTTGCCGGTCGTGCCAGTGCTCACCGTCGGCGGTTGCGGGTTATCTGAAGAGTTGGCCGAGCACAGGTTTCCGGCAGAGTCGAGACACACCACCACCCCGGGGGGCGTCATCACGGTGACAAGCGGGGTATGGCCGGGCTGGACGTGGCTGATCAGCCCGTCGTTGTTGATGAGGCTCGTGACCTCGTGCTGGATATCGGCATCGGTAACACACGCGTTATTCTGGATCGTGGCCATCGAGCCGCCCCCACCACTTCCCCCAAGCACGTTGTTTCCCGTGACAGGGCAGTCGCTGGTACCCGGCGAGCTCGGCAGCGGGTTGCCCGGCCCGGAGCCCTCGATGCTGCCGAACTGACACCTGGCGGTGCCGTTGTCGTCGCAGCCACCGCCGAAGACCGAGCTGTAGGCCGCCCGGTCCTGGACGTTTGAGCCGTCCCAATACTGGGTCGTGTCAGAGTAAGGGTTCACGAGCTGACCGCTGGCGGCGGCAACATCGCTGAGGAAGTTCTGCACGTAGGTCTTGGTTGTCGACCAGTAGGTGTTGGGGGCCTGCCCCTCCCACTCGAGCGCGATCGTCTCGTTTGCGTGCATGACCGGACCACCATGCCAGCAGATCGGCTGCGCAGGTGCGGTCAGCGGCCACGAACCGGCCGTCAGAATATCTGTCTCGGTCGACGCGGCCGGGTCCGTGCATGCCCCACTTGAGGTCACCGCCGAGATTCCCGCGGAGCTCAAATAGCCGGTCGTTGTATCCGTACCTTCGCGCGCGGTCGGCACGAGCGCAACGCCGGCCACGGTGCCATTGTCATTGACCATGACTGCCTGCGCGCCGGCTACTACTACGAGCGAGGCGATGACCGTCGCGGCGATCGCGACGATCAACCGGTTGAGATTGAACGGGTAGCGGCGCATGTCAGTTACCTCCAACCGTGAGATTGCGCAGGTCGACGACGGCGCCGACATTCGGGTCGTACTGGAAGAGGGAGAGCGCGCCCAACGGCGAGTTGGCGAGCAGCTCGCGACCGGCCTGGGACGCGGTCTGGCGAGCCTGGTTGGCAGCCGCCACCGACGGGTGATTCGCGGCCGTAATCGAGTCGACCGAGAACAGGGCGACCGGGGTCGAGCCGGTCGACGTCTGCTGCGAGACGCCCTCGGTCTGTCCGGGCGCGAGCGTGAGGATCTCGCAGTCGATCGGTCCGGGAGTGCAAGTACCGGGTCCGCTGACCACGGCGCCGGGCTCGACCACGAAGATCACCTGCTGGCCGCCCTGGAGCACGCCGAGCTCGGTGAGCAGAGGCTGCTTGAGGTTCGGCAGGACGCTGAGTCGCTCGAGCGGGGCAATCGTGTTCAAGCCGCCGCTCTTGGTCGTGATGGCGAGCGAGACCTGATAGGACTGCGTCGCGGTCAGACCGGCGGGGCCGGGCTTGGGCGGTGCTGGCGTTGGTGTGGTTGGCGCGGGCGCGGTCGGCGCGGTGGTGCCCGCGGTGGAGCTGCCGCCGCTCGTTGTGCTGGTCGTGGACGTCGTGTCGGTGGAACCCGTGCTGCCCGTGCCGGCAGTGGTGGTGCTCGATGCGGGAGCGCTGGTCACGCTCGCGGTGGTGGCGGTCGTTCCGATGTGTTGCGGGGTGAACGGATCGCGACCGCGACCGGGAAGGTTGGAGGGCCCCGGCGTCGTCTTCACCGTGATGGCCGGGAGCGCCGTGCCCGACGAGTAGGGCAGGCCAGCGCCGGCTTCCGGGGTAACCAGATCGGTCGGCGCCTTCTTCGACAGCAGCACGGGCACGGCGACCAGCGCGACGATCAGCCCGACCGCGATCGGCCAGAGCTTGCGCTCACGCAGCTCCTTGACGATGCCGGTTACAAGGCTCATCGGACCACCGTGCTGATGGCGGCCACGGGTGCCGCGGTCGAGGACCCGGACGTCGAAGCCTGAGGCTGGGGAACGGAGGCGGTGCCGGAGGGCGTGGTGCTTCCGGTCGGCGCCTGAGTCGGCTGGACGATGTAAGTGGTCGCCGAGATGGTGGCGTTGATCTGCGGGAACCCGTTGGCGCCCGGCGCGAGGTTGATCGCGTTGAGGGTCATCAGACGCCCGCTGATCATCAGGCGGTTGCCGTTGCTGACCACGAAGCTCTGCAGGTTGTTGAAGAAGCTGGCGAGATGGAAGAAGTTGCCGTCGAGCGTGAAGGTGAAGTTCTCCGTCGGCAAGCCGGCGGCTCCGACACCCGCACCGGGAGGGAGCGTCGAAGCGGTCGAGCTGGAACTGGAGCTGGACGAGCTCGAGCTGCTGCTCGTGCCCGGGCTCAGCGCCAGGCCGCGGAAGGACACGCCCGCGGCGCGGGCCGCGCTCTGCACCTCGTAGATGAGCGAGGGAACGTCGTCGTCCGGCGGCACCGCCTCGCCGAGCTTGGCGAGCTCCGCGTACTGACCGGCGAACGCGCCCTGGGCGGCCTTGCCCGCGGCCACCTGGGTCGCGGCCGTGTCGAACTGGGACTGCTCGTTCGAGATCTGCGAGTTCAGCCGGGACGCCTGACCGCGCTTGGGCGAGACGACAAAGAACCAGCCGACAACGATCGCGGCGACGGCCAGGACGACCACGATCACGGTGCGGTCGCGAGCGGTCACTGTGCTCCTCCGGTGGTGGAGGTTGAAGTCGTCGCGGAGACCCCGGTCACCGAGGTGACCCCGGCCGCGCCGGCGTTGGCCACGGGCTGGAAGAACACGACCAGATCGAAGTCGGCGGCGTTGTTGGCGCACGTCTGCGTGGTACCGCTCGAGGAGGCCGTCGAGCCGGCTGACTCCTGCGAGTTGCTCAGGCTGACGCGGACGACACCATTGATGAGGCGAAGCTGTGACATCAATCGCGCGACGTCATCTTGATTGGCCGTGCAGCCCTCGAGCTCGAACGCCGGACCAGGAAGGTCGGCTCGGAGCGAGCCACCGCCCGTGCCACCCGCACCGGCCCCGGGCACGACGGTGCCGGTCACCGACTCGAGCGTGGTGTTGGCCGGCACGACCTTCGAGAGATCGGACAGCGCGTCGTGCCAGTCGAATCTTGCCGCGGCGATCGAGCGGACCGTTTCGATGCGGGTCTGGGCCAGCTGCGAGAACTTCGTGAACTCGCCCAGACGAGACGCCTCGGCCTGCTCTTCGGCGACCTGCGTCTTGAGGCCGGCGAGCTTCGCGGTGCGCTGGCCGATCGTGTTGTTGGTCAGCACGTACACCGTGACCAGTGCCACCGCTGCGACCAGGAAGCCGAGCAGGGCGTAAACGGGTACCTGCATGCCGGTGGAAGGCCCGCGGGTACCGCGGCCGCGCGAGTCGGCCGGAATCAGGTTGACGGCTCTCATGCCGGAAGCTCCTCGAGTGTCAGTCCGGCGGCCACGGCCAGCCGCCCGGCGTCGATGCCGCCGAACCCACCGGCCTGGCCTTCCTGGACGACTCCGACCTCGAGCGGGAGCCCGACCTGCTCGCCGAGCTGCTCGGGGAAGCCCGGGATCGCAACCGCGGGGCCAGTCAGGACCACGCGCTCGACGACGGCCGAGGCGTCCTGCATGGCGAGGAAGTCCAGCGAGTTTCGCACCTCGTCAGCAATCCGTCGGACGCCGGCGTTCAACACCTCGCGCGCCTCGAGCACGATGTCGGCCTCGCCCTCGACCTCATCCGCGGGCGTCAGCAGACCGACGTGGCGGAGCCAGCCATGGGCGTGCTCGAGGGTCAGCGCGCGGCGCTCCGCGAGCTCCCCGGCGATCGACTCGATGCCCTGGCCCGCGACGCGGGTGAAGATGCAGTTTGAGCCGCTGGCGACGGCCAGGTTGGTCAGACCGCCGACGCTGGTGTACAGCGTCGCGCCGGTCAGCTCGGGGCGGTAGAGCGCCCGGATCATCGCGAAGGCGGACAGGTCGATCCCGACCGGCCGCAGCCCGGCCTTGCGGGTCGCGTCGAGCAACCGCTCGATCATGTCGCGCCGTGCGGCCACAACGACGACGCGTGTACGCGGGCCCTCCGGCGTCTCGACGACGCCAAGCGAGTGGTGCTCGAGCACCGCCTGCTCGAGGGGCATGGGGATGTGGTCGGGGGCCTGGAAGCGGACCGCCGAGCTGATCTCCTTCGTGCCCTTGAGCGGCGGCAGATCCAGAGTGCGCATCACGATGCGCTGGTTGGCGACTCCGAGGCGCACGCGCCGGCTCAGCTTGTGAACGGCGAACAAGTCACGCAAGGAGGCGGCCAAGGTCTCGACGTCCACCACCTCGCCGTCGCGGACGATGCCGGTGGGAAGCTGGGCGCTGGCGGCGCGCTCGACCTTCACCTGACCGGGTCGGGTCTCCACGGCGGCGATATAGCCGGGCTCGATATCGAGGCCGACGACCGATTTCGACTTGGCGTATCCCATTGGGCTCAGGCCAAGTGATCGACCGGACCCTGCTCCAAGTTGAGCGACTTCGCTCGGAGTGGACGCGGCATGACTTCCGCGGCCCTCGTCCAGGCCGAGATCGCCTACCGCGCGTAGACGCGCGCGCAACCGACCGTGATCACGCGAAAGCCCAGTGGCGCCAGCGCCACTTGCAGGTTTCCCGTCGAGCCGCACGGCTCCACGAGCGCCCTGGCGCCGGTCGAGCGGACGAACCGGCGCGCCTGTCCAGGCGTCATCGCGCCAGCGAACAGCAGCATCGCCTCGTCCTTGCGTTCGGTGTAGTCGGGCGTCCAGATCGGATGGCCGACCCAGCTGACCGCATCGGTGAGCGCCGGGATGGCGGTGCCGAGCTCGGCCGGTGCGAGCACGGGCGCCGCACCCGCGCGCGCCGCCGCCACCCGCGCCGCGCGCACGTCGCTGCGAGCAAGCTCCGTGTAGGCGGTCACCTCGGGGCTGCGCAGGTGGCCGAAGGCCTCGACGGCGAAGACCGCGAACGGGACGAGCGTGGCGGCCACGGCCGCCACGGCCAGGAGCCGCCTGCGCCCGCCCAAAGGCCGTGCCGGCCAGGCGCGGACGACGAGCAACGCGACCGGGATCGCGACCCCGTCGAGCGCCCGGTACTGCCCGGACGGGCTGATCGTGATCGTGAACAGCGTGGCGAGCAGCCAGAGCAGCAGCACGCGCGTGCGCGGGTCGCGAGCGGTCCGGCGTGCCGCCAGCAGACCGGCCAGCGCCAGCGGCACGACGCAGGTCAGCGTCACGAGGCCGGGTATCACCGCGGCGCCCACCGAGTTCTGCTCGGAGGTCGCCCAGCCGGCGTCGAGGTGGCTGAGGAGCATGTAGTAGAGGACCGGGAGCGCGGTGGCGCCGGTGACCACGGCCAGTGGGATCGCCTGACCTCGAACCGCCCCTATCCCCCATCGCTCGACCCAGCTCCCGCGCGGGCTCCGGGCTTCCAGCGCTCGCCACAGCACCAGCCCGCCTGTGAGCGCAATCAGCGTGATGCCCTGCCAGGGGTGAAGCCAGGCTACGAGCAGTCCGGCTGCCGAGGCCACAACCGTGGTCCGGCGGTCGCTACGCCCTGTGACCAGACGCTCGATCCGCTCGATCACGATCGGCATCAGGCCCAGGGCGATGGCGAGCGGCGCGTAGTCCCACAACGACATCGCGGGCACGAGATCGCCGGCGGCCCGGGCGAAGTCGCTCCCGCGCTGCCACGGGTCGAGCCACGCCAGCAGCCCCACGACGGGCGTGAAGCCGCCGAACAGGGCGAGCACGAGCGCCGCCGCCCGCCGGCCAACCTGACCGGACGGGATGTATCGCGTGACCAGCGCAAGGCAACCACCCACGAGAACGAGCGCCGCGAGGGCCTTCCAGAAGGCCATGATCGCCACGGAACCGACGCCGAATGCCCCCTGGACGACGCCGCTGAGCGAGTACATGGGATGCACGAACACGGCCTTGCCGAGCGATCCGTAGAGGTTCCGGATCAGTCCGTCGTGCGCGTCGCGTACCCACGCCAGGTACTGGAGGCCGTCCATCGGGTAGTAGCCGGCGACGCCCAGGAACACGCGATGATGCGCCGCGGCGTCGAGCGCGACGAGGATGAATGGGGCAAATGCCCAGGCAAGGACGATCGCCGTGATCGCGAGCCCAACTCCCCGCCAGCGCGCTCGCCGCGCCGTCTCCCCAGCGGACGGTTCGATCAACTGCACGGCGCTCATGCGATGAACGCCCAGGTGGCGAACTGGAAGGTGAAGAAGGCGAGCAGGGCGGCGCTGACCAGGACCGCGGTCCGCGTCAGCCGGCGCTCGGCGATCCAGGCCGCCGCCGCCATCCACAGCGGAAAGATCGTCAGCGTATAGCGGTCAAGTGACTTGAGCGGTTGTCCGGCGACCGGGCTCGAGATGCACACCAGCAGCGCCGCCGCGGCATACGCGCCGTAGGCCAGCGGCAGGCGCCGAAACGCCGCCACGAGCGCCAGCACCGCGATCACGAGCACGGCGAGGAGCAGTACGTTCTGCGCGCCGCCCGAGAACGGTCCGGCCAGAGACGGCTGGTACGGCGCCGTGGTGGCCAGCGAGCGCAGGCCCCAGTAGGCCGCCTTCACGGCCAGGGCGATGGTGTCGATCGGTCCCGTGAGCAGGTGCTGATGCTCCCCGCCCGTTTGTTGCACGACGGGCGCGAGTGCTCCGAACCCCTTGGCGGCGTTGAACGCGAGGTAGCCGGCGAGAGCTGCCGGGACGACGAGGATCCAGGCCAGTGCCCATCGCGGCCGTCTCGTAGACCCAATCCACAAGATTGCCAGCGGCACGACCAGTACCACCCCGGTCACGCGTGTGACCGCGGCCAGGCCGCCCAGGGCCGCAGCGAGCTTCCAGCGCTCCCGCCGCGCCGCGTATACGCACCCGAGCGAAAGGGCGAGGAACAGGGATTCGGTGTAGACCGCGGTGAAGAAGAAGGACAGAGGCGCGAAGGCAACCAGCAGGACGGCGGCGTTCGCCGCGCGCTCGCCGAGCTCGAGCCGGGTCAGGCGATGCAGCATGGTTAGCGCCACGATCAGCGAGACCGCCGAGATCGCCACGCCCGCTAGCGGTTGTGAGACGACCACGAACCCGAGCCCGCGGATCAGCAGCGGATAGAGCGGAAAGAAGACCGCGTCGGCCGGCCGGGCGTAGCCGTGGGCGGCGATCGACAAGTAGTGGATCGAATCCCAGCGCACCGCGGCGGCCCCCAGCACGTTGCCGACCGTGCCGAGGTGGGTCGTCAGCCCGGTCGGGTCAAAGGCCGGCCAGTCGAGCCGGCGCGGGACCGCGAGCGCACCGGCAATTCCGGCCGCCAGCACGATCACGCGCGAGGCCAGGAACGCGCGAACCGGCAGCGACCCGGCGCTCACGAGTCGCCGCAGCCGGCTGACCTCGGCCATCCGGGGGTAGCCGAGCCGGGGCGTCGTTGCGCTCATGCCGCGAGTGCTTCCTCGCGCGTCGCCGGCGCCGCGTCCGCCGGCGCGAGGACCGGCCATGCCGGAACCTCGGGGATCCCGGGCGCGAGCACCGATACGCACAGCGCCGGCACCACCCAGACGACGTACAGGAAGGCCCAGTAGTCGGCGGCGAGTTGCAAGCCGATCAGCACCGACGCGCAGATCGCCGCCACCCGCCTCGGCTCGTCCGCAAGCCCGGGATCGCGCCACAGCGCGAGCGCCCCCACGGCGATCAGGCCGAGCACGCACGCCTGCGCGAGTGGCTGTAGCCCACCGATCCCGAGAGCGCTCCACAACGACTGGTCCGAGCCCCGGGTGAACTGGTAGGAGACGGCGTGGGCCATTTCCACGATGCCACGTCCGCCGCCAAGCGATACGACCAGGGCGAGGACGGCGAGCGAGACGACGGCCGACGCCACGAGCCCAGCGGCCAGCCGCCGCCCACGGAGCGGCGCCAGGAAGAGCGGTAGCAGTGCAAACGGCGCGAGCTTGAACCATCCCGCCACGGCGAGCAGAGCCGATCCCGCCGCCGGGCGACGCCATAGCAGCAGCGCGAGGCCGAGCATCGCTGCCAGGACGATGTCGGTGGTGCCGGTCGAGACCGTGATCAGCAGCGCGGGGAAGGCCAGCACCGCGATGGCGGCCCGCAGACCCGCCTCCTCAGCGTCCGGCCGCCGGTTTCGCCGCGATCCAGCCGCCACCGACCGCAGCGCCGCCCACGCGCCAACCAGCGCGGCCGTGACGGCGACCACCAGCGCGGCGTCGACCGAGTTCCACTCCGATCGGACCGGGGCGATGAGGGCCAGCGGCGTGTACAGCGCGTAGCTGAGGATCGGGTAGGTGTCGCCGTGAAGGATGCCCGGCGGGAGGTGGCCATAGGGCAGCACGCCGTGGATCAGAACCGTGGCGCCCTCCATCACCGCGTAGGTCACGTCGACGGCGAAGGGGGAGCTGACCCCGACCATTACGAACACGATGCCCAGGACGAGGAGCGCGACGCGCAGCCAGCGGATCCGCCGCCCCGGGCTCATCCGGGGAGACACGGCGATCAGGAGAGGTGTGGAGGGCGCGGCTCGAGGCGCCCGGCCCAGCGCCAGCCACGCGCAGCGCGCCATCAGGTACAGGAGACCTGGGGCCGCGGCAACCAAACTGGGATCGAGATAGCGCCGCTGGAACAGGACGACGGAGACCACCAGCGACTGCGCCGCCAGCGCGTCGAGGTTGCGCACCCGGCGCCACGGGACCACGAGCGTCACGGCCAGGAAGATGGCCCCCAGTCCGATCAGCAGCGCCGGCTCGTAGGCGATCCAGTCTCCGTACGGCACTCGTTCCGCGTGGAAGTCCTGGGCCTGGACGACCTGGGCGCGGCCGTTCACCGCGGCCTGGGCCACGATCTGCTCGCCGGCCCAGAAGCTCACGCGCTCGAGCTGAGCATCCAGTGGGGCGGCGCTTACGCGGTTCCACCGCGATCCGGCCAGGGCGCGCGCGGTGGCAGGATCATGCAGGGCGGCGCGGATCGCCGCGCGTGGCGCCACCGGTGGCCGCGGCGCGTGGCGCGCGACGGTAAGGGCCAGCCCAGCCAGCACCGTGACAACGAGGCCGGCCACGATCGGCGTGCGGCGTCGCCAACCGGCTGAACTGGGCATCACAGTCCGGCGTGCAGGTACCAGTGGATGATCGCCGGCCCGGCGAACAGGGCGATGACGCCACCCAACGCGAGGAACGGTCCGAACGGAACCGCGGTCTTGCGGCCTCTCTCAACCCCCAATCGCGCCATCACCAGGCTGCCCACCACGGTGCCGGCCAGAACCGAGGCGAGGATCGCCACGGCGACCGACCAGCCCAGGAACAGCCCGAGCACTGCGGCCAGCTTGACGTCCCCCATGCCCATCCCCCGCGGGTAAGCAAGCGCGAAGAACAGCAGGAAGCCGCCCGCACCGGCGCCCGCGATCAGCTGCTCGGGCACGCCGCGCAGATCGAGCAGCGCACCGATGACGACCGCGGCGATCGCCGCGGGCAGCGTGATCCTGTTGGGGATGATGCGATGCTCGAGGTCGATCAGCGCCACCGGGACGAGCACGACGACCAACACCAGACCGAGTGCGATCTGCGCGGCCGAGTGCCTGGTCAGAACGACCGTGACCGCCAGCGCAGCGGTCAGCGCCTCGATCACCGGGTAGCGGGGCGAGATTCCCGTCCGGCAGCTCCGGCAGCGCCCGCGCAGCAGCAGCCAGCCCAGCACGGGAACGTTGTCGTACACCTTGATCGCCGTGCCGCAGCCGGGGCAGCGCGAGCCCGGCGAGACGAGTGACTGGTGCCGGGGCAGGCGGTAGGCGACGACGTTCAGGAATGACCCGACGGTCGCCCCGAGCACACCGACGAACGCGGCTGCGAAGGCAATCGGCATCCCATCCGCCTCGCTACGCCCCGGCGAGCGCCATTCCCGCCTGCGCCGGCTCGAGCTCGGCCGCGGTATCGAGCGGGCCCGGCTCAAGCGTCGGCGGCGGATCGGCGCCGAGCACGGCGACGAACACGAGCGGCAGGAACCACACGATGTACAGGTAGAACCAGTGCACGGCCGGCAGCTGGACCGCGACGGTGAGCGCCGCCGCCAGCGCGGCGACCTGGGCCGGGCTGCGGGCGCCACGCGGACGGAACGCGACCACCACGGCAAGGATCACCGCGAAGCCCTCCAGCGCGACCTTGATCGGAGCGAGCGCCGGGTACAGGGCCCAGAGCGAGAAGACGTCGGTGCGGGTGAGCTGGAAACCGATCGTGTGCTGCCAGAACTCGGTGAAGCCGCCCGGCGGCAGGAACACCGCGATCGAGGCGCCGACCGTGATCACGAACGCGGCGAGCACCTTGCGCACGGTGCGCTGGTCGGTGTTCCCGGGGCCGACCGCGATCAGCGGAAGCATGATCGCTGGGAAGAATTTCGAGGCCGCGCCGACGCCGACCAGGATGCCGCGCTTGATCGGGCTGGACAGGGTCAGCATGATCAGCACGACGATCAGCGCCACCAGGCCGTCGTTGGTGCTCTTCTCCATGCCGAGCAGGCTGAACGGGCACGCCACCCACAGCCACGCGAGGAGCAGGCCGAGCCGGCGTCCGTCGCGGCCGGCGCGCAGACGCATCCCGAGCCAGACCAGCCCGGCGATGGTCAGCAAGTCGAAGGCGATGGTTGCTGCCCGCGCCGCCGGCAGGTAGCCCCAATTCCCGGGCCAAAGCAGCTCGAACGGCACATACGCCAGGTAGTTCAGTGGACCGTACGTATCCCCGTGACCGTACGAGAAGTAGTAAATGCTCTGGCCGTGGAGGATCTTGTAGGCGCCGAGCGCGGACGCCACGCCGACGTCGATCACTCCGGCGGGATGCAGGGTGATGATGATCCGCGCGACCTCCATCGCCGCGACCCCGAGCACGAGCACGATCGTCGGCAGGCGGCAGCCGAGGCGCCCGATCGACGAACGTGGCCGCAACCCGCGGATCAACATCCTGACGAGCAGGTACACGAGGACCGGATAGAAGGCCCAAACGCCTGCGTAGAAGCGAGTCGTGTCGAACAGTGCATATGACACCCCGAACGCGAGCACCGCCGCGAGGTCGAGCCGGTCCCACCACGAGCGACCGCGCAGCAGCACGATCGGCAGCAGGAACATCAGCGTGAACGACGCCAGCACCCAGGGCGAGTCGAAGATGTCGCCGTAGTGTCCGCGTGCGTACAGCGCGCCGATCAACGGACCGGTGTACAGCGGCCCGAGCTGGCCGATTGGCGTGACGGTCTGGTCGGCGATCACCTTGCCGTGGAAGTAGAACTCGATCTCGTAGTGGCTCCGGACCCACAGCACCACCTGGATCTCCAGGGGATGGTGGGCGCGATGGATTGCCTGCATCTTCGGCGAGGTCTTGGCGACCGCTTCGGCCTGGGCACCGTCGATCGCGAAGCCCGGCGGTACGGTCTTCAGGTCGGTGATCACAAACAGAGGCGCGGCCACGTCGGGCGGGGGGCCCGCGGACTTGGTCGCGGCGGACGCGGCGTCGGGGGCAACCGCAAAGGCCAAGGCCGTCAGGGACGCGAACACGAGGAGCAGCCGCCGCATGACCTCGTAATCGGCGGATCCCCCGGGGCCTTTACCGACCGGGCGCGGATTGGACGGCTAAAGGCGCCACCGGCCGTTCGGTCCTTAACGAGGCGAGGCGGCCCTGGGGCCGCCTCGCTCGCTATGCGTTGAGTGGTTCCGTTGACTGCTTGGCTACTACCAGCTGCCGCCGGAGCAGCTGCCGGTGTTGGCACCCCCGGTGCCGCCCGCCGCGGCACCGCAGAGGAACTGCTCGGTGCCGCTGTTGTTCGACAGCGTGAACGCCTCGGAGTCGGACGGATCGATGGCCACCACCTGATAGCTGGTCTGGTTGCCCGTCGTGCCCGTCGACGCCAGGTAGGCCTGGTTGTTGGTCGTGACCGTGTTGAGGTTCGGCTCGATCGAGTTGAGCGACGCCTGGCTGACGCCCGAGTAGCCACCGTTGTTGGAGGTGGCGTACGTCTCAGCGGCCGTGGCCGCGTTCCGCGCCAGAGACTCAGCCGCCGCGTCGTTGGCCTTGCTCTTCTGGTTGAGGAACGTGGGAATGGCGATCGCGGCAAGAATGCCGATGATCAGGATCACGACGAGGAGCTCGATCAGGGTGAAACCCTTCTCATCCTCGGCGCGATGGCGCAGCTTGTGAAGCATGGAGCCCTCCTGGGTTTGATTGGGTCTGTGCGCCAGATCCAAGGCCCCAATCGGTCGTCCATGACTACGC
>DATJUA010000061.1:0-8208 GCA_035502815.1 Solirubrobacteraceae bacterium
GCCGCGCGGCTATTGCGCGGGCGTCGATCGGGCCGTGCAGACGGTAGAGCGCGCGCTCGAGTTGTATGGCGCGCCGGTCTACGTCCGCAAGGAGATCGTCCACAACAAGACCGTGGTCGAGCAGCTGCGCGAGCGCGGCGCGGTGTTCGTCGAGTCCGAGAGCGACGTCCCCGAGGGCGCCACCGTGGTGTTCTCGGCCCACGGCGTCGCACCGAGTGTTCACGCCAACGCCCAGGCGCGCAAGCTCGACACGATCGACGCGACGTGTCCGCTGGTCACCAAGGTCCACGTCGAGGCCAAGCGCTTCGCCGCTGACGGGTACACGATCGTGCTGATCGGCCACGCCGGACACGAGGAGGTCGAGGGGACGATGGGCGAGGCGCCCGAGCACATCGTGCTCGTCCAGACCGAGGACGATGTCGATCGGCTCGAGGTCCCAGATCCCGATCGCGTGGCCTACATCTCCCAGACCACCCTGTCGGTCGACGAGACGAGGGCGATCATCAACCGCCTGCGCCGGCGCTTTCCGGCCATCATCGGTCCCCGGACCGACGACATCTGTTACGCGACGACCAACCGTCAGGCCGCGGTCAAGCAGCTCGCCGAGGAATGCGACCTGGTGCTGGTGATCGGCTCTCGCAACTCGTCGAACTCCAACCGGCTCGTCGAGGTGGCCCGCGAGCATGGGGCGGACTCGTACCTGATCGACTCAGAGGGCGAGGTGCTCGAGGATTGGCTCGCCGGGAAGCGCGTGGTAGGGATCACCTCAGGCGCGAGCGCGCCGGAGGAGCTGGTCCAGCGGCTCGTCGACTTCTTCCGCTCACGTGGAACCACCGATGTGCGGGAGCTCGAGGTCGTGCAGGAGGACGTGCGCTTCATGCTCCCCAAGGTGATCCGCCAGGGCGTGGCGGCCTGAGGCGCCGCCGCGAGGCGCCGCCGACCTTTCGATTCCGCCGCGGGCCCTGCGCACCCTAGTCATCTCCGACCTGCATTTGGGCGCTCGTGGGGGCCCCGACGTACTGCGGCGTGAGCGCGAGCGGGCGGCGCTGCTGGCTGCGCTGCCGCAGTTCGATCGCTTGGTTCTGTTGGGTGACCTCCTCGAGCTCCGGCATGGTCCACTGCCCGGGGTCCTGACTGAGGCGGCACCGGTGCTCCGCGAGCTAGGGTCGGCGGTGGCGGAGGTGATAATCGTTCCCGGCAACCACGACCACGCGCTCCTGCGGGGCTGGCTCGAGCGACGGGATCCGAGCCCGCTCGGGCTCGAGTCGGAGGTCGCGTGGGATCCACATGAGCCGCTTGGGGCGGTGGTGCAAGCGCTCGCGCCGGCGAACGTGCGGGTGGTGTACCCGGGCGTGTGGTTGCGTGGCGACACCTACGCGATCCACGGCCACTACGGCGACCGGCACAACACGGTGCCGATCATCGAGCGGCTTGGAGCCGGTCTGACCGTGCGGCTGACGCGTGAACCCCCGGGCGGGCCTACCCGGGCCGAGGACTACGAGGCCGCGTTGGCACCGATGTACGCCTGGATCGACACGGTGGCGCAGGGGGGCGGCCTGCGCGGCGGCGGTGGCGATGGGAGCTTCCAGATCCGGGCTTGGCGGGCGCTGACCGGCGCCGGCGGCCTGCGCGGCCGCGCGCTGGCGCCGTTGTTCGGAGTGCTGGTGGCCGGGCTCAACCGGGCGGGCTTCGGGCCCCTGCGGGCCGACGTCTCGTCGGGCGAGCTGCGGCGGGCGGCGCTCCGCGCCTTCGGTGAGGTGATGTCCCGCCTGCGGGTGCCGGCGGCCTACGTGATCTTCGGGCACACCCACCGCGCGGGCCCACTGCCCGGCGACGACCACACCGAATGGGGCCGTCTACGCAACACGGGCAGTTGGGTGTACGAGCCGGCGTGGCTGGGCGACACACCGCGCACCAGCCCCTACCGTCCCGGGTTTGCCGTCGTCCTGGGCGACGACGGTCCGCCCGAGCTGATGAACCTCCTCGACGGCGATGGTTGACGCCGACGTCCTTCGCTACGTGCTCGGGTCGCTGCCGCCGGCGCCGGCCAGGGTGCTCGAGGTCGGTGCCGGGACAGGCGAGCTGGCCGCGGCGCTTCGGTCGGCCCGCTACGAGGTGGTCGCGATCGACCCGGCGGCGAGCACCGAGTCGGTAATCGCGCTGCCGCTGCACGAGCTGAACGAGCCTCGGGCGAGCTTCGACGCGGCCGTGGCGATAGTGTCGATGCACCACGTCGAGCCGCTGCGCCGGTCGTGCCGCGTCCTGGCCGAAGTGGTGCGGCCGGGCGGCACACTGGTCCTCGACGAGATCGACGTCGAGCGCTTCGACGACTCGGCCGAGCGCTGGTGGCTGGAGAACCGTCCGCTCCACGAAGTCCATGACGATCACGAAGCGCCGGTGCCCGGAGCGGTGGTGGCCTTTCTGCGCCATCACTGCCATGACCTGACCACCATGGAGGACGCGCTCGTCGAGGGGTTCGAGCTCGGCCCGCTCACGCGCGGCCCGTACCTGTACCGCTGGGAGCTGGGCCCCGAGCTGCGCGCCACCGAGCAGGAGCTGATCGCCACCGGTGGCTTGCCGGCGGTGGGCGTCAGGGTCGTGGGGACCCGGAGGCCAGTCCAGGCGTGAAGCAGACGGCGTGACAGCGCACGCCGTCACCGACCTCGAGCACGAGCTCGCCGTCGGCGCTGCGCTCGTGTGCGATCAGCTCGTAGCAGCCGGGGTGCTTGACGGTTAGCGTCCGGCCGTTGGCGGTCACGGTGCCGGCGCCGTCGAGCACGGCCCACACGCCGCCGGCTTGGTATCGGCCCGAGTAGGGGCCCTCGACGTCGTCGCTCTGGGGCGTGAGCGTCGCGTCCGGCGCCTCCTCGGGCCGGAGCGGATCGAGCACCGGCCCGTCGACCCCGAGCAGCTCCTGGATCGCCAGCTCGGTTTCCTCGTAGCCGCCCTCGCCGTAGTGGTAGTCCAGGAGCATGCCGCGCCGGTCGAACAGGTAGCGCGCCGGCCAGCCGAGGTTCCCGTACAGGCCCCACACCTCGTACTCGGCGTCGATCGCCACCGGGTAGGGGATCTCGAGCCGGCTGACCGCGTCGTGCACGGCTCCAGGGTCCTGCGAGGGCGGAAAGCCGGCGGCGTGCACGCCGATCACGCTCAGGTCTGGGTAGCGGGCGTGCCACGCCTTGACGTAGGGGAGCGTGCGGATCGATTGGGGGCGGCAGAAGTCCCAGAACTCGACCAGCATCGGTGGGTTAGGTGGGCTCCGGTCCTCGCCGTTGATCCACCGCAGGTCACGGGGAAACGGAGGAGCGGCGATGTGGTCGACGGGGGCGCGCATCACGCGCCGATGTTAGGACCCGCTACGCCTCTACCAGGCCCCGACGAATGGCGTAGCGCACCAGCTCGACCCGGTCGCGCATCCCGAGCTTGCGCAACACGTTCGCGCGATGCGATTCGACCGTCTTCTCCGCCAGATGGAGGATCTGGGCAATCTGGGCGTTGGTGTAGGCCTCGGCGATCAGCTTGACCACCTCCTCCTCGCGCGGCGTGAGCGAGATCGCCGGCCCGTCATCCTCGCCGGACATCCAGCGGCGGATGATCGACCGCTCGGCGGCGTTGGTCAGGAACGCCTCGCCGCGACCGACGGCGTGGACCGCACCGACCAGGTCCTGGTCAGCCTCGCGCTTGAGCACGTAGCCGGACGCGCCGGCCTTGAGCGCCTCGAACAGGTAATGCTCGTCGTCGTGCATCGAGAGCATGAGCACGCGCACGTCGCGCAGCTGGGAGCGGATCTCCCGCGCGGCCTGAAGGCCGGTCATGCGGGGCATGCCCACGTCAAGAATGCAAAGGTCGGGCCGGCTGGTGAGCGCCTGCTCGACCGCGTCGACCCCATCGGCCGCCTCGGCCACGACCTCCAGTCCGGGCTGCCGCTCGAGCAGCAGCTTGATGCCAGATCGGACGATCCCATGATCGTCGGCTACCAAGATTCGCATCCATGCTCCTCTCTTAGGAAGATTATCGGCGGCGCCTGACGGCGGCGCCTCAGGCGAGCGTCAGTTCGACTCGCGTTCCCTGTCCTCGGGCCGACCAGATCGAGAGGTTCCCCCCGACCAGGAGCGCCCGTTCTCGCATGCCCGAAAGCCCAAGCCCGCCGTCGCGGCGCGTGGTGAAGCCCTTGCCGTCGTCCTTGATGCGCAGGATGGTCCGCCCTACGAACGACAGCTCGACGTCGACCCGTTGCGCCTCCGAGTGCTGGGCCACGTTGGAGAGGCTCTCCTGGGTCACGCGATAGACAACCAGCTGCTGCTCGGGCGTCAGCTTGCCGACTGGGCCGCGCACGTCGAACGAGGCCCGGATGCCGGTCTGGTCGGCGAAATCGCGTACCTGGCTGTGCAGCGCGGGCAGCAGACCGTGGTCGTCGAGCACCGCGGGTCGTAGCTGCCGGGCGAGCGCCAAGAGCTCCTCCATCGCCTGGCCGGCAAGCCGCTTGGTCTCGCCCAGCTCGCGGCGCAGCGGAGCCGGCGCCTGCTCGATCGAGGCCTGGAGCCGTAGCGAGACGGCGGTCAGCGCCTGATTGACCTCGTCGTGCAGATCCTGCGCGATCCGCCGCCGCTCGCGCTCCTGGGCCTGGATCGCGGCGCGCCCGGCCTCGCGCCGGGCGGCCTCGAGGCGGCCCAGCATCCGGTTGATCGCGGCCGCGAGGCGCTTGGCCTCGGCGCTGTCGTTGGCGTCGCTCGTCAGCAGTTGCCGGTCGGGCGTCGCCAGGTCGATCTGCTCCATGGCCGAGATCAGCCGGTCGAGCGGGATGAAGCGCCGGCGCAGCAACAGCCAGTTGCCGAGCAGGGTGGCGAGCAGCGCCAGCCCGAGCACCGCGATGCCCGGTCCCCGGATCGCGCTGCCAGAGCGCTGAGCGAGCGCGATCGCGGCCACGGCCGTCGTGCCCGCCACCAGGAGCAGGTTCACCGACAGGACTTGGAAGAGCAGCGAGCGCGATTTCATGGGTCATAGGCGGCTCCCGCTGTCCGTATCGGCTTACGGGCGGCGAGAGCAAGATGGGGTCTTCGCCCGATATCGACCGAATTGGCCAGGGCCGATAACTGCTACTGAAAGCTCTCCACAAGCGTTCGCCGGGACCGGCGTGGCGTCGGGCGTGGAAGGCGATTGGGTCTGATTTTGCGGGGCGCCTCCTTCGGGGTTTGGGGGCGCCCCGCCGGCGCTTGGGAGATAACTCCCGCTATGCGCCAGTTATCTCCCAAGCTCGCGCTTTATGACCTTGCCCATCGCGTTTCGCGGAAGCTCGTCGAGGAAATGCACCTCGCGAGGGCGCTTGTGCTTGGTCAGGAGGTTCGCAACGTGGTCGGAGAGCTCGTCCGGGGTAGCGGTTCGGCCGGATTCGACCACCACCCACGCCACTATCCGTTCGCCCAAGTCCTCGTCGGGAGCTGCGGTTACGGCCACCTCCGCCACCGCGGGGTGCTCCAACAGTGCGCCCTCGATCTCGCCTGCGCCGATCCGGTAGCCGCCCGACTTGATCAGGTCCGTGCTCTTGCGCCCGACCAGCTTCAACGACCCCGCCTCGTTCCGCGTCGCCAGGTCGCCGGTCATGAACCAGCCGTCGCGCATCGACTCCTGGGTGGCGTCCGGACGGTTCAGGTAGCCCTGGAACAGGTTGGGCCCGCGGACGGCGATCTCGCCGATCGTCTCGTCATCGGTGGCGTCGATCGTCGACCCGTCCTCAGCCACCAGCTTCAAGTCCACCCCCGGAAGCGGGGGCCCGACCCGGCCGGCGATGACCGGATCGCCCAACCGCGCGCCGGCGTTCATCAGCGTCTCGGTCATCCCGTAGCGCTCGAGAATCGACTGACCGGTGAGCTCGCGAATCCGGTCGTGGACGGTCGTCGGCAGCCCCGCCGACCCCGACACGAGCAGCCGCGCGCCGGCGAACGCCTCGGCCAGCTCGGGGTCTTCGGCGGCGTCGCGGGCGATCCGCGAGTACATCGTCGGGACGCCGAACATCATCGTGGCGCCGCGACCGAACGCCTGCGCAAGCGCGGCCGGGGAAAAGCGACCGACGTGCTCGACGCGCCCGCCCAGACGCAGCGGGCCGAGCAGCCCGATCACCAGCCCGTGGACGTGGAACACCGGGAGGGCGTGGGTGAGGCGATCCTCGGCGGTCCACCGCCAGATCTCGGCCAGCGCGTCGAGATTGGAGGTGACCGCCCGCCGGGGGATCTGCACGCCCTTGGGCGGGCCGGTCGTCCCCGACGTGTACATCACAAATGCGACGTCCTCCTCGGCCAGGTCGTCGCCGAGCTGACCGCCCCCGCGGCGAGCGAGGTCGACGTCGAGCCGGGGGATTCCCGACAGCTGCTCGGGAGGATCGATGCCCTCCCACGCGAGCAGCCGGTCGGGCCGGCTGTCGGTCACGATGTGCTCGAGCTCGCGGCTGCCGAGACCCGGATTGAGCGGCACCACCGATACGCCGGCGGCGAGCGCCCCGACGATCGCCACGCACGCCTCGAGCGCGGGCGCAGCCCACACCGCGACCCGCCCGGCGTCGTGCACGCGGTCGGCCACGGCGGCCGCGGCCCCGGCCAGCTTCCGGTAGCTCAGCGCCTGGTCGCCGATGCGGAGCGCCTCGTCATCGTCCGGGTCCAACAGGCGTGGAAAAAGAGCTTCGTCCATTTGGTCTCCGCCGCTATACTCTCTGAAGTATTGAATCCCTACTGCATTTGAGGAGTTTTCGCTGATGCCGTCCGGAGCCGAAGTACTCCGCCAAATCAAGAGCCGGATCGACGAGGTCGACCCCGCCGCTGTTCGCGAGCAGGTCGGGAACGGCGCGGTGATCGTCGACGTTCGCGAGCCCGAGGAGTGGGGCGCCGGGCATATCCCCGGTGCGATCCACGTCCCCAAGAGCTATCTCGAATCGAGGATCGAGGGCGCCATCCCCGATCGCGACCAGCATGTCGTCCTCTACTGCGCCTCGGGCAACCGCTCGGCCTGGGCGGCACGGACGCTGATCGAGGACCTGGGCTACGGGCATGTCGAGTCGATGACCGGTGGCTTCACGCTCTGGAAGGATCGCGGTTACGACGTCGAGACGCCGCGCACGCTGACCGCCGAGCAGCGCGAGCGCTATTCGCGCCACCTGCTCCTTCCCGAGGTTGGCCCCGACGGCCAGCAGAAGCTGCTCGACGCTCGCGTTCTCCTGCTGGGAGCGGGCGGGCTCGGTTCGCCGGCGGCGCTGTATCTGGCGGCGGCCGGCGTCGGGACGCTCGGGATCGTCGACAACGACGAGGTAGACCTGTCCAATCTCCAGCGTCAGATAATCCACTCCAGCGAGCGGATCGGGGTCTCCAAGGTCGACTCGGCCGAGCAGACGATCAACGCGCTGAATCCCGACGTGAAGGTGCAGAAGTACCCGGTCCGGCTCGGCCCGGACAACATCGTCGAGATCATCTCGGGCTACGACATCGTCGTCGACGGCCTCGACAACTTCCCCACCCGGTACCTGCTCAATGACGCATCCGTGCGCCTTGGGATCCCGGTCGTGTCGGCCGCGATCCTCGGATTCGAGGGCCAGCTGTCGGTGTTCAAGCCCTACGACGGGCCGTGCTACCGCTGCCTGTTCCCGGTCCCGCCGCCGGCCGAGCTGGCGCCGTCGTGCGGCGCCAACGGGGTGCTGGGCGTGCTGCCGGGGACGATGGGCCTGCTCCAGGCGACCGAGGTGATCAAGCTGATCCTCAGCGAGGGCGACCCGCTGATCGGCCGCCTGCTCATGTATGACGCGCTCGCCGCCACCACCACCGAGGTCAAGGTCCGCCGCGATCCGGACTGCCCGATTTGCTCGCGCGATCCCGAGTCAATCGAGGACGAGGAGCTCGGCGTGTTCCCTGACTACGAAGCCTTCTGCGCCGGCGCCCACTAGGGTTTCTCCGCGAGCATGGCAACCGTTCGGATCCCACCCGTCCTGCGCCCGTCGGTCGGCGGTGAGAAGGAGCTGAGCGCCTCCGGGTCCTCGGTTGGTGAGATCCTGCGTTCGGTCGCCGATGCTCATCCCGACACCCAGTCGCAGCTGTTCGCCTCAGACGGCGGGCTCAACCGGTACGTGAACGTCTACCTCAACGACGAGGACGTGCGCGTGCTTGACGGCCTCGACACGGCGGTCGGCGAGGGCGACACGCTGGTAATCCTGCCGGCCATGGCCGGCGG
>DATJUA010000062.1:0-16181 GCA_035502815.1 Solirubrobacteraceae bacterium
GAATCCGCTCGAGTCCGCTCCCGTACATCTCCACGAGCGCGGACACGAGCTCCTGCGCGAGTCCGCGCGCCACGAATTGCTCGGAGGCCTCGAGCTCCTCCTGGAGCTCCTGCACGCGGGCGAACAACTCGTGGCCCTCGCTCGAGAGTACGTCGGCCGCTTCCATGTTGCTCACGCCAGCGCGGTCGGGGTATGCTGGATCTTGCGGACCTTGCCGTTGCCGGTGTACATGTGCACGCCGCAGGGCAGGCACGGATCGAACGACCGAACCGCCCGCATGATGTCGATGCCCTTGAACTTGTCCGGACCGTTCTCCTCGAAGATCGGCGTGTTCTGCACCGCGTCCTCGTAGGGGCCCGGCGTCCCGTACGCGTCGCGCGGCGATGCGTTCCACGGCGTCGGGGGGTAGGGCTGGTAGTTGGCGATCTTCCCGTCCTGTATCACCATGTGGTGCGAGAGCACGCCGCGCGCTGCCTCGTGGAAGCCGCAGCTGACCGCCGTCTCTGGAACCTTGAAGTTGTTCCAGCTCTTGGTCCGGCCGGCCTGAACCTCCTTCATCGCCCGCTCCAGGCAGTGCAGCGCGATCAGGGCGCTGTAGGCCTGGTGGTAGGTGCGGGCACGATCGCGCTCGATCGCGTTTGACTTCTCCGGGACGTTCCACTCGAGCTCCATCTCGGGCATGTTCGGGGAGCGCGGGAGCACCATCTGGATCGAGTTACCGGTCGCCTTGGCGTAGCCGAAGTCGACCAGCCCTGCCTTGGCCGTGCACCACTGGCGGGCGAATGGCCCGCCGCCGGTGTCGCAGCACACGTGGGTGTCGGTCCGCTTGTCGTAGATCCGCGGTGACACGACCCAGGTGTACTTGTCGGTGAAGTCGCGCTTCTGCGGCCGGGGCAGCGTCACCTTGTTCCACGGGTGATTCTTGTCCACCGGGTTGCCGAGCGGATCGTGGGTCACGAACGTGGGCTCGTTCTCCCAGCCGTCGAAGTATGAGGAGCCGAGCAGGATCCGGATCATCAGGTTGATCTCGACCAGGTCGGTCGAGATCAGCTCGCCGCCGATCGCGACGCCGGGAGTGATGTAGCGCTTGCGTCCCCAGTCGGTCATGTGGCGGTAGTCGTAGTCGACGTAGTCCGGGTCGTCGAATGACCCCCAGTTGACCAGGTTCGTCTCGCGGAAGCCAACCTGGTCGTAACCCGGAAGCTCCGTGAGGAAGAAGTCATACAGGTCGTCGTGCATCGGAACGCTGCGCTTGACGTAATCGAAATAGCGCATCAGGCGCACGTAATAGTCGGTGCACGTCTGGTGGGTGATGTCGGCGCTACAGCCTCCCGGCATGATCGTCGACGGGTGGGTATGGCGCCCGCCGAACAGGCAATACATCTCGCGCGTGTAGCGCGCGACGTGGAGCGTCTCCAGGTAGAACTCGCCGGTGAACGGGTTCAGCGCCCGCATGATATCGGCGATCGTCTTGTAACCGTGGATGTCCTGACCGGGAGCCGCGGTGTTCTCCGCCTTCGCCAGCAGCGTCGGATTGGTCTCCTTGACCATCTGCTCGCAGAAGTCGACGTTCGCCATGCAGTCGTTGAAGATCGCGTGATCGAAGATGTAATCCGCGGTCTCGGCCAGGTTGAAGGCCAGGTCGCCCAGCGCCGGCGGCTTCACGCCGTATGCCATGTTCTGGTTCAGGCACGAGCAGGTGCAGTGGTTGTCACCGCAGATGCCGCAGATCCGGCTGGTGATGAAGTGCGCATCCCGTGGGTCGATCCCCTTCATGAAGATGTCGAATCCGCGGAAGATCATCGAGGTGCTGTAACACTTGAGCACCTGCTGATTGGTGAAGTCGATCTCGGTGTGAATACCGAGGCTGCCCACGATCCTGGTGATGGGATCCCAGGACATCTCCTTGACTAAAACTCTCTGTCCCGTCTCAACTGCCATCGCTGTCTCCTTGGGGAAGTGTCGGGCTCGGACGCGGTAGGGCTAGCCGGCGCTCACCAGCGCTTGGCGTAGCCGGTGCTGAGCGTCGGGCCCCGCCGGCGCCACTCGGGCTCCTTGTCGAAGTTGGTCTTGATGTGCCGGTTGCGGAAGTAGCGCACGATCGGCCCGTAGGAGAACTTCATGATGTCCGCGGCGGCGCCGCCCCACCTGTCCTCGTCCATGAACGGCATGTATTTGTCAGGGAAGCCGGGCATAGTGCAGGCCATGCAGATGCCGCCCACGTTGGGGCAGCCGCCGACGCCGTTGACCCAACCGCGCACCGGCACGTTGCACTTGACCACCGGGCCCTTGCACCCGAGCTTGACCAGGCAGCGGTGGTCGGACCCGTACTCGGTGGCGAAGTTGCCCTCTTCGGCGAAGCCGGCGCGGTTGCAGCCCTCGCGGACGGTGCGCTCGAACAGCCACTTTGGTCGCAACGCCTCGTCGAGCTCGGGTGCCGGCGCCAGGCCGGCGAGATGCAGCGCGAGGTACAGGAGCGTCTCGGTCATATTGTCCGGCTGAGCCGGGCAGCCCGGGATGCACACGATCGGCAGGCCGGCCTTAGACTTCCAGCTCCAACCGAGGTAGTCCGGCACTCCCATCGCGCCGGTTGGGTTGTTCTTCATGGCCGGGATGCCGCCGTAGGTGGCGCATGTTCCGACGGCGACGACGGCGGCCGCCTTCGGCGCCAGCCGGTCGAGCCACTCGTTCATCGTGATCGGCTGGCCGTTCTCGGGATTCACCGCGAAGCCCGTCCAGTAGCCGTCGCCGTTGATCTCCTCGTTCCCGAGCGAGCCCTCGATCACGAGCACGAATGGGTCGAGGTCACCCTTCTCGGCGTCGAACCAGGCCTGGGCGTACTCCTGGCCGACCGAGTAGTCGACCACCTGGTTGTGGACGACGACCTTCGGCATGCCCGGGATGGCCTGGAGGATGATGTCCTCAAGGCTCGGGTTCGTCGCCGAGGTCATCGCGACGGAGTCGCCCTCGCAGCTCAGCCCGGTGGTCATCCAGAGCACGTGCGCGGTGACGGCCTCGGTCTCCTTCTGCTTCGCGTACGGATTCGCCAACGCCGACATTCCGTCTCCTCTCGCTCTCTCAACAGATCCGCGGCAGCGGATCTCCGACCAGCTGATCCATCACCCGCTTGCCGCCAAAGCTCGTCTCCACCAGCACCATCCCGGGCGGCTCCGTTCGCACCTCGCCGATCTCCGCCGCGAGCTCGCACCCGGGGACGTCTCGCATCGCGTCCAGGGCGCGCTCGGCCGCCTCGGCGGCCACGAACGCGACCAGCTTCCCCTCGTTGGCCACGTACATCGGGTCGATCCCGAGGATCTCGGCCGCCCCGGCCACCTCGGGACGCACGGGCACGGCGCCCTCGCGCACGATCATCGCCACTGAGGAGGCGCGGGCCAGCTCGTTGAGCACGGACGCCACTCCTCCGCGCGTGGCGTCGCGCAGGCAACGCAGCTCCGGCCCTGCCGCATCGAGCAGCGCGTCCACCACCGGCCACAGCGATCGTGTGTCGGATTCGATCTCGGCGTCAAGCTCGAACTCGTTGCGCGCCAGCATGATCGCCGTGCCGTGCTCGCCGATGCTCCCGGACAGCAGGATCCGGTCACCTGGTCTCAGCGCGCTCGGCGAAAGCCGGGCCCGTCGGTCGCGCAGGCCGACTCCCGCCGTGCACACGTACATGCCGTCGGCGTGACCGCGCTCGACCACCTTGGTGTCGCCGGTGACGACCTCGACGCCGGCGGCCCGGGCCGCCGCTGCGATGGCCTCGACCTCGGCCTTTAGCTCGTCCGCCGCGAGGCCCTCCTCGAGGATCAGCGACAGGCTGAGGGCGAGCGGCTTTGCGCCCGATACGGCAAGGTCGTTGACCGTCCCGTTGACGGCCAGCTCGCCGATCGAGCCGCCCGGGAAGCGCATCGGTTTGACCACGTAGGAGTCGGTCGTGAACGCGAGGTCCACGTCATCGATCGTGATTCTCGACGCGTCGGCGAGCTCGTTCAGGGCGTCTGACTGGAAAGCGGGTGCCAGTAGCCCCTCGATCAGGCTCTGCGTCGCCTTGCCGCCGGCCCCGTGGGCCATGTTGATCCGCTCGTCGCGGAACTTCGCCCGCTTGCGGCGCGCCGTCTCGATGATCCCGAGGATCTTCTGCTCGCGCTCGGAGACCGCGGTCGGCTCGCCCATCTAGACCACCTCGCGCTCGCGCGCGAAACGGCCGAAGTTGTAATACGCGGCGCACGCGCCCTCGGAGGAGACCATGCACGTGCCGATCGGCCGCTCGGGAGTGCATGCGGTTCCGAACACCTTGCATTCCCACGGTTTGATGACCCCCTTGAGCACCTCGCCGCACTGGCACGCCTTGGGATCCGCCACGCGGACGCCGGGCACGCTGAAGCGAACCTCGGCATCGAGCTCGGCGTAGGCGTCTGTGAGCCTTAGTCCGCTGTGGGAGATGAAGCCGAGGCCGCGCCACTCGAAGTGTGGGCGCAGCTCGAACACCTCGGCCATCACCTCGAGCGCCCGGAGGTTGCCCTCGTAGGGGACCACGCGCTTGTACTGGTTCTCGACCTCGCACCGGTCCTCGGCCACCTGCCGCAGGATCATCTCGATCGCCTGGAGAATGTCGAGCGGCTCGAACCCGGCGATGACCACCGGTTTGCCGTAATCGGCCGGGATGAACTGGAACGGCCGTGCGCCGACCACGGTCGAGACGTGACCGGGTCCGATGAACCCGTCGAGCCGCAGATCGGGAGACTCGAGCAGGGCGCGCAGGGGAGGGACGATTGTCACGTGGCTGCACATCACGCTGAAATTGGTTTGGCGTTCTGCGCGTGCCCGCTTCAAGGTCAGGGCCGTGGAGGGCGCGGTCGTCTCGAACCCGATCGCGAAGAAGACCACCTCGCGGTCGGGGTTCTGCTTGGCGATCCGGAGCGCGTCGAGCGGCGAGTAGACCATCCGGATGTCGGCGCCGGCCGCCTTGGCGTCGAGCAGGCTGCCATTCGAGCCGGGGACGCGCATCATGTCGCCGAAGCAGGTGAAGATCACGCCGTCGTGGTGCGCGACCGCGATCCCGTCGTCGACCCGCCCCATCGGAATCACGCACACCGGACACCCGGGCCCGTGCACGAGCTCTACGTTGGCGGGGAGCAGGTCGTCGATCCCGTACTTGTAGATCGAGTGGGTGTGGCCGCCGCACACCTCCATCAGCTTGTAGTGGCGACCGGGCTTCACCAGCGACAGGATCTGGCCGGCCACCGCGCGGCCAAGCTCGGCGTCGCGGAACTCGTCGACGAACTTCACGCGGCCGGCACCCCGGCCGGGTCGACAATTCGGGTGAGCGCGGTGCCGGCGTGAACGAGCAGAACGTCACCGGGCGCCACCGGGTCGACGAGCGCAGTCTCGACGGTCTCGCGGCGCCCGTCCTCGTGCTCGCACAGCGCCAGCCGGCGATCGAGATCGATCGCCACTACGGCCATCGGCACGCCGTCGTCGCCGCAGGTAATGCAGTGCTCAGATCCGCAAGACTCGCCGGCGCTCACTCGATCACGCTGGCCTTCAGCTCCTCGAGCTCCTGCTCGTAGTCGGCTCCCATCCGCACGAGCAGGTCGCGGGTGGCACGAGCCTCCTCCTCGTCGACCTTGGAGATCGCGAAGCCGACGTGGATGAGGACCCAGTCGCCGGGGCCCACGCCGCCGTCCTCGGCATCGAGCAGGCCCACGTTGACGTTGCGGCGTACTCCGGCGACGTCGACCTTGGCCAACCGATTCAGGTCATCGACGATCTCGATGACCTGTCCAGGAATCGCCAGGCACACGCAGGCACTTCTACCACTCGGTCGCGGCCTCGCGAAGGCGCCAGGACCGGGCGGGTAACTTGCGTTACCACGTGGGTGGGGGGCGGGTGCGCTGGGGCCTGCGCGGGCATAGACTGGCTTTCCCGACCGTCTGTCCCAGGAGAGGCGAGAGTGTCGTTGGAGCAGCGAGGGCTGAGTCGTCCAGGACCCTTGCGGTGGCCTCGCCACCCGGATCTCCCCGGCGCCAAGCCGGAGTCAATCGCGCTCTACACCTACCTGCTCGACGCCGACGGAGAGCTCGCCGACGAGTTCGACGTCCGAGCCCGGATCGCGGCACGCCAGCTGGCGACCGCCCGTGTTCTCCAGGTCGGCGCCGGCGGGTGCGATCTCGGGCCGTGGTTCGACGCCGCCGGACAGGGCCTGGGGCTGCTGATCCTCGAGGGGCTGCTCGCGCTCGAGACGCAGGTGGGGGACCGCACTGCGGCCGAGCTGGTGGGGCCGGGTGATCTGCTCCAGCCGTCGGGGCCGGCCGCCGACCAGCTGCTGGCGCGCACGTGCGACTGGCGGGTGCTCAGCCCGGCTCGGCTCGCGCTGCTCGACGCCGAGTTTGCCGACCGGGTACGGCCGTTCCCGCAGATCACGCGCGCCCTGCTCCGGCGCGCCTGCCGGCGACCGGTAGAGCTCGACGTGCTCCGCGCCATCACCTCTCAGCCGAGGCTCGAGATCCGGCTCGAGCTGCTTTTGTGGCACCTCGCGACGCGATGGGGACGGGTCGAGCCGGGCGGCGTGCGCCTGTCGCTGCCGCTCACCCACCGTCTGCTCGGCCAGCTCGTGGCGGCTGAGCGTCCGTCGGTCTCACACGCACTCAAGCGACTCTCCCAGGCGGGCCTGGTGACCGGGACGGCGGACGACATCCATCTTCACGACAGCCTCGAGTACGGGTTGGCGGCGCTGGCTGAGCGCACCCACCCGCTGCCCGAGCGCGCCGTGTCGCATGCCCGGCGCCCTCGGAGACAGATCGTGTAGGGAATGGGCGCGGCCGGCCGGGACCCCGTCAGCGTGCTGTGGCTCACCACCGGGCTGGGCTGCGACGGCGATTCGATCGCGATGACCGCGGCCCGCAACCCGAGCTTCGAGGACCTGATCCGCGGCTGCTTTCCGGGCGCTCCGCCGGTGATCGTCTACAACCCGGTGCTCGCCTATGAGACGGGCGAGGACTTCATGCGCGCTTGGTTCGACGCGGCCGCCGGCAGGCTCGATCCATTCATCCTGGTACTGGAGGGGTCCGTTCCCAACGAGCAGATCAGTGGGGACGGCTACTGGGCGACGCTCGGGGTGGATCCGGACAGCGGCGAGCCGATCTCGACATGTGCTTGGATCGACCGCCTGGCGCCTCGCGCGGCCGCCGTGCTCGCGCTCGGCACGTGCGCCGCGTTCGGTGGGATCCCCGCCATGCGCGGCAACCCGACCGGTGCGATGGGTCTGCGCGACTATCTCGGCTCGCGCTGGCGATCCCGGCTGGACATCCCGATCGTCAACCTGCCCGGCTGTCCGGCACAACCCGACAACATCACCGAGACGCTGCTCGCGCTCGCGCTCCGGGTGGCGCGCGCCGCCCCCGAGCCCGACCTGGACGAGCACGGCCGTCCCCGCTGGTTGTTCGGGCGCACGGTGCAGCAGGGGTGCGGCCGCGCCGGCTTCGCCGAGCAGGGCGAGTTCGCCGCCACCCCCGCCGATCACCGCGGGTGCCTGGTCAAGCTCGGCTGCAAGGGCCCGGTCGCGATGTGCAACGTCCCGATCCGGGGCTGGGTCGGCGGCGTGGGCGGCTGCCCTAACGTAGGTGGCATCTGCATCGCCTGCACCATGCCCGGTTTCCCCGATAAGTTCATGCCGTTCATGGAGCCCAACCCGCTCGGCCTGCTGGGCGCCCGGGTGACGCGCTTCAGCTACGGTCCGGTTCTCCGGCGGTTGCGCCACAGCGCGATCCGCCGCCATTACGATCGCGAGCCACCCTGGCGCGGACGCGCGCGTTCCCTCGGGACCGGATACGAGCCCAGGTGGTGACGATCTGACATGCCGGTGAACGTCGTGTTCAGGTGCGAGATCTGCGGCGTACGTCCCGATCCCGAAACGCAGGTCGCGCTCGAACGACAGCTGCTCGATCTCCGCCACGGCGAGTACGTCGACGCCGACCCCGGTCGGTGGCTGACGTGGCACGGGCGGGGGATGTATGGGCCGACCCGGTACGCCTGCGGAGCGCACCGCGGCGAGCTCAAGGCGCTCGTCCGCGAGCACTACGGCGGGCTCGGCTGGCATCCGTGGGCACGGGGTCCGCATCCATGGGCAGGGCGCCGCGGGACCGACCGGGCGCGAGCGCTCGTGCGCACCCTGCGCTCGACGTTCGGCGCGCCCGGGTCCTAGTCAGCGTTTCGCCGCATCCCGCAGCGTCAGCGCGGCCCCGGCCCGACTCCGGCTAGCCCCGTTTTCCGCGTGTGTGGGTTGGTAGTCGCGGCTCGGAGTGCCCGCGTGGGTTGGGCTTGCGGGTGTTCTTGGTGGCTTGGGCTGCTCTTGTGTTGTGGCAACTTGGTGTTCATGCTGTCGGTCTTTCCGTCCGGAGAGGCTGATAGTGTTGTGGCAACATGTTCGTCAAGGAGACTACTGTGAAGCGCGGTCAGCGCGCGTATACGTATTTGCAGCTCGTGGATGGGTATCGCGATGAGCAGGGTCGGGTGCGTCATCGTGTTGTGGCAAACCTGGGTCGGAAAGAGGCGTTGAAGGAGTCCGGGCAGCTGGAGGCGCTGGCGGGCTCGTTCGCGCGGTTGGATCCGCCGATGACCGGCACCCGCCGGGAGGTTGGCGCGTTGCTTGTGGCGTGGCATTTCGTGCGGGAGTTGGATCTTGTCGGGGTCGTGGACGGCTCGCTGCCGCGCAGCCCCCGGTCGGTGCTGTCGGTCGGCGAGGTCGTTGCCGGGCTGATCTGCTCGCGGTTGTGCTCTCCCTCGCCGCTCTATGACGTGGCGGGGTGGGCGTCCGGCGCGGCTGTGCATGAGTTGCTCGGGATCCCCGCTGCCTTGTTGAACGACGACCGGCTGGGCCGCGCGTTGGAGACGTTCGCGGTGCATTCCGAGCGGGTGCGCGGCGCGCTCGCCGCGCGCGCGATCGACCGGTTCGGCCTGGATGTCGGCCGGTTGCACGTCGATCTGACCACGCTGCGTGTCGCCGGCGCCTATGAGGACTCGGCGATGGTCGCGAAGGGCTGGGGCTCGGATCGTCATGTCCGCCGGCAGGTCCGGGCGTTGCAGGCCGCCACCCCGGAGGGCGTGTCGGTCTACTGGCGGCCGGACCCGGGCAACACCTCCGAGCTGGCGTTGGTCGGGCGCAGCCTGGAGCGTTTGGCAAAGATGACCGGCCCGGCTGGGGTGCTGGTTTGCGACTCGGCGTGCGGGCACCCCAAGACGCTCGCGCAGATCCAGGACGCCGGCCTGCGCTACGTCGTGCCCCTACGCGCCCGCACCGGCTTCGCTGAGAAGTTCACCGCCGAGATCGGGCACACCTCGCTGAGGCCGTTGAACTACGTTGCCGCGCGCGAGCAGCATCTCCCCGCCGCCACGCGCACCCAGTACCGCGGGTGCCTGCGCGACTGGACGCTGACCTGTCCCGAGGACGGCCGAGAACTCCCGGTCCGGGTCGCGTGGATCCACTCCTCCCAGGAAGGCCGCGAGGTCGCTGCCGCCCGCGAGCGCGCGCTCGGCAAGGCCGAAGCCGATCTCAAGCGCGTCAAGCGCGGACTCGGTGGCCGCTACTACCCCACCCGCCAGCATGTCGAGAAGCGCGTCGCGCAGATCATCGGCCCGAACATCGAGAACCTCCTGAACGTCCGAACCGGTACCCGCAACGGCAAACCAACCCTCACCTGGACGCGCGACCAACACGCGATCGCAGCCGCAGCCGCTACCGACGGTATCTACCCACTCGCGACCAACCAGCCCGGCCGGCTCACCGCCACCACCGTGCTGCGCCAATACAAAGACCAACAGATCGTCGAACGCCGCCACCGCGACGCAAAACACACCCTCAAAGTCCGACCGATCTTCCTGCACAACGACGACCGCATCCACGCGCTCATCAGCATCGTCGGAATCGCGCTGCTGATCTTCGGACTGATCGAGACCCAAACACGCCACGCACTCGGCACAAGCGAGCAACTCCCGGGACTGCTGCCCGAAGGCCGCGCAGCGATCCCGACCGGCGCCAACATCCTCGCCGCCTTCCAAGGACTCGGCCTCACCTACACCCCAAACGGGATCCGGCTCGACCGCCTCACCCACACCCAACGCCAAGTCCTCGAGCTCCTCCAGATCCAACCGCCCTGGCCCGAGCAGAACACCTAACCCTTCTCAACTGCGGAAAACGGGGCTAGCGCCACCAGGGCTGGCTGCGGAACCGCGCGATCTCACTGGCTGGCTGGATCAGCTCGCCCAGATGGTCGGCGAGGTGATCCAGGTTCTCGCAGAGCCAGACGCCGTAGTAGGAGCCGATCGAACTGTCGACGACCCCGGCGGCGGTCAGCGACGGGGGCTCGAGCTGCGCGGCGGCCCGGCGGCCCGGCTTGCCGAGCCGCTCGGCGAGCTCGTCGTACCAGGTCGAGAGGGTCGCGGCGCGTCGCTCGAGGATGGCGCGCGCCTCGTCGAGGCCGGTCGCGTCCCCCGGCAGGTCGGCCACCGCGTGGGCGGTGAGACGGAGCCGGAGCGTCCCGCCGACCAGGCGCCACAGGTCCTGCTTGGGCACGTGCTTGGTTCCCTGCTCGGCGACGAACGCGCGCAGCCCCTCGTCAAGACGGAGTCCGGCCGCGCTGGCGGTGACCCCGGTGTCGGGGTCCGAGGCGCGCGCCCCGGTTGCCCACTCCACCGCCTGGGCCAGGTAGGCGGCGCCGGAACGGAACGCGTCCGCGAGATCGTCGCCGACCACGGCCCCCACGCCTCGCGGCCAGAACAGCGTGCCGATCACGACGCTGACCGCGCAGCCGAGCGCCACGTCCTCGATCCGCACGACGCCGACCCTCCATCCGACCGGGACGATCAGGTTGAACAGGACGGCGATCATGACCGTGAATGCCGCCTGGCCGAGGGCGAACGGCGCGGTACCCGGCGAGTAGGCGGCGACGAGCACGGCGATCGGGAAAGCGATCCACAGCGCGGTCTGGTCGGTTCCGATCGCGAGCACGAGCGCCCCGCCGATCACAAATCCGATCGCGGTGCCGATCAGGGCACGGACCGCCGTGGCGCCGGTCGCCGCCGCATTCGTGCGCAGGACCGACAGCGTCCCGAGCACGACCCAGAAGCCGTGCTGGACGCCGGTCACATCGGCGATCGTGACCGCCACCGCCAGCGCCACGGCCCCGCGGATGCTGTTTACGAACCAGACCGAACGCAGGCTTGCGTGGGTGTGCGCCGCGGTGGCGACGCTCGATACCCGCTGCACCGTGCGGGCCGCGGCGCTGGAGCCGCCGTACCACCGTTGTCGCCTGGCCTCAAGCCACTGGGGGTCCGCGAGCCGGCAGGAGATCAGCGTCTCGTAGGCGGCGGCGAGGACGGCGACGGCGATCCCGTGGGCGTGGAACGAGACCTGGGCGGCCTCCCGGAAGCCGTCGGACTGGGAGGGGTGGGGATCAGACTGCTCCAGCTGGGCCGCAGACTCGCCGCGAAGGCGTTCGAGCTCGTCGAGGTTGGGATTCGCCTTTCCGCCGGCGAGCAGCGTCGCGATGTCGCGCAGCACCGAGCTCGACGTCGCGATCAGCTCGAGGTCGCGTGGCGCCGCGCGGGACAGGTCGTGCCGCTCTCTGACGGCGTCGGTGATCAGCGAAGTGCACCACTCGAGCAGCTCGATGGCGTTCGCGAGCGCCTGATCGGTGGTGTCGAGCCCGGTCGGTCGGTACGGGCTCGCGGTGAATCGCGTGAGCAGGTTCTGCTTGGCGGCGACCGCGGCGGCCAGGTTGTCCTTGCCGTCGCCCGCACGCAGCACACCGTCGAGCGCCTCGGCGAGCGTCGTCGCGAGCTCCGACGCCGCGGCTCGCAGCTGATCGCCGCCGGCGGGCCGGGGCGAGAGCACGAGCACGGCGACGGTGCCCGCGACCGACGCCATCCACCATCCGATCAGGCGATCGGGCACCATGCTGATGGTGCCTGCCGATGCCGCGGGGAGGACGTAGCCGAGCAGCGCGCCGGTGACGCCGGAGGCCGCGTTGGGCCCGGTGATCCCCGCGAAGAACACGGCGAACGTCACCGGCACGGTCACGATCGCGGCGACCCAGGTGGTCGAGCTGACGATCGTGGCGATCGTCAGCAGCACGCTCCCGGCGAGCGCAAGCGCGAGATGAGCCAGAAGCTTGTCGCGCCAGGTCCCCGAGAACGACGCCAGCACGAGCGTCGCGAAGCCTCCGAATGCGCAGAACGTGGCGATCTGAGCATTCCCGATCACATTGTGCGCGAGTGCGAACAGACCGCACACGACGACCACGGCGCGGATGGCGCGCAGCGCGGCCGGCACCGACCAGCGCGGGATCGCCCAGTGGACCCAGTTGGAGAGGTCCGTCCGCGCCGACGACGCCAGGGTCGTCATTTCGAGTGGTCGGCGGCGCCTGACGGCGGCGCCTTGTTCAGTAGCCGTTCGAGCTCGCGGTAGACCTCCGCGTTGACGGCCATCCCGCAATGGCTGCCGTCGATCTCCACGCACTGGGAATGGGGGTCCAGGCAGGCATGCCAGTCGACGATCGCGTCGCTGCGCGAGTACAGGGACAGCGCGGGCGCACCCGCCGGCAGCGGCCTGGCCAGGAGCGAGCGAAACTCCGCGCAGCAGTCGCCGTCACGGCACTCGGTCGAGAACAATCCGGGCACGCCGAGGTCGCCGAGGAACGCGACCGAGCGGATGGTCCGGAGCACCGACGGGGAGACGGCGAGCGGATCGAGCACCGGGGCGCCGAGCGTGACGAGCGCGGCGATCTTGTCGGGATGGCGGGCCGCGAGAGCGCGCGCGAGCGTCCCGCCGCGACTCTGCCCGATCAAGATCACGGGCTCGCCGAAGGCCGCGAGCACCGTGTCGAGCCGCTCGAGATCGCGCCCCGAGCAGCCGACGTTGAAGCGGATCCCACTCGTGCGGACCCGGTGGCCGCGGCGGCGCAACCAGCCGGCCATCACGGTCAGGGAGGCGTCCCCGGCCAGGAAGCCCGGGATCAGGAGCACGGGCTGTCTGCTGCGCTGGTAGCTCGGAGACCAGAAGCGCAGGTCGCTCAGGAGGCCGGCAAGCTCGGGCCAGAAGCGCAACTCAGCCTGGAGCGGCGTTTCGGCCATCCGCTACCTGCGGTCGAGCTCGAGGATGAGCTTGCCCACGTTGTCGCCGCGGAACAGCCTGAGGAACACGTCGGGGAACTGCTCGAGACCGGTGCGGACGACGTCTTCGCGTGAGTGCAGCTGGCCATCGTTTAGCCACCGCGCGAGCTGGGCGATCGCCTCGGGGTAGCGCGAGGCAAAGTCGAACACGAGGAATCCCGTCATCGACGCACGCTCGACGAGCAGTTGCATGTAGTTGGCCGGGCCGCGAGGAGGTTGCTCGGCGTTGTACTGCGAGATCGCGCCACAGATCACAATCCGGGCATGCCGGGCGAGACGGCGCAGCACCTCGTCGAGAATCTCGCCGCCGACGTTGTCGAAGTAGATGTCGACGCCGTCCGGCGCCTGGCGGCGGAGGTCCGCGCGCACGTCGCCAGCTTTGTAATCGATCGCGGCGTCGAAGCCGAGCTCCTCGGTAAGCCAGGAGCACTTCTCGGCGCTCCCCGCGATCCCGATCGTTCGGCATCCCTTGATCCGGGCGATCTGACCCGCGACGTTGCCGACCGCGCCGGCCGCGCCTGACACGACGACGGTCTGGCCCGCCTCGGGCCGGCCGATGTCGAGAAGGCCGAAGTACGCGGTCAGTCCGGTCATCCCGAGCACGCCCAGGTGGACCGGGGCGGGCGCAAGCGCGATGTCTATGGGTCTGACCCCCACCCCGTCAGACAGGGCGTAGCGCTGGACGCCGAACATGCCCGACACGAGCTCGCCTGCGGCGAAGTCAGGGTTCCGTGATTCGGTGACTCGTCCGATCCCTCCGGCGCGCATGACCTCGCCGATCCCGACCGGCGGGACGTAGGAGCGGGTCTCGTTCATCCAGCCGCGCATGGCCGGGTCGAGCGAGATGTAGTCGACCTCGACCAGGAACTGGCCGTCGCCGGGTTCAGGCGCCGGCTCCTGCACCCATTCCCAGTCGGACGGCTTGGGTAGGCCCATGGGTCGCGCCGCCAGGCGCCACTGTGCGTTTGATTCGCTCACGGCTCCGTCGCGGAGCCTACTTCAAGCGATTCAGCTCGAGGCCTGCTGGAGCGCCGTGACGACCCCGTACACGGCGAACCCGCTCGCGCCGAGGGCGAGCGCGAGCGCTGGCCACAGCCGCTGCCGGCGCTTGAACGCGAACAGGGGATAGACGGCAAACACGATCAGCTGGCTCACCCACAGCGCCACCTCTGAGGGCTTGAGCAACCGACTGTAGAAGCCGTCCGGGTCGATCAGGCTGATCGGCGCCGCGACGAGCGCCACCACGCCGATGGCGGCGGCGATCGGCCGAATCCGCCACCGGCCGATCGCGTGAATGAGCCGGGTCAGAGCCACGTACTCGCACAGGATCACGCCGGCGGTGCTGACGGCGACGCCGATACCGATCGCCCTGGCCAGTCCGGCGCCGGCGAACTGCTCTACGACGCTCATCCCGGGAAGGTCGGTGCGCAGCAACCCCGGGGCGGCGGCCAAAGGCGCGACCGCGAGCACGATCACGAGAGCGCTCAGCGCGAATGCCGCGATGATGCCGCGGCGAATCGTGCGTGCCGGCGCGGCGAGCTCGCCGCCGAGGAACAGGGGCAGGCTGCCGCACACGTACAGCTGTGAGGTCTGGGCACTTGCCTTGACGAGTGGGCCGGCAGGGGCACCGGCGCCGAAACTAGAAAGCGGCGCCCCGATGTGGGCCAGCGTCACGCCGTCGAGAATCCCCGCCAGCGCGAGCTGTCCGGCCGCGATGACGCCCAGCACGACGAACGCCGCGGCGCGCCCGGCGAGCATCACGGCCACAAGCGCCACCGGGATGCCCAGCGCGAGCACCGTCTGATACCGGGCCTCGCCCGGTAGCACCGCCGGGAGGAGGTCGTAGACGATCTGCACAGTCGTGTAGACGACGTAGAGCAGGTAACTGAAGATCCAGACGGCGGCCTGGACGAGCGCGACCCGGCGTCCGGCGGCCGCCTCCACAAACGCGTATAGCCCGCCCGGACCGGTGATCTCTCGCGAGTAGCGCAGCCAGATCGCGAGCGGGACGAGGAACACGACTGCCCCCGCGAGCATGACCAGCCCGCTCGAATCGGCGGCGTCGCCGATCAGGCCCGGCGCGCCGGACGCGGCGAGGGCGAGCGGGCCGCCGAACGACGCCACCGCGAAGGCCAGGAATGCCCACCGGCTCAGTGGCTCCGAGGCGTCGCCGCCCGCGCGCCGGCCCTCGCCGTCGGCGCTCGCGTGAGCGCCCGCGTCGCCGCGGGCGCCCACCGTGACCTGTGACATGTGTCGGCCCGATTAGCCCCAGCTGCCTCCGGAGGACGAGCCACCGGACGATCCGCCACTCGAGGACCCGCCGCTGGTGATCGCGGTGCCCGAAGGGGCCACCAGCCACCACTTGGCGCCGAAGCCATCACTGCCCTCGCCACTCGTGCTGCCCGCCGACTTGTCGCCGACGAAGTAATACAGCGGGTGGCCCTTGTAGGTCACCTGCTTGGTGCCGTCGGACCGCGTCGTCGTGCCGAGGTCGGCGGCGCTGACTCCTGACCCCGCGGTCGGGTTGCCCGTCGTGGTCACCGGCGGCCATGCCTGTGCGCAGGCTCCCGAGCAGTTGGACTTGTCACTCGTGTCGGCGACCCAAAGGTAGACAGACCGGCCCGATGCACCTGTCAGGTACGTGTGCCCGTGCGATGTGGCGGAACCGATCTTGACGGCGCTGCCCGTCGTCGCCGTCGCCGCCGTGGTCGAGGATGTCGCCGGCGCCGAGGTAGTCGCGGCCGCCGCCGTGGAGGTCGCGCTCGAACTCGAGCTGCTGGAGCTGCCGCAGGCGGCGAGCACCAGCCCGCAGGTCGCGAGCGCGGCGATCCCCGTCACACGCAACCGCGCTGTTCTCAGCTTGATCATGGTTGCTCCCACGTTTGAAGTTTCACTGTGCCCGCCGATATGGCGGGTCATTTGTGAAGACCCCAATCGGGGTCCGATCCTTCCTGCCCGTGACGAGATCTGAAAGCAGATCGCGAAAAGCGCGGCGCGTCGCGACCGTCGTCGCG
>DATJUA010000063.1:0-3636 GCA_035502815.1 Solirubrobacteraceae bacterium
AGCCGCTGGCGGATCACGCCGGCCTCGCGCAGGACCCGGAAGTGGTGCGTGCAGGTCGATTTGGTCACCGGGAGCCCGAAGCTCTTGCAGGTCCGGTCGCTCTCGCCGGCCAGACCGGCCACGATCCGCAGGCGCATCGGATCGCTGAGGGCGTGCAGGACGGCGGCCAATTCGATCTCCGCCCGCGCGGGATGCGGGAGCGGGTCTTCGGCGAGCGCTGCCGCGAGCCCCACGTCCGCGGCGGCCTCTCCGTTTGTGACTCGTGTGTCCATCTAACCCTCGATAATAGTACGACGCCTATCGAACAAGCTGCTATGGTTCGATAACCATCGTACTGCGCCGGATCGAACCCGGTGCCGGTTGTCGATTCGAGGCGTCCTCGCCCGTCATATGAGCATGAGCACCGAAACCACACCAGAAACCGCCCGCAAATCCGCTGAACACCCGCATCTCGGGGCCATCCTCCTTCTGGGCTGCCTCGGCCAGTTCATGGTCATCCTCGACGTGTCCGTCGTGAACGTCGCGCTCCCGGCGATCCGCGGTGCGCTGCGCTTCTCCGAGCAGGACCTCCAGTGGGTCGTCAACGCCTACACGGTCACCTTCGCCGGCTTCTTGCTGCTCGGCGGCCGCGCCGCCGACCTACTCGGCCGCCGGCGCGTGTTCGTCTCGGGCCTCGTGCTGTTCGCGCTGTCCTCGCTGGCCGGCGGGTTCGCCGATACGCAGACGCAGCTGATCGCGGCACGGGCGATCCAGGGCCTCGGCGGCGCCATCATCGCCCCCGCGTCGCTGTCGATCCTCACCACCACGTTCGAAGAGGGCCCCGCGCGCAACCGCGCGGTAGGCATCTGGGGCGCGATGGGAGGCGCCGGCGGGGCCGCCGGCGTGCTCCTCGGTGGCGTCCTCACCACGCTGCTCGGCTGGCGCTGGATCCTGTTCATCAACGTGCCGATCGGGCTTGCGGCCGCGATCTTCGCGCACCGCTACGTCCCCGAGACCCGCGAAGCTGTGCGGAAGCGGAGCTTTGATCTGGCCGGCGCGGTCAGCGCCACACTGGGCTTGTCGGTGCTCGTGTTCGGGATCGTGCGCACCGACGTCACGGGATGGGGATCGGTCAGCACGCTGGCGCTGATGGTGGCCGGCGTGGCGCTCCTGATCGTGTTCGTCGCGATCGAAGGGCGGATCGCCCGCTCCCCGTTGATGCCCCTGCGGATCTACGCCTCGCGGACGCTGAGCGCGGCAAACGTGGTCGTGCTGCTGATCGGCGCCGCCGTGTTCGCGATGTGGTTCTTCCTGTCCCTCTACCTCCAACAGGTGCTCGGCTACTCGCCGCTACGCGCCGGCCTGGCCTTCCTGCCGATGACGCTATGCATCGTCGCGGGGTCGACGCTCGCCTCACGCGTGGTCACGCGCGTGGGCCCGAAGCCGATGCTGGTCACCGGGATGGTGGCCCAGGCCATCGGCCTCGCCCTGTTCACGCAGCTCACCCCCGGCGGCGGCTACCTGGCCGAGGTCCTCGTCCCGTCGCTGCTGATCGCGATCGGTATCGGATTCGCCTTCGTGCCGGTCACGATCGCCGCCGTCGCGGGCGTCGCGCCCGAGGAGGCGGGGCTCGCCTCCGGCCTGGTGAACACGTCCCGGTTCGTGGGCGGAGCGCTCGGCCTAGCCATCCTGGCCGCTATCGCGACCGCACGAACCAACCTCGACGTCCACCACGGCCTGACCGCGCACGCTGCACTCACGAGCGGCTTCGTGCTCGCGTTCGGAATCGCCGCGACGTTCTCGGCAGCCGGCGCGGTGATCGCGCTCTTCGGCCTGCCGCGGGTGTCGATCCGCGGCGCGCGCCGGCAGGCGATCGTCACCGAGAGCGCGTAGCCGGGCCGCGCACTCGGCGCCCCCTGATCGAGGCAAACCCGCGAGAATCCCCGGCCGTGCGCCGGGCCGTCGTCGACATCGGATCTAACTCGACCCGTTTGCTGATCGCGGACGTGCAAGACGGTCGCGTCGGCGACGCGCTCGAGCGGCGCACCGAGATCACCCGGCTTGGCGCCGGCGTCGACGCGGACGGGCACCTGAGCGACGAGGCCATGCAACGCGTCTACACGGTGCTCGACGACTACCGCAAGCTGATCGACGAGCACGGCGTGCAGGACGCGGTCGCCGTCCTGACGAGCGCGGTTCGGGACGCCGCCAACGGCCAGGAGTTCGCCGACGCGGTCAGGGAGCGGTGGGGTCTCGAGCCTCACGTCTTGAGCGGCGACGTGGAGGCGAGGCTCACCTTCCGTGGTGCGACCAGCGAGCGCGATCCGGACGACCGGACGCCGACGCTCGTGATCGACATCGGCGGCGGCTCGACCGAATTCGTGATCGGCACCGGCCGCGAGATGGATTTCCACGTCTCAAACCAGGCCGGCGTCGTGCGCCAGACCGAACGGCACCTGCACTCCGATCCGCCGACGGCCGGCGAGCAGGCCGCGCTCGCCCGCGACGTGCGGGAGATCCTCCGCGCCGGCGTGCCCGAGTCGCGGCGGCGGGCCGTCGCTCACGCGATCGCGGTCGCCGGCACGGCGACGTCGCTCGCCTCGATCGCCCAGGAGCTCGAGCCCTACGATCCGGACAAGGTCGAGGGGTACGTGGTGAGCGCCGAAGAGTGCCGCGGGATTCTCGCGCGACTCGCCGCGATGACGCTGCCCGAGCGCAGGCAGGTGCGCGGCCTGCACCCCGACCGAGCGCCGACGATCGTCGCCGGCGTGATCATCCTGCTCGAGACGCTCGACCTGTTCGGGCTCGAGCAGGTCGAGGTGTCCGAGCACGACATCCTGCGCGGCGCCGCGCTCGGGTTATGACGTATGCGGCTGGGCGCCCCTGAGGCGACCGCTGATGTCGGCGCACTCGAGGCACACGCTCTCGGGCACCAGCCCGACCCTCATCAGGAGCGCGAACACCTCGCAGCCCAGGCAGACCGCGAAGATCGACTCGAGGCCGGCCGCCACCACGAACAGGCCGAGCACGACGTCGGTGGCGGCGTGACTTCCGGCGACGAGCCACAGCACGAGCGCCACCGTGGACATGGCGGCCCCCATTCCCTGCGCGAACCGCTTGGGAGGGCCGGGGACGGGCTTCTTGGCGCCGAGCCGCGGCGCGATCACGTTCTGCGCCGTCCAGCCGAGCGGGCTCAGCGTCGGACCGGTGAGCACACGCGCCCAGAAGCCGTAGGCGAGGGGGATCAGCAGCCAGTAGGCGCCGGTGGTGAGAATTACCAAGACCGTCACGAGCACGGCGCCCGCCACGACGCGAGCCGCCTTCTCGTTCACGGGGTTGGGGAAGGAGAACACCCGGGCCACCTAATCCAGTATATGGCGATCGACATTCTGGTTAATAATCTCGGGCGGCTCTCAGGTAGATCATTCGTCCACCACCTTTTCTAAACAAACCTGGACGAATGTACGATTGTCGCGGACAGTCCTAGGGGGAATGATCCGACATGGGGCCAGGGCTAAACCCGGCTCCCAACATAGGCTCGGGCGAAGCCGCAGACATCGGCGCCTCCCGCCGTCCGAGCCACTCTAACCGGCCCTTTCTGGCACGTACCCCTGCCCGTCCCGATTGGGCCAAACCTGGATCGGAAGCCGCCCGCTG
>DATJUA010000064.1:0-20372 GCA_035502815.1 Solirubrobacteraceae bacterium
AGGCCGTGAGCGCGGACCAGCAGGGGCGCGACGGGCGTGGGCAGGACGCCGCCCAGCCAGGCGTCGCCTCCGGCCGCGGCGACGCCGGCGGCGATCGCCGACTCGAGCATCTCGCCCGACTCCCGGGTGTCGCGGATGATCAGAACCTGTGGGCGCTCGGCCTCGAGCCGCGCCACCGCCGTGCGTGCCAGCTTGAGTGCGAGCTCGGCCGTGAGGAAATGTCCCGCACGGCCGCGGACCCCGTCCGTGCCGAAGAGCTGACGCGCCACGGGCCGTCAGCGCTTGGAGAACTGAGGACGCTTGCGCGCCTTCTTCAGTCCGGCCTTCTTGCGCTCCTTGACGCGCGGATCGCGAGTCAGGAAGCCGCGGCGCTTGAGCTCGCCGCGCAGGTTGGGGTCGGCCACGATCAGCGCCCGCGAGATCCCGTGGCGCAAGGCGCCGGCCTGGGCCGACACGCCGCCACCGTGCATCCGCGCGATCACGTCCATGCGCGACTCGTAGCCCACGGTCTCGAGCGGCTGGCGGATTATGCGCGTGAGGGTCTCGCGTGGGAAGAACTGCTCGAGCGTCTTGCCGTTGATCACGTAGGTTCCGGTCCCCGGCTTGATGATCACCCGCGCGACCGCGGTCTTGCGCTTACCGGTGGCGGTGTATCGGGCGCCGGCGGCCAGGTCGATGGCCGCGTCGGCGATCGGCCGGACTTCCTCCTCGTCGGCCTCCTCGCGCTGGCGTGCGGCGCGGGCCTCCGCTTCGGCCTCGGCCGCCGCCTGGGCCTCCGCGTCGAGGAACTGCTCGCCCTCGGCGACGATGTCGGGGATCAGGTCCGCGCCGGGGATTTCCGGCCGCACCCGCGGTACCAGCTCGACCTCATCCTCGTCCTCGACCAGCTCGTCGTCCTCGCCGGGGGACTGGACGGCCTCGACGACCAGATCCTCGCCCTCCGCCGGGGGCTCCTCGGCGGCCGAGGGCTCCTCCGCGGCTGAGGGCTCCTCCGCGGCTGGCGGCTCCTCGGCCGCTGGCGGCTCCTCGGCTACTGGTGTCTCTTCGGCTACTGGCTCTTGGACTGCCGGCTCCTCAGCGGGCGGTTCCTCGGCCACCGGCTCTTGCGGAGCGGGCTCCTCCGCCGCCGGTTCATCGGCGGGAAGCTCCTGCTCCTCGTCGCGCTGCTCGTCCTCGGGACGCTCGGTCACTGCGTGATCTCCATCGGTTGCGGCTTCTGGGCAGCGTGCGGGTGGTCAGGACCGGCATAGATCTTCAGCTTGGTGATCTGCTTCCGGGCCAGGCGATTGCGCGGCAGCATCCCCTTGACGGCCAGCCGAAGGACCTCCTCGGGTCGGCGCTCCAGCATGTCATTCAGGCTCCGGGACTTGAGTCCGCCCGGATAACCCGAGTGCCTGTAGTAGCGCTTGTCCGAACGCTTGTTGCCCGTCACCGAGATCTTCTCCGCGTTGACGACGATCACGAAATCGCCCGTGTCGACGTGCGGGGTGTAAGTCGGCTTGCGCTTACCGCGCAGCGTGTCGGCGATCTGGGTGGCGAGCCGGCCGAGCGTCTGCCCGTCGGCGTCGACGATCAGCCAGTTCCGCTCTCGGTCAGCTGGGGTGGCGACGTAGGTCTTCATGGTCTGGAATGGGGAACGACGGCGCGATGCCTCACGGCACGCACAAGCCGCGCGACGATCGCGCGGCTTTCGGTGATGATAGGCGATCCCGCGTACTCTGACCTGATGCGGCTTTCCTTGCGGGTACGCCGTGCGGCGATTCGCTGCGCCTACGTCGGCCTCCGCGTGTACTGGTTCATCGCCCGGCCGCAGCTGTCGGGCGTCAAGTGCGTCGTCACGCACGGCGACGAGGTGCTGCTCGTTCGCCACACCTACGGAAGCCGCGGCTGGGATCTTCCCGGCGGACACGTGAAGCGCAGCGAGGTGCCGCTTGACGCGGCCCGGCGCGAGATGAACGAGGAGCTTGGCCGGCAGATCGAGGACTGGGTCGATCTCGGCGAGCTGTTCGTGAACAACAACCATCACCGCGACAACCTGCACATCTTCCATGGCCGCCTCGGCGATCGCCGGATCGAGCTCGACCAGGTCGAGCTCGACGAGGCGGGATGGTTCGCTCCGGACCGGCTGCCGGATGATCTCAGTCGCTACGTACGACGGATCCTGTCGCGCGTCACGGCGCGCTGATCGCCGACACCCGCCTGGTTGTCGTCGTCCGGGTCGCGTGGGAGCTGGCCGTCAGGGTCAGCCTCATCGACACGCGTTGATGGCGGGCGAGCGCGGCGCGCAGTGTCGCGAGGACGCCACGCGCGGGCCTGATCACCAGCACGGTCGGTCGCCCGGGCGTCACCGCCGATTGCACCGAGCCGAAGCTGAGCTGGAATGCCCTGGAGGGTCCCCGCCGCGCCGCCCGCGCCTCGGCGGCGATCTTCACGTTGCTTCGCGCCTCGCACGTCACGAGCACGCCGAACCCGCCGGCGCGAAGACGCTTTGACAGCGACGAGATCGAGCAGTGCTGCTCGTGCACGGCGATCGTCGTGCTCGCCTGGCTCGCGGCGTGGACCTCATCCCCCCCATAGCCCGCGCTGATCCGGGCCTGGACCGGGGGCAGCTGCTGTGGCTCGAACTGAACCTCGCACATCGACGTGCCCGGCACCGAGATCGCGCCCAGTACGCAGCTGGCGGCGGCGGGGAACGCCGCGCCCGCCGTGGGCGAGCTGAACGTGACCAGCCCGGTCGGCGCGGTCGGACTGCCCGAGTCGACGTCCGAGACGATCGCGCTGCACACGGTGGTGGCCGACACCGCCACCGAGGCGGGCGAGCAGGAGACGTTCGTCGTGGTGGCGCGCGGCGCGACCGTGATCTGGGCCTGTGTCTCGAACTCGGAGCCGCTGAAGTCATCCACGGTCACGGTCGCCGTATAGCTCCCTGGCTGCGCATAGCTGTGGCTCCCGGCGACCTGGAAAACGCCGCCCCCTGCCGGCACGATCGTTCCGCTGCCGGCGGTGCCGTCGCCCCAGTTGACGGTGGCCCTGATATCGGCTGCGGGCTCGTCCGACTCGAAGCTGGCGAACGTTGGCGAAACGGGCGCGCCGGCGGTGGCGGGCGCGGTCGACTCGCCGGCGCCGGGCTCGGCCAGCACCACGTCATCGCCCGCGGCAAGCGTGTTCGAGGCCGTCGTGCCGGGAGTGAGGGTGCTGCCGTCGAAACCGAAAATCGGGTCCGCTCCAAAAGTGATCACGACGCGAGTGACGACTGGCTGGGCGAACAGCATGCCCGCGAAAGACGTCGCGCTCGGCGACACCTGACCCAGGAGCATGTTCCCGCTGTAGTACTCGATCGTCGCGCCGGCGTTCTCGGCATTGACGAATACGATCCCGAGGCCGCGGGTCACCGACGGTGTCGGCGAGTCGGGGTCGACGACCTGAAACGTCGTCGTGTTCGAGTTGAACGGCGCCCACAGGTCGAGTGGAGTGAAGCCCGCGTTCGAGTTCACCGACTTGAAGCCATCGTTCGCCACGGCCACGTCGGGGCCGAGCTCGATCCCCCACGGCTGTAGACGGTTGGGGGACAGAGCTGCCGTATGCCCGCCCGGGATCGCCGTCGAGCCCGGATCGCTGCCGTCGACCGCGATCCCAGCCGGGGTCCAGTCGCGAAACCCCCCGCCTTGCTCTCCGGCCACCGTGCCGTTGTTCGCACCGCCCACCGCCGCCTCGAATTGGGCCATGCTGGTGTAGGTGGTGGACGGCACCGTGATCGAGGCGTGCGCCATCGAGGCATTCACGCCGAACATCGCCACTGCCGTAATCAGCCCCCGAATCGCCCTCTGCACAACCACCAACGGTGGGTCAGTCTACTCCCACTCGATCGTGCCGGGAGGCTTGCTCGTGATGTCGAGCACGACCCGTCCGACCGAGCGAATCTCGCCGATCATGCGGGCCGCGATGCGCTCGAGCAGGTCGTAGGGAAGCCGCGCCCAGTCCGCTGTCATCGCGTCGTCGCTCGTCACCGCCCGGATCGCGATCACGTTCCCGTACGTACGCACATCGCCTTGGACGCCCACGGTGCGGATGTCGGGTAGGACGCAGAACGACTGCCACAGCTCGCGGTACAGGCCCGCCTGGCGAATCTCGTCCTGGAGGATCGCGTCGGCTTCGCGGAGGATGTCCAGTCGCTCGCGTGTCGCCTCACCGCCGACGATCCGGATGGCCAGGCCAGGGCCCGGGAAGGGCTGGCGCCACACGAGGCGCTCGGGCAGGCCGAGCTCGGCGCCCACCGCGCGGACCTCGTCCTTGAACAGCGCGCGCAGCGGCTCCACCAGCTCGAACTCGAGGTCGTCGGGCAGCCCACCGACATTGTGGTGGGACTTGATCGTGGCCGCGCCCGTGCTCCCGCCGGACTCGATCACGTCGGAGTAGAGCGTCCCCTGCACGAGGTAGTTGACGTCGTCGAGCTTGGCCGCCTCCTCCTCGAACACCCGAATGAACTCGGCGCCGATCCGCTTGCGCTTCTCCTCGGGGTCGGTGATGCCCTTGAGCCGGGCCAGAAAGCGATCGGACGCGTCGACGGCGACGAGCGGCACCTGGAAGTGGTCGCGGAACGCCTCGACCACCTGCGCGCCTTCGTTCTTGCGCATCAGCCCGTGGTCGACGAACACGCATGTCAGCCGGTCGCCGATAGCGCGGTGCACGAGCAGCGCGGCGACGCTCGAGTCCACGCCACCCGACAGCCCGCAGATGGCCCGCCCGTCTCCGACCTGAGCGCGGATCCGCTCGATCTGGTCCTCGATCACCGACGTCGCGCTCCAGGTCCGCTCGCACCCGCACACGTCGGACAGGAAGTTGGTCAGGACCTGCTGGCCGTACGGGGTGTGCACGACCTCAGGGTGGAACTGGATGCCGTAGATGCCGCGCTCGGTGGACTCGAACGCCGCCACCGGCGACGCGGTCGACGACCCGAGCGCCGTGAATCCGGGCGGTGGCGAGAACACCGTGTCGCGGTGGGACATCCAGCACGTCTGCTCGCTCGGCGTGCCGGCCAGCAGGCGACCCTTCCGCGTGATGGTCAGCTGGGAACGGCCGAACTCCCCGACCTCGGCCCGCTCGATCTCCCCACCGAGAGCGCGCGCGAGCAGCTGCATGCCATAACAGATGCCGAGCACCGGCACGCCCAGCTCGAGCAGCTCGGGCGGCAGCGGCGGCGCGCCCTCCTCGTACACCGAGGCCGGACCGCCCGACAGGATCACGCCCTTGGGACGCCGGCGCTTGATCTCCTCGAGACCGACGTGGTGCGGCAAGAGCTCCGAGAACACGCCGCACTCGCGCACGCGGCGGGCGATCAGCTGCGAGTACTGTCCGCCGAAGTCGAGTACGACCACCTCTTCGGTTGTCGTACTGAGATCACTGTCCGGACGGGGTGCCACGGCCCCACGGACGCCGAGCGAAGCGAGGCCAGAACTACTCGACACTGACCGCGGCAGCCGCAGGCTTGGCGCCCATGCCCACACCCTGCTCGCGCTGGAGGTGCTTGCCCTCCGTCTGCAGCGCCGGCGCCACCGCGAGCTCGGCGCGGTTGAACTCCGCGATGTCGCGGTAGCCGCAGGTGGCCATCGAGGTGCGCAGCGCACCCATCAAGTTGAAGGTCCCGTCGTTCTCGCGTGCCGGGCCCTTGATGATCTCCTCGAGCGTGCCGTTGGGAGTGGTCGCGACCCGAGTACCGCGCGGGAGCGTCGGATGGAAGGTCGCCATGCCCCAGTTGTAGCCCCGCCCCGGCGCCTCGTAGGCGCGGGCCAGCGACGAGCCGAGCATCACCGCGTCCGCGCCGCAGGCGATCGCCTTGGCGATATCGCCGCCGTTGCGCATCCCGCCGTCGGCGATGACCTTGACGTACTCGCCCGTCTCGAGCATGTGCTGCGAGCGCGCGGCCGCCACATCGGCGATCGCGGTGGCCTGCGGAACGCCGATCCCGAGCACGCCGCGCGTCGTGCAGATGGCCCCCGGGCCGACGCCGACCAGGACTCCGGCAGCGCCGGTGCGCATGAGGTGAAGACCCGTGTGATATGAGGCACACCCGCCCACGACCACCGGCGTCGGCGCCAGCTCGCGGATGAACTCCTTCAGGTTGAGCGGCGGGCGCGTCTCGTCGCGCGAGACGTGCTCGGCCGAGACGACCGTGCCCTGGATGACGAGGATGTCGAGGCCCGCCTCGAGCGCGACGTCGTAGTACTTGCGGACCTTCTGCGGGGTCAGCGAGGCGGCCGCCACGACTCCGTGCGACTTGATCTCCTCGATCCGCTGGGCAATCAGCTCGGGCTTGACCGGCTCGCGGTAGATGTCCTGCATCTCCCGCGTGCTGATGTCCTTCGAGAAGGTCGAGATGCGCTCGAGCTGGCCGTCCGCGTCCTCGTAGCGGCAGAAGATCCCCTCGAGGTTGAGCACGGCCAGGCCGCCCAGCTTGCCGATGATCCCGGCCGTCTCGGGCGACACGACGCCGTCGAGCGCGGCGCCCAGGAGCGGCAGCTCAAACCGGTACGGGCCGAGCGTCCACGAGATGTCGACGTCGTCCGGATCGCGCGTGCGCCGCGACGGCACGATGGCGATTTCGTCGAACCCGTACGCCCGCCGGGCCTTCTTGCCGCGTCCGATTTCTACTTCCATTGCGGCATCGTAGAAAATCGAGCGGACGTCAGCGGGGCTCCGAGCATCGTCTAATCGAGCGTAGCACCGGAGTTTGCGGGCTTTGGCGGGGGGCGGCGGCGCCGGATCGGGGGCGCTCGCGCCCGGTTCAGGCCGCCGATTGCAACGCGCGGAACTCGCGCGCCCCGATCGGGCGAGCAGCCGACCTAGCCTATCTCGGCGCCGATCTCGAGGTGCTCGAGCTCGACTTCACCGAGGAGCCGGTCCACCGCGGCGGGGTCGATCAGGCCGGCACCAAAGTGCTGGACCGACTCCGCGCCGCACGCGACGCCATAGCGCAGGCAATCGACCTGCGGACGGCCGAGATATCGGGCCGCGATGTAGCCGGCCAGGAACGCGTCGCCTGAGCCGATCGTCGACCGCGCCTCCTGCTCCTCTATCCGCACCCGGTACAGCGCATGGTTGCCGTTCTCGACCACGTACGCATAACACCCGTCCGGGACGGTCATGATCGCGTCGGACGGGCCCAGGCGGCTCATCTCGACGACCGCTCGAGCTCGGTCATCCACGTCGTTGAACTCGTGGCCCACCAGCTCCTCCGCCTCGAGCTCGTTGGGCGAGACGACATTTGGCTCGGCCCGCACGGCGAGTCGCAGCGGCTCACCCTCGGTGTCGACGATCGTCGTCACGCCGAGCTTCTTGATCTCCCGAATCAGCCCCGCGTAGACGTCGGGCGCCACGCCGCGCGGCAGGCTGCCCGCGAACACGCACATGCTCGCGCCCTGGGCCAGGTACAGCAGCTTGTCGCGGAACAGCTCGAGATCGTGGGCGGATACGGTCGGGCCGCGCTCGTTGATCTCGGTGTGCACGCCGGTGGTCGGGTCGAGGACCGCGGTGTTCGTGCGCGACTCCTCCCGGATCCGCACGAAGCCGTTGAGGATCGCCTCGTCGCCGAGCGCGTCGACGATCATGTTTCCGGTGGCGCCACCGACGAGGCCGGTCGCAATCACCGGCTGGCCCAGTCGCTTCAGCGCCCGCGCGACATTCACGCCCTTTCCACCCGGCATCGTCGTCTGCTCGACCGACCGGTGCCGGCGTCCCACGCGGAAGTTCGGGACCTCCAGCGTCTTGTCAAGGGCGGTGTTGAGTGTGACCGTGATGATCATGGCGGCTCAGCGTCTCCGGGCCGCCTTATCCCCTCGACCATTCGCGCCAAAACATTGTCAGGCCGATTGCCGCACCCGCCGCCAGCACTAGTCCTGACAGCGTAGCCGATACCACCACCACGCTGTCCAGGACGGCCGAGTGCTTGATCTGAGGCACCGCCGTGGCCAGCCGGAGAGGTATCCGGGCCTGAACCTGGCCGCCGTCTCGAACCGTCACCCAGCCGACTTTCGCGTCGAGCGCCAGCGGCCCGACGAGCTGAGTCGGCGCGTGCACGCTGAGCCTGATCCGGGCGCTCCTGGCGAACACGTGGGTATCGGTCGCGGTGGCGAGGAGGCGCACCGTCTGGCTCGGGTTGCCGTTCACGATGGCCCTGGCGATCAGCTGGCCCTGGCGAACCGGCGTGCGCAGCCTGAAGTTGGCAAAACCCCAGTCCAACAGGTCCAGCGCGGCGTCATCGCGGGCGGCCTCGCTCGGCGTCCCGAGGACGGCGTCGATCAACGTCATGCCGTCCTGCGTTCCGGACGCGACGAGCACATAGCCGGCGTCGAGCGTGTGCCCGGTCTTGACGCCGTTGATCCACGAGTAGCGGTCGAGGAGGTCGTTGAGGTTCGTCACGACCCGGACCTGGCCGCCCATACGGACCACCGCGCTCTTCATGCGCACGACCGCCCGGAAGAACGGCTCGGTCTGGAGGTCGTACCGGGCCAGCATGGTCAGGTCGTGGGCGCTCGAGTAGTTGCCGGCCGTGTCGAGCCCGATCGGAGTCGTGTAGTGGGTGTGGGTCAGGCCCAGCTCGCGCGCACGGGCGTTCATCATCGCTTCAAAGCGCGCCACCGATCCGTGTCCGACGTTGTAGGCGAGGTCCTCGGCTGCGTCGTCGGCGCTTGGCAGCAGCATCGCGATCAGCAGATCGCGGACGCTCATCTGCTCGCCCGGGACGAGTCCGATCTGCGAATCCTCGGCCGCCGGGTACCAGTCGGGGTCCGTGAACACCTCGTTCAGCCGAGCGTGGCGCAGCGTGACCAGCGCGGTCATCAGCTTGGTGGTGCTGGCGATCGCGAGCTCGGCGTTCGAGTTGTCGCCGAGCAGCTGCTGCCCCGTGCTCTCTTCGATCAGGGCCGCGGCGCTGGCCGGGAGGGACGGCGGTGCCGGCGTCAGCGCGGCGGCTGCGCTGCTCGCGCCGATCGCCGCGGTCGCGGTGGCGCAGGTGATGGCGGCCGCGCGCGTGATCGCGGTGGCCCACCGCCGACTCACTGCCTCGGCCCTGGCGTCAGCGCCGCAGTCGGAGTCTTTGCGACGGATGTAGGGCGCTCGGGTTGACGCCCGGGTTGAGCGCCTCGAGCGTGGCGACCGAGACACCCGTCTGCGCGGCGATCTTCGACAGCGTGTCGTTCGGCTGGACGACGTAGAACTTGGTCTTGAGGGACACGGGGTGGGTGGTGCCGGTGGTCGCGGTCGTGCTCGTCGTTTGCACCAGCGACGTCGGCGCCCCGGTGTGCTTGTGGACGATCGCCTTGTGCACGATCACGTAAGCAACCACCGCCACCGCGGCGATCGCAAGCGGGGCCAGGTAACGCGCTGGGTTCCTCCACCCCACCATCCGAAGGTCGATCATATATGCAGTGCGGTGGCGAATCACGCCGTGCAATGGGATTGACGGCGGTGGGATCGGGGGCGCGACTACAGCCGTTGCGACCAGGCACGCGCTCCGGGCTCACGCGGTCAGGCGCCAAGCCAGCTCACGCAGCCGGCTCGCTTCGCGCGCGGCAGCGCCGGCCGGGTCGCCGCCGATGCGTTCGTGGGCAGCGACGATTCCGCGCGAAGCGGAGACCAGACCGCCGGCCGGGCCGGGCGCGAAGGCCGGCGCCAGCTCCTCCACCCGTCCGCCCTGCGCGCCCACCCCCGGGAGGAGGAAGACGGTGTGGGGCATCCGCTCGCGCAGCGCGCTCAGGCGTCCCGGAGCGGTGGCGCCAACCACGGCGCCGATGTCCGAGAGGCCGCTCCGGCCGATCCCGGCGCTGCCGATCTCGTCCACGAGCTCGGCGAGGCGGTCGCTGACGGCTTCGCCACCGGCCAGGCGGCGCTCCTGGACGTCGGCGGCGCCGGGGTTCGAGGTCCGGACCAGCACGAACAGCCCGCCGCCGCCGGCGCGCGCCGCGGTCACCAGCGGCTCGAGCGAGTCGCGGCCGAGCAGGGGGTTCACGGTCAGGGCGTCTGCTCCCAGGCCCGGAACGGTCCCGAACGGCGTCGCCGTCTCGCCAAGGAACGCCTGGGCGTAGGCGGCCGCAGTGACGTCGACGTCGCCGCGCTTGGCGTCGGCGATCACGACCAGGCCATGGTCGCGCGCGACCGCCACCGTGCCGGCGAGCGCAGCCCAACCGGGGGCGCCGAGTCGCTCGAAGCAGGCCACCTGGAGCTTCGCCGCGACACATTGCTCCGCCGTCGCGGCGATCACGAGTGCGCAGTGCGCGGCGACGGCCCTTGCCGCGCGCTCTGCGATCGTGACCTCGCCGGCGGCCTCGTTCCCCGGGCCGAGCGCCTCGGGATCAAGCGCTTCGGGCTGGGGATCGAGCGCTGCGGGCTGGAGATCAAGCGCTTCGGGCTGGGGATCGAGCGCTGCGGGCCAAAGTCGGGCCGGATCTGGGTCCAGGCCCAGAACCAGCTGAGACTCCCGCGCTGCGACCCGCTCGGCGAGCCGGTCGCCGAAGCCCCCGGTGCGGGCAGCCACTTCAGCGGGATCTGCTGGGCCTTCGATGGACGCCACGGTCACGGCATCCTGCTCGCGACCGCAGCATCCAGCCAGCCCCATCTGGCTACTTGACCGCCTTCTTCAGCCCTGCGCCGGCGGTGAACCTCGGCACACGCGAAGCCGCGATCTGGATCCGCTCGCCCGTCGCCGGGTTACGTCCCTCGCGAGCGCTGCGCTGCGAAACGGAAAACTTGCCAAAGCCCGAGAACGACACCTCGCTGCCCCGTTTGAGCGCGTCCTCCACCGTCGTCAGAAAAGCGTCGACCGCGTCCCCCGCGTCCTTCTTGCTCAGTCCGGCACGGTCCGCAACCTGATCGACGAATTCTTGCTTGGTCACTTGCTCCCTCCTTCGAGGTGGTAGGAATCACCGACGCTAACACGAGCGGCGGACGCCGTTCTACGCCCTACCCTGCGCCGGGGGGATTCTCCCCGGTGAGTACGAAGCGCGGCATGATGGCATAGATCTGATTTCCGGAATTTGCAAATGTCACCACCTACGATCAGCGAACCAGAGCACGCCGACCCCACCGATCCCGCCGAAGACGAGCCCGACGTCGGGATGGAGGACGAAAATACGGTCGTGGACCTGGGACGAATGGCCTGGCTCGGGAGTGTCTTGGCCTGCCTCATCGCCGTGTTCGTCCTCATTCTGCAGGGCTATTACGGCTACGCCGCGGTGACGTTCGCCGTGGCGATCGCAGCCGGGATCAACCTGTTCTGACCGCGCCGGCACAGGCGCCTCCGATGCCTTGTACGCAAATGGTTTGCGTATGGCGAGCGCCGATGAGGGCGGGCAGTCGCCGCACCGTGTTCGAGGGTCACAACCCCGCACTCGGCCCAGCGTCTCCGCCGAGTTCTTGTTTGTGCGCCACATATGGCGCTGAATCCGCATTCACCGCCGGCGGGCGGGCGAGTGACGGGAAATGACTCGCACCGCGCCGCCCGGGTGGCGCCGAGCCGCCGGCGGAGCCCGCTTCCGTCACCCTCAGTTGACGAATCGACCCCGGCCGACGCCGATCAGCGACCGATCCACCGCACGAGTGCCCGGGCGGCGTGGCCACGATGGCTGATCGCGTCCTTCTCGGCGTCCGAGAGCTCGGCCATGGTGCGGTTGTCTCCGGTCGCGTCGGGCACGAACACCGGGTCGTAGCCGAACCCCCCGGAGCCTCGCCGGTCGTGCGCCATCCGCCCCCGGCAATCGCCGAAGAAGATGCGCTGCTCGCCCGTCTCGGGGTTGACGTAGGCCAGCGCGCACACGTAACGCAACCGAGAATCACCGGGCACCTCGTGCTCGAGCTTCTCCAAGTTCTCCTCGTCGGTAGCGTCGAGACCCGCATACCGCGCCGAGCGAACGCCGGGCGCGCCGTCCAGCGCCGCGGCCTCGATTCCCGAGTCGTCGGCGATCGAGGGACGCCCGGTCGCCGCGGCCGCGGTCAGCGCCTTGGGCAGCGCGTTGTCGGCGAACGTGGCGCCGTCCTCCGGCGGAAGCTCGACATCCTCGGAGAGCGGTTCGATCGTGATCCCCGCCGGCTCGAACAGGCGCCGCATCTCGGCGACCTTGTGTGCATTGCGCGTGGCGAGGACGAGCGAGCGACCATCGGCAGGAACCGAGTCGGGAGTCATCGAAGCCTCAGCCGGCGCCGCCGGCGACCGCGGCGGTCTGGAGGGCGCGCAGCTCGATGATCCCCTTCGCGGCGAGCGCGAGCAGGTCGTCCAGGTGTGCCCGAGACAAAGGCGTGCGCTCGGCGGTCGCCTGCACCTCGATCAACCCGCCCTCACCGGTCATCACGACGTTGGCGTCGACCTCAGCGGTGGAGTCCTCGCTGTAGTCGAGGTCGAGCAGGGGGACGCCGTCGACGATCCCGGACGAGACCGCGGCCACCGTACCGGATAAGAACGACCGCTCCAAAGCGCCGTCGGAGACCAACCGCAAGGACGCGAGCTCGAGCGCCACGAGGCCCCCGGTGATCGACGCGCACCGGGTCCCGCCGTCGGCCTGCAAAACGTCGCAGTCAATGTACACGGTGCGTTCGCCCAATAAGGCGAAGTCCACCACGCCTCGCAGTGACCGGCCGATCAACCGCTGGATCTCGACCGTGCGACCGTCGGGCCGCCCCCGGCTCACGTCGCGCTGCTTGCGCTCACCGGTGGAGGCGGGGAGCATCCCGTACTCGGCGGTTACCCAGCCGCGTCCCGAGCCCGCCAGCCAGCGCGGCACGCCGTCCTGCACCGAGGCGGTGCAGATCACGCGCGTCTCGCCGATCGAGATCAGCGCCGATCCGGTGGCGGTCCGGACGAAGCCGGGCTCGATCGACATGGGCCGCAGCTCGTCCGGCCTTCGGCCGTAACTCCGAGTCGAAGAAGGATCGCCTGCGCTCACGCCGCGGCCCTCCCGGTGCAAGCCAGCTCCACATGCACCACCTCGCCCAGGGGCATCTGCAGGAAGCGCGTACCCAAAGCACGGAACGATTCGACGTCGGCCGTGCACATGAAGCGATAGGTCCCCTCGCCGTCTCGCGGATTGAGCAACTCCCGCGAGGCGAGCGCGCGCTCGACGCTGCGCGCGACGCCCATCCCCGCGGACACCAGCGTCACGCCGCGGCCAAGCATCCGCTGGAGGATTGGCGCGCACAACGGGTAGTGGGTCGAACCCAGAATCACGGTATCGACCGCAGCCGCGCGCAAGGGCTCGCAATAGCCGCGCACGACTGAGACCATCCGCTCGTCGAACGGGAAGCCACCCTGGATGATCGGCGCGAGATCGGGGCAGGCAACGCTCTCCAGGTGGACGTGCGGGTCAAGCGACGAGATCGCCCGCTCGTAGGCACGACTCGCCACGGTCGCCGGCGTCGCGAGCAGACCGACCCGGCCCGTGTGGGTAGCGACCACAGCGACCTGAGCGGCCGGGCGGAGCACCCCGATCACATCGACGTCCCGACCGCAAGACGCGAGATGGCGCTCGACGGCCTCCACCGCCGCCGCACTCGCGGAGTTACACGCGATCACCAGCAACTTGGCGCCGGCCGCCACCAGATGCTCGGCGATCTCGATCGAGAACGCCCTCAGCTCATCCTGTGTCCGCTCGCCGTAAGGGAAGCGCGCCGTGTCGCCGAGGTACAGGTAATCCTCGCCCGGGAGCGAGACCAGCAGCTCGTGCAGAACGGTCAATCCTCCGACACCTGAGTCGAACACGCCGACGGGCTGCTGTGCGAGTGTGGCCATGCCGCGGCATGGTGCCAGAGGCGAGTGGAGAACTGCTTGCTGGCGCCCGAGGCTGACGCCTCGGACGGGTAGGCTCGCCGCCTGACGTGCGCGCCCTGGTCGTCACCAACATGTATCCGACCCCGGCGCGGCCCGCGCTCGGCAGCTTCGTGCGCGACCAGGTGCAGGCGCTGCGCCGGATCGACGGTGTCGAGATCGCCGTGTTCGCGTTTCCGCCCGGCGGCGCGGGTGCTTACGTCAAGGCCGCCCGCGCCCTGCGCCGGACGCACCACCGCGACAGCTTCGACGTGGTGCACGCCCATTTCGGGCTGACGGCCTGGCCCGCCTTCGCCGCCAAAGGCCGCGCGCACGCGGTAACGCTCCACGGCACGGACCTCCACCACCCCCGGTCGCGGCCGATCACGCTCGCGGCCCTCCCGTTCGAGGACCTCGTCGCGACAGTGTCCGAGCCGCTCGCGGATCAGCTACCCCGCTGGGCGACGCGGCGACAGCCTCCCGCCATCCTCCCCGCCGGCGTCGACGTCGAACGCTTCAGGCCGATCTCCCGGAGCGAGGCTCGCCACCGGCTCGGGCTCGACCCGAGCGGTCCCTACCTGCTGTTCCCGGCCGACCCCAAACGGCCCGAGAAGCGCTACGATCGCGCCGCCGCGCTGGCGGCAGTGCGAGGGACGGCGCTGCTCGCGCTCGGGAACGTCGACCCGGAGCAGGTGCCGCTATGGGTCAACGCGGCCAACGCCGTGCTCGTGCCCTCCGAGCGCGAAAGCTACGGCCTCGCCGTGCTCGAGGCGCTCGCGTGCGACGTGCCCGTGCTCGCCACGCCGGTCGGGATCGCTCCCGAGGCCCTGAACGGGATCGCGGGCACGTACTGCGGGGCGTTTGACGAAACCGCCTGGCAAGAGGCGCTCGAGTCCCATCTCGAGCAAGACGATCCGCGCATCGCCGGCCGCGCCAGAGCGGAACAGAACTCGACCGACCGCATGGCGGCGAACGTCGTGGCCGCCTGGCGACGGCTCATCTAAGGGTAAGCCTCAGTCGATCAATCGAGCCGCGGTCCGCCACACCGCCAGTCGCCAAACCACCAGCGCGAACACGACGAGCGCGCCGACGTGCACCAAATCAGCGAGCGGGTGCAGGCCGAAGGCGCAATTGCGCACGAGCTCGACGCAGTGATACAGCGGGTTGAACCAGGCGACCACCCGCAGCCAATGCGGCATCCGGTTCAGCGGAAAGAACGTCCCGGCGAGCAGGAACAGGGGCGTGAGCACCCCGCTGACCACGTAGCTGAGGCCGTCGAAGGTTTCCGACAGCGTGCCGAACAGCATCCCGAGCGCGGCCATGCCGACGCCGGTTAGCGCCCCGACGAACGGCACGAGCAGCATCGCCGGCTCGGGTGGCAAGCCAAAGAAGAACGCGACCACCAGCGGCGCGGTTCCGTACACCCCAGCCCGCACGCCGAGGAACAGCGACTCGCCGGTGACGATCTCCGAGACGTCTACCGGCGCGGCGAGCATCGCGTCGTACACGCGCTGGTAGCGCCGCTTGTACAGAGAGTCGAACATGGCCGCGAAGGTCGCGCTGAACAGCACCGTCGTCGCGACGACCCCGGTCCCCACGAACTGGATGTACGGGATGCCCTCGACATGGGAGACGAGCTTCCCGAACCCGAATCCGAACGCGAGCAACATGATCACCGGCTCGACGATCGCCGCGAACGTGCGCGTTTGCCAGAAGTAGCGGAACACGATCCACTCCCGCACCCACACCGCGCTCAGGGCGGGAAGCTCGATGCCGCCGGCGGTCGATCGGTCGGGGTTCATTCGACGTAGTCCCCCGTGAGTCGCACGAACACGTCCTCGAGCGTGGCGGCCCGGCGCGCGCCGCTGGGAACCCTTCCGTCCGCGTCCTCCGCGTGCAGGAAGGTCAACGCCGGACCGGACGGTCGCGTGACCAGCCCGTCGGCTGATGCCCGGGCGCGTAGGTCGCGGATCTGCGCCATGCTGGCGTGCACGTCGACGACCTCACGCCCGGCGAACCGGCGGATCAACTCGACCGGCGTGCCCTCGGCGACGACCCGACCGCCCGACATGATGGCCACGCGATCGGCCAGCCGTTCAGCCTCCTCGATGTAGTGAGTCGACATCAACACCGTGGTGCCCGACTCACGGAGCGCGACGATCAGCGACCAAAGCTCCTGGCGCACCTGCGGATCCAGGCCGACGGTCGGCTCGTCGAGCAGCACGAGCTCGGGCTGGTGGATCAGTGCCCGCGCGATCAACAGCCGGCGCTGCATCCCGCCCGACAGCTTCACCGCCTTGTCACGAGCCCGAGATTGCAACCCCGCCAGCGCGAGCGCTCGGTCGACCGCCGCCGAACGCTCGCCGGCCGGCACCCGGTACAGGCGAGCGAACACTTCGAGCACGTCACGCACGCACAGGTCGACGTCGAGGTTGCTCTCCTGCGGGCAGATGCCCATGCGCGCCCGCGCGAGCTTCGACTCCGCCGGCAGCCGAAAGCCGAGCACCGACGCGTCTCCGGAGTCGGCGATGGCCTGCCCGGTGAGGATCCGCATGGTCGTCGACTTTCCGGCCCCGTTCGGCCCGAGCAGGCCGTAGCAGACGCGCCCGGGCACCTCGAGCTCGAGCCCGTTCACCGCGACGACGTCGCCGAAGCGCTTGACCAGCCCGCGTATCGAAACGGCGGCGGAATCAGTTGGTGAACGACTAAACGACAACGAACCTCCAGGGACCGACTTCAACGAGCAGCGGGCGCCGTCGCAGAGCGACGGCAGAACTTCAACGCAGCTTTAGAACCCTGGGATCCATTGACTCCGAACTGTACCTCACAGCAGCGCCGGCCACCACTGGCCGACCCGCTCGAGCGCCTGAGCCACGACCGGCGACGCCTCTCGATGACCATCCGCGTCCGGCGCCTGCGCCGGCTCGCGCAGCGCGGCCAGCGTGGCCGCGACCGAGCTCGCCAGCGCCTCGAGGTCGTAGCCGCCCTCGAGCACGCACCCGACCGGCGCATCGAGCGTCTCCCCCACCCACCGCACCGAGCGCGTCATCGCCGCGAACCCCTCCTCGGTCACCGCGCACTCGCCGAGCGGATCGTCGCGGTGAGCGTCGTAACCGGCCGAGATGAGGACGAGCTGGGGCGCGAACGTGCGCGCCAGCGGGACCGCGACCTGGTCCACCAGCGAGCAGAACACCTCGTCGCCCGACCCGGGTGCGACCGGAAGATTGACGGTGAACCCGCGGGCGGCCCCAGATCCAATGTCGCTCGCCGGCCCGGTGCCGGGATACAGCGGCGACTGGTGGATCGAGACGAACAGGACCTGATCGCAGTCGTGGAAGATGTCGTTGGTCCCGTTGCCGTGGTGCACGTCCCAGTCGAGGATCATCACGCGCTCGAGACCGCGCGCGTCGAGCGCGTGCCGGGCCGCCACCGCGATGTTGTTGAACAGGCAGAACCCCATGGCGCGGGCCGGAAGGGCGTGATGTCCGGGGGGGCGGTGGGCGCTGAATGCGGACGGCGTCGCGCGATCGAGCAGCAGGTCGACCATCTCGACCGCGCCGCCGGCGGCGTGCAGCGCGGCCTCGAACGAGCCCGGGCTGACCACGGTGTCGAGGTCGAGATGACCGCCACCGGTGGCGCACACCCGCTCGATCGAGTCGATGTAGGCCGGCGGATGCACCGCCTCTAAAGCCGCGCGATCAACGGCGCGGGACTGCACTCTCTCGAACCCCAGCCAGTCGCGCGCGGACAGCTCGCGCTCGATCGCGACCAGCCGCGCCGGGCGCTCCGGATGGCCGCCCGTCTCGTGGCGCAGCGAAGAGGGATGCTCGAGCCACACGGGCGCTGAGGCCATCGGGATACCGTATCGGGACAGATGCGGGCTCTTACCACTCAGGTCACCGTGGTGGGCGCCGGCGCGGCCGGCCTGTACACGGCGTTGCGCGCCGCGCGCGAGAACGCCCGCGTCACGCTCGTCTCGGCGACACCGCTGGCGGAGTCATCGAGCTGGTTCGCGCAGGGCGGCCTGGCCGCCGCACTGTCCGCCCAGGACAGCCCCGAGCTTCACCTGCGCGACACGATCGTCGCCGGCCGCGGGGCGGTCCGCGAGTCGGCGGCGCGAGTCCTGTGCGAGGAGGCGCCCGAAGCGGTACGCGATCTGACCCGGCTTGGCGTGCGATTCGACGCCGACCACGACGGGCGCCTGGCGCTCGGCCTCGAGGGCGGCCACTCGATGCGCCGGATCGTCCACGCGGGCGGCGCCGCGACCGGCCGCCGGCTGGTCAGGCAGCTCAGCGCCGTGGTGGCCGAGCATCCCGGGATCGACGTGCTCGAGGGCCGCCGCGTGGTGGAAGTGCTGACGGACGGCGAGCGATGCCTCGGCGTCCGGCTCGAGGACGGCGGCGTGATCGCGAGCGGCGCGGTCGTGCTCGCCACCGGCGGCGCCGCCGCACTATGGGCGCGCACGACGAATCCCGCGGTCGCGGTCGGCGGCGGGTTACTGCTCGCCTTCGCGGCCGGCGCGACGCTGGCCGACCTCGAGCTCGTCCAATTTCACCCCACCGCCGTCGCCGGCGGAAACGGCGCCGACGGGTTCCTCGTCACCGAAGCGGTGCGCGGCGAGGGCGCCCGCCTGCTCGACGCCCGTGGCGAGCGGTTCGTCGACGAGCTCGCCCCGCGCGACGAGGTGGCTCGCGCAGTGCAGCGCCAGATGGCGCTGAGCGGCGCGCCGTCGGTCGACCTCGACATGCGCGACGTCGACCCCGCGCTCTTCCCGAACGTCGTCGCGGCGCTGCGGCGGGCCGGCATCGACCCGGAGCGCGAGCTCGTCCCGGTGGCGCCGGCCGCGCACTACATGATGGGCGGGATCGCCACCGACCTCGACGCGCGAGCGACGATCCCCGGCCTGCACGCCGTCGGCGAGTGCTCGTGCACCGGACTGCACGGCGCCAACCGCCTGGCCTCGAACTCGCTGAGCGAATGCTTCGTGTTCGGCGCACGGGCCGCGCGTTCGGCTGCGGCCCAGCCCGAGCCCGATCGCGCCGCCGCGGACGAGCTCGCCCGTGGGACCGCCCCGGCGATCCCGCCCGCCATCTCACGGGCCAGCCGCGAGGCGCTGTGGCGACACGCGGGCCTCGAGCGCGACGCGGCCGGCCTGCGCCGGCTCACGAACGATGAGCACCCGCTCGTCCGTCTGATCGCCGGCAACGCGCTGGCGCGAACCGAGAGTCGCGGCGCCCACCAGCGCACCGATTTCCCGGACCCAGACCCGGCCTTCGACGGCCGTCATGTGACGGTACGCGCCGGTTTGGCGCAAAGCACCGAGTTCTGGAGTTAATCTCAACTTAATAATTGACACGACTGTAGCTTCACACTTCGCGGGTAGCAGCCATCCACCCAAACGGAATGCCCTTGGCAGGGGCAGAGGAACTAGGAGTGGTGTGCTGCATGTATCGGTTCAGTCGAGCCATCTACCGTGAGCTTGCCGACGAGATCGTCGAAGACTCGTACGAAGGGCCGCATGTCAATCACGAGCGGGTGCTGCGCGCGTGCGAGGCCGCCATCGAGCGGCTGGCGACGGACCGGCACTACTTCGCGCATCCATCACGGACTCTGTTCAACGACATCCGGATCTACTTCCCGATGTCCGCGCAGCTGCGTGTGCTGCGCGTGATCCAGCGGTATCTCGTGCTGGCCGACGACTTCCTGCGCCGGCTGCCACAGAACGGCTTTGACGCCTACGGCAACCCCCTGCAGTGTCGCGCGAGCACGCGCAAGGGCACGCCGTGTCAGCGGATGCCGCTGCCGCACAACGGCTACTGCCCGTCGCACCAGCATCTGGCCGCGACGGAAGAGCTCGAGTCGCCGCTGATCGCTGCGTAGTTTTTAGGCCGGCGCCTGGCGGCGCCGTCATCCATGGGACCGGTTGCGCGGGGCATCCTTGCCCCGCGCTTCTTTATGCCACCGGTCCCGGACCGAGCCGCTGCTAGGTTGACGCGCCATGCTGATCGGCGTCGACGTGGGCGGCACCTTCACCGACGCCGTGCTCGCGTTCGACGGTCGCCTGATCACGGCCAAGGCGCCGACCACGCCCGAGGACCAGTCCGAGGGGGTGATGGCCGCGATCGAGGCGGCGCTCTCGCGGGCCGGGGCGTCGGCGGATCAGATTCGTGAGTTCTCCCACGGGATGACCGTGGCGACCAACGCGCTGCTCGAGGGGCGTGGCGCGCGGACCGCGTTCATCGCCACCGAGGGCTTCACCGACCTGGTCGCGCTCGGTCGCCAGGACCGCCCGGAGCTGTACCGGCTTTGCGCTGCGCGGCCGGCGCCGCTCGCGCCGGATGAGCTGCGCTTCGGGGCACCCGAGCGGATGACGCCCGACGGCCCATTGCGGGAGCTGACCGACGACGCAGCGTCGGAGCTCGCCGCGAGCGTGGCCGCGGCCGAGCCCGAGGCGGTCGCGGTGGCGCTGCTGCACTCCTACCGCCACCCCGAGCACGAGCAGGCGATCGCTCGTGCGCTCGCGGACCGGCTCGGGGAGGACGTGCACGTCTCGCTCTCGCACGACGTCGTCGGAACCTTTCGCGAG
>DATJUA010000065.1:0-6774 GCA_035502815.1 Solirubrobacteraceae bacterium
TGGGGCGCCGCGATGTCGACCGACACCGCGTTCGCGCTCGGCACGCTGGCGCTGGTGGGCCGGCGCTTTCCCGCCACCGTGCGCACGTTCATCCTCACCGTCGCCGTGGCCGACGATTTCGTCGCCTTCATCGTGATCATCGTCGCCTACACGACCGGCCTGAAGGTCGTCCCGCTCGTGATTGGCCTCAGCGTGCTCGCGCTGGTCGTGGTCGCGCGCCTGAGGAGCGTTCGCAACGGTCCCGTGTATGCCGCGCTGGGCCTGGTCGCGTGGGTGGCGTTCCTGAAGTCCGGCGTGGACCCGGTGATCGTCGGCGTGCTCATCGGGCTCGTCGCGGTCGCGTATCCGGCCAGCCGCGCCGACCTCGAACGGGCCACCGACCTGTTCCGGCTGTTCCGCGAGCAACCGACATCGGAGTACGCCCAGACCGTGCGCGAGGGAGTGCGCACCGCCATCTCACCCAACGAACGGCTCCAGCAGCTCTACCACCCGCTGTCGAGCTACATCATCGTGCCGTTGTTCGGTCTGGCCAACGCCGGCATCGTGATCACCGGCCACTTCCTGTCGGTGGCCTATGGCTCGCCGATCACGCTCGGGATCGCGATCGCCTACGTCGTCGGCAAGCCCGTGGGCGTCACCGGCGGCACGTGGCTGGTGACCCGCCTCACCCACGGCCGGGTGCGGCCGCCGGTGGGCTGGGCCTCCGTGCTGGGTGGTGGGGCGATCGCCGGGATCGGCTTCACCGTGTCGATCCTGATCTCGACGCTCGCCTTCCACGGCGTCGAGCTCGAGGAGGCGAAGCTCGGCGTGCTGACCGCGGCGGTGTGCGCGTCCGCCCTGACCTGGATCGTCCTGCACGCGACGAGGCTGTTGCCCAAGGAGCTGAGGCTGCGGGCGATCCTCGGGACCGCGCCGACGCTGATCGACCTGGCCGTCCCCGTCGACCCCGAGCGCGATCACATTCGCGGGCCGGAAGAGGCCCCGGTCACGCTCGTGGAATACGGCGACTTCGAGTGCCCGTACTGCGGGCAGGCCGAGCCGATCGTCCGCGAGCTGCTGGCCGACTTCGGTGACCTGCGCTACGTGTGGCGTCACCTGCCGCTCAACGACGTCCATCCCTACGCGCAGGCGGCGGCCGAGACCTCCGAGGCTGCGGCAGCGCACGGCAAGTTCTGGGAGGCGTACGACCTGCTGCTCTCCCACCAGGACGCGCTTTCGGTGAGGGACCTGATCGGGTACGCCGGCGAGCTCGGCCTCGACACCGACAAGTTCCGCGAGGCTCTGCGCAAGCAGAAGTACGCGCCGCGGATCGCCGAGGATATGGAGTCGGCCGACCAGAGTGGCGTGTCCGGCACGCCGACGTTCTTCATCAACGGCCGCCGCCACTACGGCGTCTACGACGTCGCCACCCTGTCGTCTGAGGTCAAGGCGGCGCGCGCTCGGGCCGCCGTGCTGTCGTAGGACGATCGGGCCGCGGGGCTCCGTCACCGGGGCGCCGCGCGGCCAAAACCGTCAGTCCTCTTACCAGAACGGGCTCGATGACCCCCGATCAGTGGTTTTGCCACTTGCTTTCAGCGGTAAAAACTGAGTACGAGCCCCAATTCCTCTTCGCTGAAACCCGCCGCGGCGCACGCGGCGCGACTGTCTGCACCCCACACGACCCGCCTCGTGCGGGTACGCATGTGCCGCGTGCTCGAAGAGGATTCCGATCTGGCGGATGCCGTCCCGACGGCCGAGCGCCGGGCAGCGATCGAGGAGTGTGTGGCCGGTATGACCGTCCTGCCGCGTGGGACCTGGAGTGGGCAGCGGGAAGACATGACGCCGAACGGCATCGGACTGCTCGTCCTGGCTGGGTTGCTGATCCGCCGGGTCGGCATCGAAGGCGGGTTCGGCGCCGAGCTACTCGGCCAGGGCGACCTGCTGCGGCCGTGGCAGGGCGAGGGAGCTGAGAGTTCGCTATCCCGGACCTCGGGCTGGCGGGTGCTCGAGACCGCGCGCATCGCGGTGCTCGACAGTGACGCCGCCGTGCGCTTCGCGCGCTATCCGGAGCTGACCGGACGGCTCGTGGCGCGGGCGCTCGATCGAGCGCGGAACCTGGCCACGACGACGGCCATCGTTCACCACACCCGCGTCGAGGTCCGCCTGCACATGCTTTTCTGGCACCTGGCCGATCGGTGGGGGCGAGTCCGCCCCGACGGCGTGTTCGTCCCCATGCGCGTGACGCATTCGATCCTCGCCGACCTCGTCTCGGCCCGCCGGCCGAGCGTCAGCACCGGCCTCGCGGAGCTCGCCAAGCGCAAGCTGGTCGTGCGCGACGAAGCGGGGTGGCTGCTGTTGGGCGAGCCGCCCAGAGAGCTGCTCCAGCTCCAGCCGGTCGACGTTACGTCGGCCGGGTCGTGACAAGCTTCGGACCGTGAACGTCCTCATCTGGGGAAGCACCGCGTCCTCACCCGAGCTGCGCCACGAGGTCCCGCTCGCGATCGGAGATCCCTTCCTGTACCTAGAGGCGAACGGCCGCCGCGCCGTGGTGACCAACTCGCTCGAGGAGGCCAGGCTCGCGCTGGTGGCGCCCGAGCTCGAGCGCGTGTTGGTCAACGAGCTCGGTCGCGACGAGCTCGTCGCCAAGGGCCTCGGGCGGTTCGAGGTTGAGCGTGAGACCTGCCTGCGCGCCGCGCGGGCACTCGAGATCCAGGATGCGGTGGTGCCGCTCGACTTCCCGCTCGGGCTGGCCGACGGCCTGCGCGCGGCGGGACTGTCGCTCACGCCGGACGAGGTCGTGTTCACCGAACGGCGCCGGCACAAGACGGATCTCGAGATGGCGGGCATCCGGCGCGCGGCGAACGCCGCCGTCGAGGCTGTGAGCGATGCCGCCGCCACGTTGCGCGCAGCCGAGATACGCGGCGGGGAGCTGTGGCACGAGGGCGAGAGGCTGACCTCAGAGGCGGTGCGCGCTCGCATCCGCGAGGTGTGCGCCCGCGCCGGCGCGCCGGCGCCACCAGACATCATGGTCAAGGCGATGGGGCCCGACCCGAAGATCGGGCACTACCCCGGCGCGGGCCCGCTGCCGGCCGATACGCCGATCCTGATCGACCTGTGGCCGCGGGATGAGGAGACGGGCTGCTGGGCGGACATGACGCGCACGTTCGTGCGCGGCGCGATCAGCGATCGGGTCGCCGACATCCACCGCCTCGTGATCGACGCCCACGAACGGGCCTGCGCGGCGGTCAGACCCGGTATCCCCGGAGTGGACCTCTACAACCTAGTGTGTGAGATGTTCGAGGCGGCCGGGCACCCGACGGCGCGCACCCAGGCGCACGGACAGACGCTGCGCGACGGCTTCTACGCGAGCTTGGGGCACGGCGTCGGCCTCGAGATTCACGAGGCGCCGAGCCTCGGCCGGACGGGTGCGGAGCCGCTGATCGCGGGCGATGTGGTCGCGGTCGAGCCGGGTCTCGTCGTCAGGCCGGTGGGCGGCACGCGCGTCGAGGACCTCCTGGTCGTAACCGACACCGGGAGCGAGAGTCTGACCGCGGCGATTCCCCACGAGCTCGCTCTTTGACGAGCCGGGGGGGGTCATCCGGTGGATCCTGGATTGGCGCAATCGGCCATCGCGACCAGCGCGATGCAGTAGGTGTCGGGCCGGAAGGCCCGTCGTCTCACCCTCCTGAGCACGTTCGCCCGGCTTTTGGCGAGACTGGGCGTGAGCGCTCGGACCCGCGCAATGCAGTGCGTGAACGCCGGCGGATCGGTCGGGGCGACCGTGGACATACCCGGCGCTTGGCCCGAGGCGGACTTTGCCGCGACCTCGATCCAGTGGTCGAGGGTGGCTCGGGAAATTGGCGTTCCCGCCACCACCGCGACGTCCCCGGGCGGGATCGCAGCGGCCGCCTTCGCGCGCGCGGTCCGCGTGCTCGTGGTCGACGTGACGGCGCGCACCCGCCGACGAGCGCCCCGAGCGCCACCGCGATCACGAGTGCGCGCTGCCGGTCGTGCTTCATGGTCAATCTACGGGCCGAAGGACGTCGGCGCGCATGGGCTGCAGGAAGCACCGCTCGCCGGGCCGCTCGCCCGCCTTGCCGAGCCGCGCGAAGGCGTCGGCCAGCTCGTCCTCGCGAGCGTCGAACCAGTCCGCGCGCGCTGGATCGACGCTCACGATCCGCGCGCGCAGCGCGGCCAGATCGGCCAGGCACAGCCGTACGTCATAGTCGAACGTGGCCGCCCGCTCCAAGCCGGCGCGCCCGGCTCGATCGAGTGCGGCCTGCGCGGCCGCTCGCACCTCGAGCTCGTCCTCGACGAGTTGCGTGAGCTCGAAGTAGTCGCCCTGCGTGAGCGGCTCGGCGACGTACACGACCCCGCCGGTTCGCAGCACGCGCCGGGCCTCGCGCAGCGCGTCGAGAAGCTCGCCCGGCGGCACGTGGTGCAGGGTCCGCATGAACACCGCCGCGTCGACCGTCGCGTCGTCGAGCGGCAGGTGCTGCGCCGTCCCGATCAGATACCGGGCGCTCGTTGCGCCGTCCCCGGAAAGCGCCGGCGCGAGCTGCTCCTCGGAGATCTCGACACCGGTCACCCGCGCGCCGCGCCCGGCCAGCGCGCGCACGAGCGCTCCGCTCCCGCAGCCGATGTCCACCACATCCTTCTCGCTCGGCTTCACCAGCCGGTCCAGTACGTCGAGGTCGGTCAGGACGTCGCGGCTCAAGATCGGGTCATCGTAGAGGGGCCCGTGTAGGCTCGGGAGCATGAGGCGGCAATCGCCGACGAGATCCAAGCTGCTGTCCAAGTACCGCCCCGTCCTGTCGCAGCCGGGCGCGGCGCGCCTGTTCGCCAGCGCCCTGGTGGCGCGTCTTCCGCAGGGAATGGCGCCGCTCGCCGTGCTCCTCCTCGTCCGGGGCGCAACCCACTCCTACGCGATCGCCGGGTTTGCCGTCGGCGCCGAGGCGTTGGCCACCGCCGGATGCGCGCCGCTGCTCGGTCGGCTCGTGGATCAGGTCGGACGCCGGCGGGTGCTCGCCCCGCTCGCCTGCCTCCAGGCTGTCGTGTTCGCGCTGCTCGTCGTCGCGGCCGACGCGCACGCGGGCCCACCGGTGCTGATCGTGCTCGCCGCGCTGGCGGGCGCGCTGCTTCCGCCGATCGCGCCGGTCGTGCGAGTCATGCTGCGGGAGCTGTTCGAGGACGTCGCGGTGCGCGAGACCGCCTACGCGTTTGAGGCGGTGGTGCAGGAGCTGATCTGGATGACGGGTCCGCTTCTCGTCGCGCTGCTGATCGCGCTCACCTCGGCGGATCTCGCGGTGGCGCTGCTCGGCGTCATATGCGTGACGGGCACCTCGGTGTTCCTGAGCTCGCCGCTGTTGCGCGCACCGCGAGGCGCGGCGGACATGGAGCAGCGGATCGGCCGGCGCTCGGCGCTGGCCAGTCCGGAGCTGCGGGCGCTGCTCGGACCGGTCGCGTTGACCGGGATCGGGCTGGGGGCGATCGAGGTCGGCCTTCCGTCGCTCGCGTTGCACGCGGGTTCCCGGCCGGCCTCTGGCCTACTCCTCGCGCTGTGGAGCCTCGGCAGTCTGGTCGGGGGGCTTTGGTACGGCTCGCGCGTATGGCGCTCGCCGCTGCGCAGTCGCTATCAGGCGCTGCTCGCGCTCGCGGTGATCTGCACGGCGCCGCTGATCGCCGCCCGCTCGATCGACGCCGGGATGCTCTGCAGCCTGCTCGCCGGCCTGACCATCTCGCCGATGTTCTCCTGCCAGTACGCGCTCGTCGGCCGGTCGGTGAGCGCCGGCACCGAGACCGAGGCGTTCACGTGGGTGTCCGCGGCGCTGATCGGCGGCCTGGCCGCCGGGTCGGCCATCGGCGGCGCCGTGATCGGGGCCGAGGGAGTCAGCGCCCCGTTCATTGTCTCGTGCCTGGCCACGATGCTGGCGGCGCTGCTCACAGGACTGTCACGGCTCGTGTCCGCCCCGGGCGGGCGTCGTGTTCCAGCCGCGCCGGATGGCGGCCGCTGATCGACGAGGTCAGGAACACCTCATCAGCCTCGGCGAGCCGGTCGAGGTCGATCGCTTCTTCGCGCGCAGTCACCTCGCCGGCGAGGATCGAGGCGCGGACCGTTCCCGGCAGGATCCGTCCGTCTGCGGGTGGCGTGACCAACTCCTCGTCCTCGACGATCCAGACGTTCGCGTAGGCGGCCTCGAGCACGGACCCGTCCGTGTCGACGAGCAGCGCAGCCCCGCCGCGAGCCACCGCGCCCAACGCGTCGAGCAGCCGGCGGTCGCGCCACTTGTGAGCCCCGAGCCCTCCCGGCAGGGTGAACGGCGCAAGACGCGCTGGATACCGGAGCGCGTCCGTGGGACCCGCTGGGGAAACCGTGATCCGCACCGCACCGTCGGGGTCCGCCAGCACGCGCATGCGTGAGCGCTCGCGCGTCTGCGCTGCGGCCGCCAGCGCGCCGGCGAGCAGCGTCGGCGGCGGCGCGGCCCCGTACAGCTCGAGCAGCGACGCCGCCAGCCGCTCGAGATGCGCTTCGAGCGCCACCGGCCGGCCGTCCTGCACGAGCACCGTTTCGAACACGCCAAGCGCAGGATCGGGCCGGTGCCCAAAGACCAGCGCCCGCTGGGGGAGACGGTCCGGCGCGGCGGGCGGCCCGGGCGCCCCCGGACGAACGAGCTCTCCGCCGATCGCGGAGATCGGCCCCGCCGCCTTGTCAAACGCCTCGGCCAGCTCGCGCTCGGGCTCGGAGTCGGCGACGATCGCGCCGCCCGCGCCCAACCAGATCGCGTCACCGCTCAC
>DATJUA010000066.1:0-9233 GCA_035502815.1 Solirubrobacteraceae bacterium
GGCGTCACCAACCACCGGATGGCCTACGTCGGTCAGAACAACCTGACGGCGGGCGCGGCCGTCGGGACCGAGATCCTCAACCACGTGACGAAGGGCGACCTCGTCGCCGGGATCATCGCCACACCCGGGACGGGGAACATCCAGCCGCGTCTCGACGGCGCGAAGCCCGTCTTCGCCAAGGCCGGCATCGACTTCGTCGAGGTCGGGACGTCCGCGACCGAGGGCGCGCCGGAGTACAACAAGATCGCCGCGTGGTATGCGGGCCACAAGAACGTGAAGCTCATGATGGCCGTCGACAGCGGCGACAGCAACGCGGTGTCGGAGTTCATCCAGAAGAACCATCTGCAGGGAAAGGTCGGCGCCTCGGTCTGGGACGTCGGGCTCCCCGTCGTGCAGGCGATCAACGCCGGCTACGTGACCGCGACGGTCGACCAGCAGGCATACCTGCAGGGCTTCGACACGATCATGCAGCTCTTCCTGTGGAACGTCTCCGGCGGGCTGATGCGGCCGACGGACACCGACACGGGCATCGGCATCGTCACCAAGGCCAACGTCGCACCGTACCTCGTGCCGAGCAGGTTCGAGGGAACGTCCGCGGCGAAGAAGGCGCTCACGCCGCCAAGCTCGATTTCGGTTTAGTCTCCGCGAGCGTGGCGTCCGCCGCTCCCACGCCTGCTGCTGCCCCGGAGGCCAGCCCGCCGGGGCAGCAGAGCGAGGCCGTGTCCGCAGGGCGTCGGGTCCTGCGGCTGTTCCTGTATCAGCGTGAGCTGACGCCGATCGTCATCACGGTCGGCCTGTTCATCTACTTCACGATCAGAGCGGGGTCGACGTTCACCGGCAGCCTCAGCCTGAGCTCCGCGGCTGGCTATGCCGGGCCGATCGGCGCGATCGCCATCGGATCTGTGCTGCTGCTCGTGCTCGCCGAGATCGACCTGTCCGTCGGTCAGGTCTTCCTGTTCTCCCCGTGGATGATGTGGTGGATGCACAACGACGGTCTTCCGCTCGTTGTGGCGATCCTGATCGCGCTGCTCGCCTGCTGTCTGGTCGGCGCGATCAACGGGCTGATCACCGTGCGCCTGAACGTGCCGTCGTTCGTCACGACGCTGGCCACGAACTTCATCCTGTACGGAATCGTGCTCGTCTACTCCAACGACGCCGAGGCGAGCCCGATCCCGCTTAGCGGGGGGACGAGCTTCATCAGCCAGGCGATGGGGTCCTGGAAGTGGGCCGAGATCCTGTGGGTGCTCGCGATCACGATCGTGCTCTCGGTGCTGCTCAATCGATCGCGCTTCGGCACTCGGATCATCGCCTCGGGTGGCAACCTGGTCGGTGCGGCCGAGGCGGGCGTGCCGATCCGGCGCGTCAAGGTGTGGTGCTTCGTGCTCTGTTCGTTCTTCGCGGGTCTGGTCGGGATCGTCGACGCGGTCAAGTACGGGAGCCTCGACCCCGGCAACTTCGGCGTCGACTACATCCTCTATGCGGTCGGCGCCTGCGTGATCGGCGGTACGGCGCTCACCGGCGGGCGCGGAACCGTGGTGGGCGCGTTCATCGGCGCGATCCTGATCGGCATTCTCGAGGATGGTCTGACGCTGATCGGGGTCAGTACCAACGACTTCTTCATCTGGGTTGGCGTCGTGATCATCTTCGCGATGGCACTCAACGTCCAGTTCGACCGGTTGATCGCCCGCTCGAGGTCCAGATGAGCGCCGACGCCCAGCCCGCGCAGCCGACACCCCAGTCGAGCAACGGCTCGCCGGCGCTCGAGGTACGCAATGTGACCAAGAGTTTCGGCGCGCTGTCAGTCCTCAACGGCATCAACCTCACTCTGCGCCAGGGCGAAGTGCTCGGGCTCGTGGGCGACAACGGCGCCGGCAAGAGCACGCTGGTCAAGATCCTGAGCGGCTTCCACCCGCCGAACGGCGGAGAGATTCTGATCGATGGGAAGCCTGTGAATTTCTCCTCGGTCGCGGCTGCCCGTGCGGCTGGAATCGAGACGGTCTACCAGGATCTCGCGCTGATCCCGCAGTTGCCCGTCTTCCAGAACCTGTTCCTGGGCCACGAGCTCACGCGGTTCGGGCCGCTGCGTCTGCTGGACAAGCGTCAGATGCGCAAGCTCGCACGTCAGTATCTCGACGACATCAACGTTCACGTGCCGAGCGTGGACGCCGAAGCCGTCGATCTCTCCGGGGGTCAACGGCAGGCAATCGCCGTCGCCCGGGCGGTCCGCGCGACGAGGCAGATCCTGCTGCTCGACGAACCGCTCTCGGCCATGGGTGCCCGCGAGTCACGTCTGATCATCGACCTGGTGAAGGACCTGGCCTCGAGCGGCCGAGTCTCGATCATCGTGATCGACCACAACTACGCTCACCTGTTCGAGCTGTGCGACCGCATCAACGTCATGCAGGGCGGTCGCATCACCATCAACCAGCCGGTGGCCGATACGTCGATGGAGGAGCTCACCGAACTGATGGTCTCGAGCTATCGGCGTCAGATCGAAGAGGTGCAGAACGCCGGCGCTTGAACCATCCCGCGCGGGCCTCGGCCCGTGAGCTACGCAATCGGGGTCGACTTCGGCACGGAATCCGGCCGGGCCGCGCTGGTTGACCTCAGCAGCGGCGACGTGCTGGCCACGAGCGTCGTCCGCTATCCAAGCGCCGTGATCGACGAGACGCTGCCCTCCAGCGGCGAGCGCCTCCCCGATGACTACGCGCTCCAGGACCCCGACGACTGGGTCAAGGTGATTGAAGAAGGCCTGCCCGAGGTGCTCGCCAAGGCCGACGTGCCGGCCGAGGAGGTGGTCGGGCTGGGTATCGACTTCACCTCGTGCACCGTCCTCCCCGTGACACAGGACGGCGTCCCTCTGTGCACGCTCGAACAGTGGCGCACGCGCCGGCAGGCGTGGCCGAAGCTATGGAAGCACCACGCCGCGCAGCCAATCGCCGATCGCTTGAATGACGTCGCGCTCGAGCGCGGTGAGGAGTTCCTGGAGCGCTACGGCGGGCGCATCTCCTCGGAGTGGTACTTCCCCAAGCTGATCGAGCTGTGGCGGGAGGATCGCGAGGTGTACGACGCGAGCGCGAAATTCCTCGAGGCGGCGGATTGGATCATCTGGTGGCTCACCGGCCATGAGTGCCGCCAGACCGCGACCGCCGGGTTCAAGGCGATGTGGTCCCCCGACGAAGGTCTTCCACCGACCGACTACTTCACCGCTGCCTACCCGGGGTTCGACCACCCGGGCGAGAAGCTCGGAGACGCCTTCGTGCCCCTCGGGACGAAGGCCGGCACGCTCAGGACCGAGGTCGCGGAGAAGGTCGGCTTGCCCGACTCGGTCGCAGTGGCGGTGGGCAACGTCGATGCGTGGGTGTCGGTCCCGGGTGTCGGAGTCCAGGAGCCGGGGATCTTCGTGATCGTGATCGGCACCTCGATCTGCGACATGATCGTCCACCCTGAGGAGGTCAGACTCCCCGGCATCACCGGGGTGGTAAAGGACGGGATCCTGCCCGGGATGTACGGCTACGAGGCGGGGCAGGCAGCCGTGGGCGACATGCTCGCGTGGTTTGTCGAGCGCATGGTGATGGACTCAGGCAGTTACGGCGCGCTCGAGGAGTCGGCGGCCAGGATCGAGCCGGGAGAGACGGGGCTGGTCGCGCTCGACTGGTGGAACGGCAACCGCACGATCCTGGCCGACGCGGACCTGACCGGCGCCATCTTTGGCCTCGGATTGCACACGACACGCGAGCAGATCTACCGCGCCCTGCTCGAATCGATCGCGTTCGGAAGCCGGCGCATCATGGACAACTTCGAGCAGTACGGGCTCGTGCTCTCCCAGATCGTCGCGTGCGGCGGGATCGCCGAGCGCAGTCCGCTGATGATGCAGCTGCTCGCCGACACGAGCGGTCGCCAGGTGAACGTGCCGGAGGTGAATGAGATTCCCGCCCGCGGCGCAGCCTTGTTCGGAGCGGTGGCGGCAGGTGTGTACGCCGACATCGGCGAAGCCATCGAGGCCACGCGGCCCAGGCGCGTGCGCACGTACGAGCCGAACCTGGAAGCCAAGCAGACCTACGACCGCGTGTACGAGATCTACCGCACGCTTTACGACACGCTCGGTCGCTCCGAGGTCCGGCTGGTCCACGAGCTGAAGCGAATCCGTAGCCAAAGGAGAGACGCATGAGCACGAGCCGGCAACCGCGCATCGGCCTGCTGGGGATCATGCAGGAGCTCTATGACGACATGATCCCGGGCATCACCGAACGGCAGGCACGCTACGCCGAGTCGGTGGCGCAGCGGCTGTCTGGTGTTGGCGACGTGCGCTTCCTGCGGCCCGCGCGCAACCGGGAGGACATCGAGACGATCTGTTACGAGTTCGTCGCGCAGGACGTGGACGGGATCGCGATCGTGATGCTCACCTACGGACCCGCGATGCGCAGTGTGCGGGCGATGCTCGAGCTACCCGTGCCGGTGGCGCTCGCCAACATCCAGCCCGAGCGCAGCGTGACACCCGCGTGGGACATGGCCGATCTCACCTACAACCAAGGCATCCACGGAGCGCAGGACCAGGCCAACGCGCTGCTGCGAGCGGGCGTGCCGTTTTCGGTCATGACCGGTGACTGGCAGTCCGCCGAGTTTGAGCGCGCATTCGAGGACTGGGCCCGCGCGGCCCAGGCGATCACCGCACTCAAGCGCACGCAGATCGGGCTGATCGGCTACCCGATGAACGGCATGGGCGACATCCGCTACGACCCTCCGGCGATGCTCCGCCGGATCGGACCGACCGTCGTCAGCGAGGACCTCGGGCCACTGATCGCACGCATCGATGCCGTGACGGATGCCGAGGTAGACGAGGTGATCGATCGCCACCGCCAGCAGTTCGACATCGCCCCCGACTTGCCGGGCGAACGACACGCCTATGCCGCGCGGTTCGAGGTGGCACTTCGGGGACTGCTCGAGGACAGGGGGTATGCCGGCTTCTCGTTTCACTTCGACTCGATCGGCGGAGACGGGCGGTTCAAGCAGCTCCCGCTCCTCGCCGCATCTGACCTGATGGCCGACGGCTACGGCTTCGCCGCCGAGGGCGACACCAACACGACAGCTTTGATGTGCGCGGCCCAGACCCTGATCGGCGACGCCCACTTCAGCGAGATGTATGCCATGGACTGGGACCTCGACTCCGTTCTGATCAGCCACATGGGGGAGGGCAACTGGAAGATTGCCCGCCGTGATCGGCCGGTCAGGTTGATCGACCGCGAGCTGGGTATCGGACGGCTTGACAATCCACCCACCCCGGTGTTCTCGGCCGAGCCCGGACCAGCCACCACCGCGGCGCTCGTGCCGCTGGAGGGAGAGCTCTACCGGCTGATCGTCGGCCGAGGTGAGGTGCTTGACACGCCAGAGCTACCCAAGGTCGAAATGCACTACTTCCACTTCCGCCCGGAGCAAGGGATGCGCTCGTTCATGGATGAGTGGCTCAGCCTTGGGGGTCCTCACCACTTCGTGACCAACCTCGGCGAACACACCGATCGGTGGCGCCGGGTGGCGGAGCTGCTCGAGATCGACTACGTCGAGATCTGAACGGGCGTGAGCATCGAGAGCTTGGTTGAGGAGGTACTGGCGGCGAACTGCGCGCTGCCCAGGCATGGGCTGGCGCCCCTCACTTGGGGGAACGCAAGCGGGATCGACCGTGAGCAGGGACTGGTGGCGATCAAGCCGAGCGGCGTGTCCTATGACACGCTCACCGCCGAGGACATCGTGGTCCTTGACCTCGACGGCAACGTCACCGCCGGCGAACGACGTCCGTCGACCGATACCCCCACTCACCTGGTTCTCTACCGGGAGTTTGAAGAGATCGGTGCCGTGGTGCACACCCACTCCACCTGGAGCGTCGCGTGGGCCCAGGCGCAGCGCGAGATACCCGTGCTCGGAACGACCCATGCCGACCTGTGCGCGTTCCCGATTCCGCTAACCCGCGCGCTGACCGAGGAGGAGATCGCCGACGACTACGAGGGCGCGACGGGGACCGCGCTCGTGGAGGCGATCGCCCGGCACGGCCCGTCCGAAATCCCGTGCGCGCTGGTGAGGGGCCACGCGCCATTCTGCTGGGGTCCGAGTCCGGCCAAAGCAGTGCAAGTGGCCGTGACGCTCGAGGAGGTAGCGCGGATGGCGCTCCTGACCAGCCTGCTCGAGCCCGGCGCCGAGGCGCTCCCGGACGCGGTGCGAGACAAGCACCACGAGCGCAAGCACGGTCCGCAGGCATACTACGGGCAACCGTGACGAGCGAGGACGGCCTCAAGCAGGCAGAGGAGAAGATGCGCGAGGCGGATCAGCCCGAGGAGGCGATTCGCAGCTTCGCCGGTGCCTACGAACGTCTGGTGAGTGGTGAGTCGGCGCTGCTGCCGACGGCGGAGCTCGAGCCCGCGGGCGACATCGACACGTTCGAGCAGCTGCCGGAGGCCGACGCCGGCGACGTGCTCGATCGCGTGGCGGTGATCAAGCTGAACGGCGGTCTAGCCACGAGCATGGGCCTGCGCAGCCCCAAGTCGCTCGTTGAGGCGCGCGAGGGCAGGACATTCCTCGACATCATCGTCGGCCAGACGCTGGCCCTGCGCCGGCGCTACGGGGTTCGCCTGCCGCTCGTGCTGATGAACAGCCAGGCCACGCGCGAGGAGACGATGCGCGCGTTGCGCGGATATCCCGAGCTCGACGTCGGGCTGCCGCTCGACTTCCTGCAGAGCATGGTGCCCAAGCTCGACGCCGAGACGCTCGACCCGATCACGTGGGAGAAGGACGCGTCACTGGAGTGGAATCCGCCCGGTCACGGCGACGTGTATCCGGCGCTGCGCGGCTCGGGCATGCTCGATGCGATGCTCGATCAGGGCTTTTTCTACGCGATGATCTCCAACGCCGACAACCTGGGAGCGACGACCGAAGCGCGCATCCCGGCGTACATGGAGCTGGGTGAAATTCCGTTCCTCATGGAGGTGGTGACCGGCACCGAGGCCGATCGCAAGGGCGGACACATCGCGCGCAGGAAAGCCGATGGGCAGCTCATCCTGCGGGAGACAGCGCAGACGCCTCCCGAAGACGAGGAGTCCTTCCGTGACTACCGCCACTGGCGCTACTACAACACCAACAACTTGTGGGTGGATCTGCGGGCGCTGAACGACACGCTCGATCAGACCGGTGGGGTCCTCGAGCTGCCGCTGATCGTCAATCGCAAGACGGTCGACCCGCGCGATTCGGGTTCACCCCGGGTGATCCAGCTCGAGGGCGCGATGGGCGCGGCGATCGGGAGCATCAAGGGCGCCCAGCTGTTGCGCGTGCCCCGCACCAGGTTCGCTCCGGTCAAGACGACCGACGACCTGCTCGTGCTTCGCTCCGACGTGTACACGCTGTCAGAGCAGGACCTGGTCGTCGCGCCCGTGCCGGAGCGGGCCAACAACCTTCCCTACGTCGAACTCGACCCGAAGTTCTACAAGCTGCTCGACGACTTCGAGGAACGCTTCCCTGACGGGCCACCCTCCTTGCGCGAAGCGGAGCGGCTGATCGTGCACGGAGACGTCACCTTCGGTGCGGGCGTCCGCGTGCGCGGCGTGGTGGAGATCGAGGCGCCGGAGCCGATGCAGATCGACGCCGGCGCCACGCTTGAGGGATGACCTGATTTTGTCGGCGGCGCCTTAGCTCTTCTTCGCGCGCGAGCGCGACGACGTCGAACGCGACGACGTCGAACGCGACGACGCCGAGCGCGAGGACGTGGAACGCGCATTGGACGAGCGTGCGTTGCTTGCGCGCGCGGTGGTCGAGCCCGAGGCGCTCCGAGTCGAACGTGAACCGCCCGGCGTGACCGCCGCGCGCAGCTTGTCGAAGTCCTTGAGCGCCTGCTTGTTCGTCTTTGCTGCGTCGCGACGCAGCGCGCGCAGCGCACTGGTCACTTCCTTGTAGCTTGACTGCGCACCGCGACCGAGGTGGGTGCCGAGCGTCTGCAGCGCGTCGTTGGCGTCGTCGAGACGCTTCTCGAAGCGGGTGATGGACTGCTCGACCTCGCGCCGCGTCGCGGCCTTGGTCGAGCTGGCTCGCGCGCGAACTGCTCTCGTGGCGCGCGCGGCCGGCTTACTCGCGCTGCGCGCGGTGGACTTGGTCGTGGTTGACCTACGGGCTGGTGGCATCACGTCTCCTGTTGGGATGGAGGAGTGGGTTGACTGAACTAGTGCGGCAAAGCTTTGCGTAATGCACGCGCACGTGCCACCTAGAACCAGTTCTTGCGTTCCTGCGTCAGGTTATTGACCGCACGAGAGTATTACCGCGCGTAGCTTACGATGACGCACAGTCGCATGCGAGCTATTGTGGGCGCGATGGAGGAGCCGGCGCCGAGCGGAGCGATCACGATCGTCCTGGCCGACGACCACCAGGTCGTGCGCGCCGGGCTGCGCCTGCTGTTGCAGGCCGAGGACGGCTTCGAGGTGGTGGCCGAGGCCGGCGACGTCGCGACCACCGAACGGCGTGTCGCCGCGTACCGCCCGCGCGTGCTCATCCTCGATCTGAACATGCCGGGAGAATCCAGTCTCCCGGCCATTCCACGTTTGCGCGAGGCTGCGCCCGAGACGCAGATCGTCGTGCTGACGATGCAAAACGACCCGGCCTTCGCGCGCGAGGCGCTGCGCGCCGGTGCGATCGGATACGTGCTCAAGGAGGCCGCGGACTCGGAGCTCGTGATGGCGGTAAGACTCGCGGCCGAGGGCCGCACCTATCTCAACCCCGAGCTGGGCGCCCGCCTGGCCGCCGCGCCGCAGTCAAACGGACCGCCCGACGATCTGTCCGCGCGCGAGCTCGAGGTGCTCAGGTTGATCGCGCTCGGCTACACCAACGGCGAGATCGCGTCGCGCCTGTATCTGAGCGTGCGGACCGTCGAGTCACACCGCGCGCACATCCAGCAGAAGACGGGTCGAACCACCCGGGCTGCACTCGTCGCGTACGCGCGCGAGCACGAGCTGGTGTAAGACGCGACCGAAGCGTCGCGCGTCAGGCGCCGGCGACCATTTTGATTAGCCGGCGCCGCCAGCGCCCGCGATCTCGTCGCGCCTGGCCTGCGCGTGCGCGGACTTGGGGACGGCAAGCACGAGTGCCCGGTGCCCGGCCCTGGCGCTGCGCACCGCCGCCGCCGACGCGACAGTCGCGCCGGAGTGAGCGGTCCACACGACGGACGCCGGGGCGAACCGAAGTAGCGCGCCCCACGTGGCCGG
>DATJUA010000067.1:0-15828 GCA_035502815.1 Solirubrobacteraceae bacterium
GCCGAGCTGCTCGTCGGCCGGCGGGTGCGGGCGATGTGGGTGATGACCTTCCACTCCGCGTGCGCGCGCATGCTCCGGGCCCACGCCGACAAGCTCGGGTACACGCGGCAGTTCACGATCTACGACCAGGCCGACTCGCGCCGGCTGATCAAGCGCTGCCTGGACGAGCTCGGGATCGACCCCAAACGGTTCACGCCGGCCTCGATCCAGAGTCAGATCTCGGATGCCAAGAACCGGCTGCGTGACGCCGACGCCTATGGGCGGATGGTCGGGTCGTTCTTCGAGCAGACGGTGGCGGATGCGTTTCGGTCCTACGAGCGCGAGCTGCACCGCATGAACGCGATGGACTTCGACGACCTGCTGGTCAACGCGGTCAACGTGCTTCAGCTCTTCCAGGAGGTGCGTGACCAGTACGCCGGGACCTTCCGTCACGTGCTCGTCGACGAGTACCAGGACACCAACCACGCCCAGTACCGCTGGCTCCAGCTGCTCGCGGAGGAGCGCCGCAATTTGATGGTCGTGGGGGACGACGCCCAGTGTCTGGTGGCGGGCACACCCGTGACGATGGCCGACGGGTCACGGCTACCAATCGAGGACGTTCGGGTTGGGGATTTCGTCTTGTCCGCGTGCGGCGCCGGCGTGTTCGCGCCGGCGCGGGTCGTGCGCGTGCATCGATCGCGGGCGGCCGAGGGCGTGGCGATCACGCTGCGCTCGGGCCGGCGGCTGGTGAGCACGCCGGAGCACACGCACTTCGCGGGATACCGCGCGGTGGCGCCGGCGGTTGCGGGTACAGATGTCCTCTCGACGGTCGCCGCAACCCTGCAAAAGGCGACAAAGCCGGCGCCCCGCCACCCCCTTGGCGACATAAGCATGGTGAGCATGCTTACGTCGCCAGACGGGGACGGAGGCGGGCGGTTTGGCACGTTCTGCATGGACGACAGGGCCTGGCCATGCGCCGCCCTGGGCGACAGCGGTGGCGCGCTGCCGTTCACGCCGGCGGCGTTCGTCGCCCCCGGGATGCTGATGTTCGACGAGCACGGCGGCTACGACGTGGTCGAGTCGGTGGCGCGAGTCGGCCTGCAAGTGCCGGTCTACGACCTGGACGTCGAGCCGACGCACAACTTCATCGCCAACGGGATCGTCACCCACAACTCGATCTACGGCTTCCGCGGGGCGGACATCCGCAACATCCTCGAGTTCGAGGACACGTTCCCGGACGCGCACGTGATCAAGCTCGAGCAGAACTACCGCTCGACGCAGACGATCCTCGACGCCGCCAACGCGGTGATCCGCAACAACCGCGGCCAGAAGCCAAAGTCGCTGTGGACCGAGCTGGGCCAGGGCGACCCGATCAAGGTGCGCGAGCTCGAGGACGAGCACGCCGAGGCGCGGTACGTGACCGGGGAGGTCCAGCGACTGCTCGACGAGGGCATCTCGCGGGCGGAGGTCGCGGTCTTCTACCGGACCAACGCCCAGTCGCGCGTGCTCCAGGACACGCTGGTGCGGGCGGACGTCCCCTACCAGGTGATCGGGGGAACGAAGTTCTACGACCGGGCCGAGATCAAGGACGCGATCGCCTACCTGGTGGCGCTGGTCAACGAGCAGGACGCCGGCGCGTTCACCCGGATCGTCAACTCGCCCAAGCGCGGGATCGGTTCGACCTCGATGTCTCGGGTGCTCTCCTACACCAACACGACCGGCACGTCGATCTGGGATGCCGCCTCTGAGGCCGAGCACGTGCCCGGTCTAGGCGCGGCGGCGATCAAGGCATTCAAACGGTTCATGGCCACCATGCACGTGTTGCGTGAACGGCTCCAGGCCAGTCCGTCGGTCGCGCAGCTGCTCAAGGAGGTTCTCCAGGAGACCGGGTATCTCGAGGCGCTCGAAGCCGAGCGAACGATCGAGGCCCAGGGCCGGATCGAGAACCTCGACGAGCTGATCAACGTCGCGGCCGAGTACGACGCGCTGACCGCGGCCGAGCCCGAGCGCGAGCCCTCGCTGCCCGACTTCCTCCAGCAGATCGCGTTGCTCTCGGACTCCGACGACCGCAGCGACGATAACGGCCTGGTGACCCTGATGACGCTGCACAACGCCAAGGGCCTCGAGTACCCGATCGTCTTCATGATCGGCCTCGAGGAGGGGGTGTTCCCACACTCGCGCGCGCTCGACGAGGGCGGCCTGGAGGAGGAGCGCCGGCTCTGCTACGTCGGGATCACACGCGCGCAGCGGGACCTGTACCTGACCTACGCTCGCACGCGCAACGTGTTCGGCGCCCGCAGCTTCGGCGCGCCCAGCCGCTTCATCTCCGAGATCCCCGCCGAACTGACCGACCGCGAGCAGCAGCAGCCCCGGGGGCTGGCGGGAATCCGCGCCCGGGCCACGTCGTGGTCCGGTGGCGGCGGTGGCGGTCAAGGTGACGGTGGGCAAGCGTGGGACCAGCCCGCAGCGCAGGCGGGCCCGGCGTTTCGCCTCGGTGAGGACGTCTCGCACCCCAAGTTCGGCGAAGGCGTGGTGACGGGACTTGAGCCGGGCGGCATCGTGGTGATTCGCTTCAGCCGTGATGGCTCGGAGCGCAAGATGGTCGCGGACCTGGCGCCGATCACGAGGCGGTAGGGTCCCGCCCCGACATGAGCGCCACGATCATCGACGGCAAGGAAGTGGCCGTCCGCGTCCGCGCTGACGTGGCGCGGGACGTCGCGTCGTTCCGCGAGCGCACCGGGCGAGCGCCCGGGCTGGCCACGATCCTGGTCGGCGACGACCCCGCCTCGGCGGTCTACGTGGCGAACAAGCGCAAGGCGTGTGCGCAAGCCGGGATCGTCGACTTCCACCAACATCTTCCGGCCGGCGCGACCCAGGACCAGGTCGCGGCGGTGATCGAGGATTGCAACGGCAACCCCGAGGTGAGCGGGATCCTGCTCCAGCTGCCCGTTCCGGAGGGGTTGAACGGCAAGGAGCTGACCGCGCTGATCGAGGCCAACAAGGACGTGGACGGCCTGACCCAGGTCAGCGCCGGCCGCCTCATGCAGGGCGCGCCCGGACTGCGGCCGTGCACTCCGCTCGGCGTGATCGAGCTGCTCGACAGCTACTCGGTGGCGCTCGAGGGGGCCGAGGCCGTGGTGGTGGGGCGCTCGGACCTGGTCGGTAAGCCGGTGGCGTTCCTGCTCCTGCACCGCAACGCCACCGTGACGATGTGCCACTCGCGCACTCGCGACCTACCCGGGGTGTGCTCGCGCGCCGACGTCTTGATCGCCGCGATCGGCCGGGCCGAGATGATCGGTCCTGACTTCGTCAAGCCGGGCGCGGCCGTGATCGACGTGGGGATCAACCGCACGGATGACGGCCTCAAGGGTGACGTGCAGTTCGCGGCCGTGGCGGAAAAAGCCGGGTTCATCACGCCGGTCCCCGGTGGCGTGGGGCCGATGACGATCGCGATGCTGATGCGCAACACGGTCACCGCGGCCCAGCTGGCCGTCGGGCTTGAGTAGCTCGCTCGGGAGCCGCTGAACGGCTGCGAGCAGGAGCAGGACCGCCGACCGCGAACCAGTAACCGTGGAGAACCAGATCCGTCGACTGCACCTCGAACGGTTGTCCCGTGAGGATTGGGTGCTCGGCACGCTCGCGGTCCTGCTGATCCTCGATCTGCTCGTGCTGCCGTGGTTCTCGTTCGGAGCGACGATCAGTATCGGATCGGGCACGCTCGCGATCGGTGGCTCGGCCACCGCGGTCGACGCGCCGGACGCGTTCCTCGGCGTCCTGGCGCTCCTCTCGTGTGCGTTCCTGGTGGCCGACCTCGGCTTCGAGCGGCTCTCGCCAGAGACCCACGTGCCGTCGATCGCCTCCGACCGTGAGACGACGCGGTACGTTCTCGCGTGCGTGGCGGCCGGGCTCATCACCCTGAAGTTCCTGTTTCACATCGGGCGCTTCGGCGAGCTTGCCCTCGGCTTCTGGCTCGCCCTCCTGCTCGTCGCCGCATTGGTGGCCACGACCAGACGGTTTCGCCAGGTTCAGCCGGCGGCGACGCCGGCCCGCGACCCGGCGCCCGAGCCCGGCTCGACCGCTTGATGGGCGTAAACCCATCGCGCCTGCGGCGGGGCGAGTTGCTCGCCGCGGCCGGCGCGGTGCTGCTGGCCGTGTTCCTGTTCGCCGGCGCCTGGTACGGACACGGCAGCCGGGCCCGGACGGGATGGCAGGCACTGACCGACCTGCGCTGGCTCGTGCTGGTCACGATCGCCTGCGCGCTCGCCCTGGCCGTCACCCAGGCCACCCGCCGCGCTCCGGCCGTACCCGCGGCGATGAGCGTGATCGTGCTCGTGCTCGGGCTGATCACCGCGCTCGCGTTGATCTACCGGGTGCTGATCGACGCGCCGGCCCACGAACAGGCCGCCGCCTACCTGGGGCTGCTCAGCGCGATCGCCGTGGCCTACGGCGGCTTCCTGTCGCTGCGCCAGGAGGGCATCGCGCGCCAAGACGCCCCCGCCGACATACCGGTGGTAAGCCCCGGAGGCGGGGAGCGATCCTAGAATGAATGGCGATGCTCGAGCATGAACAGGTTCTCCACGTGGCCCGGCTCGCTCGCCTGGACCTCGGCGAGGGGGAGGTTGAGCGCATGGCCGGGGAGCTGTCGAAGGTGCTCGACCACATCGAAAAGATCCGCGAGCTCGATCTAGAGGGCGTTCCGCCGACCTCGCATGTGATCGACGTCGTGAATGTCCTGCGCGCGGACGAGCCCACGCCCTCCTTGCCGCGCGACGTGATCTTGGCCGCGGCTCCCGAGCCGCTGCACGACGGATTCGGCGTCCCGAGTCCCGGCGCGGCGTGAGCGACCCGATCGACCTGACCGCGGCCCAGGCGGCGGAGCGGATCGGCGCGGGGGAGATCACGGCCGCCGAGCTGTTCGAGGCCTATCGGGCCCGCGCGGCCGCGGACGACCTGAACGCGTTCACGTGGGTCGCCGATGCCGCCCCCGAGAGCAACGGCCGGCCAGACACACCCTTGGCCGGGGTGCCGATCGCGGCTAAGGACCTGTTCTGCACGGAGGGCGTGCCGAGCCAGTCGGGGTCGAAGATCCTCGAGGGGTACCGCCCGCCGTACACCGCGACCGTGGTCTCCAAGCTGCACGAGGCGGGGGCGCCGCTCCTGGGCAAGACCAACCAGGACGAGTTCGCGATGGGCTCCTCGAACGAGAACTCGGGATTCGGGCCGGTACTCAACCCCTGGGACCACGGCCGGGTTCCCGGCGGTTCCTCGGGCGGGAGCGCGGCGGCGGTGGCGGCCGGGCTGGCGCCGTGGGCGATCGGCACGGACACCGGCGGGTCTATTCGCCAGCCGGCCTCGCTGTGCGGGATCGTGGGGCTGAAGCCGACCTACGGGGCGTGTTCGCGCTACGGGATGATCGCGTTTGCCTCCTCGCTTGACCAGGCGGGTCCGCTCACGCGCGACGTCACCGACGCCGCGCTGATGCTGCGCCACATGATCGGGCGCGACCATCTCGACTCGACCTCGCTCGAGTTTCCGGGCGAAATCGCGCTGCCCAGCGCCGAGGACCTGAAGGGCATCCGCCTCGGCGTGCCAGAGGATCTGACCGGCGCCGAGGGCGGGATCGAGCCCGGCGTGCGGAGCAACTTCGAGGCGACGCTTGAGCTGGCCGAGCGACTGGGCGCGTCGATCGAGCCGTGCCGGCTGCCGCACGCGCCGCACGCGCTGTCGGCCTACTACCTGATCGCGCCGGCCGAGGCGTCCGCCAACCTGGCGCGCTTTGACGGCGTCCGCTACGGGCTGCGCGTCGACGGCGACAAGGACTTGGTCACGATGTACAGCCGCACGCGCGAGGTAGGGTTCGGCCCCGAGGTCAAGCGCCGGATCATGCTCGGCACCTACGCCCTGTCGAGCGGCTACTACGACGCGTACTACGGGACCGCGCAGAAGGTGCGAACCAAGATCGCCGAGGATTTCAGGAGCGCGTTCGAGCAGTTCGACTTCATCGTCACCCCGACCAGCCCGTGCGTCGCGTTCGAGCTGGGGGCCAAGCTGTCTGACCCGCTGGCCATGTACCTCAACGACTTCCTCGCCGTCCCGATGTCGCTGGCCGGCATCCCGGCGATCTCGATCCCGTCCGGCCTGAGCGACGGACTGCCGGTCGGCTTCCAGCTGGCCGCGCCGGCGTTCAACGAGAGCCGCCTGCTCGACGCCGCATACGCCCTCGAGCGAGCGGTCGGATTCGATGGGAGTTCCGCCCGTGTCTGACTACGAGCCCGTCATCGGCCTGGAGATTCACGTCCAGTTGAGCACGCGGACGAAGATGTTCTGCGGGTGCCGGCTGTCCTTCAGCGACCCGCCGAACATCCACACGTGTCCGACCTGCCTGGGACTGCCGGGGGCGCTCCCGGTGGTCAACGAGCGGGCGATCCACTTCGGGATCATGATCGGGCTTGCGCTGGGGTGCGAGATCTCCGAGCGCTCGCTGTTCCATCGCAAGAACTACTTCTATCCCGACCTCCCCAAGGGCTACCAGATCTCCCAGTACGACGTCCCGCTGTGCCTCGGCGGCCGGCTGGGCGAAGTACGCATCCATCGCGTACACCTCGAGGAGGACGCCGCCAAGCTCAACCACCTCGGGGCGAGCGGCCGGATCCACGGCTCTGACCGAAGCTGGGTCGACTTCAACCGCGGTGGCACGCCGCTGGTGGAGATCGTGACCGAGCCGGACATCCGGTCGCCCGAGCAGGCGCGGGAGTGGCTGATCCTGCTGCGCACCACGCTCCGCCAGCTCGGGGTGTCCGACGTCGACATGTCCCAGGGATCGCTGCGCTGCGACGCCAACGTCTCGATCCGCCCGACCGGCACGACCGAGCTCGGTACCAAGACCGAGCTGAAGAACATGAACTCGTTCGCGTTCCTGGAGCGAGGTGTCCGGGCGGAGATCGAGCGTCAGCGCCGGCTGGTCGAGCACGGGGAGGCGGTCGTGCAAGAAACCTTGCACTTCGACCCGGTGAGCGGCGGCCTGACCCCGCTGCGCTCCAAGGAGGAGGCACACGACTACCGCTACTTCCCCGAGCCCGACCTGGTCCCGATCGTGGTCGGCGAGGAGATGATGAGCGCGGCCCGCGCCGACATGCCGGCTGAGCTGCCCGCAGACCGCGCGGTGCGGTTCGAGCGCGATCTCGGCCTGCACGCCGACACGGCCCGGCTGTTCGCCTTCCGTTCCGAGCTCGGCGACTACTTCGAGCGGGCCCTCGCCGCTGCGAACGGGTCCCACAAGAACGGCGGTCTGGAGCCCGCGGAGCTTTCCAACTGGATCCCGCAGCTCGTCGAGCGGATCGGCTCCGACGCCGACCCGGCGAGCAGCAACGTGACGCCCGAGAGCCTCGCGACGCTGGCCACCATGGTCAAGGCGAGGGAAGTCAGCCGCGACGCGGCGCGCGAGGTCCTGACGCTCCTGGTCAAGGAGGGTGGCGACCCGCGCGCCATCGTCGAGCGCGAGGGGCTGGGCGCGATCACGGCACAGGACAACGGCCTCGCGGAGATCGTCGATCAGGCGATCGCGTCCGACCCGGCCGCGGCCGAGCAGGTCCGCGCCGGAAACATGAAAGCGATCGGGCCGCTGGTCGGCCACGTGATGCGCGAGACCAAAGGGCGTGCCGACGGTGGCGAGATCACTCGCCTGATCCGCAAGGCCTTGGGCTTGTAGCTAGACCCGGGCCCGATCTCGAAATCTGTCAGTTGAGCCGGCGAGAAAGCCGACGCACCACGAAGCCTGCACCGAGCAGCGTTCCACCGCCGGCCACCAGCAGGACGACGTCCAGACCGGTGAACGGCAGGGTGCCTGAAGAGCCCGTGCCATTCGAGGCGTTAGCGCTACCGACAGACGAACACAGCTGCGGGCTGTACGCCTGGCAAGTCGAGCTGGCCATTGCCGCACTCGGCGCAATGAGAACAAGTACGCCGAGAACCCCTACCAGCGCTGAAATGCGTTTCATGAATCCCTTCGTTCGTCGCGGATCCCCAAGACCACGTAAATCGTACATGAAGGTGCGGACACCACGCAAGACATAATCAGCACTATCTAAAGCATCCACCGATTTCTGGCGTAAAGAGCGGCGGAACGTGGTCACGATTCCAGCTCCGCCGAGAGCTGATCGAGCGCGGCGGTCGGGGACAGGGGTCGGGCGGTCCCGATCCGGGCCAGGGCCAGACGAATGACCGGCTCCTGCTTGTTAATCGAGGCGGCCACCTCGTAGTCGTGGCGGGCGACGGACCGCTCGCCGAGCCCGGAGGCGGCCAGACCAGCCCCCAACCACGCATACCAGCCGCCGGGCTCGCGCTTGATCGACTGGTCGAAGCGCGCCTGCGCGTTCGCGTAATCACCCGTGGACAGCGCGATCGTGCCGCCGAGGCGCCCGGGATCGGAGCTGAGCGGATTGAGGTCGGCCGCGGTGCTCAGGTCGCTCAGCGCCTGCGCCGGATCGCGTGCGCGCAGGTTGCTCGCCTCGGAAACCTCGCGCACCGACAGGTACGGGAAGCCAAGCACGACGACGGCGGCGAGCACCGCGAGCCCGCCGACGGGCAGCGCGCCCCGGCGCAGTGCCCGATGGGCCCGGAGGGTCGAGCGGACGTCCTCGCCCTGTAGCGCCGGCACCTGCGGCCGGGCGAGCGCGCCGGCCATGGCGAGGAAGCCGAGCGCCGGTCCGCTCAAGGCAGGGATCTCCCAGAACCAGTCGACCGAGCCGTGGATCACCCACACGATGAGCGGCACAAGTGCTGCGGCGCCGACCCATCGGGCGAACTCCGACGTCGGGTGCCGCCGGCCGCGTAGGGCGGCCGCGATCGCCGCCACCAGGAAGGTGAAGAACAGGACGAAGCCGACCAGTCCGGTGTGAGCCAGCAGGCGAAGCTCGAGGCTGTGCGTCCAGGCGGGCTCCTCGGACGTTCGCCTGCGTGGCATGTAGTAGTCGTCGAAGTTGTCCTGCCCCAGACCGCCGATCGGGTGGGCGAGGAACGCGTCGAGCGCGACCCGCCAGAAGTCGTAGCGTCCGCTTCCGACGTCGGTGAAGTGGGAGCCGGTCGACGCTGTCTGCGTATGGCTGAAGCCGTCCCACTGGCGCACCACGAACCGCACCGGGTGGCGGTGGGTGGCCGCAGCACCTCCCACGGCCACCGCCGCGACCGTCGCTGCCACCACGACGATCCCGAGCAGCCGCCGGCGCGCCGGGTTCGGCGGCCGGGCTGGCAGCAGCGACTCGCCCCAGGCGATCAGCGTGGCCGCCACGATGGCCATCCCGCAGAGAAGCAGGGCCGAATGGCCGGCGAGCGCGGCGGCATGGTTCAGCGTCGCCTCCGACGCGCCGGCCTGGTAGACGTGCAGCAGCCGGTGGATGGGACCGACCGTCGCGGCCACCGGTATGACCGCGGCGGCGGCCACCCTGAGGCGGTCGGGAACGAGCACGATGACGACGAGCGCGACCAGCGGGAGCGTGAATAGCCAACCCCGGCTCTGCACGATCACCGACAGCTGGAGGCCGGCGCACGCCAGGCCGATCAGAACGCCGCGTAGCAGTCCAGGGAGCTCCCGCCGCGAGGCGAGGACGATCGCGGTGAGCGCCTCGATCGTGAACAGCGCGGCGGTCGAGTTGAAGTAGCCCGTGGGCGCGGCGAGCCGCCCGCCGATTACGAGGCTGGCGACATTGTCCGCCGAGGCGAGGCGCACAAGGAGCACGAGCGCGATCACCCCGACTCCGATCACGAAGGTGAGGAGCGCGATCAGCGCGCTCCGGGCCGTCCAGGGCAGCATGAGCATGTTGGCGAACACGAGCAGGTACAGCAGCGCGCGGTTCGACCCCTCTAGCGCGTCGCCCGGCGACTGCGCCCAGCTGATCGAGAGATATGACCACGCGACGTACAGCGCAAACGCGAGCAGCGCCACCTGCCCAGACCGGGAGATCCGTACCGAACGCACCCCGCGGCCGACCGTGATCGCGGTCAGCAGCCCGAGCATGACCAGCGCGCCCCAGTACCACGTGTCGGCGTCGTAACCGCCATCGTGAACCGCCCAAACGAGGAGCAAGGCCACGACGATCAGCCCGGGCACCAGCGATGTGTAATCGCTCAGGTAACCCGAGACGATGCGGGGGAGTGGAGCCGCGACTTCCTCGGTTGCCTGGCTGGCCGGCATCGGGGCCGGTCAGTCAGTGCGAGCCGCGTCGCCCGCCACGATCCTCGCGACGTGATCGGCGACCAGCTCGGCGTCCTGCTCGGAGTAGGTGGACGACAGGGGCAGCAACAGATGGCGGTTCGCCAGCTCCTCGGTACGAGGCCTGGGGGGATGGTCGCGGTAGTCGCTCAGAGACGTGAGGGCCGGATAGCGGGTGGTTTGGATCCCGCGCGCACCAAGCTCATCGGCCAGCCGGTCGCGCGCGTCCCAGCTGTCGAGCAAGATCGCGAAGCCGAAGTGCGAGCTTCGCTCGACGTCCTCGTCGCTCCACGGGATCGTCACGCCGGCAACGTCTCCGAGCAACTCGCGGTAGCGCCGAACCAGCCGGCGCCGGCGCTCGACGTCTGCGTCGAGGCGGCGCATGCGACTCAGACCGAGGGCGGCCCGCGGCTCGTCGAGCCGGAAGTTGAAGCCAACGTCGACGACGTCGTAGCTCTCCGCGTGGCCACGGTGACGATCCCATGTGACGGTGGTCATGGCGTGAGAACGCAGCGAGCGCGCCTTGGCCGCGAGCACGTCATCGGAGGTGAGGATCATGCCGCCCTCGCCGACCGCGAGCTGTTTCTTGGAAAAGAACGAGAAGCACGCGGCCGCGCCGATCGTGCCGGTCACGCGACCGTCGCTCGCGAGCGCCGTGATGCTCTGGGCGCAGTCTTCGATGAGGATCAAGCCATGCTCCTTACACAGCGACTCCAGCGCAGCCGCATCGCAGGCATACCCGAGCCAGTGCGTGGCGAGGATGGCCCGGGTCCGAGGGCCGATTTGCCTTGCGGCGTCGTCTGGATCCATGTTGAGGTCCGCGGGTCCGATCGATTCGATCAGGACCGGCCGGGCCCCGCAGTAGCGCACCGCGGCCGGCGCGGCAACGAACGTCATCGCGGGCACGAGGACCTCGTTCCCGGGCTCGAGGCCGCAAGCCAGCAGCGCGAGGTGCAGGGCCGCGGTACCCGACGACACGGCGACCGCGTGGCGGACGCCGAACCGCTCAGCAAAGGTCTGCTCGAACTCGTGGGTGCGCGGCCCCATCGTCAACCAGCCGCCTTCGAGCACGGAAAGGAACGCGGCGATGTCATCCTCGCTCAGCTGCAGATCCGTCAGCGGCAGCGTCCAGCTCATGGCTCGAGCTCCGTGGCAAGCGCCGCGACGACCCGATCCTGATCCTCGTAGCTCAGGTGGGAGAACAGCGGCAGCGTCACTTCGCTGCGGGCGGCGAGCTCCGTTTTCGGCAGGGAGAGCCCCGGGAAGCGCTCGCGATAGGCCGTGAACTCGTGCACGGCGGGATAGAACAGGCTGGTCTGGACGCGGTGGCGCTCGCGCAGCGCGATCCGTAGGGAGGACTGGCGTGAGGAGTCCTCGAGCATGACCGGCATCACGTAGCAGGAGGAGGTGGCGACGGCTTCATCGCTGAACGGCACGCTCACTCCCGGGACGTTCGCCAGCAGGCGCCGGTAGCGCCGCGTCAGCTCCCGGCGCCGGGCCACGTCCTGCTCGAGTCGTGCCAGCCGGGACAGCAGCAGCGCCGAGCGCGGCTCGTCGAGGCGGTAGTTGAAGCCGAGCGCGGGCACGTCGTAGTCCTCAGCGGCTCCGCGATGCCGATCCCAGCTCCCCCGAGTCATCGCATGGCTTCGGCGGGCGCGGGCGAGCGCGGCCACGTCGGGATCGTCGGTGGCCAGCAGACCGCCCTCGCCGGCGGCCAGGACCTTGTTCGAGAAGAAGCTGAACGCGCCAGCCAATCCGAAAGTCCCCAGGCTCTTGCCGCCGAGCGTGGCCAGTGGCGAGTGGGCGGCGTCCTCGATCAGCGCGATCCCACGGGCGGCGCACAGCTCAGCCAGCGCGTCCACCCTCGCCGCATAGCCGCCGAAGTGCATGGCGCAGACGGCCTTGGTGTTGGGCGTGATCAGCTCCTCGACATGGGCTACGCCGATCAGCGGCTGATCCAGCCCCGCGATGTCGGCGAACACCGGCGTCCCGCCGGCGTAGAGCACCGCCGCGGCGGTCGCCGCCATCGTGTAGGAAGGGACGATCACCTCATCTCCCGGCCCGACCCCGGCCGCGAGATAGGCCAGATGTAGTGCCGCCGTGCAGCTCGAGACCGCCACCGCATAGCGCGCGCCGATCATGCGGGCGAACTCCTCCTCGAACTCGAGCGTGCGCGGCCCCATGGTCAGCCAGCCCGAGCGAAGCGTATGCGCGACCGACTCCAGGTCTTCAGGCGTGACCTGGAGGTCGAAGACCGGGATCAGCCGCTCATGGCGTGTTTCGGTAGCGCCCATCGAACGGATCTGCAAATCGTTTCTGCTCCAGTGCGCCCAGCACCTCGGCGATTCCGTCCGGCACCGTCATCTCGGTCTCGAAGCCGAGCACGGCGCGGATCTTGTCGAAGTTCACCTTGTAGTCCCGCGGGTCCTCGTCGCGGTGCACGTAGGCGACCTCGCCCCGGTCGGTCCGCTCACGGATGGCGTGAACCAGGTCGAGCTTGCGGTAGTTCTCGCCCGACCGGCCGACGTTGAAGACGTCCCCCGCGACGCGTTCAGACGGCGCCTCGAGCACCGTTCGCACGGCTCGCCCGGCGTCCCGCACGTGAACGTAGGGGCGCCAGAACTGCTCGCCGAACACCTCGAGTCTGCGGTCGGCCCACAGGTCGCGAGTGAATTCGTTGACCGTGAGGTCAAAGCGCATCCGGGGCGCGACCCCGTAGATCGTGGCGAAGCGCAGGCACACCGGCTCGAGATCGGAGCCGCCGGAGTCGAGCAGGGCCCTCTCCATCTCCACCTTTTGCTCCGCGTAGAGCGATACCGGGGCCAGCACGCCGGTCTCGTCGATCGGGGTCGTGGGGTCGGCCATCCGGCCGTAGTTCGAGCAGGTGGAGGCGAACACGAAGCGCTTTACCCCGAGCCTGACGGCGTCGCCGACCAGCGCTCGCGTTCCTTCGACGTTGACCTCGGTCGATAGCGCCGGGTCACGTGCGCAGGCTGGATCGCCGACGATCGCAGCCAGATGGACCGCGGCCCGCGCGCCGGTTAGCACGCGCTCACGGGCCTGCTGATCGCGTACGTCTCCGCGGATGAGCTCCACGCCGGCCCGCTCGAGCTGCTCGGCGATGTCGGACTGCTCGTGCAGGAGGTTGTCGAGTGCCCGCACGTGAAAGCCGTTCGCGATCAGGTCCAGGCACAGCGGCGCGCCGATGTAGCCCGCACCACCGGTGACGACGATCGCGTCGCCGTTGCTTCGCGGCGCGGCCAAGCTCAGTTCGGCTCCGACCGAGGGTCTGCGCTGGGATCGAGCTCGTCTGCTTTCGGGCGGCGCGGAACGCGGCGGACGTGGGAGCTCCGTGCCCCAACCGTGGCGCCGACGGACTCGGGGAGGACGCCGTCACCAATCACCAGGCCGTCGTCGTCCGAACGCCCGTGATAGCTGTCGTAGTAGTAGCCGGTACGCTCGCGCACCGCGTTGATTACCAGGCCAAATCCCTTCTCGGGGTGACGTCTGAGGAGGGCCTTGGTCGCGCGGATGTGCTCGCGCGTGGTCAGGTACGGACGCGCGACGATCAGCACCACGTCGATCGCGGGATTCTGGAGCAGCACCTGCGCGTCCGCGACGGGCAGCAGTGGCGGACCGTCGATGACCACGAAGTCGAACGCCTCGGCCAGTTCGTCGAGCACCCGACCCATCGCCGGAAGCCGCAGGAGCTCCGCTGAGTTCGGGGTGAACGGGCCGCTCGAGAGCACTGAAAGGGACGGAAGCACCGATGTGGGCTGGACGAGGTCCACCGGATTTCTTTCCTCCACCAGCACGTTCATCAGTCCACGCCGGTCGGATCGGAGACCGAGCTCCCGCTTCAGGGCGGGGCGGTGCACATCGGCCTCGATCAGCACCGTCGACCGGCCGGCGATCGCCATCGCGCGCGCGAGGCCGCTGGCGGCCCAGGTCTTGCCCTCGCCCGACACCGCGCTGGTCACGAGAATCACTCGAGCCCGTTCGCGCAGCGAGACGTACCCGAGCGCATCGCGGAGAATGCGGAACGGCTCGAGATCGACGTGCGGTTGACGCTCGCCGGCCGCGCGCCGGCCCAGCGGAACCGAGGTCAAAGCCGGCAGGGTGTAGAGCCGCTCGAGTTCTTCGGCGGACTTGATGCGGCGGTCAAACAGGTCGAGCAGGAAGGCGAGGGCCAGGCCGAGCAGGATCCCAACCGCGAGCCCGATGATCGCGTTGCGCTTGACCCGCGGTGAGGACGGCGAGGTGGGCGGGGTCGCCTGCTGCACCGTCTGAACGCCACCGTTGGTCACCGCCTCCAGCGCGACGACCTGCTCGAGACCCTGCTGCAGCGCGGTGCGGCTCGGATTCGTCGGCGAGAGCTTGGCAAGCTCGCTCTGGAGCTTGGCCTGCCCGGAGACAAGCTGAGCCTGAGCGGACTGCGTCAGGTAATTCACCAGCGCGGTCGCGAACGCGTTGGCCTTGGCGGCCGCCCGGGCAGGACTCGGGTCGACGACCGAGATGGCGATCAGGTCGTTGCTGCTGTTGACGTTGGCCTGAACCTCGTCCAGGAGGTCGGCGACGGATTCCCGGGAGTTCAGCATGCTCTTCACCGCCGCCCCGATCGTGGTGGAGGTGACGAGCGAAGCGTCGTCGCTCTGGATCCGGCCCAGCGTGGTTGAGTCGGTCGGCTGCGCCTGGCTGGGGGAGATGACCGCGGGCAGGTTGGAGGGCTTGACCAGCACCTCGGAGGTCGCGGTGTACTGCTTCTGCGCGTGCAGCGACAGGACCAGGATCACCACGAAGCAGACCACGCCGGTCACGGCCATCAGCCACCATCGCTCCCGGACCACCCGGACGGCGTTGATCAGCGCCGAGTGCTCGCTTGAGCTGTCCGCGCCCCCTACTGTGCTCGACCATGCGGTCATCGCGTCCTAAGAGTATCGGCCAAGTCGGTGTGATCTGTTAGGTCGGCCAGCAGCTCTGCAAATGCCGTGGCGAAGCGGTCGGGCCCGAAACGCGCCGCGTTGCAACGCAGCTCGCGGTCGTCGAAAGTGAGCGACTCGAACCTGAGGATGGCCTGGCACAGCCCGTCGACCGATCCATCCTCGTACAGAACGCCGGTGCGGCCGTCGATCACTGAGTCGAGGACGCCACCGACGCCGTAGGCGATTACCGGGACACCTGCCGCCTGAGCCTCGACGGGCACCATTCCGAAGTCCTCCAGGCCCGGGAACAGGAGTGCGCGGGCGTGGGCGAGCAGTCCAGGTAGGTCCTGGCTCGGGACGTGGCCGATGAACTCGGTGCTCGACGGCGCGAGCCGGCGCAGACGATCCAGGTCGCGACCCGTTCCCGCCACGATCAACCGGCGTCCCAGTCGCTCGCAGGCCCGAATCGCGACGTCGACTCGCTTGTACGGGACGAGCCGGCCGAACACCAGATAGGCATCCCCAGGGTCGCGTGGCACCTCGAGCAACCCGGAGATATCGACCGGCGGGTGGATGACACGGCTGGGTCGCCCGTAGGACTCCATGATGCGGCCGGCCACGAACGTCGAGTTGGCGACATAGACGTCCGGTCCGGCGGCCCGCTTGCGATCCACCAGCCGCAGCCAGGCCGTACCGGCGGGCAGGAGCCGGCGGGTGACC
>DATJUA010000068.1:0-51175 GCA_035502815.1 Solirubrobacteraceae bacterium
AGCGGCTGAAGGGACTCGAACCCTCGACCTTCTGCATGGCAAGCAGACGCTCTAGCCAACTGAGCTACAGCCGCGCGGTTTGAAGAAGCCGGGATTCTAGCGGCGGGTTCGCGCGATCGTGGGCCCGCCGGCGCTAGGAGGAGGGGCCGGGGAAGCGGACGTCGTCGGGGTTGATCAGGTCGGGCACGGTCCAGCCGTCGAGGTCGTATTCGCTCATGCACTGTTCGGCGAAGCCCTTGAAGCGATCGGTCTGGCCGCTGCCGGTGGCGGCGAAGAGGACCTCCATGCGGATGTTCTCGTTGTTGCCGCTGTAGTTGCGCTCGTACAGCTCGTGGCGGCCACCGAACTCGCTGCCCACCGCGTCCCACAAGAGCTTCATCAGCTTGACGCGCTCGACCGCATCGATCCCGTTGGAGCCCCGGACGTATCGCTCCAGGTACCTGCGGATCTCGGGGTTCTTGAAGTCGCGCGCGTTGGAGTTGATGTAGATCAGCCCGCTGGCCACGGTCTGCTCGATGATCTCCTTCACGCGCGGGTAGCCGATTGTGGAAAACAGCCGGTAGGCCATGGCGTAGTCCATGTTTGGCAGCAGCGCGCCCTCCTTCCAGGGCTGGGGCTCGCGGGCCATGGCGCTGGCGAGGCCCCAGAGGAGGTTGCGCCAGGCCAGGACCTCGCCGACCTGAGCCTGGACGCCGCGGAAGTCCTTGGTGCCCGTCGCCTCCACGGCCTTCAACAGCAGGCCGCCGATGAAGTCGAGCTTGACCGCGAGGCGGATGCAGCCGTGGAAGCAGAAGCGGGGGATGAAGCCGGTGTGGGGGAAGAAGTTGTTGGCCTTCTCGATGTCGCCGTAGACGAACACGTTCTCCCAGGGCACGAGCACCTGGTCGAAGATGAAGATCGCGTCGTTCTCGTCCAGGCGGCTGGAGAGCGGGTAGTCGAACGGGCTGCCCATCACCTCGGCGGCCATCTCGTAGGAGGGACGGCAGATGAGCTTGACGCCCGGGGTGTCCATGGATACCGCGCAAACGAGCGCGTACTCCTTCTTCTGCACCGGGATCGGCCCGTAGTGGGCGATGAAGTTGTAGTGAGTGAGCGCCGAGCCGGTGGCCACGACCTTCGCGCCACTGACGACGATGCCGTCGTCGCGCTCGGCCTCGACGTGCATGAACACGTCGCTGACCTCCTCCGGCGGGCGGTTGCGGTCGACCGGCGGATGGATGATCGCGTGGTTCCAGTACAGGACGCGCTCCTGCGCGTCGCGGTACCAGCGGCGGGCGTTGTCCTGGTAGGGGTCGTAGAAGTCGGCGTTGGCACCCAGTGTGGCCAGGAAGGCCGCCTTGTAATCCGGGCTGCGCCCCAGCCACCCATAGCCGAGCCGAGCCCACTCGGCGATCGCCTCCAGATCGCCCACGCAGTCCTCGACGGTGCGGGGGTAGCGGAAGAACTTGTGGGTCACGCCGCCGCTGCCGGTGTCGGTGGTGGTCGTGATCACATCGCGACGGGCAGGATCGCGAAGTGCGTCGTAGAGCCGGGCGATCGAGCGAGCGGTGTTCCGAAACCCCGGGTGGGTCGTGACGTCCTTGACTCGCTCACCGTAGACATAGACCTCACGACGGTCGCGGAGGCTCTCCAGATATTCCTCGCCGGTAAAGGGTTCGGTCGTGCTGGTGGGACTGTCGAGCATCGGATCCGCGACTCCTGCGATTGGCGTTTAATTGACGATCGTCGGCGGCGCCTGACGGCGGCGCCTTATTGTCAGACCGATCCTTCCACCGGCGCCCGAATCGATCAAGCCGGGCTATAGCGGATAGCCTGCCCGGTCGATGCCGAGGACGGGCTGCTTCGTCTCCACCGGCCGCTCGCTAGAGCAGGCGATCACGCGCGTCAAGCTGGCCGAGTCGCTCGGCTACCACTCGGCGTTCGTCACTCACATCGCGGGCCGGGAGTCGCTGACTGTCGTGACCGCGTACGCGCTCGCCACCGAGCGCATCCGCGTCGGCCCCGGCGTGGTCCCGATCTACACCCGCACGCCGGCGACAATGGCCCAGACCGCGGCGACGATCGACGAGCTCTCAGGCGGCCGGCTCACCCTGGGCCTGGGCGTGTCGCATCGCTTGATCGTGGAGGGCTGGCACGGCCAGACGATCGAGTCGCCAGTCGACGAGATGCGGGAGTACGTGGCGATCGTGCGCGCGATCCTGTGCGGCGAGGACCCGCCGGCCGGATCGAAATGGCAGAGCGCGTTCCGCCTCGCCGGACTCGACGCCCGCCCGGAGCTGGAAATCTTCGTTGCCGCGCTGTCGCCGGCCATGCTCCGTCTGGCCGGCGAGATCGGGGACGGCGTGATGCTGTGGCTTTGCAACCCGAACTACATCCGCGACGTGGTGGTGCCAGCCGTGCGCGAGGGGCGCGAGCGGGTCGGGAAGCCGCTCGACGGCTTCGAGATCGTCGCGGCCGTTCCGGCCGCGCTGACCGACACGCCCGCCGACGCATACGGAGCGATGCGGGGTGAGCTGCTCACCTACTTCGGGCTGCCGTTCTATCGCACGATGATCGAGCGCTCGGGATACGGCGAGGACATCGCCGCATACGATGCCGCGCGGGGGCACCCGGGGGAGATGCGCGCTGCGATCTCCGACGAGTTCCTCGCGGCGCTAACCGCGGTGGGCGATCAGCCGGCGGTCCGAACCGGGGTCGAGCGCTACCGCGCCGCCGGAGTCACGCTCCCGTCGGTCGGACCGATCTCGAGGAGCGATTTCGAGGCGACCCTAAGGGCCGCGGCGCCGTGAGCCTGAGGCCTTAGCCCCGGGCGAGCGTCTCGGCGCGCGCCTCGATCGCCTGGACGAGAGCGTGCACAATCGAGCCGAGCTCCTCCTGGATCTCCTTCTCGACCAGGTTGCCCGCCTCGTCAAACTGCTCCTCGGCGCTGGGCACCGGGAGCTCACGATCGAGGACGCGCGCGCCGATCGCGCCCATCACCTTGCGCGTCTCCGCTTGCGCCCAGACCGCGCCAAACATGCTCGTCGAGGCGCCGATCACCGCCACCGGCTTGTTGCGCAGTGGGCTATCGATCAGCGGGCGTGAGAGCCAGTCGAGCGCATTCTTGAGTAAGCCCGGAATGGAGCTGTTGTACTCGGGCGTCGAGACCAGCACGCCGTCGGCCTCGGCGATCGCGTCCCATAGCCTGTCGACGGCCTCTGGGCGCTCGGCCACTCGGTCCTCGTTGAATGCCGGGATCTCCTCCAGGTGGTCGTAGAAGGTCACGGTCACCCCGGGCGGCAGCAAGTTCGCTGCCGCCCGCAGGAGCGCCGTGTTGTGCGACCCCTGGCGCAGAGATCCCGATATGGCCAGGATGTGCATGGTGTTGAGGAAGGTCGGTGGCGCCTTACGACACCTTGTGGAACTCGAGCTCGACGGTCAGGACGACCTCGTTGGAGAGCGACGGGCCGCCCTTCGGGAGCGGGGCGTTCCAGTTGATGCCGAACTCAGTGCGGTCGATCTTGCTCTCGAGGGTGAAACCGAGTCGCGTGTTGCCCCCCGCGTCCTCGACCGGGCCCTCGACTGTGCCGCTGGCATGCACCGGCCGGGTGTTGCCCTTAAGCTCGAGCTCGCCGTCGAGCTCGACGTGGTCGCCCTGGATGGTGATGTTTGTCGAGTGGAACTTGATCTCCGGGTACTGCTCGGCGTCGAAGAAGTCGGGCGACTGGAGGTGGGGGTAGAGGTTCGGGTCCTTGACACTGACCGACGCAACCTTGGCCGAGCCGGTGAGAACGCCGTCCTCGAGGCTCGCGTCGAGATCGCCGAACCTGCCCCGGAACTTGGCTACGACGTACTTGACGGAAAACTCAGCGGCGGAATGCACGGGCGCGAATCGCCACTGTCCGGCGAGGCGCTCGTTCACGGTGGTGGCTGACATTGGGGGAATCTCCTTCCGGCGTTTGTGCCCCGGGCTCGTGAACAGTCCGGGGCGATGCTGTTTGCGCCCTCAACTATAGCAAGTAAACCGGACCGCGGTCCGCTTCGGCGTTATCATCGAACCCGCCGTGTGCGAGCTACCCATCATCCAGCCTCACGCCCCCGAGCGAGCTGACGCCGTCCGAAACCGCGCGCGGATCCTCGCCGCCGCGGAACGCCTGTTTGCGGAGCGCGGCGCGTCCGCCACGACTATGGATGCGATCGCGACGGCGGCGGGGGTGGGGAAGGGGACGATCTTCCGCCGCTTCGGCGATCGCGCCTCGCTGGTGTTCGCGCTGCTAGATCGGACCGAGACCGCCTTTCAGGAGGCGATCCTGCGCGGTCCGCCGCCGCTCGGCCCGGGCGCGCCCGCGCCGGCTCGACTGACGGCATTCGGCGACGCCATGCTCGACCGGCTCGAGCGCGACGGCGACCTACTGCTCGAGACTGAGGCGACGGTCGGCCACTGGCAGCGCTCGCAGCCCTACGCCGCCCTGTGGCTGCACGTCCACGCGGTGCTGGAGGAGGCGGTCCCGGATGCCGATGTCGAGTATCTGACCGACGTCCTGCTCGCCGCGCTGTCGCCGGGGGCGTTTCACCACCAGCGTCACGTCCGCGGCCTACCGCTCGAGCGGCTGAAGGCCGGCTACGCCGATCTGGTGACTCGCCTGGTCACCACCAGACCGGGGGAGCACGACCAGGCGGTGGATGCTCCGAAGCCGCTGTGACTGACCGACCACGACCACCAGCTCAGCGCGCCGCCTGACACGGGCGTCCGCCCGGACGACGACGGTCTGCGTTTCGCCGGCGGCGAGCACTGCGATCTGAGTTTGCTGATCCGCGCGCAGGTCCGAGGTCGTGCGCCCGGTCCTGATCTTCACGTACGAGCCTCCCTCGAGACGCAGGCGAGGTCGGGCACGGCGCAATGAGACCCCGACCAGGACGGCTGCGTCCTCGGGGTTGTTGACGGTGACCGTCGCGCCGCGCGGCGCCAACTGTGGCTGCACGTTCAGCAGCAGGGCATCGCCGGATCGGTCGCCGGCGCGCAGCCCGGCCGGGATGAGCAGGATCGCCCCGACCAGGAGTAGCAGCGAAATCAGACTGAAGACGAACACGGCGATCGTCAGCTCCGAAGGCTCAGCTGCCGGCCTCGCTGATGCACGAGCGCCGCCACTTCCGCGCTCGGCCGGAACGGATTGCAGATCGCGACCCCGGTCCCGAGCGAGAGGGCCACCCAGAGCTCGTCGCCGACGAAGGCGAGCAGGACCGGCGCAGGAGGGATGCGGGATTCGTCGAGCTCAGCGAGCGTGGCGAGCCGTCGCCCATCGGCGGGCGTGGCCCAGCGAATGGTCACCGCGGGCGAGCGGCGGTAGCCGCTGACCGGGCTTCTCGGTCGGCGCCGGAAGTTCACCCCTCGAAGCTTGGGGTCCACCGGTCATAAAAGCAAATAGGGATCAGGCTGAGGGTGTATAACTTTCCGTTATGCTCGACGTGAGACGACTTCGGGTCCTGCGCGAGGTGGCGCGGTGTGGCTCGTTCTCCGGGGCGGCCGAGTCGCTCGGCTATACCCAGCCCGCCATCTCCCGGCACGTCGCGCTGCTCGAGCGGGAGACCGGAGCGACGCTGCTGAAGCGGCGCAACACTGGAGTTCGGCTCACCGAAGCCGGCGCGCTGCTGGTTCGACACGCCGACGCCATCCTGGCGCGTCTGCACGACGCCGAGCAGGATCTGGACGACCTGCTCGGCCTGCGGGCCGGGAAGCTGCGCATGTCGACGCTCAGCTCGACGGCGGCGACGATCGTTCCTCCCGCCATCCTCGAGTTCCGCGACCGCCTGCCCGAGGTCGAGCTGTCGGTGTCGATCCTGGAGCCACCCGGCGTGCTGCCGTTGCTGCAAAGCGGCGAGGTGGATCTGGCCCTCGGCAACGACGACAGCGTTCTCGAGGTGCCCGAGTTGGATGGCATCCTGTTGTTGGAGGAGCCAATGCTCGTGGCGCTCCCGCGTCGCCATCGCCTGGCCGGCCGCAGGCGCGTGCGGCTCGGCGAGCTCGCCGACGAGCGGTGGATGCTCGGGACCGCGCACGCGTGTCCGGACGCAACTCGGTTCATCCGGGCTTGTCACGCCGAGGGATTCGACCCGCAGATCGCGTTCCACAACGACGACTACGCGGCGATCCTGGGTTTCGTGGCCGCCGGGGTCGGCGTGGCGCCCGTCCCCGACATGGTGGCCCGGAACGCCTCGCAGGACGTCCGGATCTGCACCGTGCAGGGCGTCAAGCTGACACGACCGATCGTCGCGGTCATGCCCGCGGGCTACCAGTCGGGGGCGGCGCGGGCGATGGTGGAGGTGCTCAAACAGGTCAGCGCGCGGTGGCAAGCGGCGGGGCGCGCTCTGAAGCCGATGCCAGGCACCCAGGCCGCGTGAGGGACTCTTAACCGCGCGGGGGAGGTTGACTTCCGCTCGGGTGAGCTGAAAGGGTTGGTGGGGAAGCATCCTCGGTCGGGAGCGGCCGAGGGGAGTCCGGACCGGGCCGTGCCAGGGCCTCCGCAGCACGCATCGCAGCGTCGGCCTTCGTGCCGCGCTCCGCGCGCGTCGCGCGCGGGTCGACCAGCCCGTATCGGCCACGAATGGCCCCGGAGAACCGATGGAGGCCGACATGAGCACAACCGCAGTAGGCAGCGACAACGCGGGTGCGGCCGCGGTCGAGCGGAGAATCGACACCGATCTCGAGGTGATCGTCATCCCCGTCTCGGACGTCGACCGGGCAAAGAACTTCTACGGGCGTCTCGGGTGGAGGCTCGACGCCGACGTGGCCCATGATGGGTTCCGCCTGATCCAGTACACGCCCCCGGGCTCGGGGTGCTCGATCCAGTTCGGCACGAATCTGACCCCGGCCACGCCTGGCTCCGCTCAGGGGCTGTACCTGGCCGTCTCCGATGTCGAGACTGCGCGCACCGGTTTCGTGGCACGCGGGGTCGAGGTGAGTGAGGTGTTCCACGAGGGGGCCGCGGGTGCCCGGTTTCATGCCGTCGGCGCGAGCGACCGCGCCGCCGGTCCGGCGCCCGAGCACCGCAGCTACGGCTCGTTCGCCTCGTTCACCGATCCGGATGGCAACGGCTGGCTGCTTCAAGAGGTCACCACGCGGCTTCCGGGTCGGGTCGACCCCGAGACGTCCTACGCCTCCGACGCCGACCTAGCCGCCGCCTTGCGGCGCGCATCGGCTGCACACGGGGAGCACGAGAAGCGGATCGGCGCGGCGGACCCGAACTGGCCCGATTGGTACGCCCTGTACATGGTGCGCGAACGCGCCGGGGAGGAGCTCCCGCAATGAGCAACGACTACGACGTGATCGTGCTCGGCGGAGGCTCGCCGGGAGAGCACTGTGCCGGGGCCCTGGCCGACGGCGGATTGCGCGTCGCCGTGGTCGAGCGCGAGCTGGTGGGCGGCGAGTGCTCCTATTACGCGTGCATCCCGTCCAAGACGCTGCTCCGGCCCGGCGAGGCGGTCCACGGAGCGCGCGAGGCGGCCGCCACTGCCGACATCGACATCGACGCGGCGCTGGCGTGGCGCGACTTCATGGTCTCGGACTACTCCGACGCCGGACAGGTGAAGTGGTTGGCTGACAACCACATCGACCTGATCCGTGGGACCGGCCGGCTCGCCGGCCCGGGCGTCGTCGAGGTCGACGGCGTGCGCCACACGGCCGACCACGTCGTGCTCGCGAATGGCGCCGACGCGGTGATCCCGCCCGTGCCCGGCCTGCGCGACCTCGACGGCGTTTGGACCAGCCGCGAGGTGACATCGATGAAGGCGATTCCGCGGCGGCTGGTGATCCTCGGCGGTGGGCCGGTCGGGGCGGAGATGGCACAAGCCGTGCGCCGGTTCGGCGGGGAGGTGGTCGTCGTCGACATGGCCGATCACCTGCTCGGCCGGGAGCCGGCACCGCTGGGGGAGATGCTCGGCGAAATGCTGAGCGCCGAGGGCATCGAGCTCGTCCTGTCGGCGAACGCGTCCGGCGCGCGGCGCGACGGCGATGATTACGTGCTCGAGATCGACGACGGTCGCGAGCTGCGGGGTGATCGGCTGCTCGTCGCGACGGGCCGTCGCCCCCGCGTGCGAGACATCGGCCTGGAGACCGTCGGCGTCGAGCCCGACGCTCACGGCGTGCCGGTCGACGCGCACCTGCGCGCGGCGGAGCGCCTGTGGGCGATCGGCGACGTGAATGGCATCTGGCCGCTCACCCACGTCGGCAAGTACGAGGGCGAGGTGGTCGCCGCGAACATCCTGGGCCAGCCACGAAAGGCCAATTATGAGGCGGTTCCACGCGTCACCTACACCGACCCGCAGGCCGGGGCCGTCGGGGCCGGCGCAGGGCGCTTCAGCGTCATGGTTCCCCTGACGGGAATCGCCAAGATCGCGACATACACGCGCGCGTACGCTGACAGCAAGGGGTTCCTCACCCTGCTTTCGGATGGCGAGCGACTGACCGGCGCGTTGGCGCTCGGGCCCGAGGCGGGTGAGTGGCTCCAGCAGGCCACGCTGGCGATCCGGGCCCATGTACCGATCGATGTTCTGTCGGACACGATCCAGCCGTTCCCGACGTTTTCCGAGGTCTACGTCGAGGCGCTGAAGGAGCTCCGCGCGGCGATCGCGGTCGCCCACAGGCCCGTCAGCACCGGACCACCGATGGCGGCCGCCTGAAGCGGCACTACATCCGCGGACCGAGCGGCGGCTCGACGTCGTCGTAGATGCGGGCCGCAGCGAGCTTCCCACTCTCGCCTCGCACATATACGGCCATTGCCGCTTCGGGGGCCACCTCCGACACGCCCCAGCGCACGACGTTGTACTCCACGGCGCATGCCCGGCCGTCGTCGATGATCGAGCACTGTTCCATCGGGATGCCGCCGCCGTTCGAGAATATGTACGTGTAGAAGCCGCGCAGAGCGTCGTGGCCGCGGTGGACATACTGGGAGCCCGCGGGCTCGCGGACGTAGCCATCCGGTTCGAACGCGGCGACGATCGCATCGACATCTCCGGCCGACAGCGCGCGTTGGTACTCCGCGATCACGTCGGCCTCGTGCACCACCGGGTCGGGCTGGAGCAGGGGCGGCCGGTTCAAGTGGCGTCCGGTGAACGGCCAGCTGCTGAAGTACAGTCGCAGCTCGTCGATCCGTCCGTCCGGCTCCCTGTCAGCGGCGATCGCGACCGGAACGTCGACGCGTCCGGTCGGAGCGTCGAGGTGCAGAACGACCTCCTCGAAGCCGTGCCCCGGCTCGGCGAGATGGTCGACGTCCTCGACCTCGATGTTGCGCTCGGCGAGCCACGCGTTCATCTCGGTGACGTAGGCCAGGAAAGCTCGCGCGCCGCGGATGCGTCCGCGCACGGGATGGAACAGCAGGGGCTCGCCCGCGAACGATTCGACCAGGGCGTCGAACTGTCCGGAGACCACGCCGTCGTAGTACGGCACGGTCGACAGCTTGCGATGCCGCTTCTCCTCGATCTCCTCGAGCGCCGGGACTGTGAAGAACTCGGGGAGCCACGGCACCGGCCAAGCCTCTCATATCGGGAAGGTCCGGGCGCCCGGAACCCGCCTGCGGGGTAGCGGCCGCGGCACCCGGTCGCGTATGTTGGGGCCAACCGTGTCCGTCTCCGAGCCGCAGGCGATCCTGAGCCACCCGACCGAGTCGGCCATATTCCTTGTCCTGACCGTGCCGCCGGGATCCGAGGCGGGCGTGGCCGACCTGCTGGCCGACGTTGCGGGGCTGAAGCGCTCGGTGGGCTTCCGGCTCCCCGAGGCAGAGCTCACGGTCGTCGTCGGGATCGGCGCGTCGCTATGGGATCGTCTCGGCGCAGCTCCCCGACCCGCGGGGCTTCACCCTTTCCGCGAGCTCGCCGGCTCGCGCCACACGGCAGTGGCCACGCCCGGCGATCTGCTGTTCCACATCCGGGCCCACCGCTTCGACATGTGCTTCGAGCTCGCCCAGCGGCTGACCGACCGCCTGCGCGGCGTGGCCGAGGTCGTGGATGAGGTGCACGGTTTCCGTTCCTTCGACGAGCGCGACGTGCTCGGGTTCGTCGACGGCACCGAGAATCCCGAAGGCGTCGCCGCCGGAGAGGCCGTACTGATCGGCGACGAGGATCCCCCGTTTGCGGGCGGGAGCTACGTGATCGTCCAGAAGTACGTGCATGACCTGGTTGCGTGGGATTCTCTATCCACCGAAGAGCAGGAGCGCGTGATCGGCCGCACCAAGCTCAACGACATCGAATTCCCCGACGAGGACAAGGCCCCGAACTCGCACCTGGCGCTCAACGTGATCACCGGACCCGACGGCGAGGAGCAGCAGATCATGCGCTTCAACATGCCGTTCGGGCAGGTCGGCAAGGCCGAGTTCGGGACCTACTACATCGCCTACGCGCGCACCTCCGCGCTGATCGAGCTCATGCTGACCAACATGTTCATCGGCGATCCGCCGGGGAACACGGACCGCATCCTCGAGTTCTCCACCGCGGTCACCGGCGGACTGTTCTTCGTGCCGCCGGCCGAGCGACTGGAAGATCTGGCCGCGGATGCGCCAGAGGCGACAAACGCCCCGGCCGTCCCGAGTGAGCCCGCGGCTGCGCAGGTTGACGGATCGCTGCGGATCGGCAGCCTGCGCGACCCGCCGAAGTAAGCCTAAGCGCTACGCCGTCGGGTCCTCTCCCGGTGCGGAACCCAGCTCGTCTCCCTGGGTCGGGTCCTCGTATGCCTGCTCGCCGACCTCCTCGCCCTGAGTCGCGTCTTCGTACGGCTGCTCGCCGACTTCCGCGCCCTGAGTTGAATCGACGGTGGAATCGATCCCTCCTGCCGTGGGGTCCTCGCCTGGGCTGGATCCGACGCTGGCACCCTGGGTGGGGTCCTCGCTGTATGACATCAAGCACTCCTCTCGGCCGGTCGCGTGTGGGGAGACGGAGACTACCGCCGCGTCGCGCCGATCTCTAATCCCCGCGCCGCCTGGTCCTCCGACGAAATTCCGACTCGTCTCTCACACAACTCTCAAGAACGGGCCCGATTCTCCCCGCGTGGATTTAGAAACCGGCTCGAATCGAGGTCCACGGCGGCCGTGGCACCTGTGCCTGTTGGCGGCGGTCGCGGTCGTGGTGATCGTGCTGGCGATCGGAGAGGTCGGACCCAGGACCAGCTCGGCCCGAGCCTCGACCGAGACGGTCACGGCCGAGAAGGGCATCGTGCAATCGACAGTGACGGGCAGCGGTAACGTCGAGCCGGCCACCGACGATGACGTCAACTTCCAGACCAGCGGGACGCTCTCGCACGTGTATGTCACACAGGGACAGCACGTACAGAAGGGCCAACTGATCGCGACGCTCGACTCGACCGCGGCGCATCTGACTCTGGATGAGGCTGAATCGAACCTGACGGCGGCCGAGGACGACCTGTCGAGCACGACCTCTTCGGCGGCGAGCACCGCCTCGGCGCAGGCGTCCGTAGACAGCGCAGAGGCGAGCGTCCAGAGCGCGCAGACGGGGCTTGACGAGACCAAGCTGTACGCGCCGGTCAGCGGCACCGTCGTGTCACTGTCGAACCTCACGCCGGGGGCTCAGGTCAGCTCCGGATCGAGTTCTTCGGGCTCGAGCGACTCGAGCAGTGGCTCGTCGTCGAGCGACTCCTCATCGAGCTCTGGGAGCACGACGGCGGGGAGCCTCGGGGGTTCGAGCTCGTCGAGCAGCTCGGATTCGTCGGATGGCTCCAGCTCGTCATTCGCAGAGATCGTGAACACGAGCAAAATGGCGATGACGGTCGCTTTCAGCGAGTCGGACATCGGCAAGCTGAAGGTCGGCCAGGCCGCGACCGTCACGATGGATGCGCTCACCGACGTCGAGTTGGCCGCGCACGTGAGCGCGATCTCGGATGTCGGAACCACGAGCAGCGGCGTCGTCTCCTACGACGCCACCCTGACACTCGATCAAAGCGACGCTCAGGTCAAGCCTGGCATGAGCGCTTCGGCGTCGGTGATTGTCGGCCAGGCCGAGGGCGTCACCGTGCCTAATGGCGCGGTGAGCGGCAGCGGCTCGCTCGGGACCGTCGAGCTGTTCCGCGACGGCAAGACCGTGCGGGAGCAGGTCGTCGTCGGCCTGCGTGGCGACAGCCGCACCCAGATCATCAGCGGGCTTTCGGCGGGTGATCAGCTCGAGGTGACGACCACGCTGCCGTCGCTCAGCTCATCGAGCTCGTCAAGCTCCTCGAGCGGCACGCTCGGCGGGAGCGGTGGTGTCGGGGGCAGCGCGCTGGGAGGCGGTGGCTTCCCGGCTGGTGGCGCTGCGGCAGGTCGGTAGCGATGGGTACGACTCAGCGTTGCGCCGTCCGCGAACACTCCGCAGCGGAGCGCGGCGCGGGATGACGGAGACGATCAGGGTCGCACTCACTGGGCTGAGCGCGAACAAGCTGCGCACCGGGCTGACGATCTTGGGGCTGATGATCGGCGTTGCGTCGGTGATCGTGCTGATCTCCGTCGGGACCGGCTCATCGGCGGCGGTCGAGAGCCAGATCGATCAGCTCGGTTCGAACGTGCTGACGGTGACGTCGAGCTCCGGCCTGGGGGGCTTGTTCGGTGGTTCCCAGACGAGCAGCAGTGAGTTGTCGGCGGCCGACGTGCAGGCGCTCGAGAACACGTTCCAGGCCCCCGACGTCAAGACCGTCTCACCGGTGGTCAACGCCGACGATGTGACACTGACCGACGGTGACACCACCTACGAACCATCGTCGTTCGTCGGCACGACTACGAGCTATCAGTCGGCGCGCGACTACACGCTGGCGGAAGGCAGCTGGTTCACAAGCGCGGAAGTTCAAGATCACAGCCGGGTGCTGGTGGTCGGGCCGACCGTCGTCTCCGAGCTGTTCAGCGGCCAGGACCCGGTCGGTGACACGATCGAGGTCAACGGCACCAACTACGAGATCATCGGCGTCACGGCGCCGAAGGGATCGAACGGTACCTCGAACGAGGACGACGTGGCGATCGCACCCTACACGGCGGTGGAGGACACGCTGACGGGATACGGCGGCTTCAGCGAGATCCTCGTGCAGGCGAACTCGCGCGACGCGCTGAATGCCGCCCAGACCGAAGTCACCGACATCCTCAATCAGCTCGACCCGGTGACCGCAGGGTCAGATCAGACGAGCAACTTCGACATCGTCAATCAAAGCTCGATCCTGCAAACCTCGGAATCCAGCAGCAAGGTGTTCACCACCTTGCTCGGAGAGGTGGCGGCGATCTCGCTGCTGGTCGGCGGGATCGGAGTGATGAACATCATGCTCGTGTCGGTCACTGAGCGCACGCGCGAGATCGGCATCCGAAAAGCGGTCGGAGCCAGGCGCGTGGACATCATGGCGCAGTTCCTGGTCGAGGCCGTGCTCGTGTCGGTCCTGGGGGGAATCGCCGGCGTGGTTGCCGGGGTGATCGGCAGTCACTTCAAGATCGCCGGCGTCACGCCGGTGATCGCGCCGTACTCGATCGCGGTTGCCTTCGGAGCCGCGGTCTTGGTCGGCCTGTTCTTCGGCACCTACCCCGCGAGCCGGGCCGCCTCTCTGCGGCCAATCGAGGCGCTGCGGTTCGAGTGACCGTAATCCGCCAAAGCGAACGACCCAGAGGAGCTCAGATGAGCGCAATCGAATACGAAGAAGACCAAGAGGCAGGGTGGGGAGAGCAACAGCCGCCCGCGCTCCCCGGCCGCCGGCAACGGCGCCGCTGGGGACGTCCCGGCGCGGTGCTGATTGCGGTTCTCACCGTCGCTGCCGGCTTCTACGCCGGCGTCCGTGTCGAGAAAGGTCAGCTCTCGAGCTCCACATCGGCTTCCGGAATACCGGCCACCGCTCGAACGGGCGCGTCCGGCTCGGGGTCCAGCGGGAGAAGCGGCTTCTCCGGCCTGCGCGGAGCGGGCTCCGGCACCGCGTCGATCGGGACGATCTCGAGCGTCGACGGCAACACGATCTACATCACCGAGACCTCGGGCAACACCGTCAAGGTCACGCTTTCCTCCGCGACCAAGCTCACCAAGAGCCTGGGCGTGTCCAAGAGCTCCTTGCACCCCGGCGACTCGGTCGTCGTTCAAGGCGCGACTAGTTCGACCGGCACGATCTCTGCCACCTCGGTAAGTGATTCCGGGGCAAGCAACACGTCGACGACGGGCAGCGGCAGCTCGACTGCCGGCACTCGGAGCTCGGGAAGCGCCGGATCGGCCGTCAGCTCGCTGTTCGGCAGCAGCCAGTGAACATCAAGTAAGTCTCCGGTGCTAGGGGCGGCTGGCCCAGACCAGGCCTGTGCCCGTCCGGGGCTCGACGCGATCGGCATGCACCGTGTAGCCAGCGCGCCCCAGCAGATTTAGTGCAGCAGCGTGGGGGTCGGCTAGTGGCGAGAACCGCCAGTGCCACTCCATGACGATTACCCGTGCTCGGAGATCGGCCATGCGTCGATCGCAGAGAATGGACCATTCGCCGCCCTCGATGTCCATTTTCAGAAGGTCGGCGTTGGAATCGAGGGTGAACAGATCGACCATCATCACGTCGATCCCCGCCTCGCCGTGGTCGGCTCGCCGCGATAGCGAGAAGTGCCCGGGGATCAAGGTCATATGCCCGGAAGAGTTCGACACGGCCACTTGGTGCGCCGTCCACCGATGGTTGGCGTGATTGAGTGCGATCGCTTCGTTCAGCATCGCGGCGTTCGTGGGATCCGGTTCAAACGATCGCATCGTGTCGACGTTCCAGCGGCCGAGGGCGAACACTCCAAAGGTCCCGATGTTGGCGCCGATATCGACGATGCGCAGAGGCCCGCCAAGGTGAGAGGCAACGACCGGCGGTGGCTCGTAGGCGTGCGGGGGGACGAGGACCTCGTCGACAACCTCGAGGTCGCGCGTCTGGTGGCGCAGCACGATGACGGCGCCCGACGGCAACGAGTAGCGGCCGGTGCCACCTCGCGCTTCGCGCAGTAAGAACAGCGGCGCCGGGCGCAACACGGCGGCGAGATGCTTGAGTTGGGCTGCCCGCCAGCGCAGCTGACGCGCTTTCCGGAGAACGGGGAAACGCCGCGCGGCGAGCAGTCGCAGCCGATTGAGCCCGTTCACGCTCCGCGACGATACCGCTCCCCAGATTTGTGGACCGCCAGGCTTCCTCGGGAACCGAAAGTGATCGCATCAGAGGCCGATGAACTCGTCGCCCGCCGTCCGCTCGTCCATACGGCCGGTATGACTGCGCCCGTCGTTCAATCAAAAGGAGGTTCCCGTGACTCCGCCTACCGTCGTACTCGTGCATGGCTTTTGGGGTGACGCCGGCCACTGGAGCAAGGTGATTGTCGAGCTCAACCGCCGCGGCTATGGATCGCTGCATGCGGTGGAGAACGCACTCACCTCGCTGGCTGACGATGCCCACCGCACCCAGCAGATGATCAAGCAGGTCGATGGGCCGGTGCTGTTGGTCGGCCATTCCTACGGCGGCGCCGTGATCACCGAGGCCGGCGATCTGCCCAACGTCGTGGGCCTGGTTTACATAGCCGCGTTCGCGCCCGATGCCGGAGAGGGTATCGGCACGATCACCGAGCTGATGCCGCCGGCAGCCGTGGCCAACATCGCGCCCGACTCGGACGGGTATGTGTGGATCGCTCAGGATAAGTTCCACGAGAGCTTCTGCCAGGACCTATCCGCCGAGGAAGCACTGGTGATGGCGGTCACGCAAAAAGCTCCCGTCGGCTCGACCTTCTCCGACACGGTCACCTCACCGGCATGGAAGAAGAAGCCGACCTGGTATCAGGTCTCCACCGAGGACCGGATGATCCGTCCCGACAACGAGCGCCGCATGGCGCAGCGCATGAGCCCACAGAGGACGATTGAGCTCGCCGCCAGCCATGCCTCGCTTGCGTCCCAGCCCGTCGCCGTCGCCGATCTGATCGACGAGGCGGCCACCAGCGTGACGCAACCCTCGCTGGCGCGAGAAGCAGCCCCGGCGGCATAGGCCCTGGCGAGCAAAGTCTCGCCGCGGGGCTTGGTTCCTCATTCACTATCAAGAAGGAGTGCAGGTGTTGCATGGCAGATTGAACAGAGCCAGGGCGTCTATGTTGGCCGCCGCGATGATCGTGCTCGCCGTCGCGGCGGGCTCGGTCGCTGTATTCAGCGCCGGCGCCTCTGCGCGCCCGGCAACGGCGGCGCAGGCTAAGCCGACGATCGTCCTCGTACACGGAGCGTGGGCCAATACCGCTAGCTGGAGCGGTGTTATCTCTCGGCTCGAGTCCGAGGGCTACACGGTGTATGCGCCACCGAACCCCCTGCGCAGCCTCAAGGGTGACGCCGCGACCATCGCCGATTTCCTACGCACGATCAACGGGCCGATCGTCCTGGTCGGTCACTCCTACGGAGGTGCGGTGATCACTAATGCCGCCAACGGCATCCCCAACGTCAAGGCCCTGGTCTACGTCGACGCGTTTGCGCCGGCTCAGGGGGAGAGCGCCTTCCAGCTCACGGCCAAGTTTCCCGGCTCGGTGCTGAACTCCGCTTCGCCCGCGCAGGTCTTCAGGTCCGTTTCCTACCCAGGGGAGCCGAAGGGCGACCCGCTGCTCTACGTCAACCCGTCGTTCTTCCTGAACGGCTTTGCCGACGGCCTGTCGGCCAAGGCAGGAGCGGTGGCGCTGGCAACGCAGTCTCCAGTCACGCTGGGAGCCGTGACGGACGCCTCCGGGCCGCCGGCCTGGAAGCACATTCCGAGCTGGTACGTCGTTGGCACGATCGATCGGGTGATCCCGGAAGCGGCTCTGATGTTCATGGCCGAGCGCGCCCATTCGCATATCACCAAGGTCCGAGCCGGGCATCTTTCGATGCTCTCTCAACCTGGCGTCGTCGCGAAGGTCATCACCGAAGCTGCTCAGTCCGTCCATTGAGTGCTGGTGTCCGGCAGAATCAGGAGGTTCTGCCGGACACGGCGCCCCAAGTCAAACTCGCAAGCCGGCGGCGCACGCGCCCGGCTGGAAAGTGAAGGCAATGAGCGATCCGACCACACACGTTCTCGAATCGAGCGACCGTACGATCAGCCCGGGGACGATCGACCCAGGGCGTCCGGCCGCGCTGACGATCGAGTCGGGGGATATCGTCTCCTGCCCGAACACGTGGACGCAGTGGGGCAATCAGGCGCGGTTCGGGATGTCGTTCGCCGACCGCGAGCCGTTGCGCAAGCAGTTTCCCAACGGCCCTTACTCCAACCTGGGGCCGGTTGTCGTCAACGGTGCCGAGCCCGGTGACGTTGTCGAGTGCCGGATGCTGCGCGCCCGACCGATCGACTGGGGGTGGAACTCGTTCCCGCTCGGGGTGGGCGCGCTGCCTTCTGACTTCGAGGAGCCGTACGTTCACTATTTCCGCTTCAGCGAGGACCGGACGTCAGCCGAGTTCGTCGATGGAATGCGGATCCCGCTGCGGCCGTCGATGGGCGTGTACGCGGTGGAGCCGGAGGGCGAGGAGCCGGTCAGCGCGATCCTCGCCGGACCCTACGGCGGCAACCTCGACTTGTGGGAGCTGATCGAGGGGACCTCGCTGTTCTTGCCGGTGTTCAAGCCGGGAGCACGAATATGGACAGGGGACGCGAACGCGACCCAGTCCGACGGGGTCGTGGACCAGACCGGGATCGAATCGGCGATGGAGGAGTTGCGCGTCCAGTACATCGTCCACAAGGGCGTGACCGTGGCCGGACCGACGATCGAAACCCCTGAGCACTGGATCGTGATGGCGTTCGCCGACTCGCTCGACGTGGCGCTGCCGAACTGCGTCCGGACCGCGATCGGGTTTCTGAGCGACCACGGCGGGATCGATCGCCGCGATGCCTACGCCCTGTGCAGCATGGCGATCTCCTTCCGGGTTACCCAATGGGCAGACCAGACCGGTTCGGTCTACTCCTCGACCCCCCCGCGCACTATCCACGCGGTGATTCCCAAGTCGGTCCTCGGGGAACAGGTCGCCGGCCGGATCGCCGCATCGCTGAGGCCAGCCCCATGAACCTGACCGCCGAGGACCGGCTCGAGATCCTCGAGCTCGTCACAATCGCGGACAACTGCGCGACCTCCCGCGACGTCGACGCCTACGTCGGCCTGTTCACCGAGGACGGGACGATGAGCGGGGCGATGGGGGAGGCCATCGGTCGCGACGCCCTCCGGCGAACCGTCTCGAACGTGTGGGCGGGCGAGCCGGCCGGAACGCTGCACCTGACCCTGAACGCGACGATCGTCGACTCCGACGAGGAGGCAAGGGTCACGAGCGTGATGCTGATGGTGACTGATGATCAGCCGCCGCGGCTACTGGGCTGGGCGAGCGTCCGACAGGTCGTGCGTCGGACGGCCGAGGGCTGGAGGATTGCCTCGCGAGCGATCCAAACTCCCGGAGCGATCGCCGCACCCCAACGTTCGGGAGACGAACGCGGTTGACCGCAGCGGCCGGCGAGCTCCCAGCGTTGGTAACCGGTGCGACCGGCCCGCACGGTCGCGCGGTCACGCTCGCGCTGCTCTCGGCGGGGCGCCCAGTCCGCGCTTTCACCCGCGACCCAACGAGCGCGCGAGCGGGCGAGTTGGCGGTGCTCGGCGCGGAACTCGCCAAAGGCGACCTGCTCGACGCCGCGTCGCTGACAGAAGCGATGCGGGGCACGAGTGCCGTCTACGCCGTCACCACTCCGTTCGGCGGCGGCGCGCGGGCCGAGCTCGCGCAGGGCGAGCAGATTCTTGCCGCCGCGGCCCGGGCGCAGGTCCCCTGGCTTGTGCTCGCGTCAGTGGCCAGCGCCGATCGGTCGAGTGGCGTGCCGCACTTCGAAAGCAAGTGGCAGATCGAGCAGCGGCTTGCGTCCGCTGAGCTCCCGCACACCGTGGTCGCGCCAACCTACTTCTACGAAAACCTCGGGGACCCCCGGGAGAAGATCGCCGACGGCGAGGTGGCACTGCCGCTGCCACCCGACCAGCCGTTGCAGCAAATCGCGCTCGCCGACCTCGGCGCCGCCGTCGCCTCGCTGCTCACCCGCCAGCGCGAGTTCATCGGGCAACGAATCGAGCTCGCCGGTGACCAACCAACGCCCCAGCAAATGGCAGACGCGCTCTCAGCGGCAGCGGCCAGGCCCGTCCGGTATCGCCAACTGTCCCTCGACACGATCGCGACGCGTAACCCCGACCTCGCGGCCATGTATCGGTTCCTCACCGACACCGGCTACCAAGTCGACGTCCCCGCTGTCCAAGCCCAATTCCCCGACGTGACCTGGACGACATTCACTCAATGGGTCGACAGTGCGACAATCCGCTAGATGGGCGCCACGAACGACAACCAGGCGATCAACGAGCTGCTCGCGGATATCGCGCAGCAAGGAGACACGCTCGGCGAGCCGGGTGCGGTAGTCACACTCGAGTACTTTGGCGACCTCGAGTGCCCGTTCTGCCGAGATTTCTCGCTCGAGGTTCTGCCCTCGATCATCCGACGCTGGGTGCGGAGCGGCAAGTTGCGAATCGAGTATCGCGCGTTGCAGACCGCGACACGCGACCCGGAAGTGTTCGTGGCGCAGCAGGTCGCGGCACTGGCGGCAGGCAAGCAGGACAAGGCGTGGCATTTCGTCGAGACGTTCTACGCCGAACAGGGCGAGGAGGGCTCAGGCTATGTCACCGAGTCGTACCTGGCGGGAATCGCGAGTCAGATTCGGCGGCTAGACCTCGGTCGGTGGGCAACCGACCGTAAGGACCCGGAACTGGCCAAGAAGATCGCCAACGACGAGGCGGCGGCCAGCAACGCCGGTCTTACCGGCACCCCGTCGTTTCTGCTCGGCGCGAGTGGGGGTGCGATGCGCACGTTCTCCCCAACCGATGCGACGTCGTTCGACGCGGCGATCGAAGGGCTCGCGGGGGCGTCTCGCGCGCCGCGTAGCTAGTTTCGCGCTCGCCGCGGGTGATGGGCGCCGCCCCCGGCGATCACGACACCTGGGAAACCAGCACAGCCGGATCCCCGTCAAACCAGACGAGGTCGATGTTCAGCCGAGCGATCCGCCAGTCGGGTCCGTCGCGGCGCAGCGCGGCGTCGTAGCGGTTCATCATCAGCGCGTGCCTGAGGTTCGCCGGGTCCGGGCCCCCGCCGGGCAGGAAGTGCTGGGCCTGGGCGTAGCAACGCACCTCGGCGCGGTCGCCGTCGACCCGCACGCGCAGATTGGAGAGGGAGTGACTGGTATCCAGCGGCCCGACGGCTCCCAACAAGGTGCTCATGACGACCTCGCGGGATTCCAGGACGGGAAACTCCATACCGAGCTTGGTCACCGCCGAGGTCAGGTCGACGACTGCGTCCTCGGTCAACGCGGACTCCAGCATCCGCCTGTCATCGTCGTCGAGTCCCGCCGCGTAGCGATACAGAGCGTCGATGACCGCCAGCCGATCGGTCGGAGATCCGGTGGCGGGGAGGTTGGTCGCGATTGTCATACGGCTGTCTCCTGGTTGTCGAAGAGGTGTCACGCCAAAGCAGGCGCGCGCCTCGGTGTGATCGGACGATTTGGATAAGGCGACTGCAAGCTTGCGCGGCATGCGACTCGCCGCATCCGCTCCAATCCCTCGGCCTCGAGCTGGCGAATGCGCTCGCGCGATAAACCAAGCTCCGCCGCGACCTCAGCCGGAGCGGCTGGATCTCGGCCATCTAGGCCGTAGCGCCGCGCAATTACGTGACGGCAGCGGGTCGGTACCACCTGAAGCAACCGGCCCACAAGAACGTCCTCCTCCTCAGCGACGAGAGACGCGAGGGGGTCGGCGAGCCTCTCGTCGATGAGCCGCTCGGCCAGGGTCTCGCCGGCTTCATCGTCGAGGGGAGCATCGAGAGATCGCCCGCTCCACGAGATCTGGCGCAGTGTCGCCAACTGGGCTTGGTCGATGCTCATCGCCTCCGCGAGCTCTTGGTCGCTCGGCTGACGACGAAGGCGGGCAGCCAGCTCCGTCTCGGTGCGCCGCAGTCGCGCGGCACGCTGCCAAGCGCCCACCGGTATCCGCATCTGCCGTGCCTGGTCAGCCACCGCGCGACCGATCGCTTCACGCACGTACCAGATGGCGTACGTCGCGAACCGCACGTCATGTCGCTCGTCGTAGCGGGTGAGCGCACGCAGCAGACCGATCGTGCCCTCTTGGATTAGGTCATCCCTGGGAACACCACTGTCGCGATATCGGCTGGCGACACTGCACACCATCGGAAGCTGCGACCGGACGAGCCGTTCCAACGCAACCGACTCGCCGGCTCGTGCGCCTCGAATGACCCGCCGTTCCCACGCTCCGCTGTGCCGATTGGAGAGACGCTCAACGCTCTGATCGGCCGTCACGGAAGGCATGCCCTAGGTGTACCTTGGCGCCCCCGCGCGGTCCAATAAAGAAACCACTTCGATTGAGAACCAATTCCCATGAACGCACTGGTGTGATGCGCGCGTCACGTCGATGATGGGCTTTCGCGATGTCGTCAAGGTGCGATGACCGAGATCGATGCCTCCTCCTCCGCGCGATGCGACGCGAATGGCATTCGGAGCGGAAATATGATCTGGCCCTGATGCCCAACACTCCCAGGGCCGCTGAGCCACCGGCGGACCTACGAGATCGTGAAGACGAGCGCGCTGTCTTGGACGGCCTGATCGCAGCAGCCCGAGCCGGCGAGAGCGGGGCGTTGGTGCTGTGGGGAGAGGCGGGTATCGGCAAGACGGCGCTGTTGGACTACCTGGTTGCGTCGGCGTCCGGTCTGCGCGTGGTCAGAGCGGTTGGCGTGGAGTCAGAAATCGAATTGGCGTTCGCTGGCTTGCACCAGCTATGCACGCCCATGCTCGATCACGTTGATCGGCTGCCGGAGCCGCAGCGAGAGTCGCTCGAGATTGCCTTCGGGCTCGTGAAGGGGCCGCCGCCCGACTTGTTCTTCGTCGGCTTGGCGGCGTTGAGCCTGCTGTCCGAGGCGGCCGAGGAGCAGCCAGTGCTATGCGTTGTCGATGACGCACAGTGGCTGGATCGGGCCTCAGCACGGGTGCTGGCGTTCGTCGCGCGCCGGCTGTTCGCCGACCCGGTAGCGCTGGTTTTCGCAACCCGCGAGCTCACCGAGGACCTGCAAGGCCTACCCGACCTGCAGATTCCGGGATTGTCCGACGAGCATTCCCGGGCACTGCTTGGTCCCGTCGTGCGCTTGTTGTCCGATGAGCGACAAATCGATCGAATGATCCTCGAGATGCAGGGCAACCCTCTCGCGCTGGTTGAACTCCCTCGGGGGCTGACAGCGACAGAGTGGGCCGGAGGCCTGGGAGTGGTTGGCTCCCAACCGTTGTCGAGACGGATCGAGGAAAGCTTCGTGCGCCGGGTCGAGCGTCTCTCAGAGGAAGCCCGCATCCTGCTCCTGGTCGCGGCGGCCGAACCAACAGGCGACCCGCTGCTGGTGCTCCGGGCCGCCGAGCAATTGGGCGTCGAGATTTCGGCCACCGCGCACAGGGAGACCGACGGCCTCCTCGGCATCGATCAACACGTCACTTTTCGTCACCCGCTCGTGCGCTCGGCCATCTACCGCTCCGCAGCGGACGAGAAACGGCGGAGCGCCCACCGGGCACTCGCCGAGGTGACCGACCGAGAGTCGAACCCAGACCAACGCGCATGGCATCTCGCCGCGGCAGCAAACGGACCGGACGAGGCGATCGCAGCTGAGCTAGGGGGTTCGGCAGGGCGAGCGCAGGCCCGGGGGGGTTTTGGTGCTGCGGCGGCGCTGCTTGAACGCTCGGTCGCGCTTTCTGGCGACTCCGCCTTGCGCACCGAGCGGAGGATCGGAGCGACCCAAGCCAGGGTGCGGGCCGGCCACTTCGAGCCCGCCCTCCGTCTTCTCGCCGCAGCCCAAACAGGAGCCCTTGATGACCAACAGCGCGCCCATCTCGACCTCCTGCGCGCACAGATCGCCCTATACAGCCGACGCAGCGCGGATGCTCCGACGCTGTTCCTGCGCGCCGCGAGGTCTATGGAGCCGCTCGACCCGACACTTGCCCGGGAAACGTATCTCGACGCCTGGGGTGCGGCAATGGTCGCCGGTCGCTTCGCGCGTGGGGGAAATCTTCATGACGTGTCGCTGGCAGCCCGAGCTGCCCTGAGCCAGGTGGCTTCGCAGGGCAGCTCGGATCTGCTCCTGGACGGGCTTACGCGGCTCGTGCTTGACGGGCGACGGAACGCGGCACCAATTCTTCGGGAGGCGGCTTCGCATTTCGCAGGTGACCAAGCGACGGCTGAGGAGTCACTGCGGTGGGGGTCGTTTGCCGGCGCGGCGGCTGCCGTGCTGCTGGACTATGGGACCGGGGCGCAGTTGGCGGCACGCGGCGCCCGGAACGCGCGCGAAGCAGGCGCGCTTCCCGTACTCGTGATTAACCTCGCCATCCTCTCGCAGTACGCAGTGCTCGCCGGAGAGCTCGACCGGGCCAAACAGTTGCTCGCCGACGCGCTGTCGGTCGCGGAGGTCATCGGGGCACAGTTCCCTCTCAATGCCGTTCCGGTGCTTGCCGCCTTCCGCGGGCGCGCCGGCGAGGATCTCGACGCGATCGACGTCAGCCTTCGCAACGCCACCGCGGAGCGTCAAGGGCTGGGGGTCCAAAACGCACACTGGGCAAGGTCCATTGTCCTCAACGCGCTTGGTCGTTACGAGGAAGCGCTGCCCTCGGCCCAGGATGCAAGCGAGGATATGCCCGCGTTGTTCCTCTCGGGGTGGGCGCTGAGCGAGATGGTCGAAGCGGCTGCGAGAACAGGAAACACGCAGCTGGCGCGAACTGCTGTCGCACGGTTAGAAGACAACGCGCGGGCAGGCGATACCGACTGGGGAGTCGGTATCGCGACCCGCTCCCGGGCGCTCGTCAGCGACGAGGCGTCAGCCGAGCGTCTCTACTGCGAGGCCATCGACCTCCTCGGCCGGACACCGCTTCGTCCCGAGCTCGCACGGTCGCACCTCCTTTACGGCGAGTGGCTTCGGCGGCAGTTCCGCCGTGTTGACGCCCGTGGCCAGCTGCACATCGCCCACGAGTTGTTCGCCGAGATGGGCATGGAAGCGTTCGCTGAGCGAGCCCGCGGTGAGCTGCTAGCCACCGGGGAAAGGGTCCGAAAGCGGGCGTTTGCGACCCGCGACGAGCTGACCGCCCAAGAACACCAGGTCGCGGTTCTCGCGCGCGACGGCCTATCGAATCCCGAGATCGCCAGGCGACTGTTCCTGAGCCGCCGTACCGTGGAATGGCACCTTCGCAACGTGTACGGGAAGCTGGGGATCAGCGCTCGCGCAGAACTAGCCGAAGCGCTGCCCGGGGCTCAGTCCGAGCTGGCATCGGGGTGATGCCACGTCTCGGTCAGTCGTGCTGAAGGCCCCGCGGGGCGCCAGCGAGCTAACCGGTGAGGCTCACGGGGGCGATCTCGGATCCCGGCGGGTTACCTTGCCGGGCATCGTCGCCGACCCCGGCGGCGAACCATCTTCAAGGAGAGCAGAGTATGGAGTTGCGACATTTGCGCGTGTTCGTCGCGGTTGCCGAGGAGCTGCATTTCGGGCGGGCAGCCGTTCGGCTTCATCTCGCCCAGCCTGCCGTCAGCGGGCACATCCGGCAGTTGGAGGGGGAGCTGGGTGTGCGGTTGTTGGAGCGCAGCACCCGTCACGTGGCGTTGACCGACGCGGGGGCAGCGTTTCTCGGTGACGCAAGGGGGATCGTCGCGCGGGCTGATGCCGCCAGGAGCAGCGTGCGCTCCTGGCGCAGGGGAGCCGGTCCGAGGCTGCGCGTCGGCTACGTCGAGGATGGCTTTCCTGACGCGCTGCCGATCGCGTTGCGACGCATGGCCTTGACGGCGGGTGCGCCGCAGATCCAGCTAACGAGCGGGCCGCCCGAGGCGCTGATCGCGCAGGTGCGTGATGAGACCCTCGACGCCGCGATCGTGTCGCTACCCGCGGGGGTCGGTGGGCTGCGGGTCGAGACGTTCGTTTATGAAGAAGCTGCGGTCGCGGTCAGCGCGGGGCTCGACGGTCGTGAAGACGAGGTCACGCTTGAGGTCGTCGCGCAGGGTAGTGTCCTGACGCGCCCCCGACGGACAAACCCCGGCTTTCACGATGCCGTGCTGGCCGCGTTCAGGACGGCGGGTATCCCGTCTCCCCTACTGGAGGTCGAGGGCGTCTTCGTCGAACAGTTGTTGCTGCGGGTCGCGGCGGGAGCGGGCATGGCCCTTGTCCCGCGGTCTGTCGCTGACCGCTTCCGCATTCCTGGGGTCGGGTTGCGCCGGTTTGCCCACAGCTCGCCCATCGGTTGCGACCTCGCGCTCGTCGCAGCCGAGCGTCCTGACCACGCACCGCTTCAGGCGCTAGTTGACGCCCTCCAACTGTCGAGCCCGCAGCGCGCACCATCCAGCATGCTCAGGGCCGCGTAGAGGCCGTGAGGCGCCGGAGCCATCAAGCAGCCGACGCGCTGTCTCCTGGGTCTGCGCCGCTGGCGCCGCAGTCGCGGAGATTGTCGCGGCCAGCGTGGCGCGTGCCTGCTCGCCTCGCTCGCTGGCCCACGGCAATTTGCTGATCGATTGCAGATTCTTGGGCTGAATGTCGGGTGCTAACCTTAGATCCATGGATGCAATCGATTGCACGATCCGTACGATCGATTCAACTCGGACCGTGGCCGATCGGCAAATTGGCCGGACGACGCGGCAGCCGGTCGATCTTCGGCTGCTGCCGTCGTTCGTCGTCCTCGGCGAGGAGCTCCACTTCGGGCGCGCGGCCTCCCGACTGCACGTCGCACAGCCGGCGCTCAGCCAGCAGATCAAGCGGCTGGAAGCGCAGGTCGGCGTTCAGCTGGTCAATCGCACCACGCGACAGGTCGAGCTCACCGAGCCTGGACGCGTGCTCGCTTCCGCGCTGCGTACCGGCCTCGCAGAGGTGGAGGCGGCGATCGGGCTCGCCCGGGCAACCGCGAGCGGCGAGACCCATGCCGTGGCGCTCGCCGGTGACGCCGATTGCATCGAGGAGGTCCGAACGGTCATTCGCGCCCATCGCTACGCCCACCCGGATCATCCGGTGCGCACCCTGATCAGGACGGAGGAGGAGATCGACGCGGATCTTGTCGGGGGGCGGATCGACGCGGCGCTCAGCTGGCGACTGTTGACGATCGGAACGGCGCGTTGCACGATCGTCCGCGAGGTGGAGGTCGGGGCCGTGGTGCGCCGTTCCTCGCAACTGGCTGCAGAAGCTTCGGTCCGGCGCGATGTGCTACGAGAGCATCGCTCAATGACCCTGGATCGACATGAGGCGCAGCGGCGGTACGAGGCGTTCACCGAGATTCTCGGCCCTGAGATGCGGCCGGCGACGGTCCTCCCCGGTTGGACTCAGCTCGGCGCCCAGGAGGAGCTCCTTCACGCTGTTGCACGCGGCGGCGGCTTCGCCCTCGTCACGCGGACCGCGTTCGCCCGCGCCGCACTCGAAGACCTCGTGTTTCTCCCCCTCGATCCTCCGGCTGCGCTGCCTGTGTGGCTCGCGCAGGCTCGGTCGACGACTGCACCTCTCACAGAGCTTCTCCAGATGATGACGACCGCACCGCCCAGCCGTCCGGCAAAGACCCGGCGGGCGATGAGGAGGGAACCGACGCACGATGACTACACCCGCTGACATCAAAACGCTGAACCCTGCGACCCCCCAGGCCCCGCCGCGAGCGAGCTTGCGCCACCCACTCACGCTCGTCTTTCTTGGACTCACCTTCGTCACCGGACTCATCGACGCAGCCAGCTACCTCGGGCTCGGCCACGTGTTCTCGGCAAATATGACCGGCAACATCGTGTTACTCGGCTTCGGGATCGCGAAAGCGGGCGACCTGCCGCTGATCGCACCGCTGGTCTCACTGTTCGCCTTCCTCGCCGGGGCGGCGGCCGGCGGGGCGTTGGCCACCCGCGCCGGGCATCGGCAAAAGGCCCATTTGCATTTCGCGCTCGGTCTCGAGTTCGGATGCGTCGCTGGGGCCGCTATCGTCAGCGCGCTCGCCCATCCTCACCCGGCCACGATTGCTGCCGGCGTGGTGATCGCGCTGCTGGCCCTCGGGATGGGAATCCGGAACGCGACGGTCCGTCGCATCTCGGTTCCCGATCTCACGACGACGGTGCTGACCATGACCTTGACCGGGCTGGCTGCGGACTCCCCGCTGGGCGGCGGCAGCGGCGCGGGAACCGTCCGGCGCAGCTCAGCCGTCATCTCCCTACTCGCGGGCGCGCTCGTCGGCGCACTGCTCCTCAAGGTCGGCCTGACGGTCGTCCTGGCGTGCGGCGCGGCGTGCGTGCTGGTGACAGCGGTGACCTACGCCGGCGCGACCCTTCCCGATCAGACGGCGGGAGAGGCTGAGAAGCAGGGGGGTTGAAACCTGCCTACGTGCTCGGCGGTGCCGTCGATGTTCGAATGACGAGCCAGGTATCGAGGATCACCGTCCGGGCGGCGGCGTCGTTCCCCGTGAGATGGTCCATGAGCATCTCAGCCGCGGTTCGCCCCATCTCGTAATGAGAGAAGTGCAGTGTCGTCAATGCGGGGGTGAACCGGTCTGCGAACGGAATATCGTTGAAGCCGACGATCGACACATCCTGGGGGCACCCCAGCCCGGCCTCGCGCAGTACATCGATGCAGTCGAGCGCCAGCAGGTCGTTTGCCGCGCACACAGCGGTGAACGGCGCCCCACTGGCGAGCAGCCGTCGGGCGGGTTCGGTGCCGCCGCCGGCGCTGAGCGATCCGGAGCGCACGATCAGTCGCGAATCAGGTTCCAGTCCGTGCGCGCGCATTGTCTCCGAGAAGGACGCCGCCCGTTCGCGCGTCGTCGAGATTTCCGCGGGGCCAGCGAGATGCGCGATGGCGCGATGACCGAGCGCGAGGAGATGTTCGACGGCGAGTGCCATGCCGCGTCGGTCGTCCGGTACGACGGCTGGGACAGACGCGCGGTCGGCACGCCGGTTGAGGAGAACGATCAGCTGGCCTGCCGTCAGCGCGGCGTCGAGGAGCGCGAGATCCGAGCCGGTCGACGCGACGAGCACGCCATCGACGCCGCGCGCGGCGAGCGCGGCGCATCCGCGCCGTTCGCGCTCGGGATCGGAATCGGTGTTGTAGAGCAACGCCGCATATCCGAAGGGGTCGAGGTAATCCTCGATGCCGCGAACCATCGCCGGGAACAGAGGGTTCGTCAGATCGGGGATCACCACGCCGACGGTCCGGGAGCGTCCTGTGCGCAGCCCGCGCGCGGACGCGTTCGCCTCGTAGCCGAGCTCTTGTACCGCCTTCTCAACCCGGCGCGCGGTCTGCCTTCTGACGCGATGCCGCTGCGTGGGATTCAGCACCCGTGAGACGGTGCTGGGGTGCACGTGAGCGCGCTCGGCGACGTCCTTGGCGGTCGGAAGGCGACCGTCTGGTGTCTCCCTTTTCGGCCGATGCTCGTCGTTCGCCACGAGGCTCATGCTATCGATTGCAGGCCCTGGACTCAGCGCGTCTTTCGAGACGTCTCCGCGAGCGTGAGTAGCTCGGCTACGGGCCTGCAGACGATTGCATCATTTCCCGGTGACGGCGAGTGCTGCCCGAGCGAGGTACTCGGCGCTGGCACTCATGCTGCGACGGACGTGCGTTCTCGCCGGAAGCAGGCGCGCCTTCTCGTAGCACGCCAAGACCTCCGGCAGCGTGTCCCGGTCCCATGCATTGACAAGCGCCATGACGTCGTGCAGGCCCTGGCGAAACCCTCCGCCCACCATTGGCGTGGCGGCGTGTGCGGCGTCTCCGGCAAGCAGGGCGCTGCCCCTTACGAGCGTCTCTGGCATGTATTCGACGACCGGGGTGGCGAACACCGCCGAGTCGCGCAGGGCCAGTTGCAGTGCTTCTCGCCACGGCGGCGGCCAGTACGCCTCGGCGATCGCTCTCAGTTCGTCGCGCAGCGGCGCGGGCACATGCGCCGAGTCAAGCGTGCCCAACACCCGGCTGCCTTCCAACAGCCCGGTCTGCGTGAGCAGTGCTGCGCGTGCCGGGTCATACCAGACGATGTTCAAGCGCCGGCTACCACGCCGGGTGCACCCGCTGGCGCCCGGTACGAGGTAGGTGACTAGGCGATAGGCGCCCGAGTACAGCTCGCGGGAGGGCTCACACGGGGGCGGCAGGATGGCCTCGGGAAGCCGGTTCTCCTCGACCATCGTGCGCCATAGCAGATACCCCGCGTAGGCGGGCTCCGGGTGAGCGGGCGCCACCCAGCGGCGCACGGTGCTGCGCGCCCCGTCGGCACCGATGATCAGATCTGCTTCGAACCGCTTGCCGGCAGCGCTGAGCGCCCAGCCTTCACCGACCTTGGCCACCTCAGTTCGCTGCCTGATGTCGATGTGCTCGTGGTCCCGCGCCTGCGCGGTTAGCCATTCGGTCAAGAGCGCCCAGGCACTGGTCGCCCGATCTACGCCCCAGTACACCGGCGGCTCGTCCTCCAGGCCGGTGACGTGCCGCAGCAGGTCGACGTCGACGCCGAGGCCCCCGCCGAGGGTGCTGGTCACGTCGCCGGCTCGCTCAAGCACGGTCACCGCGGCGCCCCGGCGGGCGAGGGCGATCGCGGACGCCAGACCTACCAAAGAGCCGCCGACGACGAGGACTCGAGGGGAGGCGGGCGAGATCACGCCTGCCTCTTAGCGCCGCGCGCGGCGGGCGTCAAGAGCGGAGATGAATGACAGGGTTGGCCCCGACTCTCATGCGCGCGATTGATCTACGTGCGTGATCAATCGGGCAGCGGATGCTCTTGGCGCCGTTGGTCTGCTCGCCCAGACGAGGAGCGTGGGCGTCCATCGATGACCTCGACGTCTCGACTGTCCGCATCCGGCGTTGACCGGTTGCGCGCGGGGAGTGCGGTCGCTCTGGCGCTCATCTGTGGCGCACAGTTTGTCCTGCAACTGGATTTCAGCATCGTGACCGTCGCCCTTCCCTCGATCGAGCGCGACCTCCGGCTGTCCAGCTCTGCCCTGCAGTGGCTGGTCACCGGGTATGCGCTGACCTTCGGTTCGCTGCTACTCGTCGGTGGTCGGGCCGCCGATCTCCTGGGACGGCGGCGAGTGTTGAGCATGGGGCTAGCGGGCTTCGCGCTCGCGTCGCTGCTCGCCGGTCTGGCCCAGTCGGCGGCGATGCTCATCGCGGCTCGGATCATCCAAGGATCGGCCGGCGCGCTCGTGGCGCCGGCAGCTCTGTCGCTGCTGACCGCGACCTATCCCGAGGGCCCAGAGCGCAACCGGGCGCTCGGCATCTGGCAAGCCGCGACCGCCGCGGGTGCGACCGTCGGGATCGTGGTCGGTGGGTTGTTGACGCAGTACCTGGGTTGGCGCGCCATCTTCCTGATCAACCCGCCCTTGATCGCGGTGATGCTGACGATGGTGCCGCGGTTCTTGCCGGCGGTCCGTCCGGACAAAGCGTCGGGCCTCGATGTGGCGGGCGCGACGCTGAGTGTTCTGTCTCTTGCCGGACTGATCCTCGGCCTGAGCAACGGCGAGAGCCACGGCTTCGCGGCGGCGATCACCTGGGGCCCGATTCTGCTGGGTCTGCTGCTCGCGATCGTCTTCGTCGTCGTCCAGCGCCGAGGGCGCGATCCGATGCTTCCACTGAGTTTGTTCGCCTCGCCGACACGTCGCGCTGCGCTTGAGGCGATGGTGCTGACGGGAGCGGTCCTGGCCGGTTACGTCTACTTCACCTCGCTGTATCTCCAGCATGTCCGCGGATTTACTCCGCTGCTCACCGGTCTGGCCCTGCTGCCGTCGACACTGACCGTGGTCTGTACCTCGACGCTGCTCGCCCGACGGCTGCTCGCACGTGTCCCGGTCAAGAGCGTCTTGATCCTCGGCCTGGTCTGCATCGCGGCCGGGCAGGCCTATCTGTCCCAGATCACGCCGACCGCTTCCTATGGCGCGGCGATCGCGCCCGGCCTCATACTCACAGCCCTGGGGATTGGCCTGGCGCTTCCGAGCGCATCGGTGGCGATCACCGCCGGGGTCTCGTCGAGCGAGCAGGGCCTGGCTGGGGGGTTGTTCGTCACCGGCCAGCAGACAGGCGCCGCGCTCGGGCTGGCGTCCCTCGTCGCGATCTCGGTCGCCGAGACAAGTCATGACCATTCCCTGACGGCCGGGTACCGCCTCGCTTTCCTAGTCGGATCCGGCCTCGCGATCGCCGCGGCCGCGGCCGTCGCAGCGCAGCTGAGCCGGCGCACCAGCCAGGGCGAACTGCACCGGCAGGCAGCGAGCGCCGGGGGTCAGCCACCCCATCCGATCGCGCAGTCGACCCTGCGCCACAACTGACTGGAGACAAGAGGCCGATGAGTGACGCAGCTACATCCGACAAGGCCGACTCGTCGTTCCCGGAGAACTTCGTGGTCGGCGTGACCCGCGATCCGAGCGAAGCCGAGGACGCCCAGCACCGGCTCGCTGCGGCGGGCCACCTCGAATCCGGGATATCCGTCCTGTCCGGCGACGCGGCGTTGGAGCTGCTCGATGCCGACGGCGCCCCCGAGGGAAGCGGCGCGCACATCCGACGCGCGATCCAGCGACTGCGTCAGCGGCTGCGCGGACGCAGCAGCGAGGCCTCCGGCTACATCAGCGCCGTTCAGGCCGGCGCGTCGCTTATCGCCGTGGAGGTGCAGGACGAGGTGCAGGCCGCAGAGGCCGCGGCACTGCTGCGCTCTGCCCATGCCCGGCACGTCCGCTACTACGGCCGCTGGGTGATCGAGGACCTTTGATCAGCGGGAGATGAGCCGGTCGGGATGTAGAAAGGCCTCGCTCCACACCCGTCCGGACATGACAAGCGAGCGGACCGGCTCGAGTCGCCGGCGCTCGTAGGCGGTCATCGCGTCGCGCACAAGCCCGTTCTCGGCTAAGGCGGAGCCGATCGCCAGCGCGTCCTCCAAAGCGGTGACAAACCCGCGCCCGGTCATGGGCGTCGCCACATGAGCAGCGTCTCCGGCGATCGCGACGCGACCATTGGCGACCGCTGTCGGGACGTACTCGGCGATCGGAAAGCCGAACATCAGGCCCCGGTCGAGCGCCCGGCCAATCACCTCACCCCAGGGCCGCGGCCAGCCGCCGGCGAGCGATTGCAGTTCACCGATCACGTCCTTGGGAATGCGGTCGGGAGTGAGACTCTGAAGTACACGCGAGCCTTCAACGCACTTGGTCTCGCGCAGCAGCTTCGAGCGACCGCCGTCGTACCACGCGATGCTCAGTCTGCGGTGGCCGGGATCGACCGACCCGTCTGCGCCGGGCACGGCGTACGCGACCAGTTGATAGCCCTCGTGGGAGCTGAGACGCATCGTGTCGCGGGGAGGGATCATCGCCGGCGCCTGCGACAACCCGTGCTCGTCCACCAGCGCCCGCCACAGCAGATAGCCGGCGTATTCCGCGTCGGGCCGCCGGGGCTCGACGAAGCCGCGAGTGATGCTGCGCACGCCGTCGGCACCGACCACGATCGCTGCCCGGTGCTGAGTGTTCGCTGTGCGGACGGTCACCTCGTCGCCATCGCCGTCCTCGAGCCCGACAACCTCGGCGTGTTCATCGACTTCGATCAACTCGTGCTCGAGCGCGCGGCTGCGCAGCCAGGAGCGAACGTCGATGTACGCCGCCGAGTCGCGTGTGCGGTCGTGGAGCACCGGCAGCCGCCCGGGCGCAGCGACATCGTCGCCGGCCACCCGCGCCAGCAACCCGAGATCGACACCCAGTCCGGCGCCGTCGACCAGCGAGGCGGGCGATCGTTCGAGCACCAGAGTTCGCACCCCGGCGCGGGCGATCGTGAGCGCGCATGAGAGCCCGGCCAGCGATCCTCCCACGACAATCGCCTGTCGTGAGCGCGCCATCATGCTGCGACGGGGATCGCGGTATCGGAACGGCTGCCGTGCAGGCGACCAAGCACCACTCCGACCGCCATCACCGATTCGATCAGATGCTCGAGCGCGGGCCTGGGCGCCGACTCGTGGAGCGCGAGCTGGACGGGCAGGCTCGGCAGCTGCGCCAGCTCGAAGGTAACGACGTCGTCGCCATAGATCTCGTCCTGAGATGAGAGCACGAGGCTCGCCCCCAGGCCGGCAGCGACGAGCGCCAGTTGAGCCTGGACGCTGGAAACGCGGTCCACCTGTCGCAAGGCAATGCGTTCGCCGGCGATGCTGCCCACGAACGGCAGATACGCCGGTGAGGTCGGGTCCTCGACGGCGATGAAACGATGCTCGCGGAGCGTATCCAGATCGTCAACTCCGGCGCTGGCCAGAGGGTGCGCTGCGCCGACGGCGACGACCACGCGCTCATTGAGCACTGGGGTCACCCTTACTCCGGGCATTGGCGACACGTCGCCCAGAATCAGGCCCGCGTCGAGTTGCTGGTCGGCAAGTCCGGCCATCTGCTCTCTCGCGGACATCTCGAGCAGGCGCAGGGTCAGGCCCGGTCTCCCGGCCCTAACGCGGCGTACGAGACGTGGGAGCAGGCTCACCCCGAGCTGCGAGGAGTAGCCGATCGTCAGCTGGTCGACCTCGCCGCGTTCGACGCGCTGGGCAGCGTCGATCGCACGATGCACGGCGTGAAGTACCGCCCGCGCCTCGCGCTCCAACGCCTCTCCCGACGGAGTCAGCGCCACGCGGCGGTTGGTGCGGATAAAGAGAATCGTGCCGAGGATCTCCTCAAGGCGACGGATCTGTTGCGACAGAGCGGGCTGGGCAATGCCGACCCGTTCAGCCGCGCGGCTGAAGTTGCGGCACTCGGCGACGGCGAGAAAGTAACGGAGGTGTCGCGTCTCGACTGCGAGATGCGCCGTCCATGGCGTACGCAGGCGAGCGACACCCGGGTCGATATCGAGCTGGCTGTCTGGCATGGGTCCTCCTTGGGCACCACCTGGGTCGTGCCCTTCATGGACCCGCGATCCCGCCGAGCAAGAGCATCTTTCTTACGATCGATGCCGACTTCTTATCGGTCGCCGTCGCTCGGAGACCGACGCCGCAGGCATTCGATCGAGTGCGCTACTCGAGAACTATGCGCAACCGGGGGGTTGCGTTCCCGCGGAAACGCGTTTTCGTGGTGCTGCTCGATCAAACGGGCAGTGAGACCGCACGCTTGGCTCGCATGATGCTGGCCTAGTCCCGGCAGGAGGTCAAGAGACTGGCCCGAGAGGCGACGACCGGAATCGAACCGGTGTAGACGGCTTTGCAGGCCGCTGCGTAGCCACTCCGCCACGTCGCCGGGAGTGCCTAGGGTACCGGCACACCGAAAGATCACATGCGCCGGCGGGCGACCGTCAGGATCACCGCTGTGCCGGATGGGTCGCGCACCAGGATCCCGTACGGCCGGCGTTCGTAGCGCATGCCGGCCGCTTCGATCCGAGCGCTCACGCCGGTCAGGCCGTCGGCGTCGGGGAGCTCGATCGTGAACGAACGTAGCCCGACTGCTCCTGCGGCGGGCGGCTCGGCGCCGGCGCTGTGCCACGTGTTGAGCCCGATGTGGTGGTGGTAGCCGCCGGCCGACACGAACAGCGCGCCGGGGTAGCCGCGAACCGTGACGTCGAAGCCGAGCACCCCGTGGTAGAAGGCCTCGGCCGCGGCGAGATCCGAGACCTGCAGGTGGACGTGTCCGATCCGAGTGCCGGCCGGCGCCTGGTCCTGGCGCTCGGGCGCGGCGCGCAGCTCGTCGAGCACGTCGTCGAGATCGAGGGGCGTGGTCGCCATCTGGAGCTGTCCATCCGCGCGCGGCCAGTCCGCGCGGGGGCGGTCCCGGTAGATCTCGATGCCGTTCCCGTCGGGATCGGACAGGTAAAGCGCCTCGCTGACCAGATGGTCGGAGGCGCCGTCCAGCGGCCAGCGCGTCACGGCCAGGCGGCCGAGTGCGAACGCGAGGTCAAGCCGCGTCGGGACGAGGATCGCCAGGTGATAAAGGCCGGTGGCGCGACGGTTCAGGGCCGGGGTGGCCGTGTCACCGCGCAACTCGATGAGCGCCGGGTCGCCCGGGACGCCAAGCGCCAGCGTCCCATCGTCGCGCTCGGTTGCCGTCAGCCCGATCGCCTGTTCATAGAACAGGCGCGAGCGATCCAGGTCGGAGACGGTCAGGCGAACGGTTCCAAGCGCGGTGCTGTGATCGATTCCGTTCGCCGCGGCGCCCTCCACCGAGGCTGGGGTCGCGCTCATCGATCTCGATCGACCGTGCAGCTGCCGCCTGCCTGGGCGCCGGGAAGCCGCCCGAGCAGCGAGGCCAGTCGCGCCGTCTCGTCGGCGTCGAAGTGCTCGAGAAACAGTCGACGGATGCTGAGCACGTGCGTGCAACCGGCATGGCGGAGCTTGGCGAACCCCTCGTCGGTGAGTTGCGCGTAGGACACGCGCGCGTCATTCGGGCACGCCGCTCGCTCGATGAATCCGCCGGAGACGAGACCGTCGACCAAACGGGTGATGCCCGATCGGGTGAGCATCGTGCTCTCGGCCAGTGCCGACATGGGCAGCTTGCGATCCGGGGCCTGAGCCAGGTACAGCAGCACCTCGTAGTCGCGGGTCGTGATGCCATGCTCGGACACGAGCTCGGCGTCGAGCAGACGCAGGATCGTGGCGTGGCTCTGGAGGTAGCTGCGCCACGCCTCGAGTGCGTCGCCGTCCAGGCTCGAGCTCTCGTCGTCTGAAACCGCGCACTGGGGCGCGAGGCCGGCGGCCTTGTGAGGCATCGCGGCCGCAGGCTCCTCGAGCGTGAGGATGTCGCCATCCGGGCGTGTAGTGCTGGCATTCATAGCAAGAATTATAGTTGACTAGTCAATTGCAGGGCGGGGCGGCTAGGGTAGGGCGAGATGATCGAAATCCGTCCTGGTCTCTGGCACTGGACCGCGCGACGCGAGTCGATCGGCGCCGACGTGAGCTCCTATTACCTGGAGCAAGACCACGTCGTGATCGACCCGATGATCCCACCCGATGGGCTCGAGTGGTTTGACGAACACGGCGGCGTCGAGCACGCCGTGCTCAGCAACCGCCACCACGATCGAGACGCCTGGAAGCTCCGGGAGGCTTTCGGGTGTGCCGTGCGCTGCATCGACAAAGGGGTGTACGAGCTCGAGGGACGCGGTCCGGTGGTGCCGTTCCAGTTCGGTGACGAACTGCCGGGTGAGATCGTCGTGCACGAGGTCGACGCGATCTGTCCCGATGAGACCGCGCTGCACATTCCCCGCCACGGGGCGCTGGCCTGCGCGGACGGCGTGGTGCGCTGGCGCAGCGGCGAGGAGCTCCAGTTCGTCCCCGACTATCTGATGGACGAGCCCGAGCGGACCAAGCGGGGTCTGCGCGATTCCTATCGCGGCCTGCTCGACCTCGACTTCGATGTGCTCCTGCTGGCCCACGGCGGGCCCGTGGTGGGCGACGGGCGGGAGGCCCTTCGCCGGTTCGTGGAGAGCAGCTAGCGGACCGAAGCGGACCTCTTTTCCGCCTAGTGTCCCCGGTTGAGCCCGAGCGGCTCACGCTTCATGCACCTACCGAAAGGAGAAGCGTCGTGGACTGGAAGCTCGAGCTGGTAGCGATCCCCGTATCCGACGTCGATCGAGCCAAGTCGTTCTACGTCGAGCAAGCGGGCTTCAACGCCGATCACGATCACACGGTCAGCGAGGAGATCCGATTCGTTCAGCTCACGCCGCCCGGTTCGGCCTGCTCGATCGCCCTCGGGATGGGAGTGACGGAGGCCGCGCCTGGGTCCGTCCAGGGTCTTCAGCTCGTCGTTGAGGACATCGAGAAGGCACACGACGAGCTCGCGCAGCGCGGCGTCGAGGTGAGTGACGTCCAGCAGTTCCCGTGGGGGTCGTTCGTGTTCTTCAGCGATCCCGATGGCAACAAGTGGTCGGTGCAGCAGCTCCCGCAATGGCGTTGATCACGTTTCGGTGAGTGTCGTGCGGCTGAGCCGAACGAGCCCGTACTCTCCCGCTCGTCGTGGAGAAATGGGCCACCTTTGCCGAGATCATCGGTGCGGCGGCGGCCGCGCTCGTCGGACTGCTGTTCGTCGCGGTCTCGATCCGAGTCAACGTAATCGTGGCGTCCAAGGAGCTCAGGAACCGTGCGGCCCAGGCGCTGTCGCTGTTCTTCTCCGTCCTGCTCGTCGCCATCGTTCTCGCGATCCCGCGCGAGGCACACCAGGTGCTCGGCGGCGAGCTGATCGCCATCGCTGTAACGCTCGTTGCCGTCCTGGTGCTCCTGGACCGGCGCGCGCGCTCGGGCATCGAGGCGGCCAGCTCGCAGCCGGTTGCCCAGTTGCTCGACGCCGTCTCGCCGAACGGCATAACGTCGGTGTTGCTGCTCGCCTCCGGTGTCACGGTGACCGTCGGCTCAAAGGCTGGGCTGTACATCCTGGTCGCGCCGGTCATCTCCGGACTGGGCGGCGGCGTCGTCAGCGCGTGGCTGCTCCTAACCAAGGTCACCGACTAGTGCGAACATGAGCGACACGTGAGCAGCGCTGACCGACGTCCAGTGGTTCTCGGACCGGGTGAGGGCAGGGGATATCTGATGGGTCGCATCTCCGCCACGTTCAAGGCCGACGGCGCCGAAACGGGGTGTGCCTATTCGATCTCGGAGTGGTGGCTTGCCCCGTACACCAAGGGGCCCGGGGAGCACTCGCATCCAAAGGACGACGTGTTTTACATCCTTGCCGGCACGATGACCATGCTGGTCGGCAGCGAGTGGATCGACGCGAGCGCCGGTTCCTTCGTGCTGGTACCGGGAGGTGTGACCCACACCTTCGAGAACCGCAGCGGCAAACCCGCGGGGATGCTCAATGTCTCGTCGCCGGGTGACTTCGAGCAGCGCATGCCGGGGATCGCGCAGTGGTTTGCTGAGAATCCCCCTGGCGACACGCGCGAGGAGCAGTAAAGGTCGCCGCGCCCGGTGGGGCCTGGCCCGGCGCCTACTACAGCGTCTGGCGGCGACTAGAGGGTGCTAATCACCATGTTGAGGTGGATGGCGTGCGCGGCCGGCGCCGCCACCGGCGATTTCGGGTCGCCATACCCGACTCGGAGCTTCGGGTTGTAGCGGTCGTCGACCAGCTCGGCATGGACGTCCGGAGTCGCTCCGTCGGGTGCCTCCGGCCAGGGCCTTCCGGTCGTGGCGATGACGGCCGCCTGGAGGCGTTCGAGCATCCACTGGGTGACCCGCTGGAGCCGCTCGGGTGCCGTCCCGTCTTCGGCGACGATCCAGCCGGGGCGGATCTGGAAGTCCGATTCTGACCGTGAGTCCGGGACGCGCAGGTGGATGTCGCTCCGGGCCGAGCCCATCACCCGCCAACCGGGCGGGAGGATGCGCCGAAACCCGTCGACGAGCATGCGGGTCAGGACGTCGAACTGGATCCAGGCGAGGTCCGCTTCGCCCAAGCGCCGCTCCGCGCCCGGAAGGCTTCGTATCAGCGAGCGTGCCAGACGCTGCGTGTGGGGTCGCGTCATCGCCTCGGTGGTGCGGTCGCGGCTGTCGAGCGTGGCCAGCAGCAGATGCCCGGTGCTGATCTGCTCATGCCCTAAGCGGTAAGCCAGAGCAAGCGCGTCCTCGGCCACGACGCGGCGCGCGGCCTCACTAAAAACGCCGGTGGCTTGATGAAAGGGGTGCGGCCCCGACTCTGCCGCCCAGGTCCATCGCCTCGCCGACCGCGCCCAGCTCGCCCTGTTCCCAGAACGGCGACAGCACGCGCGCCGCCAGGCTGTCGGGCACCTGAAGGCCCCCGATCAGGAGATGAAACGGGTCGACGTGGCGGTGTTCGAGCAGCGCCGCCGTTTCGGCCGCCGTCCGGAGCGCCCTGCGTGCCTCGGCGGTGAAGCGCTCAAACGCCGGCACCGGCACATGCGCCTCGCGCCGCCATTCCAGCAGCGCGGCTTCAACGAGCTCGCCGGTGGCCTGCTCGTGGCTGAACGGTCGATCGCGCGGGGGGTAGCGCTCATCGACGACCGCCTGCACATCATCGAGTCCGAGCTCGTGCAGGATCGGTCGAGTCCGATCGTCATCGGCCAAAGCCAGGAGCACGTGCTCGTCGTACGGCCGACGCTCGCCGCGCTGAAAGGCGATCTCAACGGCCCGCCGGAGCGCTCGGTCGCTGGCCCGGCTCCTGGGCAGCCGTCCCAACACGAGCTCGTCGCCGAGGCCTCTGGCGTCGAGCACCGCCGCGTCCGTGCAGCCACGCGCGGTGGCGCACGAGTCCGCGCAGCCCGCAGTAGTAGTAGTGGGCGATGCTGGGCTCGAACCAGCGACCTCCGCCTTGTCGAGGCGGACTCACGTGGTCAGGACGTGACAGGGCAGGTCAAGAAACGCCTATAGATGCTGGTGATTCCGGGTGGCCACTTGACCTGGGGTGGCGGCGCGATGCGGCTTGTTTCGATTCTGAGGGACGCACTGAGGACGCAGTCTTGTCAGGTCGCCGGCAGCCGTTCAGCGACGGCGTCGACGAGCTCCTGCAGCTGCGCGACGACGACAGCCGCGAGGTCGACCTCACGATCCGACGCCTCGCGATCCGCAACCTCGAGCTGCGCCTCCAGTTGCGCGGCCCCGGCGCCCGCGGCGACGAGGGCAACGTAGTCGTGCTCGGTCTCAGCGAGAGCCTGCGACCGTTCGGCCGCTCCGCCCTCGAAGTCGAAATCCGTCGTCTGCCGAAGCTCGCTGCGGAGCTCGACGAACGCGACGAGATGACGAATCCGATCGCGACGGAGGTTGGCGGCCAGTTCGCTGGACCAGGGCCCGGACATGGCCCCAATCTGTCACGAGCGCCGGTCAGGAGGCTTGGTCGGAGCCTGCTTGCTCGGCCCGGCGGTCAGCGATGATGCTCTCGCCGGCCTCGACGATGATCTGCGGTTCGCCGTCGACAAGCTCGCGGATCTCCTCGTCGCTCATTGCGTCGATCCGGGCGAGGGCGGCCAGGACCCGTGGGTTGGTCACTTCGACGAGCGAGATCCCTCCGTTGGGGCGAGCCGAACTCATGCAAATGATGTTACCCCTCTGTCCTGTCGCCCCAGCACGGGGTGCGGACATCGCCCGCGCTTCACCGGGCGGGGTGCTGGTGCTCGATCGGAGAGGGAGCCGAGTCGTCGTCACAATGCATGCTCGTGTCCAGTGCTCCAATCGACGAGCTGCGAGCCATCGCCGAACGCTTAGGTGCCCCGGTGCGAGATCTGAACATGCACTGGCCTGGTGTCAGCGGCGGCCCATTCATGGTTGGGTGTCGGCCTAACCAGACGGTTCCGCCCACGCGGATCATGGCGAACGACGACTGGCTGAACGTGGAGATCGAGCGTTCCACCTCGATCTGCTTCGCGGCGCCCGTCCCTGATCGCGTCGTGGGGGCCAGTGTTCCGCTCGGGACGTTCGCGGGCATGGACGTGTTCACGCCTCGGTTCCCTGACCGCGCCGAGGTCGTGCGTCAATGGCTCGAACTCCACGCCGCCGGCACCAGGGCGTTGATCCCCAGTGAGGGCGAGCGTCTCCTGGTGGCTCTGAACCGATCTGTCTTCGTGCTGCGGCCAAGCGGCGTCGAGAAGGATCTTGACCGGCTCGACTCGCTGATAGCCCTGATCGAAGAGCTTCCGAACGCCGAGAGCAGCGACCGAGCCACGGCCGTCGTCCTCCCGGATCCACTGAGCGACCTCTCGGTGCTGGCTGAACGGTGGGCTATTGGCGATGACGAGCGCCGGGGCGACATGATCGCGGCGGCCGCCGATGCGGACTTGGATGAGCTGTGGGGTGAGGTTTCGCCGCGCTTTGATCAGATCAACGCACTGCTTGCCGCACGGGCAACGGACCGAGCGACCGTGGCCGGAGATCTAGCGCAGGCAGCCGTTGAGGCCGAGAGCGAGCTTCGGCGCCGCCGGGGACGATAGAAGCGAGCGCTTCCCCCGATCGATCATTCCGGCAGTCTCAATCGAGCCAGGCGGGATCCGCAGCGTAGAACGCGTCTCCGATGTCGGTTTGATGGCAACCAAGGTCACGGAGAACTTGAACAAGCTGGTCTCGCGCCATCGGCTTGTCCGTCGACCACGTCGTGCTGCCACCGTGGGGCGGGGTGACCTCCGCGCTGTAGAGCCCCTCGATCTTCTTGATGCTGATCGGCAACGGGCTTGACGTCTAGTCGCCTTGCTCGGCTCCCCACCGGCGCATTGCGCGCTCGGCGGCCGCGTCCTCGGTAGCTCCAGTTCCGTAGGCCGTGAGCACTGTCCCGTTAGGAGCCTGCAGGTTCGCAAATACCGGTCCAACGGATCCGTCCTTTAGGCGTTTCTTCAGTTGCTTCCGCGACCAGCCCGCGGCCTTCGAATAGACCGCCAAAAGCTCATCCTCGGTCTGAGTGCTGAACGCCAGCCCAAACCCGCGCTCGGTGAAGTACTCGGCGGGAGTCTGATCCACCGACAGAGTGTCGCATCGGGCTAGCAGCGGCGGTGCTCGACCTGGATCGTTGCGGCAGTTAGCCGTTCTTTGCCTCGACCGCCTGGAGCGATGAGATCTTGATGTCGGCGTTGCCCCCGGGGTCGGACAGCAGCGAGAGTTCGATGAGCGAGTTCGGCGCCACGGCAGTCAGCCGTTCTTGAAGAACATCCATCTGTTCTGCGAAGTCGCCCGGATACATGCCCGTGTGGCCCCAGGTGGCGAATCCGACCCGCAGGTGTTCGATTGCCGTTAGCGTGACGGGTCGCAGCAGAACTTCGCCGCTCCACGATGCGGCGCCGAGCCCGACGTAGTCCATGGGGAAGAGCTTGTTGATCTCCTGCGCGCCTCCGGACAAGTCTTCGCCGGTGACCACGACCAGACCGGCCGCGGTCGTTGGCCCGAAGAAGAGGCGATAGGAGTTCTTCGTGAACATCGGAAGGGACGCGAGCACCCAGCCCCCGGGCAGCGGTTCGCCCCCCAGGGCCACGAGTATCTCCAGGCGCGACGGAAGCTCAGCCTGCACGGCAGCAGGCGACTCGTCAGACATGTCGTGGAGTGTCCCAAAGGGCTAGGAGGAGAAGCCTCCGCTAACTCGTCCCGCGGTGGGTGGTGAGGTCAGCGTCGCCATCGCCGGCTCGGCTTCGGTTCGGTTCCGAAGACGTCCCGGTACAAGGGGTGGAACGCTGCGTCATCGACCGGCTCGACCTGGGGTGGCGACGGCGGCTCGGGCCGGTCCATCGCAACCGGCGTCGGGTCAGGTAGCGCACGGAGCGGTGCGACGGGCACTGGCGCCGCAGGCGCTGGCGCGGTCTCGCGGTGAGGCCGCGGTTCGCCGCTGCCTGGCTCGTCGCCGGCGGCGGGGGAGAGGGCGGCGATCTCCTCGGCGCGCATCTGTACGGCCGCGACGAACGTTGGACTGCTCAGTCGGACCTTCTTGGCCAGACGGCTGATCCAGTGCGCGATCGCCGCGCTGGCGCAGTGGTAGTGAACCCCCGAGTTGCGGCCGGAGAGGATCGCGTCCTGCCACGCCTCGAGGATCATCTTCTGCCGGTCCTCACGGCGGCCGCCGCTCTCGGCGATCACCGCCACCGGCGGCCCGGATCGCTTCATCCAAACCGCGAGGTCGGGCAGGAGCTCGGTGTAGCCGCGCTCACAGCGTGCCTTGACGGCCCACCGCTCGCGCTCGACCGCAAGCTCGCGCGCCGACTTCCACACGCGGCCGCGGTGCTCGACGCGCGCCGCCGACCAACCCACGAGCACACCGTGGCTGATCGTGGTCGCCCCGGCCGGCGACTTCACCGGGCGCACACCGCCGAGCCCCACCCCTTCGATGCCAGCAGTCGTGAGCCACACGACCGATCCCTCACCCCAGATCCACGGCTCCCGTACCAGCCACCCCGCCGCCTCGAGCTTCGCGACATGCCGCCGCACGACACGCTCATCAAGACCAAGCCCGACCTCAACAGCAGGCAACGACACGACACCCAGCCGCCCGATGAACCGCCCCACCCTCACAGTCCCAGGACCCAGCCTCACACCTCTACTCATCCCGACACCCAACCCCGCTCCAGCCACCGGATCCCGACCGCCGTCCGCCCCGCCCGCACCGAAACAGAACCCAGGCGCTCGACTGGCAGCTGACTACCCGAACCCCACCCATCTGTGCTTGCACGTGGGGGGCGGGTAGTCAGCTGCCACCAAGAGCGCCGCCGACCCCACAAACCCCAGTGAAGGCGGGGCGGATGGCGGCCAGCACTGGTCCGCAACCCAGACCGACCAAGTCCAGGAACTGCGGACCACGTCGCGGACCGAAAATCCAGGGTCACGCGCCCCATTGCTCCGGCTTCTCACCGAGCGCATCCGCTATCTCGTGCAAACGGTCCGCCAGCGCCCTGGTCTGCACCGCGAGCATGCGCATATCGGTCCCCGACCGGGCGACCGCGACCTCGTCGACCGCGCGATCGAACGCCGCCCACAGGCGGGGTGGACCCGGACGGTTCGCGCCCGGCCGCAGCTCGTGCGAGATCGGCCGCTGACGCAGCGGCCCGACGGCCGGGTTCCAAGTGAGGCCTTGGATGTTGGCGGCGCGCGTCAGCGCGTCGCTCTGGCGCATGAACGCAAACGCGAGCTCGCGCACCCGGTGAGGAAAGCCCGGGTCAGGCGGCGCGTTCTCGCTCTCGGCGCGAGCGGCCGCAAGGTCCTCATCGGCCTCGCTCAGCGCCTTCAACGCCTCCATCAACCGCTCGTGGGCCGCCGGCGACTCGGCCGAGGAGTCAGACGTCACCCGGCCGGTGGTGGTCAGCTCGGGCGGCTGGTCCAGGTGGGCCTGGAGCGCGTCGACCTGGCGGCGCGTCTTGATCCCCTCCCGCTCGCGCAACAGCCAGTCGAGATCGGCGCGAAGGACCAGAAGTTTCCGCAGCCCGGCCCGCCTGGCCGGCAGCAGCCCTTTCGAGATCCACAGGCGGATGGTCGCGGGATTGAGGTGCAGCTCCTCCGCGATCTCCGCAACGGTCAGCCAAGCGTCGGTCTTATCGGGCTCGTCAGTAGTCATGCGTATTCGCCGGGGCGACATCTATTATCACAAACAAAGCAATGCGTTAGCATTCCCTTCGCCGCTGAACACCGAACTCCTCCGAGTAATGGCAGGCAAGCAATGGGCACGATCCTGACGGTCCAAGAGGTCGCGGAGCGCATGCGCTGCGAACACCGCACGGTCCGTCGCGCGATCCGGTCTGGCGAGCTCGAAGCGGCGCTGATCGGCGGTAAATGGCTGGTGCGCGAGGAGGCCGTCGACGACTGGTTTCAATCTCGCTGCGCTTCGCCGAGCCCGTTCTCGCGATCCCCGCGGCCGCGTCCGCCGCGCACCGGCGCTAGGAGATCCGACGCCCCCGCTAGCGTCGAGCGACTGCAGGCGATGGAGGGGAGGGGCGGATGAGCGTTCGCAAACGCGGCAAGCGGTTCGAGGTCAGGTGGTCCGAGGGTGGCCGAAAGCTGTCCCGCGCTTTTCTGCGCGCGGAGGATGCCCGCGCGTTCGATGTCGACATCAAACGGCGCAAACAGCTGGGGGCACTTGCTCCGGGCATCATCCAGTCGCGGCAGACCCTCGCCGAGTTCGTCGAGGACGAGTGGTGGCCGCGCTACGCGATCCCAAACCTGGCACCGGATACGCGGCGCCGCTACCTCGAGGTCTGGAGCGTGCACCTGCTGCCGCGGCTCGGCGACTACGAGCTGCGCGAGATCACGCCGATGGCCGTCGAGGACTTCCGCGAGCAGATGAGCCGAGCGAAGGTGGGCGCGCCGACGCAGCGCAAGGCGCTGATGCTGCTCCAGGGCATCCTTCGCCGCGCCGTCGTCCGCGGGCTGATCCCGGTGAATCCGGCGCAGCTGGTCGACAAGCCCAAGCAGCGGCCGACGCAGCTACCGCAGCCGCTCTCGCCGCACATCGTCGAGCGGATCCGGGCGAACCTGCTTCAGCCGCGGACGCGGGTCGTTCCGGCGGCGGGGAACGGCAAGCGGCCGCGCCGCGAATACGAGGCTTCGTTCGGCTCTCCGCGCGACCGCCAGCGCGACGCCCTGATCGTCTCGACGCTCGCCTACGCCGGTCTGCGCCCGATCGAGGACCGCGGCTGCACCTGGGGCGATCTGCGGGAGCGCACGCTCCACGTGTTCGCGACGAAGACCGGCCGTGCGCGCGACGTCGACCTGATCGCGCCGCTGGGGCAGGACCTCGCCGAGTGGCGGATGGCCTGCGGCCGCCCGCCGGACAGCGAGCTGATCATTCCGCGTCCGTCCGGCGGTGCCTGGACGCGCGAGGACTGGGCCAACTGGCGCCGGCGCGTCTGGCGCCCCGCCGCGATCGAGGCGGGTGTCACCGGTGACCTGCGGCCGTACCGTCTCCGCGGCTCGTTCGTCTCGCTCCTGCTCTGGGAGGGCCGCAGCCTCACCTACGTCGCCGAGCAGGCCGGGCACTCCGTCGCGACCCTCGCGCGGCACTACGCGGGGACGATGCGAGAGCTTGAGAACCAGCCCCGCGTCCCCGCCGCCGAGGCCATCAAAACCGCCCGCGAGGAAGTCTGCGGGACGCACTCAGGACGCACCCCCCGAACTGACCAACTCCCGAAGTAGCCGAATCCCCAATGGCTACCGGAGTGGGCGATGCTGGACTCGAACCAGCGACCTCCGCCTTGTCGAGACGGCGCTCTCCCAGCTGAGCTAATCGCCCTGGGAATCCGTAAATGTATCGACCCGCGCTCAACCCGCCCATCCGTGGGTAGACTCGACCGCGAGATGAGATGGAGGGTCGCGGCATCGATCGCGGTACTGGGGATCGCGGCGACCGCGGCCGTTTCGCAGGCGGCCGCCGGGGATGCTCCGCCGGCCGCGCACGCCGCCGCCACCATGCACCCGGCGGTGACCCCGCGCACGGGATCGACCAGGGCCCACTTTGTGGTCAGCTTCCGCGCCGGCGTGAGCACCGAGCCCGGCGGCTCGCTGGTGCGCAGCTACCGGGTGTCAGCCGGTGCTGGGAAGCGATCGGGATGCGTGTGGAGCGGCGCTGCGACGGCGCCCGCGGCAGCTCAGGGAGCGCTCGTCCGGGTCACCCTGGTGCCGGGTGCGCACTCGGCCTGGTGCGCAGAGACTTACCAAGGACAGGTGGTGCTCAGCCAGACGGTCCGGTGCGGGCCGCCGTCGGCGCAGGTGGCGTGCCCTGCGATCGAGGTCCGGCCTGAGGTCGTCGGCAGGTTCTCCTTCCGCGTGACGCGCGGCTGAGCTCTCCGACCGACCACTAGCATCCGGGGCAGCATGGAGCTCGAGCTTCCCGACGGCAAGATCCTGACCCTGAGCGACGGCGCGACAGGCGCGGACGCGGCGGCCGCGATCGGTCCCGGCCTGGCCCGTGCGGCGCTCGCCGTCAAGGTCGACGGCGAGGTCCGCGATCTGGCGCGCCCGCTGGCCGAGAGCCCCAACGGACGCGTGAGGCTGGAGGTGCTGACCGACCGAAGCGGCGAGGACGCCCTGGACCTGATTCGCCACGACGCGGCTCACGTGCTCGCCACCGCGGTGATGGAGCTGTATCCCGGGGTGAAGATCTCGATCGGCCCCCCGATCGAGAACGGCTTCTACTACGACTTCGACTTCCCCGAGGGCACCGTCGTGTCGGAGGCTGACTTCGAGCGGATCGAGGCCAAGATGCGTGAGCACATCGCCGCCGACGAACCGTTCGTGCGCGAGGACGTCCCGGCGAGCGCGGCGCTTGACCGCTTCCTGCGGGAGGGCCAGGACTACAAGGTGGAGCTGATCGAGGACCTGGTCGAGCGCGACGGCGTGCCCACCGTGTCCCTGTACACCAACGGCCCGTTCACCGACCTGTGCCGGGGCCCGCACTCTCCGTCGACCAAGCGGATCAAGTCGTTCAAGCTCCAGTCGGTCGCGGGCGCGTACTGGCGAGGTGACTCAAAGCGACCGATGCTGACACGTATCTACGGCACCGCCTTCTTCTCCGATAAGGCTCTCGAGGAGTACCTCGAGCGCCTCGAAGAGGCGCGGGCGCGCGATCACCGCAAGCTCGGGCCGCAACTCGGGTTGTTCACATTCTCCGAGGTGTCTCCCGGCGCGGCGTTCTGGCTGCCGGCGGGCACCGAGGTATTCAACTCGCTGGTCACGCTCAGTCGCGATATGGGTCGCGAACGGGGTTACGTCGAGGTCAAGACTCCGCAGATCTACGACAGCTCGCTTTGGAAGACCTCGGGTCACTGGGACAAGTTCCGCGGCGAGATGTTCATCACCGAGTACGAGGACCGGCAGATGGCGATCAAGCCGATGAACTGTCCCGGCCACTGCCAGCTCTACTCGCTCGAGCGTCACTCATACCGCGAGCTGCCGCTCCGCTACTGGGAACCCGGCCTGCTGCACCGGCGCGAGCCCGGTGGCACGCTGCACGGACTGCTGCGCGTGCGGCACTTCGCCCAGGACGACAGCCACATCTTCTGCACCGAGGACCAGATTCAGGAAGAGGTCGCGGGCGTGCTCGAGTTCGCGTTCGCCACCTATGCCGTATTCGGACTCGACGTGAAGCTCGAACTGTCCACCCGCCCGGAGAACCGCATCGGCGACGACGAGTTGTGGGACCACGCCGAGACCGCTCTGATCCAGGCACTCGACAGCCACGGTCTCGAGTACACCGTCAACCCGGGCGACGGCGCGTTCTACGGGCCGAAGATCGACATGCATCTGACCGATTCACTCGGGCGCTCCTGGCAGCTGGGAACCTGCCAGCTCGACTACAACATGCCCGCCCGGTTCGGCCTCACCTACACCGGCGCCGACAACGCCGAGCACCAGCCGGTGATGATCCACCGGGCACTGATGGGCTCCTATGAGCGGTTCATCGGGATCCTGCTCGAGCACCTGAACGGGGAGCTCCCACCCTGGCTTGCCCCCGTGCAAGCGATCGTGCTGCCGATCACCGATCGCCATCTTGATTACGCGCGCGCGGTAGCGGCCCGGATGAAGGCGGTCGGGCTGCGGTCCGAGTACGACGACCGGTCCGAGTCGGTCGGCCGCAAGATCCGCGATGCCGAGCTCCGCAAGATCCCGTACATGCTGGTGGTCGGCGACCGGGAGCAGGAGAGCGAGGAGGTGGCGGTTCGCGAGCATCGCCGGGGCGACGTCGGATCCGTGCCGGTCGGGGCGTTTATCGAGCGGCTCGCCGACCAGGTCAAAACCCGCACGAACCTGTAGATCCGCCGCTATACTCGCCCTCGTTGATCCATGCGCGACATCACATAGGGCCCGTCACCGCTTGACGTTCCCCTTTCATCGCAGCTAGTGCCGGTCCCTCGTAAGTTCGATCGGCGCCCGCCCGAACGGGACCAGACTCGGATCAACGACCGCATTCGCGTGCCTGAAGTGCGCCTTATCGGCGACGATGGCAAGCAGGTAGGGGTCGTGAAGACGTCCGAGGCGCTGGTGTATGCCCAGGAGCGAGACCTCGATCTGGTCGAGGTGGCTCCGGACGCGCGTCCGCCCGTCGTGCGCGTGCTCGACTACTCGAAGTACAAGTACGAGCAGGCCCAGAAGCAGAAGGCCGCGCGCCGCCATCAGCAGCAGATCACCGTGCGGGAGATCAAGTTCCGCCCCAAGATCGCCCAGAACGACTACGACACCAAGAAGGGTCACGTGGCGCGGTTCTTGCGCCATCGCGACAAGGTGAAGATCACGATTATGTTCCGCGGCCGCGAGGTGACCCACCCCGAGCGAGGCACGGCGCTGCTTGATCGCCTGGCCAGCGAACTGTCCGATATCGGGGTCGTCGAGCAGTCGCCGGTCCAGGACGGGCGCAACATGACGATGCTGCTGGCGCCATCCAAGGCGGTACTCGCGGGAGAGAAGGATGGCCATCAGGAGAAGGCCACCGACGAGGACACGCCGACGGAAGAGGCACTCACCGACTCCGGCGACACCACGGGCGAGGCGCCGGCTGACGAGACGCCTGAGGCGCCGGCTGACGAGACGCCCGAGCCCGGGGAGAACGGTCAGCTCGACGACGAGGCCGCCGTCTCTCGTCCCCGCGGCGCCGCCGCTTAGTTCTCGGTCGCCGCCGCTGACGTCTGCTTTACTAGCGCCAAGGCGACGCCGCCAGGCGCCGCCGGAAAATCCCTTTCTTTCCATGCCGAAGACGAAGACTCATTCCGGCGCCAAGAAGCGCTTCAAGCTGACCGCGACCGGCAAGGTGCGGGGGCGGCGCGCGTTCTCGACCCACATCCTCGAGAAGAAGTCGCCCAAGCGCAAGCGCCGCCAGGCGAAGCCGTCGTGGATCAGCCCGCACGATGAGCCGCGGGTGAAGAAGCTGCTCGGGGCCAAGCGGAGGGAGCGGGGATGACCCGGGTCAAGCGCTCGGTCCACGCGCGTAAGAAGCGTCGCGCCACGCTGGCGATGGCCAAGGGGTTCCGCGGTGACGCGAGCCGGCACTATCGGGTGGCCAAGGAGGCCGTGCTCAAGGCCGACCAGTACCGCTACCGCGACCGGCGCAACCGCAAGCGCGACTTCCGCCGCCTGTGGATCACCCGCATCAACGCCGCCGCGCGCCAGCACGACATGTCCTACTCGCAGTTCATGCACGGCCTCCAGCTGGCCGGCGTGGAGCTCGACCGCAAGATCCTCGCGGACATCGCCGTCCGCGACGCCGACACCTTCCGACGCTTTGCCGACCGCGCCCGCGAGGCGCTGGCGGCCGGCTGACGAGACGCCGACCAACCAGCACCGCCACCCGGGCGCCGCTCCTTCAGGAGGGCGCCCGTTTTCGTTTCACATGACCCCCACCACCACGATCTACATCAGGGCCGGCTCAGCCGGAAGCGACCTTGAGCGCCTGCGAGCGGCAGCTCGGTGCGGTCGACTTGTAGGCGGGGCTGCTCGTGTTGATCGCGCTCACCGCCTTCAGGTAGGCCTGGGGGTTGGCCGCCGCGGTCGTCGGATCCGGGAAGTTGATGCCGTGCGCGCGCATGCACTGCGCGAACACGGTCGCCTCCTTCAGGCGCTGGGCCTGCTCGGCCGGGGTGACGTTGGCCAGGTTCGGGAAGGCCTGCTTGAGCTCGCTCGCGCACGCCTGCTCGGCCGCCTGCACCTTGGCCTGCGGGTAGCTCGCGATGATCTTCACGGCGTTCAGGAGACGTCCGCCGCCGGCGGTCAGGTCCGGGACGTTGATGCCGTGGGCGCGCAGGCACACCGACGCCTGCACGCGGGCGGTCTGGACCGCGTCAGAGACGCCGGTGGACGTCCCGCCGCCGGCCGTCGTCGAGCTGGCCGTCGAACTGGTGCTGCTGCTCTTCGACGACCCGCAGGCGGCGAGCAGCAAACAGCAACACAGCAACGACAAGGCACGGACCATGCCCATCACGAGCCACGATAACGCACGCCTCAAGGAGATCCGCAAGCTGCGGCAGCGGCGGCGCTGGCGCGAACGGTCCGGCTTGTTCGTGGCTGAGGGTGAGGATTTATTAGGTTCGGCGGATGCGAGCGGCTGGATCGCCATCGAGCGATACGCGGCGGCGGGCAGCGGCTTGCCAGGCACGCTCGTCGACCCGGATCTGCTCGCCTCGGCATCGGGTCTCGGCTCGGGGACGCGCACGCTCGCGGTGTACGAAGAACGGTGGGCGCCGGCGCCCGTCGGACCGCTGTGCGTGTACCTGCACGGCGTCCACGACCCGGGGAACGTCGGGGCGGTGCTCCGAAGCGCTCAAGCGTTCGGGGCGTCGTCGGTGGCACTCGGCGCCGGGACCGCCGACCCCTACAGCCCGAAGGCCGTCCGGGCATCGATGGGCGCGATCTTCTCGCTCCCGCTCTCGCGCGCCGATCCGAACTCGCTTCCCGGCGAGAAGATCGCACTTGTGCCGGGCGCGGGCGAACCCCTCGCGGGACTTTGGCGTTCCAGTCCCGTATATGCCACCTCCAGCGCCATCGGCCAGCGGGCGGTCAGCTTACTGGTGGGGTCCGAGCGCGATGGATTGCCCGAAGACGTCGTGGCGAGCGCCGATCACCTCGCGCACATCCCGATCCAGACCGACAGCCTGAACGCGGCGATGGCGGCCACTATCGCGCTCTACGAAGTGAGCCGTAGGATGGCGCCGGAATGACGTCACGCATAGACGAGATCCGGGCGCAGGCCGAGGGCGCGATCGAGGCGGCGAACGACACCCACACACTCGAGGACGTCCGCATCGAATACCTCGGCCGCAAGGCCGAGCTCCCGAACCTGCTGCGCAGCGTGGCGCAGCTTCCGGCGCAGGAGCGCGCGGCCACCGGCAAGGCGGCCAACGAGACGCGCAAGGCCCTCGAGGCCGC